>JAJDXS010000023.1 GCA_022823145.1 Gemmatimonadota bacterium
GGGTGATGTTGTCGCGCACGGACGCGGAAAAGAGCACCACCTCCTGATCCACCATGGAGATGGACTGCCGCAACACCCCATCGGGAATCTCATCCCGCGGATGGCCATCGAAGAAGATGTCGCCCGACCAGGGCTGGTAGACACCGGCAATCAGACGCGCGAGGGTCGACTTGCCGGAACCGCTGGGACCGACCACGGCAACCCGCTGCCCCGGCCTGATCAGGAGGTTGAAGTCCTTGATCAGAGCCGGCCGGCTCCTGTTGAACCCGAAGGTGACATTTCGCAGCTCAAGCCGGCCGGCGAGCTGAAGTTGGCCCTTGAAAGTCGGAATCGACTCCGACTGCGGACTTCGGCGGATGAGAGCGGGGTCCTCGGCGGTCCTGAAGATGTCTTCGAGTCGCTGCAGATCGGTTTCGAGTGCCTGGCGCTTCTCGGCGAACTCCAGGAACCGCCCGACCGGCGCCAGAAACATCTCGCTCAGGATGTAGAATGCGACCAGCGCTCCCAGAGTCATTTCGCCAGCCAGGACCATACTTCCGCCGATGCCCAGGATCGCCGCGCTTCGAAGGGCGACGATCAGACCCGGAAGTGCGGCATTGACCGAGCCCAGCTCCGAGTAGCGCTGGCGCGCATGCAGTTCGCGGGCCTGATGACCGCTCCAGCGCGAAAAGAAATGGTCGTCCGATCCCGTCATGCGCAGGTTGTCGGCATGGTTCAGCATCTGCATGCCGATGCCGATCAGCAGTCCCTGTTCGCGCCTCATCGCCTGGCTGCGAACGGCTCTGAGGCCGTTCAGAAAGTGCGCCAGCACACCATGTATGACGGCCAGAACGAGCACGACCAGTGTGAGCCGGACATCGTAGACCAACATGGCAATAAGCAGAACGGCGCTCATTCCCATGTCGATACCGAGTACAAGAAACTGCTCCGTCAGATTCCTGGCGATTCTGTCGATGGACGAGACTCGATCCGTCAGATCGCCCACGAGCCGGTGTTCGAAGAACTCCACCGGCAACCGCAGCATCCGCGACAGGCCTCGACTGTAGCCGGTCACCGAAATCCGGACTGCGAGTCGCTTCAGGAACCGGTGCTTGAGCAGGGACAGGATGTAGACGAGGCCGCCGCCGCCGAGCAGGGCTGTCACGATGCCGCCCCAGGGCCCCCGGTCTTCCAGCACATCGTCCACGAATACGCCCAGAGATGCGGGAACAATGAGGGCCAGCAACGTCAACATGAGGCCGCATGCGATCACCCAGGTGAGCACACCCCATGAGCCGGCGAGCAGGGTGTGCAGCTGCCTGAAAAGTCCGGGCCGTTCACCGCCGGGTTTGAAGTCGCGTCCCGGCTTGAATCGGAGCGCAATTCCACTGTAGCCCCTGGTGAACTCCTCGGCGGACAGCTTGCGCCGTCCCGTGGACGGATCATTGAGATAGAAGTTGCGGCTGTCGAACCCCTCGACGACGAGGAAATGGCTGAACTGCCAGAATACGATCAGCGGCAACGGCAGTTTTTTCAGTTGCTCGGCGCGCAAACTGAGTCCGTTGGATTCGAGACCATAGTGTCTCGCGGCGCGCACGATGCTCGCCGCACTGCTCCCGTCTCGACTCACTTCGCATTTTTCCCGCAGCTCGGTTAGCGGAACCCAGCGTCCGAAGTAGCCCAGGATGCTGCCGAGGCAGGCGGCACCGCATTCCGACGCATGCACCTGCAGCACAATTGGCGTGGAAATCCTCTGCATGCCTATGTTCGCCCCGGTCGCAGGAGGGCGATCGGAGACCGGGTGCCGACTTCGATGACGATCCGGCATTCCCGGCCCGCTATGGAAGACAGGTCACGACTTTCGTCGAGCGCTATGTGGACGCGGTGGAATGACACCGGCGCTGCGGACTCGAAAGCCGCTGGAAGCTCGGGCAGGCGAACGGCGGCGATCGCCGCAATCTCTCCACCAATCGTCTCCGCTTCTCCCTCCGCCGCACCCAGCTCGATCACCGTGGGCATCCCGGCCGTGATCTCTGGCAGAATGCCGTTCTCGATCCAGACCAGCGCCTGCACGGACCGGGCGGCTTCGGACCGGGTTTCGCCGGGCTCGACGAGTACGCCGTCGATCGCAAAGCTGCGGGGTACGCTGCCGAACACGAGCCACGCGATCGAGGCGACCAACAGCAGAGCGATGACCGTGACAAGCAGCCGCTCTCGTGGCGTGGAAACGGTCAGCAGCCGGTCGAGTTGTTCGCGTTCTTCCTTTGCTTCGGCGACGGTATTGTGAAACGAATCAAATGGATTGTTGAACACGACTCTGCACAGTCTCCTCATCACGACCGGGCAAGGACCGACCGTTCTCGCCCGGTGCTTCGTGCGTTCTAGTGTCTTCTCCGGTTCCCATCGCCCAAACCTCGGCCTCGCCCTATTCCAATCTCTGCCCCCTCTCGTGTCCTGCTAAGCGTCAGGAGGGGCAGGTTTTCGGTAGTATAGCACCGTCAGGTGCACGGTGCAGACCTTTACGCCGACGGCGATGACGCGAAGATCGTGTTAGCTTGCTGTCCGCCGCACTTTGAAGAATCTCGACAGTCGCCGGGCCTGGAGGTCATTTGGGGTGATACACCCGGGCAGCGAATCCCTACGGAAGATCGCGGTTGTGGGGCGAGGGACCGCAGGGTCCCTGGCGGCCGCCAGCGTAACGCGTCTTCACCCCGACAGCGACCACGAGTTGCACCACATATACGACTCGCGCATCCCGGTCATCGGAGTCGGTGAAGGCAGTTGGCCGAGCCTCGTTCGGGAACTGCAGCAGCTGACGAGTCTGCCGCACGACACAGTACAGCAGCGCCTGAGCGGGACTCGCAAGTACGGTGTCGCGTTCGAGGGATGGGGCCGGCGAGATCGAGACTTCACCCACTACTTCACGCCACAGCAGGTGTCCTACGCCTACCACCTGTCCGCCGACCTGATGGCGGACCTGCTCCACGAAGGGACGCGCGCGCGTCACATCGACGCGAAGGTGCTCGATATCACCAGGGTGAATGGCGGCGCACGAGTGGAATTCGAGGGCCGGGCGCCGGAATGCTACGACCTGGTGTTCGATGCCCGCGGGTTCCCCAGGGAACTCCATTCCGACCAGCACATCGACCTTCCCTTCATCCCCACCGATACGGCCGTCATTCGCCGCTGTCCGGCGGTCTTCAGCGAAGGGCAGGATGGGCCGGTACTCCAGCATACCTACACGCGCGCGGTTGCGCGTCCGCACGGCTGGGTATTCGTTATTCCGCTCACCGCGCACACTTCCTACGGGTACGTCTTCAATGGCGACCTGTCGAGCCTGGTCGAAGTCGAATCGGATTTTGACAGACTCCTCGAGGCCGATGGCATATCGGAGTTTGAGCAGCGGGCGGTCATCGGGTTTCCAAACTTTGTCCACCGGCGGATCTACGACGGCGCAGTGGCCCGCATTGGCAACGCAGCGGCCTTCATGGAGCCCCTCGAGGCGACGGCCATCGTTTCCGCCCAATTGCAGATCGGGATGGTGCTCCGGACGCGCCTCGACCGTCCGCCGGAGCATCTCGAGCGCGACGCGCCCGTGGTCAATCGGTTCCTCATCAACAATCTGCTCCGCTACGGCCTGTTCGTCGGCTGGCACTACTCGTGCGGCTCCAGGTACGACAGCGGATTCTGGCGCCATGCTCGTGACCGCGCCTGGCCGCTACACCGGAAGGCGGCGGACCCGGAGGTGGTGGGGTGCTCCGCGCTCCATGAGTTCGACGAGATGATCGAACTGCTGAACCGATCCGTCATCGACCAGGAGGACTGGCATCGGATGTGCGCGGTCCCTCTCACCTCCTATGCCCAGGTGTCTCAGGGTCTGGGCTGCTAGCTACCCGGAGCTGGTTGCTACGATCCGCGCTCGTCGTCACGCACGGCGCCGTCCACCATGCGGACGAGACGCCGGGACCGCTCCATGACGCGGCTGTCGTGGGTGGCGAAGACGAAGGTCACTCCGAGGTCGCGATTCAGCTCGCCCATGACATCGAGGAGCGCCTCGCTGGTGACCGAGTCGAGGTTCGCCGTCGGCTCGTCCGCGAGCACCAGGGCCGGACGGCCAGCCACCGCACGCACGACGGCCACGCGCTGCTGCTGGCCGCCGGACAGCTTGCCGGGGCGCCGGTCTTCGAGCCCGTCCATTCCAGTCCGCGCAAAGAGTTCGCGGACCCGCGCCTGACGCTCCTCCGCATGCACGCCCTGGAGGAGCATCGGGAATTCCGCGTTCTCCAACGCCGTGAGCACGGGGAGCAGGTTATAGGCCTGGAAGACGAAGCCCACCTCCTTGAGCCGTAGCCGCGCCAAATCCCGGGTCGACATGCGGCTCACCTCGCGCCCGGCGACCCAGACCCGTCCCTTTGTGGGGCGCGTCAGGCCACCGATCAGATTCAGCAGCGTCGTCTTGCCGGAGCCCGACGGGCCCGCGAGCGCGGTGAACTCGCCCCGCTCTATGGTCAGGCTGACGTCGCGGACCGCCTCCACGGATTCAGCTTCCTGCTGGAAGACCTTCCAGACGCCGTCGGTCCGGGCGGCTGCCGTCTCGCTCATTGCCATGACCTCCTACCGATCGAACTTCATCGCCTCGGCAACGTCGACCCGGGCGGCGCGCAGCGCCGGATAGACCGAGGCCAGAATGCCAATGCCGACAATGAACGCGACAATCTGGACGATGCGTCGCACCCCGAAGATCGGCACGATGATAGGGTCAACGGCGGTACCCGAGAATGTCAACTCGTCAATACCCTGCATGAAGACCGACGAGTCGAACCCGTCGCCGAAGAAATACCAGGTGCCCAGGAGTCCCAGGCCGACGCCGACCAGCCCGCTGACCGCCGATAGCGTGAGGCCTTCGATGAGAACGACGGTGCCCGTCTGACCCGGCGTCAACCCCTGCGCCTGAAGCACGCCGAACTCGCGCTGGCGATGCATCACCGACATCAGCACGGTGTTGATGATCGCGAACGCGATGATGACGAACAGGAACCCCTGAATCACGTAGTTGCCGAATTCGTCGATCGCGACCCCTGCCGCCAGGACAGGGTTGGCGTCGCGCCACTCTACGACGCGTGCCTCGCCCCGTTCCACCGGCCCCGCCAGCGCCCGCGCCAGGCGGTCGGCGACCCACCGTGTCCTGCCACTGCTTTGCAGCACGACCGCGACGTTGGTCACGTCGCTCCCGGAGCCGAGCCACTCGCCGGCTGTCGCGAGCGTGATGTGGATCGTCGCCTGGTCGATGGAGGGCACGCGGCTGCGGAAGATCCCCACCACGTTGAGCCGCTGCCCCGCAATGTCGCCATCGGCACCCTGCGCCTGCACGACGAAGCGCGATCCGACATCGAGTCCCAGGCTGCGGGCCAGATCGGCGCCGACATAGGCCGCCAGCCGATCATCGGGCTCGAGGTAGCGCCCTTCGATCACCCCATCGTCGATCATGCCGAACCCCGCTTCGGCGACGGGGTCGACCCCCACGATCTGCGCCGGGCGCGCACCCGCCGCCGAACTCGCCAGCCCGTTGATGCCGAGCCTGGCCGACATGGTCACGACGTGCGGCGCGATCTCCGGAGAGGCCAGCGCCTGCGCCGCGGCGCGGCTGACGTCCGTCGGCAGCCGGTCGTCGATCTGACGGCGCAGCCGGTACTCGGGCCGTTCGATGGTCACGTGTCCGCTCCCCATGCGCACACCGGAATCGACCCACTGTTCGTGGCTGCCGTCGTCGATCGTGATCGACCAGGCCAGGAATGCGCCGCCGACGATCATCGCCGAGGCAGTCAGGACCGTGCGACGCAGATGACGGCGCAGGTTCCTGAGGGCGAGCCGGACCAGGACGCGCAGGAGCATTCCGTTCACGGGCTGCTATAGTCCCGACAGAGTGTCGGCAGGCGGCACCCGCGCCGCACGGATTGCCGGGTAGAGGGCGGAGACGAGTGCCGTGACGATCAGGCCGATCGTCGCCCAGGTCCACGCCGGCACGTTGGTCCCCACCCGGAGACTCGGCGTCAGCAGGACGCCCTCGACGGTGAGGTTTCCGAAGAGCCATCCGATGTCGGGCGGCGCCGTGGAAAACCAGACCAACAGCGGCGCCGTGACGGCGGTCCCCAGGGCCAGCCCGATGAAGCCGGTCGCGACCGCCTCGGACAGCACCGTGCCCACCACGGACCGCGGCGATGCGCCCATCGCCAGCATGACGGCGAACTCGCGGCGGCGTTCGAAGGTGGCCATCAGCGTCGTGTTGGCGATGCCGAAGCTGGCGACTGAAAAGATGAGGACGATGAAGATCCAGTACATCGCATCGGCGAGCGCGACATACTGGGCAAGCACCGGATTGAGCTCCGTCCACGGCGCGACCAACATCGCCCGCTCGGGGGCTCCAAGGGTGGCTGCGAGGCGGGTCGCGGTCACGGCGGCTTGCGACGGATCTTCAGTGCTGATTGCGATTTCGTGGACCCGATCCGGATCGAGGACCACGAGCGTCTGAAGGTCAGCGACCGGCATGACCATGGTGCCGGCATCGAACTCGAGCAGGCCGGTCCGGAAGATGCCGGTGACGGTGTACAGGTCGTTGCCCATCGAGCCGTCCGCCGCCGAGGCGACGACGACGACTTCGTCCCCGACGCTCAGCCCGAGCTGCCGCGCCATCTCGTCTCCCACAACGGCTTCGTGTCGGTCGGTGACAGGCAGGCGACCCGCTGCCAGGGGATCCAGAAAACGTGTCAGCGCCACCTCGCGCTCGGGGTCGACGCCGAGCAGAGTGCCGGCCGATGTCGCTTCGCCGGAACTCACGAGCCCACTCGCGTACACGCGCGGGGCGGCGGTCACGACCGAGGGATCGGCCTCGATGGCGCGCAGGATCTCCGCCACGTCGGCACCCTCGCGTCCGCCAATGGTCTCGTAAAGGCTGCGCTCGGGCCGGTAGTCGGCATCGTGGATCTCGATCTGCCCACTGACGAGCGATGTGGCGCTCTCGACGAGTTCCGTCGAGACCCCCTCGGCCCAGCCGACCATGAACACCACGGAAAAGTAGCCGACCCCAAGGCCGAGCGCGGTGAGAACGGTTCGCTTCCGGTTACGACCGAGGTTTCGCCACCCGATTCGCCACAACCGGCCCGTCACGCGTCGCTACCTCCCGCGCTGCAAGGTCCGGAATGACCCCATCCACGATCCGGGACAGGGACGGCGTTCAACCAGCCCTTGAGACCCAACGCACGGCGCGGGCAACTGCACGCAGGCGACGTTTCCGCGAGGGTGGGAGCGAAGGATCTCGAATGTCCGTCGACTACTCGCCGACCATGGGGGCTACCAGCAGCAGCAGAGGCCGGCCGAGATGGCTTCGAGCTGTTCCTCAGTGATGTTCGGATCCGGCGGCAACGCGAGATGCACCGTCTGCATGTTGCTCTCATGGACCATGACATTCATCGAGTCGGGAATCGTAATGCCCAATTCGCCACTGATCGTGGTCTTTGGATCCGCAAGAAGCCGTTGCCGGAAGTCCGTGTCCAAGGCGGACTTCTCAACAATCTGCTGCAACATTTCGTCTCCGCTTCTCATGGCATTCCTCCTGTTGGTGCTGAGTCGTGCGACATGGGTCACGCTCTAACCTAACGATAGACGACACGCTCCTGGCAAGCAATCATGGTCGTTTACAACTGCACACCGTCGGCGAGCCGCAAGACAATGACTGGGGTCGGCCGGCGCGAACCGCTCAGTCCGCAGCCCCGCCGGCCAAGAGCGGCCGGCAACTGGCAGTTCGTACCGCTCCAACTCCCCAAGTGTTTCCCGCTCTTCGGTTTACCCGCCGTGGGCGCGTCCGGAGATCCCGTGATCTGGCCGGCATCTTGCGATCTGTCTTCAGGCCGGTGAACGGCGTGGACTCTGCAGTTGCGCGAGTCGCGCTCCAGCGCGTGAACCGCCCTCCTTCCGTTTTCAGGGACCTCCCCCCGGAGTATCGTCCTCACCTGCGATACCCCCTCATCGGCGAGCTGGCGGGCACATGTCCGGGGTCGGGGTCCGGTTGTGGCGCTCGCCCGCGCACCGTCTATTGGGCGGGTCGATCCGCCACCGGGCCGGCAGCCACTGCCACCCCAACCGGAGCAGCCATCTTGCCACTCCAACACAATTATTCGGGCTACAAGTCGTACGAGTACGTCAGGACCCACCGCGACTTCACCGAATACGACCTGATCGAGGGCGAATCGCTCTTCGAGCCGTACCTCGTGCCGCTCACGCCCGCCCAGGAGGCCCGCGTCGCCGACCTCGTCGAGCGCACGCTCATGATCTCGCTCCACGAGCACCCGCACCTCTTCCCCGCGCGCGCCGACCAGATCCGCGCCTACGACTCCGAAGGGCGCGTGCACACCGCCTACGAGGCGCTCGCCGATTCCTGGTGGGACTGCGTCTTCGACAACTTCCTCGACGGCGCGGCGTGCATCACGTCGAAGAACGGGTGGAAGTGGGACGACATCATCTACGACATGGGGATGCGCTTCTGCGACCTCGCGCACCAGGACTTCATCATCAAGTGCGAGGGCGTGGACGACATCTACCGCGCGCACCGCGAGAAACGGATCGCGCTGGTGGCGGCCCAGGAGGGCGCGGCGATGATCGAGAACGAACTCGACCGGATCGAGATCCTGTACGGGATCGGGCTGCGCGTCCTGGGCATCACCTACAGCGAGTCGAACGCGCTGGGCACCGGCCTCAAGGAAACGCGCGACGGCGGCCTCACCTCGTTCGGGCGCAAGGCCGTCCGCCGCATGAACGAGGTGGGCCTCGCCATCGACTGCGCGCACGCCAGCGACCAGACGACGCTCGACACCGTCGAAGTCAGCAAGCACCCGATCTTCCTCACGCACACCGGCGCCCGCGGCCTCTGGAACATCAAGCGCCTCGCGCCCGACAACGTGATCCGCGCGGTGGCGGACAAGGGCGGCGTGATCGGGATCGAGGCCGCGCCCCACACCACCGTCTCGCCGCGGCATCTGCGCCACGGGATCGAGTCGTTCATGGACCACTTCGAGTATGTGAAGGACCTGGTCGGCATCGACCATGTCGCGTTCGGACCGGACACCCTGTACGGGGACCACGTCGGGCTGCACAAGGTGTACGCCGCGGCACTCTCGATCGACGAGACGCAGACGGGGGGCGAAGAGGATGCCACCACCGCAAGCGCCGCCCCCGAGCACATCCCCGTCGACTACGTCCGCGGCATCGAGAACCCGACCGAAGGGTCGAAGAACATCCCGCGCTGGCTGGTCCGGGAGGGCTATAGCGACGAGGACATCGCCAGGGTGATGGGCGAGAACATCATCCGCGTGCTGAAGGAGGTGTGGCAGTGAACGCGCGACCGGAGGACCACGGTGGCGCCAGACAGCGCGGTCGTGCGGTGGACGAACCCGCCCGCGTCCCGATCGTCTCCATGATCCTGATGGCGATCTTCCTGGTGGGCGGGAGCATCGGGCTGCTGGTGGACTGGCCGCCGGGGCCGGCCAACCTCGACTGGGGCGTCTGGGTGGTTCTGTACGGCGGATACGCCTATGTGATCGGCGCGGTCATCTTTCACGCCCGCACCGGGCGCTGAGGCAAGAGCATCACCATGTCCACAGCGGCCCTGTACACCGTCATTCTCATCTTCTACTTCTCGTGCCTGATGGGGCTCGGGTTCTGGTTCAACCGGCGCAACCGCTCGAGGCAGGAGTTCTTCCTCGCCCGTGGCGACCTGGGCCCGGCGACCCTCGGATTCTCGTACTCGGCCACGCAGATGAGCGGAAGCTCGTACATGGGCGCCGTCGGGACCGAGCGCGAACTCGGCTACAACTTCGCCCCGGCGGGCGTGTCCTCGGCGGCGGCGGCGTGGTTCACCTACATCCTGCTGGGCGAGCGCCTGCGGCGGCTGGCGTCGCGGATCCGGTGCACGACGATCGTCGACGTCTTCCAGGCACGCTACCCCGGGAGGGCGGTGGCGATGACCGCGACCGGGCTCATGCTGATCGCGTTCATCCCGCTCATCGCGGCGCAGCTGAAGGCGGCCGGCAACCTCTTCGAGGTGCTGATCGGCATGCCGTACCTCCTGGGGCTCTTCGTGTTCGGCGGCATCGTGATCCTGTACACCGTCATCGGGGGAATGCACGCCGTCGCCTGGACCGACCTGATCCAGGGCTCGATCATGATCGTCGGCTTCGCGGTGCTTGCTCCGGTGGCGGTCAACGCGGCGGGCGGCTTCGCCGACATGCACCTGCGCTACGCCGAATTCAACCCCGACGGGATCTCGTTCCTTGGCGGAATGCCCGCGATGTGGGTGGTGTCGTCGTTCCTGGTCTGGGGGTTCTTCCAGATCGGCGGGGCGCCCGCGGCAGTTACGCGCTTTCTGATCCCCGAGGACCGCGGGACACTCAGGCGCGCGCTCGTCTATTCGATCGCGTTTTCGTCATTCATCTTCATCGGCTCGACCCTGATCGCAATCGCGTCCGGCGTGCTCCTGCCCGACCTGGAGCAGACCGACCTCGCGCTGCCCACGCTCGTACAGCTGCTGTTGCACCCGCTCTTCGGGGGCATTCTCGTGGCGGCGGTCCTCGGCGCAACCATGTCCACGATCGATTCCGTGCTCCTCCTCGCGAGCTCCCTGGTGGTGGAAAACCTGTATGTGCCGTTGGCAAAGAGCGACGTTTCCCAGGAGCGGGGCGTTCGTCTCGCGCGCTGGACGACGCTGGGGATCGGGGCGCTTGCAATGATGGTCGCGATCGATCCCCCCGCGACGATTCTATTCATCGTCACGATGTCCTTCAGCCTGCTGGCGTCGGCGTTCACCTTCCCGCTGCTCCTCGGCATGTGGTGGCCGCGGGCGACGCGCACGGGCGCCCTGGTCGCGATGATCGGCGGGGCGGCGACGTGCGTGCTCTGGTACGTGCTCGGCTACCTGGAGCACGGCACCTTCGACAACTGGATCGCCGGACTGTGGCCGGCGCTGGTAGGTCCGGCCGTGTCGCTGGTGCTCCTGGTGCTGGTCAGCCTGCGGACGGCCCCGCCGCCGCAGGAGGTGCAGGAGGTGTTCTTCGAGTAGGGGGGCTCTCGTCCGACCCCGAGCGGCGCCCGTACCTTGAGGATCACTTCCGGTCACCGTTCCCGGTCGGTGATCCGGGAGGCACCGTGTCCGCAAGGAGGTAGGATCATGGAACCCCGCCAAAGGACCTTCACTCTCTTCCCGCTGCCGGCCGCCGCGGCGTTGACCTTCGCGGCAATGCCGTTGGGCAATCCCGTCCAGGCTCAGCAGCCCGAGTGGACCGTTGAAGCGCACACCGGACCAGTCCGCGAACTCTCCTTCGACGCCACCGAAGGCACCTGGATGAGCGTGGACATCGCGCCGGACGGCACCACCATCGTCTTCGACCTCCTCGGCACGATCTACGAGATGCCGGTCGTCGGCGGAAATGCCGTGGCGCTCACTTCCGGCCGGTCCTGGAACCTGTCGCCGCGCTACAGCCCTGACGGGCGGCGGATCGCCTTCTCGTCCGATCGCAGCGGCAGCCACCAGGTCTGGGTGCTCGACCGGGCATCGGGCGAACTCCGTGCCGCGTCAGACTGGCCGGACGTCAATGTGCATCGGCCAACGTGGTCGGCCGACGGCAACCGAGTCCTGGCGAGTGCGGCCGGCGACGGCGTCCCCAGCCAGCTGGTTGCCCTCGACCTGGCTGGAGGACTCGAGTCCCTGTTCACCGGCAACGGCCCGGTCAACGGCGCCCTTCCGGTGCCCGGCACCGACCGCTTCCTCTTCGAGCATCACAACCGCGCCACCTACCCCTTCGGCTTCAATCCCTACGTCATACCCCCCGGGGGGGCACGAGTCGAATCCTACGACCCGTCCACCGGATCGACGCAGGTCTTCATCGAACGCCCCGGTGGCGCCTTCCAGCCGACCCCTTCGCCCGATGGAGCCCACCTCGCGTACCTCCACCGCGGCATGCAGGGCACCGTCCTCATCCTCATGGACATGGCCTCGCGCGCAGAGCGCGTCCTCCTGACCGGCCTCGACCGCGACCGGCAGGATTCCCGCTCGGCCTACGGCCCATACCCCAACCTCGCCTGGTACCCCGACGGCAGCGCCATCCTCATCGGCCACCAGGGCGGCCTTGCCCGCGTCGACCTCGCCACCGGCGACACGCAACCGGTCCCCTTCAGCGCCCCCGTGCGGCGGCAGATGTCCGAGACCATCCGGTTCACGACCGACATCCCCGAGGAGCGCGACCGCACGCGCACGCACCGATGGGGTCAAAGAACGTCCCGGGGGATCATCTCCGAGGCCCTCGGCGAGCTGTGGCTGCACGACGAGAGCGGGGCCCACAACCTGACCCGTTCCGACGCGCACGAAACCAGCCCCGTCGTCGACCCTCGCACCGGCGCCCTCCATTTCGCCTCGTGGACTGACGATGCGCTGGGCTCGGTGCACCGCATGGAAGCCGCCGACGGGTCCGCGTCACCCGGCGCGACCGAGCTACTCACCGGCGTGGCCTCGCAGTACGGCAGCCTCGCGCTCTCCCCCGATGGCACCGAAATCGCCTTCGTGCGCGGTACCGGAGGGCTGCAACGCGGCCTTTGGCTGTCCAACCAGGTCCACTTCGAGCTGGTAGTGCGGGGGCCGGACGGCGAGCGCCGCCTTGCCGACATCTCCGGGCAGCCGCTCGAGTACGCCAACATCGCCGGCAAGATCCCTCCGAACGTCGTCTTCGCGCCGGACGGCCGCACGATCTACTACACGACCTGGGAAGACGGCATCCTCGCGCTGAACAGCATCGGCAGGGACGGATCAGGCAGCCGCACCCTGTACGTCTTCCCTCACTCCGTGGCCGCGGTCCCCTCTCCCGACCTCGAGTGGATCGCGTTGCGCGAGTATCACCGCTCTTTCATCACCCCCTTCGAAACGTCCGATTTGCCCATCACCGTGTCCCCGTTCGACGGGCAGGGCCGCACCTGGCGGGTCGACGCGAACGACGGCGGGTACCTCACCTGGTCCCCTGACGGACGCACCCTCGGCTGGACCCGCGGCAGCGGCTTCTACGAGAAGTCCGTCGAAGCCATCCTGGCGGGTGCGGATGGCGGTTCCGGGGCCCGGCGTACGGAGTTGGGGATCGAGTACGACGTCGCCCGCGCGGCCGGCACCGTCGCCCTGACCGGCGCCCGCGTGGTCACGATGAATCCTGCGCGAGAAGTCCTCGAGAATGCCACAGTGGTGGCAAGTGGCGGCCGCATCGTCGCGGTTGGGCCGGATGTCGCGATCCCCGCCGGAGCTCAGGTCTTCGACGCCGCCGGCCAGACCATCATCCCGGGCCTGATCGACGCGCACGCGCATCCACACATCGAGCACTCGTCGCTACACGTGATCGAGCAGGCGCCCGCGTACCTGAGCGGCCCCGTCGCGTACGGCGTCACCACCATGGTCGAGGTCTACGGCAACGAATACCGCGACGGATGGGTCACCGACATGGTTCAATCGGGCAGAATGACGGGTCCCCGTTTCTTCACCACCGGGTCCATCATCTACGGCCGCAGGCACGGCGGCCGGCTGCGCATGTACCGGCCCATCGAGACCCTCGACGACGCCCGTGAGCAGGTGCGCTGGAACCTCGACCACGGCGCGATCGCAGTGAAGGATTACGCGCAGGCGACGCGCAAGCGGCGCCACCTGACGGCCATCGCAGCTCGCGAAATGGGCCTCAACGTCCTCTCGGAGTCAGCCTCGGACCCGCAGATGAACCTCACCCAGCTCATGGACGGGGTCACCACCATGGAGCACTCGATGGGACTGGCCCCGTTCCACGACGATGTCGTGCAGTTCTGGCGCGGGACCGAGGCGGGGATGACCCCCACGCTGCTGGTCGTCTACAACGGCCCCATGGGCGAAGGCTGGTTCCACCAGGCCGGCAAGCTCTGGGAGGACCCCAAGCTGGCCAACTTCATCGACCCCATGTCCCTCATGCGCATCCGCCGCACCACCCACCTCTGGCCCGACGACATGTACGCCTGGCAGATGGCGAGCGAACTGCGGAAGCTCTACGACGCCGGCACCCCGCTGCTGCTGGGCGCGCACGGCCAGATGGTCGGGCTCGGCACGCACTGGGAGCTGGAGCTGTTTGCGGGAGGCGGGTTCCCACCGGAGCAGATCCTGGAGATTGCGACCATCCGCGGCGCCGAACAGCACGGCCTCGATGCCCGGATCGGGTCACTGGAGGCGGGCAAGCTGGCCGACCTGGTCGTGCTGGACGCCAACCCGCTGGAGGACATCCGCAACGCGGCGCGGATCAGGTACGTGATGAAGGGCGGCGTGGTGTTTTCGGGCGACGATGCGGCCCGGGTGTGGCCGGATCCGGCTCCGGCGCCGAGGCCGTATTTCGTGCGGGAGCGGTAGGAGGGTGGGGACGGATTCAGACGGAGATTTCGCCGAGGCGAGCACATGACCGGTTCCCGTATCATCCCCAGCGCCGCAACCCGCTACTTCGACGTGCCGCAATGAATGTCGGCGGCGTCCCATACCGCGCGATCTTTACCGAGGGTGACGACGGCCAGGTTCGCGTGATCGACCAGACCCTCCTCCCGCACCGCTTCGAGACCATTCGGCTCGACTCGCCCGCGGACGCCGCGCGCGCGATCCGCGACATGGTCGTCCGAGGCGCCCCCCTCATCGGCGCGACCGCGGCCTATGGCGTCGCCCTCGCCATGCGCATCGACTCGTCCGACGCCTCTCTCGACGAAGCCATCGCCCTGCTGGCCTCGACCCGACCCACGGCCGTCAACCTCAGGTGGGCGCTGGAGGCGGCCGGGGTGCTCCTCCGCGCACTCCCCCCGAGCGAGCGCGCGCAAGCCGCCCACGATTTCGCCGCCAGGCTCTGCGAAGAAGACGTGCACCGCAACCGACGCATCGGCGAACACGGGCTCGGAGTCTTCAGAGAGATAGCGCGCAGGGCAGGTGCAGGCGGCCCGCGACGCGAACTCAACGTCATGACGCACTGCAACGCGGGGTGGCTCGCGACGGTCGACTGGGGCACCGCCACCGCGCCGATGTACCTCGCCCACGACGAGGGACTGCGTATCCACATATGGGTGCGCGAGACCCGTCCGCGCTTCCAGGGCGCCGGCCTCACCTCGTGGGAACTCGGCCAGCACGGCGTCCCCCATACGCTCGTCTCCGACGGCGCGGCCGGGCACCTGCTGAGCTGCGGCAGGGTCGACCTCGTCATTGTGGGCACGGACCGGACCACGGCGGGCGGCGATGTCGCCAACAAGGTCGGCACCTACCCCCTCGCGCTCGCCGCCCGCGACAACGGCGTCCCGTTCTACGTGGCGGCGCCGTCACCCAGCATCGACTGGACGATCGAGGACGGCGCGGGTATCCCCATCGAGGAGCGCGACCCCGCCGAGGTCACGCGCGTGTGGGGTGTGGACGACGACGGCGTGGAGCGGCGGGTGCGGGTGGTGCCGGAGGGGACACGGGCCGCGAACTACGCGTTCGACGTAACTCCGAAGCGGCTGGTCACGGGGCTGGTCACGGAGAGGGGGGTATGCGCGGCGGATGGCGGGGCGCTCAGGGCGCTGTTTGCCCGGCCGGGAAGTCCAGCGACCGGGCCGCATGAGTCAGGAGTAGTAGACAGGCCCTAACCGGTAGCTTTAGCCCTCTTTGTGCCTGTCATGTTCTTGGTTCAGGTTGAATAATATCCTGAACCAAGAGCCGCACGGGTGCCGGATACACCGCACCGTTCGCTCTGCGACAGTTTTTCGAGGTTGGTGCTACCCTTGGTCTTGAGGAATCCGGGCTAAGCCACCGCCACCGCATCCGCCTTGGCGGGAATCCTGATGATCATCTCGGTGAACTCGCCGGGCTCCGACAGGGGGCTGATCGAGCCGCCGTGCTGCCGGATGATGTCGTGCGACAGACTCAGCCCCAGTCCCGTTCCCTTGTCCGTGGGCTTGTTCGTGAAGAACGGGTTGAAGACCTTGTCGATGGCGTCCCCGGGGATCCCGTTGCCGTTGTCACGAATGCGGATCTCGATCTCGTCACCCACGCGCCGGGTCTTGAGCCACACCGTGGGGACGTAGGCACCCTCGCCGCCATTGCCGGCGTCCATCTTCTCGGCAGTCCAGTAGCAGGCGTTCTGCATCACGTTGATGAAGACCCGGCTCATGTCCTCGGCCACCACGCGCACGCGGCCCACCTCCGGATCGAACTCGTGCCTGATGTCCACCTGGAATTCGCGGTTCTGCGCCCGGACGCTCTGGTAGGCCAGCGACGCCTGCTTGGCGAGAAGGTCGTTCATGGTCACCCACTGCAGCTCGCCGCCGCCGCGACCGATCTGCACCATGTCCCTGACGATGCGTTCGACCCGGTCCCCGTGTTCGAGGATCCTCGTCAGATTCACGCCCAGATGGCGCGTCAACTCCTGGACCTCCTCCCGGTGGCTGCCGTCGAGCTGATCGGCAGACTCGCCGATGACCTGTTCCAGCTCTTCCAGCAGCTCCCGCGACGCCTCGGAGAAGTTCTTCATGAAATTCAGCGGGTTGCGGATCTCGTGCGCCACGCCCGCCGTCAGCTCGCCGAGCTCGACCAGCTTGCGGCGCATGATGATCTGCTCCTGACGCTGCCGGAGTTCATCGACCAGTTGCTCGAGTTCCTCGTTCTTCTCCTTGAGTCCCTCGGAGAGTCTCCTGACCAGATCGAGCTGCAGCGCCTTGATGGAGCGCTGCCTGAGTTCCTCCACAGAGCGGGCTGTCTCGGTGACCTCGTCCTTGCCGCGGATGGTCGGCCTGTACTCCAGATCGCCCGCGCCCATGCGGCGTATCCAGAGCTCGATGGTGATCAGACGCATGCCGAGCAGGATCAGGACGGTGGTGAGGAACACCGCCAGGGCCACAAACCCGATTCCCATGCCGCGTGACCACATGCGCCCATCGGAAAGCGCGTCGGCCGTGCGGCCCATCAACTCGTCCAGAGGGCGGCCGGCGACTTCCTCCGACTGCATCAGATCCTCGATATCCCGCGACACTGCGGTTTCGATGTCGTCGAAGGACCGGGTTCCGACCACGACGCTCGTGATGCCGAGCGCAATCAGCAGGAGGAGGCCCAGATTGATCTGCGTCCCCTTGCGACGGATGCTGAAGCGCGGAAGCGGTGGTTCCTCGTTCGCGTCCTGCAACCCGAAGTCGGGTTCCTCATTCGAGGCAGCGTGCAGTTCCGTCCGATCCATTCAGGCGTCGCCCCACGTCACTCGGCGGTGATCTTCCAGATTCGCCCTCCCAGCGAGTCGCTTACGTAGACCGAACCGTCCGGTCCGACCGCGACGCCGGTCGGCCGATGGTCTGCCTGAATCGACCGGGAAATCTCGCCGCCCGCAAATCCGTCCGCGAAGACCGACCACTCGCCCGTGGGCGCGTGTCCCTCGAACGGGATCCACACCACGTTGTAGCCGGCCTGGAAGGGTGTCCGATTCCACGAGCCGTGGAAGGCGACGAAGGCGCCGTTGCGATAGGGCTCGGGCAGCGAGCCACCCGTGGTGAACGCCAGCGCGTTGGGGGCCCAGTGGGCGGGCAGGCCGATCGCGGGCATGTCGGCGTCGGCGCACCGTCCGACCTCGACCCCGTCGCCGCCGTATTCGGGCGCCAGCACCTTCGTGTTGTTGCTCGGATCGTGGTAGCAGTAAGGCCAGCCGAAGTCCGACCCCTCCTCGATGAGCGCGAACTCCTCGGAGGGTTTCTCGGAGCCGTCGCCGGGCGAGTAGAAAGCGGGCCAGAGCTCGCGCAGCTGGTCACGGCCGTGGATGACGGAGTACAGCTCGCCGGTCTCCGGGTGCAGCGCGATCGCACCGGCGTTGCGGACCCCGGTCGAGAAGCGCTCGCCGTCCGACTGGCTCTGGTCCAGGCGGTCGGTTGCGAATCGCCAGATCCCGGCCCGCGTGATCAGCTCGCCGCAAGGCTCCTTGCCGGGCGACCCCGCCGTCCGGGGGATCGTCTGGCAGGCGTTGGATGGCGATCCGATGCCCACGAAGAGGCTGCCGTCGGGGTGGAGCGCGATGCTCTTGGACGCATGATTGCGGTCGGCGGGCAGCCCCGAGACGATGGTTTCGGGGGGACCGGAGGGCGTCAATGACCCTGCGGCCAGGGGATAGCGAAGGACGCCGGTGTTGGTCGCGAAGTAGAGCCTGCCGTCGCCAAGCGCGATGCCGCTGCCTCCGTCCTCACCCCAGGCCTGCGTCTGATCGGCCCGGCCATCGCCGTCGGTGTCCCGGAGTGCGACCACGCCGCCCCGCTGGCCGCCCTGGTTGCGTATCGCGACGAATACGTCGCCGTTGGCGGCGACCGCGAGGTGGCGTGCGGCGCCCACGCCCTGGTGGTAGATCCGGGCACAAAGCCCGTCCGGCACGGTGATGCCGGAGTCGCACCTGGGGTCGGGGTCGGACGTGGGCAGCTCGGTCGGGCTTTGCGGCTGGTCCATTCCGTCGGAGCCGCAGGCGTAGGCCATCGACAGGGCGGCCACCGCTACGAAGAACACGGCGATCCGGCCCGTCCCGAAGGTGGAGTTCCTTGTCACTGTCTGCATACTGCACCTCTATTCCCCGGGGAGATGATGAGTCCATGTCGCGGGGGCGACCAGGCGGAAGGCCCGGGAACATGCTAAAGGTACACCACAGACGTGGCGTGATTACACTGGCCATGATGTTGATCGGCGCGTTGTCGCCGGTGATCTCGCAGCAGCAGCCCCTGAGGGCGCAGACCACCTCCGGGAATCCCTACCGCGCCACCCTCGGCTGGGAGAAGCTCCCCGAGGGCCGCACGCTGGGGATCGTGAGCGGAGTCATCCCGGATCCGGACGGCGAGCACCTGTGGATCCTCGACCGCTGCGGCGCGAACCAGTGCGCGGGAACGGATCTCGATCCCATCCTGAAGTTCGACCTGGACGGCAATCTGGTCGACAGCTACGGGGCGGGGATGTTCGCGTTTCCCCACGGCTTCGCCCTCGACCACCAAGGCTACCTGTGGGTCACGGAGGGCGGCGCACACGGGGACCCCCGGGGCGCGCTGGGCGAGTCGATGGGGATGGGCCACCAGGTCTTCAAGCTCTCGCGCCAGGGCGAGGTGGTCATGCGCCTCGGCGAGGCGGGCGTGCACGGCGACGACCAGTCGCACTTCAACGGCCCGTCCGGAGTGGCCATCGCCCCGAACGGGGACATCTGGATCGCAGACGGCCACCGGGGCGGCAACAACCGCATCGTCCGGCTCGCCGGCGACGGCACCTTCATCCGCGCAATCGGCGGCGGGATCGGTTCGGAGAGCCGTGAGCCCGGCCGCTTCAGCGACCCCCACGACATCAAGGTCGATTCGCGCGGGCGGGTCTACGTCGCCGACCGGGGCAACAGCCGCATCCAGGTCTTCGACCCCGAGGGGGATCTTCTCTACATCTGGACGCAGTACGGCAAGCCGAGCGGGCTCTTCATCGATCCCAACGACATCCTCTACGCGGGGGACGGCCTCTCCGGCGACCTGCGCACCGGTCCGCCCGACCCGTGGCGCAGCAACTTCGGCTGGGAGAAGGGCATCCGCATCGGCGACCTCAAGACCGAACAGGCCTGGGTCACCTACTTCATCCCGCAGCACGACGAGAACGTGGGCCCCGGGATCGAGTTCCTGGGCGTCGACTTCGACGGCAACATCTACGCGGGCGAGATCAACCGCATGCGCATGGTGAGGTACGTGCCGGTGCGGCCGCTGGCGATCGGAGGGCGGCGGTGAGGGGTCGGAACCCGGCCATTGCCGCGTTCATGGAATGGTCGCATATTCAGATAAGTCAGAATTTCGGATAAATCAGAAAATCATGGAATTCTCAAGAATATCTGCCCGCGGCCAGACGACGATTCCGAAGCGCATACGAGAGGCGGCCAACCTGCGTGAGGGAGACGTGATCGCCTTTGACCTGCGAGGAGGGCATCTCGTCGTGACCAGGGTGACACGGGACTCGGACGGCTACCTGGAGGGCCTGTCCGGAGTCATGAACGAATGGTCCGAGCCCGAGGACGAGGCGGCCTGGCGTGACCTGTGATCCCTTCGATGTCGTGGTGGTACCCTTTCCATTCACCGACCGAAAAGCCTCGAGGCGCCGACCGGCTCTCGTGGTGTCATCGTCGCGGTTCAACAACTGGCACCGGCAATTGGTTCTGGCGATGATCACCTCGACCCGGAGCGAATGGTCCGGCGACGTCGCCATCAGCGATTGGCGGTCGGCCAACCTGGCTGTTGCTTGCAGGGTCCGCTTCAAGCTGTTCACCCTTGACCAGACGTTGATCGTTCGCAAACTGGGCGCGCTGGCCCCGGCAGATTGCGAGTCCGTGAAAGACGCACTCTTTCGCGCCCTGGCCATCAGGTAGGGCATCAGCCCGGGAGCTGAACCGTGGATCGTCGCTCTTTTCTCAAGTCGTCCGTAGCAGCTGGAATGGTTGGCGGGGTCGCGTGTGCGGAGGGTGGCGATTCCGGCGTGGGGACCGATGTCGCTGATGCCGCCTCCAGCGACTTCCCCGGCCGAACCGGTACCTCCGGCGAGCGGGACTGGGCCGCGATGTCCCGTGTGGACATGAAGCCGCCCCGGCCGATCGGCACCCACATCCGCGCGGTCGGCTCGGGCGTGATGGCCACCACCGACCACCCCTACGCGACCGAGGCCGCCCTCTGGGCACTGGAACGCGGCGGCTCGGCGGTGGACGGCTACATCACGGCCGCGCTCGTGCAGTGCGTCCTCGAACCCACCATGACCACCCTCGGCGGGGGCTTCGGCGTCACCTGTTTCGACGCCGCCAGCGGCGAACTGTCCACCGCGGGGGGCTCCTTCGCCTTCCCCAGCGGCGCCCCTCCCGGCGAGCCCTACGAAGAGGCGCGCTCCTGGACCGGCTTCGGCGCCATGGTGCCCGGCTACGTGCGCGGCCTCGAAGCCGCCCACTCGGCGCACGGACGGCTCCCCTGGCAGGACCTGTGGGAGCCCGCGATCGCGTTTGCCGAGAACGGCTTCGTCATCGACCACATCCTCTGGGGGTACGTACACCACGCGCGCAAGATGGTGGGGCGCTTCGCGGGCCCCGGCCGCGACAACTGGTTCCGGGACGGCTACCTCCTCGGCGTGGGCGAGACGGTCCATCTCCCGGAACTGGCCGCCACGATGACCCGGCTGCGCGACGAAGGCGGCGACTACTTCTACACGGGCCCCTTCGCGCGCAAGCTGGTCGACGAGGTCGCCCGGCGGGGCGGGGGCATCACCATGGACGACATGGCTGCCATGCAGGGGTTCGTGTCTCCGCGATGGAAGTCCGGCGAGACGGGCGGCGCACCCTACCGCGACTACGAGATCGCGCCTTCCAGCGGGCTGCTCTTCCTGCTCGGCCTGCAGGTCTTCGAGGCCGCGGACCTGCGCTCGATGGGCCCGCCCACCGAGAGCGTGGAAGCCCTCCATACCCAGATTCGGGTGGCACAGGAGCTGTGGTTGCGCGGGGCCGACATCACCCCCGCGAACCAGGACGACTTCATCTCGCCCGACAACGCCCGTCGCGTCTGGCAGGACATCCGCAACAGCCCGCCGCGCCCCTTCATCGGCTTCGCCGCCGCCACCTGCGGGAACGTCATCGTCGACGCCGACGGCAACGTGGCCGCCGGGACCCACTCCAGCTCTTCCGAAGCATTCGGCACGGGGATCAACGTGGACGGCGTGGTCATGAACCGCGCCACCTACCTGCGCAAGTACACGAACCTGCCCGTGGGTTTCTCGACTCAGCTCTGGCTCTACCGGGACGGCCGGCCGGCGTTGGTCATGGCGACACCCAGCCGCTCGCTCATGGAATGCCTGCTGCAGGCCGCGGCCAACTTCGTCGAATACGGGATGACCGGCGACCAGGTCGTCCACGCGCCCAGGTTCGGCCATCCGCACCCCGGCATCTCGTCCGCCGAGATCGAGGGCGACTTCGGCGACGAGGCCATCGCCGAACTCGAGGCGCGGGGGCATGCGCTCTTTCCGGTGAGCCCTCGCGATGCGAACATGGGGTCGATCCACTCCGTGCGATGGCTCGAAGACGGCCGGCTCGAAGGCGTGGCCGATCCCAGAAGGCGGGGGCGGGCCAGCGGGGGTGGGACGGAAGCCGCCAGCGGGGGCTGACGGGACGCCGCCGCGCACCGGCAGCCACAGACGGCGGAGGGCCGGGCACAGAAGACCAATGAACAGGCTCCGAGGCTCCTGGATCGTTCGCCAGATCCTGGGACGCGCGTTCCTGCCACACCACATCGTCGGCTGGATCCGCCGTCGCTGGCGCCACCGCCGCGTCCCAACCGTCCATGCGAACGCCCAGCTCAGGCTGTACAACCGCATTCTCCCGGGCGACTTCCTGCACTACGGCTACTTCGACGACCCGGACACACCGCCCGAAAGGGTCAGCTTTGACGCGCTCCACCGTGCCCACCGCCGCTACGCGGATCAGATTATCGAGCTCATCGAGAACCCCGACGCCCCGATCCTCGACGTCGGCTCCGGCATGGGCGGCATGCTCGGGCTCCTGAGCGCCGCCGGGCACGACGTGACCGGACTCACCCCGGACCGCTTCCAGGTGGAGCACATCGGCCGCTCCTGTCCGGGCGTTCCCATACTCCGATGCCGCTTCGAAGACATGCCCGCAAGCGAGCACCGGGGCCGCTACGGCACCGTCATCCACGCCGAGTCGATCCAGTACATGGATGCGCGCGAGGTGTTCCCCGTGGTGCTGGAGATCCTCGCCCCCGGCGGCACCTGGATCGTGGCCGACTACTTTCGCCTGGGCAGTGGCGGCGAGCGCTCGGGCTGGCGGCTCGACGAGTTCCGCCGCCGCCTGGCAGACGCCGGTTTCCACATCACCAGCGAGCGCGACATCACCGCCAACGTGCTGCCGACTCTGGGCTTCGCGCACCTCCTCGCAACCCGCCTCGGCCTGCCCGTGCTCGATTTCGCGCACGACAAGGTGCGCGCCAAGGCTCCCGCCGTGCATTACGTTGTTGAGAACGTGGTCGAGCGCGCGCGCGACGCGGCCCTTCGCAACGCCGCCGTGATCGACCCCGCCACCTTCACCGCGACCAAACGGTACCTGCTGATGACTATCCGCCGAACGACCGCCGTCCTCGCCGCAATCGTCCTGGCCGCCGCCGCGGGTGCCGCCGATCCGCTGGCCGCCCAGGACGTCACCATCGTCGACTACGAGCCGCGCAACACGCTGGTCGTGCCGGGGAACCCGCTAACACGGGCGAGGTTCCCGTTCGTGGACATTCACGGCCATCAGCGGGCCAGGGGCATGTCGCCCGCTGCCGTCGACGGGCTGGTGAGTGAGATGGACGAACTGAACATGGCGGTGATGGTGAACCTCTCCGGCGGCAGCGGCTTCTCGCTCGCCGAGGGGCTCGAGAACATGACCGCACGGCATCCGTCGCGCTTCGTCTTCTTCGCCAACACCAACTTCTTCGGCGTCGGGGAGCCCGGCTGGGGCGAGGAGGCTGCCGCGCAACTGGAAGAGGACGTGAGGAACGGGGCTGCGGGCCTGAAGATCTTCAAGGGCCTCGGAATGGCTGATCGGGACACCGACGGCAACCGGATTCCGGTCGACGACCCGCGCCTGGCGCCGCTGTGGGACAAGGCGGGCGAGCTGGGGATTCCGGTGCTCATCCACTCCGCCGACCCCGCCGAGTTCTGGCAGCCCCACGACCGCTTCAACGAGCGCTGGCTCGAACTGCGCCTGCGGCCGCGGCGGATCCGGCCCCCCGGCCAATTCCCGCCTTTCGAGCAGATCATCGGCGAGCAGCACAACCTCTTCCGGCGGCATCCGAACACGAACTTCATTGCGGCGCACCTGGGCTGGCTCGGCCACGACCTCGCGCGCCTGGGCGAAGTCCTCGACGAGATCCCGAACATGTACGTCGGCCTGGGCGCGGTCGTGTACGAACTGGGCCGGCAGCCGCGGTTCGCGCGCGAGTGGCTGACCGAATACGGCGACCGCGTGCTGATGGGCAAGGACTCGTACAATCAGGAAGAGTTCCACACCTACTTCCGCGTCTTCGAGACCGAGGACGACTACTTCGACTACTACCGCCGCTACCACGCCTTCTGGCAGATGTACGGCCTGGGCCTCCCCGACGACGTGCTGCGCAAGATCTACTACGAGAACGCGCTGAAGCTCGTCCCGGCGATCGACCGGAGCCTGTTTCCGGGCTGAGGGGGCGTGCCCGCCTCAAAACAGATGAGAGCGGTTTGGTACAGAGCGACGGGGCCCGCGCGGGAGGTCCTTCGCTACGAGGAAGTTGAGACGCCGAGCCCGGGGCGGGGGGAAGTTCGCGTCCGCGTCGCGGCTTCGGGCGTCAATCCCTCCGACACCAAGAAGCGGGGCGGCTGGCTCGGCATGGAGATGGGGCACTCACGCGTGATCCCGCACTCCGATGGTGCCGGGACGGTGGACGCGGTCGGCGACGGGGTCGACCCGGGGCGGATCGGGGAGCGGGTGTGGGTGTGGAACGCGCAGGGTGGGGTGCGGCCGTTCGGGACGGCGGCCGAGTGGGTGGTGGTCCCGGGTGAGCAGGCGGTGCGGCTCCCCGACGGGGTGCCGTGGTCGGTCGGGGCCGGGCTGGGTGTCCCCGGATGCACCGCGCACTACGCCGTGCTCGGCGACGGGCCGGTGCGCGGGAAGCGCGTGCTGGTGCAGGGCGGGGCGGGGGCGGTGGGGCACATGGCCGTGCAGATCGCGGCGCGGAGCGGGGCCGAAGTGATCGCGACAGTGAGCAGCGCCGCGAAGGGGGAGGTGGCGATCGCGGCCGGTGCGGACTACGTGGTGAACTATCGCCGGGGCGACGTGGCGGCACAGGTGCGGGACCTGACCGGAGGCGAGGGGGTGGATCGCGTGATCGAAGTGGACCTCGCGGCCAACATCGAGACCGACGTGGAGGTCCTGCGGCCGCACGGCAAGATCGCGTCGTACTCGTCGACCTCGCGACCGGAACTGCCCCTCTCCTACTACCCCCTCGCCTTCAAGGACCTGCGGATCCACTTCGTGCAGGGCTACCTGCTGCCGCCGGCCGCGCGCTACGCTGCGATCGCGGACTTGACGCGCTGGCTGAGCACGGCGCGCCTTGACGTTCGCATCGCGGAGCTGTTCACGCTTTCGAACACGGCGGCCGCACACGAGTTGCTCGAATCGCGACGAGCAGACGGCAAGGTGGTGGTGATGGTCGGTTCCTGACCGAGTAACTTTCCGGCACTGATCCGCCGTCGGACCGCGATTCGGCTTGACTGCCCGCGCGGACAAGCGCCGACCACATGCAGGACAGGCAACCATGCTCGGCGCGACCCCGCCCGGCAACCGACTCAAGGCACTCAAAGGTGATCGCCATGGTCAGCACAGCATTCGCATCAATCACCAGTGGCGGATCTGCTTTCGCTGGTCTGACGGCGAAGTGCTGGGTGTCGAAATCACGGACTACCACTGAAGGAGGTGCACCGTGACCATCAAGCGCAGCGATGTCGACCGGATGAAGGTGGATTTCTCCGACGTGACTGCCGGCGGCAGGCTACCCCCGATCCATCCAGGAGAAATCCTGCGAGACGAGTTCCTTCAGCCCTTTGGACTGACAGTCTATCGCCTCGCACGGGCACTCAGGATTCCGAGGCCGCGGCTCAACGACATCGTGCTCGGCAGACGCCGGATCACGACGGACACGGCCCTGCGGCTGGCCAGGTACTTCGGCACCACCGCCGAGTTCTGGATTCGCCTCCAGACCCGGTACGACCTGCAATGCGCAGAGCCGTCCCGTCGGAAGATAGAGCTTGAGATTGAACCTCACGGCGCAGTGGCTGGATAGCGCTACCACCTCCGCATCACCAGCACCCCCGACCCGTCGAGCTTTCCCGACTTCAGCGCGATCAGCGCCTCATTCGCCTCAGCCAGCGGAAACCGCGTCACCCTGGGCCGGATCGGGATCTCGCCAGCCACTTCCAGCAGCTCCCGCCCATCCCCCCGCGTGTTGGCCTCGACGCTCTGCAGCCGCTTCTCGTGGAAGATGTGCTTCTCGTAATCGAGTGAGGGGATCGCGCTCATGTGGATCCCGGCGAGGGCCACGGTGCCCCCGGGCCCCACCGCCTCGAGCGCGGCGGGCACCGTCTCGCCGGCGGGGGCGAAAACGATCGCGGAGTGCGCGAGCCCGGGCAGCCGGTCGCTGGGTCCGCCCGCCCAGGCGGCGCCCATCCGTCGCGCCAGCGCCTGGTGGCCGGGGCCCCGCGTGACAACGTAGACCTCGTGGCCACGGTGGCGCGCGATCTGGAGCACGACGTGGGCCGACGACCCGAATCCCACCAGCAAAAGCCGCCCCCCGGGCGGCAGGTCGGCCCGCTTCAACGCGCGGTAGCCGATGATGCCGGCGCACAACAGCGGCGCCGCCTCCGCGTCCTCGAAGCCCGCCGGGATGGCATACGCGAAGTCCTCGCGCACGACCGCCGCCTCGGCGTAGCCGCCGTGCCGGTGGTATCCCGTGTAGGCCGAGTCGCCGCACAGGTTCTCGCGCCCAGCCGTGCAGTAGCCGCACGCGCCGCATGTGCCGCGCAGCCAGGCGATGCCGACGCGGTCTCCCGGCCGGTACCGGCTCGCGCCGGCTCCAAGCGCATCCACAACGCCCACCACCTGATGACCTGGAACCAGCGGCAGGTTCGCCGCCCTCAAATCCCCTTCGATCACATGCAGATCGGTACGGCAGACGCCGCACGCGGTCACGCGGATCCGGACCTGGCCGGGACCCGGCTCCGGGCGGCGGAGCGTGATTGCGCGGAGGGGCCGGGTTTCGATCGGTGCCTGCCGTTCAAGGCGCTGGGCCAACACAAACGTTCTCCCTGTTGTCCTTGGGACTGGCGGGACGCCTGACCGCCGACGACCTTGACAACCTGCCGGAAGAGAGGGTCCGGCGCATCACCCGTGAGGAGGAATCTTGAGATGTTGACACGACGAGACTGGCTTCGCACTTCTGCGGCCGCGGGCGCGGCCCTCACCCTGAACCCCCAGATCCTGCGCGCGCTGAAGCGCCAGGAGATGATGACCCGGACGATTCCGGGTACGACCGAGCAGCTGCCGATCGTGGGGCTGGGGAGTTCCGCGACCTTCTCGCGGGTCGCACGCGGCGACGACACCAGCGCACTGGCCGAGGTGTTGAGCGCGCTGGTCGACAACGGGGGCACCGTCTTCGACACGGCGCCCAGTTACGGGTCGTCGGAAGAGGTTGCCGGACGCCTCGCGACGGAGCTGGGGATCACGGACCGCATCTTCTGGGCGACCAAGGTCAACGTTGCGCGGCGCGGCGCCGGTGCCGATCCTGCGGCGGCGCGGGCCCAGATCGAGCGGTCCTTCGAGTTCTTCGGCGTGGACGAGATGGAGCTGATGCAGGTGCACAACCTGGGGGACATGCCCACGCAGATGCCCATCATCGAGGAGCTGAAGGCCGAGGGGCGCATCCGCTACATCGGCACGACGCTGACGCCGCGGGGTCCGCAGTATCAGGGGCTGATGCAGGCCATGCGCGACTACCCCCTCGACTTCATCGGCGTGGACTACGCGGTGGACAACACCGATGCCGCCGACGAGGTCCTGCCCCTGGCGCAGGAGCTGGGGATCGGCGTGCTCGTCTACGTGCCCTTCGGCCGCACCCGGCTGTGGTCGCGCGTGGGCGACCGCGAGGTGCCGGATTGGGCGCGCGACTTCGACGCCCACAGCTGGGCCCAGTTCTTCATCAAGTTCGCTGCGGCGCACCCGGCGGTGACTTGTGTGACCCCCGCCACCAGCAGGGCCGAGCACATGATCGACAATCTGGGCGCGGGCCTCGGACGCCTGCCGAACGAGGACGAGCAGCAGCGGATGATCGAGTACGTGGACGCGCTTCCGCAGGCCTAGCCCCTGGAGACTCCGTCATGATCGACCGACGCCGCTTCATCGGAACTTCAGTCGCCGGGGGCGCGGCCGCCGCTCTTGGCGCCACCGCGTGTGCCCCCGACGCGCCGCAGGGCGCGGGAGTGGATGGCGATGCGCGCGGGGCCGGCGAGGTGCCGCCGTTCGAACTCGACGAGGCGACCGTCGCCGACCTCCAGGCCGCGATGGAGTCGGGCGAGCGGACCGCGCGGTCGATCACGCAGCTGTACCTGGACCGGATCGATGCGCTGGACGGTCAGGGCCCGGAGTTGCGGTCGGTCATCGAGACCAATCCGGAGGCGCTGGACATTGCGGACCAACTGGACGCGGAGCGGGCGGCGAGCGGGCCGCGGGGGCCGCTGCACGGCATCCCGGTCGCGTTGAAGGACAACATCGACACGCACGACCGGATGACCACCACGGCGGGGTCGCTCGCCCTCGAGGGGTCGATCCCGCCGCAGGACTCGTTCATCGCGCAGCGGTTGCGCGAGGCGGGCGCGATCATCCTGGCCAAGCTCAACATGAGCGAGTGGGCGTACTTCCGCGGCGAGCGCGCGACGAGCGGCTGGAGTGCCCGGGGCGGGCAGTGCCGCAACCCGTACGCGCTCGACCGCAACCCGTGCGGGTCGAGCTCGGGCTCGGGTACGGCCGGCTCGGCCAACCTGTCGGCACTCACGATCGGGACCGAGACCGGCGGGTCGATCATGTGCCCGTCCTCCATCAACGGCATCGTGGGGATCAAGCCGACGGTGGGGCTGTGGAGCCGGTCGGGCGTCATCCCCATCTCGCATTCCCAGGACACGGCGGGGCCGATGTGCCGCACGGTGCGCGACGCGGCGGTGTTGCTGGGGCCGGTGACCGGCGTGGACCCACGCGACCCGGCGACGGCGGCCAGCGCGGGCAACTTGCACGCGGACTACAGCCGGTTCCTCGACGCCGGTGGGCTTCAGGGCGCGCGGATCGGCGTGGCGCGCAGCTTCGGGGGGTTCTCACCCGAGGAGATGGCGCTGTTCGAAGACGCCGTGCAGGCGATGCGCGAGGCGGGTGCGGAGATCGTGGATCCGGCCAACCTGCCGGACGCGGCCTGGAACGACGAGCAGCCGCTGCTGGTGCTCGAGTACGAGTTCAAGGCGAACCTGAACGCCTACCTGGCCTCGCTGGGACCGGACGCGCCGGTGAAGACCCTGGCCGAAGTCATCGAATTCAACGAGCGCAACGCCGATGTCGAGATGCCCCACTTCGGACAGCAGCGGCTGATCGCTTCCGAAGCGCGCGGCCCGCTCACCGATCAGGTGTACCTGGACGCCGTCCGGACCATCCAGCGCGGCAACCGCGACGACGGGATCGACGCGCTGATGGACGAGCACAACCTCGATGCGATCACCGCGCCCACCATGGGAGTGGCGTGGAAGACCGATCACATCATCGGCGACCGGCTGACCGGTGGGTCCAGCGCCGGGCCGGCAGCAATCGCCGGCTACCCGGACATCAGCGTGCCGATGGGGTTCGTGTCCGGGCTGCCGATGGGCGTGTCCTTCTTCGGCAGGCGCTGGAGCGAGCCGACGCTGATCCGGATCGCCTACGCGTTCGAGCAGGCGACCAACCACCGCAGGCCGCCGACGTTCGCCGAGACGCTGGGGTAGGATTCGGACCTCCGACAGTCGCGTCACTCAGCCTGGAAGCCCGCCACCCTCAGGATCGTCCCGTGGTAGGTCGCGCGGATGTGATTGTGCCCCTCCTGCACGCCGCCGGGTCCCTCGGAGCGCCAGCCCACAAGGGCCTCTCCCCGGCAGATGCTCGGGTCACCCGCAGGCTCGATCTTCCAGCCGGGCATGAAGCGGTGGCAGTTGGTGATGTGAAGGTTGAGGCGCTCGACCCCGCGCGCGACGGCCCACTCGTCCTGGAATTCGACATCCTCGGCGCAGCACGCGCGCAGGGTGGCGAGGCGGGCGTCCGCGTCCGGGTTGTTCCAGGCCTCGAACCACCCCGCCAGCGTACGCTTCAGCCCGGCGGCGAGATCGGCACGGTTGGCGTTCAGAGCCAGTTTGCCGAGATGGAAGCGCCATCCTCCGTCGTGCTCCTGCGCGAGCTGGGACGAGGGGAATCCGCTGTGACGCAGATCGACGCGGCAACCGGCATCGGTTGCCTGTACACGGAACTCCACCAGCGTGGATCCGGCCGGAAGATCGGCGGTCTGGGGTCCCTGCTCCGAGCCCCAGGTCAGGGCCATCCAGCGCGCATCCGGGTCGAAAGTCACGATTTCGCCGCTGGTCACCACGCCGAAACCCGGGAATTCGGCCCGAAAGGGGCTGCCGGGAGCGGTCCCGAAGGTGACCTGACCCTGCATCAGTGCGGAAAACCCCGCTGGAGTGGAGAGAATGCTCCATACCGTCCCGGCGCTTGCCTCGATGTCGACGGACAACTCCACCACCGCTGCCTGTCCGTTGCCAACCCCGCCCGCGTCTGTCACTGCCGCCTCCCCCTGTTGCCGATTCGGTCATGAAACCCGGTTGCCGCCGATCCACGTCCAACTTACCGTGCCAATCCCCTAACACGAAGGAGTGACAATGCAATCTCTCGCCAGGAACATCGGGGCGGCGGTGCTCGGTTGGGTCACGATGGTCGTGGCCGTGATGGTTCTCAACCTGGTCATGTGGATGCTGCTCGGTGCCGACGGCGCATTCCTGCCCGGGAGCTGGGATGTCTCCTGGGGCTGGTCGCTGGCGTCGATAGGGATCGGGTTGGTGGCGGCCATTGCGGGAGGGCTGGTGTGTTCGAAGATCGCGGACGGGCCGTGGGGGGTGCGGTTTCTGGTGCTGATCGTCCTGGTGCTCGGGGTGCTGGTCGCGCTCGGCAACCTGGAGATGACGGGCCTCGAGGGTGTTGCCGACGCGGATCCCGGACCTCGGCCGGATGACGTGGGAATGTTCGAGGCGATGGCGGCGTCGCAGCAGCCGGTCTGGATGACCTGGCTGAATCCGTTGCTGGGGATAGTGGGCGCGCTTCTGGGTGCCCGGTTGAATCGGTCGAGCGCCGAGTAGTCCGGGGCGGCCGGGGACCGGTGTCCCGCAGAAGCTTCGACCGCTCCATCGTCGAGGGCCCGATCGGGCCGGCGGTGTGGAAGCTGGCGTGGCCAACCATGCTGCAGAACGTGATCGGCGGCCTCCAGGGGCTCGTCGACCACATGATGGTCGGGCACTACGTCGGATACACCGGCAACGCGGCCATCGGCGTCTCGTGGCAGATCTTCCTGGTCGTCCAGGTCTTCATCGGGTCGCTCTTCACGGGGATGGGTGTACTCGTGGCTCGGTTCGCCGGGGCCAACGAGCAGGAGAAGGTCAATCGCTCGGTCTACCAGGCTTTCCTGACCGCCCTGGTGGTAGCGGTGGGGATCCTCGCGCCCACCGGCTACTTCCTGGCGCCGGCGCTTCTCACTCTCGTGCACGCCACCCCGGCTGTGAGCGCCGAGGCCTTGCCCTACATCCGCACCATGTTCGTCTTCAACTTCGGCATGATGGTGTTCTTCATGCTGGGCGGGGCGTTGCGCTCGGCGGGCGACGCCAGGACACCGCTCCGCCTCGGGATCTGGCTCACGGTGCTCAACGTGACCCTCAGCGCGATCCTGATTCGCGGCCTGGGGCCCATCCCGTCCTTCGGGACGCTCGGGGCCGCGATGGGGACGGTCATGTCGGGCGCAACCCTTGCCATCGTGGCCGCAGTCAAGCTCTTCGGCGGTACCTGGGTGATCCATATCCACCGCGGCATGAGCTGGCGCCCCGACTTCCGCGTCATCCGGCAGCTCTTCCGCTTCGGACTGCCCGCCGGCCTCCAGGGCGTGGCCATGAACATCGGCGGGGTCATCCTGCTGCGGTTCATCGGGTCGCTGGCGAGCAGCGCGGAGGCGCAGGCGGCCTACTCGGTGGGATACACCCAGTTGTTCTCGCTGGTGACCTGGACATCGGTGGGGCTGATGGGGGCCACGGCAGCGGTGGCGGGCCAGAATCTCGGCGCGGGAAAGCCCGAACGCACGGTTCAGGGTGTGCACGCAGCCTCGAAGATCAGCGTGGCGGTGGCCGGAGGGGTCGGCGTCGTGTTCCTGCTGTTTCCCGGGCTCCTGCTCGGCGTCTTCGGGATGGAAGACCCGGTGGTCACGGCGCTCGGGGTCCAACTGCTGGCGTTTCTAGGCGTATCCGGCGTGTTTGTGGCTGTGGCGCTGGCGTATACCGGGGGGCTTCAGGGCACGGGAGACACTCGCGGCCCCCTCTACATCTCGCTGATCTCGCAGCTCGGACTGCCGCTCGCACTCTGCTGGATCTTCCAGGAGACCGTGGGCCTCCAGGCGTACCACATATGGCTTGCCATACTGACCGGCCATATGACCAGATGCCTGCTCAGCATCATCCGCTTCCGGCAGGGCGCGTGGCGGCGGATCGAGGTGCGAATCTAGCTGCCAGGTGGTGCATTCACGAAGCCTGCGGCGGTCCAGGCACCCACCGGCGCAGCCACTCCACGTTCCGCATCATCAGGTCCCGCTGGAGCCGCGGCGACCGGACGCCGTGCGGCTGGCCGGGGTAGATCACCAGCTCCGTCGGCACCTTGCCGATCCCGCGAATGGCCTCGAAGAACTGGATGCTCTGTTCCGCCGGGACGCGCTCGTCGTTCTCGCCGACCTGGATGAGCAGCGGCGTGGTTACGCGGTCGACGTAGCGGTACGCCGAACGCTCCTCGTACAGCTCCCAGTCTTCCCAGGGCTTCGGCCCGAGATAGGTGTGGTAGAACTCGGGCAGGTCGGTTTGCGAGTACATCGAAATCAGGTCGTTGGCGCCCGCGCCGGCACTGGCCGCCTTGAAGCGGTCGGTGCGGGTGATCCCCCAGTAGGTGTGGTGGCCGCCGAAGCTCCAGCCGCTCACGGCGAGCCGGTCCGGGTCGGCAATGCCGCGCTCGATCATGGCGTCCACTCCCGAGTCCACATCGACCCAGTCGCTCCCTGAAATGTCGCCGCGGTTCAGGCCGCGGAACCGCTCGCCGTAGCCGGTCGATCCCCGGTAGTTGGGCTGCAGCACCGCGAAGCCCATGCCGGCGTAGACCTGCACCGGGTACGCGCCGCGGGTGCCGTGGAAGCGGTCGGACGAGACGCCGGCGGGGCCTCCGTGGATGACCAGGACCAGGGGGACCCGGTCGCCCTCCTCGTAGCCGACGGGGAGGGTGAGGACGCCCTCGATCTCCTCGCCGCCGGCACGGGAGCGCCACCGCTCGACCCGCTGTTCGCCCAGCGCCAGCTCGGCAGCCCGGGGGTTCAGGTCGGTCAGCCGGGCAGGCATGAACGAGCGCGTGCCCGAGACGAAGACGTCGGGCGGACTCGTGCCGTCCTCGGCCGTAAAGGCGATCAGCGTGCCGTCGGCGGAGGCCGAGAATCCACCGTAGAAGCGCGCGCCGTCGGTCACGGCGGCCGGTGGGCCGGCAACGCGTCCCCCCAAAACCGGGAAACGGTATAGCGCGCTACCCGTGCGGCTGCTCGCGCTTACCAGCAACCCGGACTCGCCGAGGTACACGAAAGCGGCGTTCTCGTCGAGGTCGCCGGTCAGCGACACGGGCTCACCCGCGCCGGCACCGCCGGCCCCCGGGCTCACGCCCCACAACTGCCGATTGAAGGTGCCGAGCAGGTGTCCCGACGCCGCCACGACCACGCCGATCCCGTCGTCCCACGCCACTGCGCCGTCGGGCCCGTCCATCGTGGTGAGCTGCTCCGCCTCGGCCTCGGGGCCGCGCTGCACGTAGGTGGCGCCATTGTAACGCGTCCTCAGCACGGGTGACGGACGTGCCCCATACGCCACCGCACGCGAGTCGGGTGACCAGACCACATTCTCCACCTGCAACCCGTCAGGCGACCAGCGCACCGCATCTCCGGCCGAACCGTCGTCCGACAGTTCCGCCACGTAGACGTGCGTCCACTCGTCCGCGTAGGCCGAGTCCTGCACCATCGGGCGCCCGCGCAACCTCTCCAGCGCCTCGTCGGCCTCGGACTTCGGGGGGCTGGCCAGGAATGCGATCCGCGCGCCATCGGGAGAAAAGGCGAACGCGCCCACATCCGTGACGTGCGAGGTCACCGGCCACGCCTCGCCACCGTTCGGGCGGATCCCGTAGACCTGCCGGCGCTCCCCCCGATCCGATGCAAACCCGAGCCATTCACCCCCGGGGTGCCACGCTGGGGAGTCGTCCGCCCCCTCACCGGTCGTGAGCCGGCGCGCATCGCCGGGACTCCCCCCGGTCGGCACCACCCACACGTCGGTCACCACGCGGTCCGCTTCCATGTCGCGCTCCGAAACGACGAACGCGACCCACGATCCATCGGGGCTCATCGCGACCGACGACGGCGTCCGCATCGCGAGCACATCGTCGACGGTCATGGGTCGGGGCGACTGCTGCCCCGCGATCCCGGCCGCGTGGCCGAGCACGGCTGCAATGCCGAAAAGGGTGAGGGTGGTGCTGCGGCTCATGATTCCCTCCGGTGCCTGGGCGTCCTGATTGCGTGGCGTAACGCCCAGATTAGCCGCCCCCAATGCGCCCGCGCCAGCATGGCGCCGTCCGCCGCCAGGCCCCAGCTTGTCGCATAACGTCCACACTCGGATCCGGCCGTCCATCCCCCAGACGGAGAGCGTCTCCACGATGTCCAGAAACCGCCCCACGAAACGCGCCTTGCTCCTGACCGTAAGCCTCGCCACGGCCGTGCTCCTCCTTCCCGCCGGTCTCGCCGCCCAGTCCCGCCGCCCGCTCGAAGTCGAGGACTACTACCGGCTGAAGAGCGTCGGCAGCCCGGCACTGTCTCCGGACGGCTCGAGGGTGGCCTTCGTGGTGACATCCGTTTTGGAGGATGAGAACGACCGCCACAGCGAAATCTGGCTGGCCGAGGCGGACGGGTCCGGTGAGCCGATCCGGTTGACCAGCCCGAGCTTCAGCGCCTCGAACCCGTCCTGGACCCCGGACGGAGGCTACCTCCATTTCTCGTCCAGACGCCCGGCTCCCACCGGCGAGGCATCGGGCGGCCCCTGGTTCCTGCGCATGGACGGCGCGTCGGGGGAAGCCTTCCAGATCGACGGCCTCGACGGGTCCCCCAACTTCAGCCCGGACGGACGCTGGGTCGTCTTCACGCGTTCCGTGCTTCCCCCGGGCGAGCGCCCCCGGCCCTCCTACGACTCCGACTTCGAGCGCCGCACGGCGGAACGATTCGACGGCCGCGTCTACGACTGGATGAACTACCGCTTCGATCGGCGCGGCTACCTTCCCGACCCGCGCGATCCCTGGGCGACCCCGCCGCGCGAGATCTTCCTGCTGCCTGCCGAGGGCGGCGAGGCGCGGCAGCTCACCGAGCTCGGCTTCGACGCGTCAGGTCTGGCGTGGAGCCCCGACGGCACCCGCATCGCCTTCACCGCCGACGCCCACCAGCGTGACGAGCACAGCTACGAACGCTCCGACCTCTGGGTGGTCACCGTCGACGGCGCGGTGACCCGGCTCACCGACGACGAGTACAACTACTCCGGCCCGGAGTGGTCGGCGGACGGCAGCGAGATCGTGGTCCGTGGCAACGAGGGCCTCGACGTCATCATCCGCGAGGCGCGTGACCGCGGGGCGTCGTCCGAACTGTTCGTCTTTGACGCCGGGACGGGAGAGCGGGTGCGCAACCTCACCGAGGACTGGGACCTGATCCCGGGCGGACCGACCTGGTCGCCCGACGGGAGTCATGTCTACTTCTCGGCCAGCATCACCGGGAACGGCCACCTGTTCCGCGTCCCCGCGGCCGGTGGCACCGTCGAGCAGGTCACCGAGGGCGACCGGCGCCTCGGCGGGTTTTCCTTTTCGGCGGACTTCACCCGCATGGCCTTCACGATCACCGATCCCGACAGTCCTTCGGACGTGTGGGTGGCCGAGACCAGCGGTGCCGGCGAACGGCGCATCAGCGACGCGAACGACGCACTGCTGGCCGAGCTGCAACTCTCGACGCCCGACCGCCTCCTCTTCCGGAGCGACGACGGCACCGAGGTCGAGGGCTGGATGCTGCCGGCGCTGGGGTACGGCGATGGCGCAGCCCAGGGTGGCGGCCACCCGATGATCCTCGTCATGCACGGCGGCCCGCACGGAGCCTACGGCAACGACTTCTCCTTCGACCGCCAGCTCCTCGCCGCACAGGGGTACATGGTGCTCTACACGAACCCCCGCGCCTCGACCGGCTACGGCGAGGACTTCCGCTGGGGCACCTGGGGCGGCTGGGGATTCAACGACTACGAAGACGTCATGGCGGGGGTGGATCACGCGCTGGAGAACTACGACATCGATGCGGCCCGGATGGGCGTGACCGGCTACTCGTACGGGGGCTACCTCACCAACTGGGTGATCACGCAGACCGACCGCTTCGCGGCGGCGATCGCCGGCGCCTCGATCTCGAACTGGGTGAGCGACTACGGCGTCGCGGACATCCCGCGCACCAAGGAGAGCGAGTTCTACGGTCCCCCGTGGGAGGAGCGCGGGCTGGAGAACCTGATGCGCTCATCTCCGATCATCTACGCCGATGGCGTGAGCACGCCGACGATGTTCGTACACGGCGAGAGCGACCACCGGGTGCCGATCGAGGAGGCCGAGCAGATGTACGTCGCGCTGCGGAAGCAGCAGGTGCCCGCCAGGTTCGTGCGCTACCCGGATTCGTACCACGGGGGCTGGACGCCCTGGCGGACCGTTCACCGGACCTGGATCCAGCTGGAGTGGTGGGATCAGTGGCTGTCGCGACGTCCGGCGTCGTGAGTGGGCGCAGGGAAATGGGGCGATGCGCAACGAAGGGTGATCGGCGACCGATTCTTCCGGTGGATGCCCACTCACGGCTCTCCTCGCGGCCGGGGTGGAGTGGGTTCCGTTGGCGTGGGGTGGCAGTGGCGCTCGCCCTGGTCGCGCTTCCCTCCCAATCCTGCTCCCCCGTGCCTGGCGAACCCGACCTCTCGCCCGCCACGTGGATGGACGACTACGAGACATTCATGGCGGCACAGCTCGTGAACCGCACCGAGGCGGGAGTCGCAACCGGGATGAACGGGGCCGTGACGGTCGCGTACAACGGACTCGCGGCGCGGGCCGGGCTGGAGGCGCTGAAGCAGGGCGGGGGAGCGATCGACGCGGCAATGACGGCGGCGGTCACGCAGGTCGCCCTGACTGCGGGTGCCCCGATCAGCTACTTCGGGATCATGTCGCTCGTGTACTACGAAGCGGGGACGGGCCAGGTGCACACGATGAATGCCGAGTGGAACACGGTGCGCGGCGAAACCGATCCGCTCACGATCCCGGGGGGCATCGACATGTCCACGGCGGAGGGGATGTGGGGGACCGGGGTGGGCGGCCGAACCGCGCTGGTCGGCGGCTTCATGAAGGGCGTGGGCGCGGCTCACGAGCGCTTCGGCAGGCTGCCCTGGGGGGAGATCTTCAAGCCGGCGATCCATGTGGCCGAGCAGGGGTTTCCCATCGGTGACCGGATGGCCGGGTATTGGGAGGCGCGCGCCGGGGATCTGGAGCGGCTGCCCGAGACGGCGTCGACCTTCCTGAAGGAGGACGGCTCGCCGTACCGCGAAGGCGATGTGTTCTTGCAGCCGGCGCTGGCGGCGACGTTGCGCGCGGTCGCGGAGCACGGGACCGACTACATCTACCGGGGCCCGTGGGCCGAGAAGGCGGTGGCGGCGGTGCAGGCCGATGGCGGACTGATGACGGTCGATGATCTGGCGGCCTACGAGGTCATCTGGGACGAGCCGCTGAGCGCGGATCTCGGCGGCGGCTACACCGTCTACACGAATCCGCCCCCCAACAGCGGCGGCGTGGCGCTCATCGAGGTCCAGCGGCTGGCCAGTGCGGCGAAGCTGACCGAAGACGGGCACTGGACGGAGTCGCCCGAGGCGCTGCGCAAGGCGCTCGACATCACGCGCAACAGCATCCTCGACCTTCTTCCGGCGGCGGCGCTGGAGGAGTTGCTCGGGTCCGGCTTCACGCCCGAGCAGCGTGTCACCCAGGAGCACGCGGAGCGGCTGTGGAAGGTGATGGAGGATGGGTGGCCCTTCGGCAGATGGGCACCCGGCGGACCGGGCCACTCCGACGACGTCGTCGCCATCGACGCCGAGGGCAACATCGCGGCGATCACGCACAGCATCAATGCGGTGATCTGGGGCAAGACGGCCATCGTGGTGGACGGGATCACGATCGGTGACGCGGCCTCGTTCCAGCAGCAGCAGATCGCGGCCGTGGAGCCCGGAGGCCGTTTGCCCGCGGGTACGGAGACGGGGATCCTCTTCCGCGACGGGGTGCCGTTGCTCGGTTTCGCCTCGATGGGGTCGGGGTTGCACCAGCGCACCTTCCAGGGCCTGCTGAACGTGATGCGCTACGGGATGACGGTCGACGAGGCGATCAACGCCGCCGACTTCTACCTGCCCAACACCGACCCCGCAACGATGCAGATGATCGCGCGGGTTCCCGCCGGCGCGTTCCCGCGGGAGGTGCTCGACGGGATGGGCTACGCCTATCAGGCACTCGACCACGAGTCGGCACGCCTGGGCGGCGAGGGGCTGTGGGTGGCCGTGAGCCGTGATCCCGAGACGGAGGAGCTGCGGGCAGCCTCGCACAACCGGAACAACAGCGCGGCGGTGGCCTGGTAGACTCTGCGCGTTACGGCCGCGGCCCGGCCACGACCTCGCCGCTGGCGACGTGCAGCACCTGGACGTCACCGCTCGCGTCGAAGTCGAACGGCCAGCGGCCCACCCTGCCGCCCGGCAGCCGCACTCGGCGTATCCCGTCCAGGGAGAGGGGAACACCGGGCGCAAGGGTGGCCGGGCCGGTGACCTCGTAGAGCCAGGCCGCGCCGGACCCGCGCGAGGTCACCTGGTATTCGCCGACCTCGAGCGTGAGCGCGGCCCCCTCGTCCAGCCCCACGCCCAACACGGGTCCTTCGCCGCGGTCCGCGAGGAAGCGAGCGAGGAACGCGAGCAGCCGGCCTTCGCGCTCCCGGTCCATGAAGTGGCTGTCCACGAGGACCCCTTCCAGCTCCGGCTGAGCGAAGACCGGGCGGGAGATGCTGACCTCACGGCGCAGCGGATCGGCGAGTGCCTCCTCCGAGGTGACCGTCCCGTATTGCGCGTCGAACGCGCCTTCTCCCAGGGACACCGCCCCCGCGCTGGTCCCTCCCATCGTGGCGTCCCGCTTCGCGACCGCGGCGAGGGAGTCGTGCAGCTCGGCGGGCCAGCGACCCAGGTAGTTCCACTGGTCTCCTCCGGCAAGCCACACCGCCTCGGCACGCCCGACCCGGCACAGCACCGCGGGATCCGCACCCGCCACGGGGTCGCTGGTGCGGATCGTGATCACCGTCGACGGAGTGATGCTTGCTAGGGCACCGATGAAGTACTCCGGGTAGCTGGTCAGCGAGCCGCTGGCGCGAAGTACGACGATGTCGCCGGCGACCGACGCTTCGACGAAGAGTCGTGCGGCTACATCTTCTTCCCGACCGCCTCCCATGAGGATCAGACGCCGCTGCGGGATCCGGTGGGTGTCGGCACCCGTGCCCGTGAACCCGCCGATCTCCACGCCGGGGCCGGGATCGGGGCAGCGGTCGATGTCGTCGGGATCGGGAAGAGGTATCGCCGCGACATCGGGGCCGCTGCAGGCGAGGAGCGCGGCGAGCGCGGAGGTAGCGAGTGGGCGACCTCTCAGGTCAGCCTGCCGTCCGTGCGCAGCTTCTTCACGACTGCCCATCCCAGCGCTTCCGTAACGCTGGCGGCGACGGCGGCCCGGATGAAATTGCCGTACACCGGTACCCACCGGAGCAACAACCCGGCACCCCCCTTGCCCACGATTCTGCCAAGGGAAGCATAGAGCGCCGCGCGTACGGCCGAGTCGGTCCACGGGACGTCGAACTCGTCGGCCAGGGCGGTGATCATCGCGACCTGTACCGGCATGATCGCGACGGAATCGGAGCCGGGGATGATCGCCGCGGCCGCAGCAGCGCCCGAGGCAGCCGACGCCCCGTGTATGATCGTGGCACAGCGCTTTTGCCGATCGGGTACGTACCGTCTGAACTCATCCTTGAGTCCCATCGTCAAATCCCTCCGGTGCGTCGAGTCGCGATGCTGCGCGTCGGGCGCCGACATGTCGAAATGTACTTCACTTGGACGTGCACTGTTTCGGTTGGGATGCCCGCGCTCACCGCGCCGCGTCTCCTGTCAGCTGACAATGCGTCCCCGCCTGGGCACCACGACCGCCGGCAGTCCCATCAACTCCACCGCCTCGTTGAAGCGCCTGAGTTCGTTCTCGAGCAGGTCGGTGTACCGCAACCGCACGCCCTCCCATTCTTCGAGCAACGTTTCGAGACGCTCCAGGGTTCCTGGGTGGGGCGCACCCTCGGCGCCGCCGGAGATGTAGCCGTCGGTGCCGGTCACGCGGCCGTACAGCTCGAGCCACTGGTTGTCGAGGCGCGGCGCGAAGCGGATCGGGTCCTGACCGGAGCGGTTCCTGGTCTGCATGAGGTCTTCGGTCACGCCCATCGACCTGTCCGTCAGCGTGTCGGCGAGCGGTTGCAGCTCGGCGTCCTGACCCGCCGCCCGGGCGCGCTCGAGAACGGCCTCGACCTGGTCGCGGATAGCAGCGAGGTCGTCGATCGCGCGGCTGATCGAATTGATCGAGTCGCGTGCCAGCATCGCCACCCGAAACTGCTCCTGGTAGCTCGCGACGGTGACCTCGGGGATGCGCGGATCCGCGAACAGTTCGAAGTCCCGCTCGAGCACGGTTTCGCCAACCGTCAACCGCACCGAGTACATGCCCGGCGGCGCCGCGACTCCGCCGGAATAGCCCCACACCACCGCCCCCTCCGGCAGCTCCGGTCCCGGGTAGGAGATGGTCCAGGCGACCCGGTTCAGCCCGACCGCCTTGGAAACCTGCTCCCCGTCCATGTCCTCCGCCGCCGCCGAGTCCGACGCGAAGGTGCGCACCACTGCGCCGCTCGCGTCCATGATCTCGATGAGTACGTCCTCGTCGGGCTCCTCCCCGAGGTAGTAGTGGATCTGCGCGCCCGAAGGTGCCGGCTCCGGATTCAGTTCGGAGAGCCCTGCGACGCCGACGTTGGTGAGGCGCCGGGCGTCGCGCGGCGTGAACAGGTAGGTGCCGGCGGCCACCGCGGCCTCGATCTCACGGAGCGGGCTGATGTCGTCCAGGATCCAGAACGAGCGCCCCTGGGTCGAAATGATCAGGTCGTCGTGCGCGACCCGCATGCCCGTTATTGGGGTCTCGGGAAGGTTGCGCTGGAAGCTCTGCCACGAGCTGCCCGCGTCGAACGACGCGAAGACCCCATACTCGGTACCGGCGAAAACCAGCCCGCTTCGGACAGGGTCCTCCCGCACCGTGCGCACCGGGTGGTCGTCCGGGATGCCGGTGGTGTTCAGCGTCCAGGTCGCGCCGAAGTCGTCGGTACGGAAGACGTACGGACCGAAATCGTCGAGCCGGTACCGCTGCACGGCCAGGTACGCGCGGCCCGGACGGTGCGTGGAGAGTTCGATCTCGTCCACGGTGCCCAGCTCCGGCATCGCCGCCGGCGTGATCTCGGTCCAGTTCACGCCCCCGTCGCGCGTGATGTGCACCCGTCCGTCGTCGCTTCCCGCCCAGATCTCGTCGGCGTCGAACGGGGATTCCGCGAGCGAGAACACGACGTTGTAGATCTCCACGCCGGTGACGTCGGCGTTGATCGGCCCGCCGGACTGTTCCTGGTGGGCGGGATTGTCCGTGGTCAGGTCGGGACTGATCGTCTCCCAGTTCACCCCCTCGTCGCGGGAGCGGTTGACGTGCTGCGACCCGTGGTAGATGACGCGCGGGTCGTGCTGGCTGACGAGCATCGGTGAGACCCACTGGAAGCGGTGCCGCAGGTCCTTCGCCGCCATCCCGAGCTGAAGCTGCGGGTAGAGCATGATGTTGCGGCGCTGCCCGGACTGCAGGTCATAGCGGTCCATGACCCCGCCGTAGCACCCCGCATACACGATGTGCGGCCGGTTCGGGTGGAGCGCGATGGGCCCGGTCTCGCAGCCGCCGATGTTGAGCCAGTGCTGCTTCGGGTACAGGGTGTTGACGTCCGACCACGCCGTCACCGAGATCGTGGTGTTGTCCTGCTGGGCGCCGTACAGCCGGTAGGGGAAGCCGTTGTCGACGATCACGTCGTAGAGCTCGGCAGTGGGCTGGTTGAAGTAGGTCGACCACGTCTCGCCGCCGTTGACGGTCACCTGGGCACCCCCGTCGTTCGCCACGACCATGCGGTCGGGGTCCGAGGGTTGGATCCAGAGATCGTGGACGTCGCCGTGCGGAACGGGAATGACCTCGAAGGTCGTGCCGCCGTCGACCGAGCGGTACATGCTGGTGTTGAGCGCATAGACCGTGTTGGGATCGACCGGATCCGCCTGCACATGCGTGTAGTACCAGGCCCGCTGACGCAGGTTGTTGTCCGAGTTCGTGCGCGTCCAGCTCGCGCCGCCGTCGTCGGAGCGGTAGACGCCCCCGTCCGGCTCTGCTTCGATGATCGCCCAGACGCGGTCCGGGTCCGCCGGCGACACGCTCACCCCGACCTTGCCCACCAGCCCCTCGGGCAGTCCGCCGCCGAGCTTCGTCCAGGTGTCGCCGCCGTCGGTGGTCTTGTAGACGCCGCCCTCCTCGGCTCCCGAGATCAGCGCCCACGGCTTGCGCTCGCCGCGCCACATCCCCGCATACAGGATGCGCGGGTTGGTCATGTCCATGGTGAGATCGGACGCGCCGGTGGAGTCGTTGAGGGAGAGGACGTGCTCCCAGGTGCTGCCCCCGTCCCGCGAACGAAATACTCCCCTCTCGGGATTCCTGCCGAAGGGATGCCCCAGCGCGGCCGCATAGACCAGGTCGTGGTCGCGTGGATGCACCTCGATACGGCCGATCTGCCCGGCTTCGCGCAGTCCGATGAAGGACCAGGTTCGCCCGGCGTCCATCGATTTCCACGCGCCCCGTCCGGCCGAGGTGTTCCCGCGGATGTCCATCGACCCCTGCCCGACGTAGATGACGTTCGGGTCCGAATCGGCGACCCTGACCGCGCCGATGGACCCCCCGAAGAACCCGTCGGAGATGTTGCGCCACGTCACCCCGTTGTCGTCCGACTCCCAGACGCCCCCACCCGTCGTGCCCATCAGCCAGCGGTCGGGGTCGTTCGCGAAGCCGGCGGCCGCCGTCGAGCGCCCGCCGCGGTACGGACCCACCATGCGGTAGCGCAGGTCCTTGAATGCGAGGGTGTCGACCTGCTGGGCCGCGAGGGGCGATGCGGGGAACGAGACTGCCGGGGCGAGCCCCGCCGTCACGGTGATCACGGCGGCAAGCGCGAGAAACACGTGTCTGACTGAGTACATGGTTGTCGTTTCCTGACGCGGTTTTCCGGGAAGCCAGGCGCGGACGCGGCGCCGGAACGGATTATACGGTCTATCGGCAGGCTACGCCGCACACACATCGGAGCCGGTGCGCGCGGAGGCGCGGCCGTCAGCTGCCGCCCGACCCTCCCAACCCCAGAGCCTCCGCCTGCTGACGCACGTCGTTGCGGTCGCGCACCATGAGTTCGGGATACCTGGCGAGCACGTCGTCCGGGAAGCCCGAACCCACACGCTTCACGTAGCGGTCCAGGAATCCCAGCACCAGGTCGTTCTGGATGGCGGTGAACTTCGCGGTGATTCCCGGTTCACCAAGGGCGGGCAGAGCCTCCGGGACCCCGAGGAGCTCCGGGAGGTCCGAAATGCCGACATGCTGGATCCCCGGGATCATGATCCGGTGGATGTCGTCGCGCAGTCCCGCCGTGGCGAGCCGCTCGTAGGCGAGATCGCCCGGTGTGGGCGCGCCGGGGCCGTAATCGCCGCGGTACACCGACATCTCGGGGGGCATGGCGGCCATCACGAGAGTCGGATCGGAGTTGAGCATCAGGAAGGGCGTGCGCAGGTCGGCGTCGATCAGCTCGGCGGTCCAGTAGCCGCCGTCGAGGTTGATCGCGGCGTGCGCCCGACGGTCACCCTGGGCCAGCATCGCCGCGATGTATCCGCCGTAGGACATGCCCATGTAGCCCCGGCTGTCGTGGTCGATCGCGCCCGCAACCGGCATGGCCGTATCGGGGACATCCATCTCCTCCAGCCGGTCGAGGACGAACCGTACGTCCGCTTCCCACACGGGCGAGAGCTGGCCGAGCGAAGTGGTGCGCAGCTGCCTGAGGTAGATCGGCAGGGCGTCCAGGGCCTCCGCCAGGCTCGGGGGGTAGTGGACGGTCATGCTCGCCGAATTCGCGGCATATCCCATCAGGTCGTCCATGATCCGCGGCGACAGGGTGGCCATGTCGCCGTTCGGATATACGATTCCGCCCGATTCGTATGGATGGCCGACCGACACGACGATATACCCGTTGGCAGCGAGGTGTTCGAAGAGCGCCGTCTGCTGTGCCGGGTAGGACGTGTAACCGTGGTTGAACCCGATCACGGGGAACCTGCCTGAAGAGGGGGCCGCGCCGCCATGGCTGTTGGTGGCCAGCGCCTGGCACCCTCGCAACGCGTCCGGGGGTTGCTGGAGCGCGGCCATGAGCGGGCCGGCGAGCGCACCGGCCTCCCCCTCGGCGAAGTACGGGCGCGGTGTCGAGGATCCGGGATTGGCGGCCGGATACCAGGCGCGGACGTAGAGGCGGCGGTGATCGGTGGGAGTCGGCGCGTACTGCGCGCTGTGGATGGGGTCGGTCAACTCGAACTCGATGGTGCCGACCGTATGCGGTCCTTCCACCGGCGGCCAGTTCCGGCAGTTGGCGGCGTAGTCGTAGTCGGCCTGTGCAGGTGCACCTTCCTGTCCGGCCGCGGGTGCGTCGGCGGCGGCCATCGTGCTCCCGCCGCCGCCCGCCGCCCCACCGCCCGTGGGCGCGAATCTCTGCACGCGCCTGCCCGTGGAGGCCTCGCCCACGTAGACGTTGCCCCGCGAGTCCACATCCATCCCATGCGGGCGGATGAACTGGCCCAGCTGGCGCCCGCCGCGGCCGAACTCGCCCACTACCTCCAGATCCGAGCGGCGCAGGATCCAGACCTTGTGGTTGGTCCCGTCGGCGAGGTAAAGCCAGCGCTGCCCGGCGTCGGGCGAAAACGCGATCACGAACGCCGATCCGGACGCCCTGGTGAGCGGCGCGATGGTCTTCTCGGTCACAAAGGTGCCGTCCTGCTGGAAGACCTGGATGCGGTTGCCGCGCCGGTCCGCGACGTAGATCAGGCCGTCGCTGGATCCCCTCAGGTCGTGCACGGTCGAGAACTGGGGCGGGAGAGGGCTGTCCGCCATGCGGGCCGCATAGTCGTAGGCGGCCTCGTCGTCGGGGGGTTCGCCGTAGGCGCCCCAGTGACGCAGGTACGCCCCCGTGTCGCCGTCGTAAACAATGACGCGCCGGTTGCGGTAGCCGTCGGCGATGTAGACCTCGTTGGTTTCCGGATCAACCCAGATGCCGGCCGGGCCGCCCAGGAGGTCGGTGTTGTTGCTGCCGCCGTTTTCGTCGTAAGCGCCGAGGGTGATGAGGTGCTGGCCGTCACGGGTGAACTTCATGACGCGGTGGTGCCGGAAGGTCCCGATCCACACGAACCCGTTGTGGTCGATGAAGAGGCCGTGGGAGTTGCGCGGGAACTCGGAGACGTCCTGCGTGGCGGGGTCGCCCCACGCCTGCACCACCCTCCCGTCCGTGTCGAACTCGATCACCACGGGCGCGGGCACGCAGCACTCCCCGAGAGGCGGATCCTGCACCGCGGCTATCTCCTCGGGCGTGAGCGTCTCCGGCAGGTGCGTGATCCAGACATGGTCCTGATCGTCGACGAACACGGAGGTGATCGATCCCAGAATCCAGTCGTTGGGCAGGTGTTGGGGCCACGATGGGTCGACCTGGAAGGCGGGCGGCGTTGCGCCTGCCGAGCCGGAGTCGCCTTCGGGACCTCCCGGGTCCGTCGAGCAGGCGGCAACAAGCAGGCAGGCCGCCGGGAGCAGGGTGATGGACAGGCGCCCGAGCGGGGTGCGGGGCCGCGTCTTGATGCGGGGCATGGTTCCTCCGTCTGATTTGGCGAGTTGGCCGGATCCTGCCGAACCCGAACCGGCATTGACAGCAAGGTACACGCCTTCGGGGCTTCGTGCCGCCCCGGATCTGTCCTATCCGAACATCGCGATGTCCCTGGTCATCCCCGCGGACCCGCGGTGGGGGGCGGCAGGGCGCGTTCTGGGCTGCGATCCCCCGTTACTTGCCCACCCGCCCGGCCCTTCCTACCGTCCCGCCTTCGCGACAGCCCCCATCACCGGACAGGAACAAGGTCATGAAACGCCGACTCCGCTCTCGATTCCATCTGCTTCTTCCCGCGGTGCTCATCCTTGCGGTCTTCTGGCGCACCCCCGCCGACGGGCAGTCCGTCGAGGCGGGCAAGGATGCCGCGCTCGCGCACGCCGCGGATCTCGACGATCTGGTCGCGGAGATGTCGAACCGGCTCTGGGATTTCGCGGAGATCGCCCTGGAAGAGCACCAGTCGGCCGGCTACCTGGCGGAAGTGCTGGAGGACGAAGGCTTCGCCGTCGAGACCGGGGTCGCCGGGATGCCCACCGCGTTTATCGCCTCGTGGGGCTCGGGGCGGCCGATTCTGGGTGTGCTGGCCGAGTACGACGCGCTGCCCAACATCGGGAACGCGGCGCAACCGGGCCGCGCGCCTCGCGACGACGGCCACATCCACGGCCATGGATGCGGGCACAACCTCTTCGGCGCGGCTTCGGTGGGGGCGGCGATCGCGATCAAGCGGATGATGGCCGAGCACGGGACCACCGGGACCGTCCGCCTCTACGGCACGCCCGCCGAAGAGACCGTGGTGGGGAAGGTGTACATGGCACGCGACGGCCTCTTCGACGATCTCGACGCGTCGATCGTATGGCACCCGGGGCAGAGGACTGCGGTGAGCAACAGCCGTGCCCAGGCGCTGAACAACTTCGAGGTCAGCTTCCGGGGACAGGCCGCGCACGGGGCCGCGGATCCCTGGAACGGGCGGAGCGCGCTCGATGCGGTGGAACTCATGAACCACGGCGTGAACATGATGCGGGAGCACATCGAGCCGAGTGCGCGCGTCCACTATGTCATCCCCAACGCCGGCGAGGCCCCGAATGTAGTGCCGGAATACGCGCGTGCCTGGTACTACGTCCGGGATACGACGCGCGCGGCCGTCGAGGAGAACTACGAGTGGATCCTCGACATCGCGCAGGGGGCCGCACAGATGACGCGCACCGAGCACGAGGTCTTCCTGATCACCGGTGTGCACACCTACACCCTGATCCGCCCTCTGCAGGAGGCCATGCAGGCGAATCTGGAGAGGGTGGGACCGCCTCGGTTCAACGACGCCGACCAGGCGTTTGCGCGGGAACTGCAGGGGTTCCTGGAAGTGGAGCAGTCGGGGCTCCGCGATACGATCGACGCGCTTCCCGACGCGCCGGTCCCGGCCGGCGGCGGTTCCTCGGACGTGGCCGAGGTCAGCTACCTCACACCTACGGTCGAGTTCAGCGTGACCACGGCTGCCGAAAACATCCCGTGGCACTCGTGGGCGACGAGCGCTTCACACGGGACCTCCGGCGCGGTCAAGGGGGCGCAGGTGGCGACGAAAGCACTGGCGCTGATGGGGGCGGAACTGATTCTGGATGCCGAACTGCTGCGTCGCGCGAGGGAGGCGCACGCCGAGGCAACGGGCGGGGTTCCGTACAGGTCGCCGATTCCGGAGGGGCAGCAGGTGCCGCTGCCGACCCGGGACTAGAGGTTGAATTCGGTCCTGGGGCGTCCTTCAAATGGGACAACGGGCGGCACCACCAACGACTCCGCGCGTTGGTGGCCCACCGCGGGTCCGCACACGTGGTCGATATCGGCCGACGTGCGCTCGTGCTCCGCCGCATTGAGGCGAATAATCCCGCTGGCGCCGAAAATCAGTCCCAGGGACAGGAAAAGTCCCAGTGCGGAAATGCGCCAGTTCATGCGTCGTTTCAGGTGTAGCGTCGTCATTTCTCCCTCCCCCTGGCGTCTCGCGTCCCAGTCGCGCTCTGTATGGCCGGGGTAACCAGCAAGAAGCGTGCCACAAATCTCCGTTCCGGGCGCCGCGCGGCCTCCGCATGTTGGGATGTGCGGGCGCGGGCGGAGGTTGCACCGGAGCCGCTCGGGTGCCGGCCGGTTATGTTGATGCGGTTGGTGCAAAACGAGGCCCCCGGTCGGGAGAAGCCATGATCCGCAAGTCGTTTGTCGGGGTCGCAGTCCTGGTCGCAGTCCTGATGGCGCCCCTTTCCGCCGCGCCCCAGGAAGGAGGCGGTGTGGCAGAGGGTACGAACCCGGCCGGCTCAATCACCGACGTGCCCGGTATCCGCGTCGGGCAGTACACCTACGTCGATGCCAACACCGGCTGCACGGTCGTGATCGCCGACGGGGGAGCGGTCGGCGGGGTGGATGTCCGCGGCGGCGCTCCCGGGACGGTCGAGACCGACCTGCTCGACCCCGTCAACACCGTGCAGGAAGTCAACGCGGTCGTGCTCTCGGGCGGGAGCGCCTTCGGCCTCGCCGCACGGCAGGGCGTCGTGCGCTACCTGGAAGAGCGCGGCGAGGGCTACCGCGTCGGGGGCGGCCTGGTCGTCCCGATCGTGCCGGGCGCGATCATCTTCGATCTGCGCCTCTCGGGCGGCGTGCGGCCCGGCCCCGATTGCGGCTACGAGGCCGCGACCGGCGCCACCACCGGGACCGTCGCGGAAGGGAGCGTGGGCGCGGGCGCCGGCGCCACGGTGGGCAAGATGCGGGGCGGTGGCGGCGCCATGAAGGGTGGCATCGGCACGGCCTCGATCACCCTCGCGAACGGACTCGTGGTCGCCGCGATCGTCGTGGTCAACGCCGTCGGCGACGTGATCGACCCCTCGACGGGCCAGGTCGTGGCGGGCGCACGCGGCGACAACAACGAGTTCCTCGACGCTCGCCGCATCCTGCGCGGCTTGGTGCCCCCCCGTATTCCCGGTGATGCCCCCGCCCCACCACCCGACCCGCAACCCGGCCAAAACACCACCATCGGCATCGTCGCCACCAATGCGCGCCTCACCAAGGCCGAGGCCACCAAGGTCGCCCGGATGGCGCACGACGGCTTCGCCCGCGCCATCGTGCCCGCCCACACCCCCGGCGACGGCGACACCATCTTCTCGCTGGCCACCGGGACCCTCACCGACGGCTTCAGCACCAGCCAGGTCGGCGCCCTCGCGGCCGAGGCCATGGCCGACGCGATCCTGCAGGCGGTGCGCGAGGCGCACGGGCTGCCGTCCATCCCCGCCGTCCGCGACCTGCCCGGCACGTGAACCCGACCCTCGTCGGCCTCCTCGCCTACGTCGTCCTCATCACCGCGGTCGGCCTCGCCATCGGGCGCCGCGTCTCCGGCACCGGCGACTTCTTCGTCGCGGGACGCTCGCTGGGACCCGGCCTCCTCTTCGCCACGCTCCTCGCCGCCAACATCGGCGCCGGATCCACCGTGGGCGCGGCCGGACTCGGCTACCAGAACGGCCTGGCCGCCTGGTGGTGGGTGGGGTCGGCCGGCGTCGGCACCCTGGCGCTCGCCGTCTGGCTCGGACCCCGGATCTGGCGCGTCGCGCGGGACCATTCCCTCCTCACCGTCGGCGACTACCTGGAACACCGCTACGGCGCCTCGGTCCGCGCGACGATCGCCGTCCTCCTCTGGCTGGGCACGCTCGCGATCCTCGCAGCGCAGCTGATCGCCATGGCCTGGATCCTGAACGTGGTCGCGGGCGCCCCCCGCTGGCTCGGCGCGGTCGCCGGCGGCGCGGTGATGACGGTGTACTTCGTCGCCGGGGGGCTGCTGAGTTCGGCGTGGGTCAACCTGGTGCAGCTTGTCGTGCTCGTGTGCGGGTTTCTGATCGCGGTCCCGCTCGCCATCGGGCACGCGGGCGGCGTGTCGGCGCTAATGGCGAGCGCCCAGGCCCTCCCCGGCCACCTCGACTTCATGAGCAACGGCGAGTCCGGGTGGATGTACCTGATGCTGCTCGCGCCGGCCTTCATCGTGTCGCCGGGAATCCTCCAGAAGACCTTCGGGGCGAGGAGCGAGCGGGCCGTTCGCATGGGACTGCTGGCCTGCGCGGCCGCGCTCATGCTGTTCGCGTTCCTGCCGCCCGTGCTCGGCATGGTCGCACGCGCCGTCGCTCCAGGGCTTGAGAGCCCCGATGCCGCGCTCCCGACCATCCTGACCCAGGGCGTCCCGGCGTGGGTCGGGCTGCTGGGGCTGGCGGCGGTCCTGTCCGCCGAGATCAGTTCGGCCGATGCGATCCTCTTCATGCTGGCGACCTCCCTGTCGAAGGACCTCTACCGGCGCTTCGTGAACCCCCGGGCTACGGACCGCCAGGTGCTCAGGGTGGCGCGCGGCGCGGCGCTGGCTGGCGGCGCGGCAGGCGTTGCGCTGGCCGTGGTGCTCCCGGGCGTCGTCGAGTCGCTGACGCTCTTCTACTCGCTCCTCGGGGTCAGCCTCTTCGTGCCGATCGTGGCGGGGATCCATTCGCGGCGTCCCGGCGTCGGCGAGGCGCTGGCCGCGGTGGCGGCCGGTGTGGTGGCCCTGCAGGTGGCCGGATCGCCCGCGTGGGGTCTGCTCTTCGCGGCTGCGGCCTACGCGGCTCTCTTCCTCGTGCGCCGCGTCATGTCAAGCAAACACGACAATATGTAATCTTACGTTTACAAGCACGACCATTCTCATCCCGGTGTCGAGGCCATGAAGCCCCACATCCCCGAACTGCACACCTGCGAGATGCACACCGGCGGCGAGCCCGTCCGGATCGTCACCCATGGCTACCCCGACATCCCGGGCCCCACGATCCTGGACAAGCGGCGGTACGCGCGCGAACACCTCGATCACCTGCGCCGCTTTCTCATGCACGAGCCGCGTGGCCACAACGACATGTACGGGGTGATCCCCGTCGAGCCGGACCACCCCGGCGCCGACCTGGCGGTGCTCTTCTGCCACAACGAGGGCTACTCCACCATGTGCGGCCACGCCACCATCGCGGTGTCGCGGTGGGCGGTGGACCAGGGGCTGGTGGCGGCGCGCGAACCCCGCACGAAGGTGAACGTGCAGTGTCCCTGCGGCCTCGTCACCGCCCACGTGCAGGTGCGGGACGGACGTTCAGGCGTGGTCCGCTTCGAGAGCGTCGGTGCGTTCGCGCCGCTGCTCGACGCCGAGGTAGAGGTGGAGGGTGCGGGCACGGTCGAGGTCGACGTCGGCTACGGCGGCGCCTTCTACGCCTTCATCCCGGCGGCGCGCTTCGGACTCGACGTGCGCACCTCGCCGGCCCGCTCCCTGGTGGACGCCGCGTGGGCGGTGACCTGCGCGGCCAAGGCGCAACTTGAGCTGGATCATCCGGGGCACGCCGACCTGGCCTTTCTGTACGGCACCATTCTGACCGACGGCACCCTGGGCGACGAACGTCCCAGCGCGAACGTGTGCGTCTTCGCGGACCGTCAGGTCGACCGCAGCCCGACGGGCAGCGGGGTCACGGCCCGCATGGCGATTCAGAGGGCGCGCGGACAGGCCGGTATGGGGGACGAGCGGCGCTTCTCGAGCGTGACGGGCGCGGTCTTCACCGGCTGCATCGTCGAGGAGACACGGGTGGGCGACCACGACGCCGTGACGGTGCTGGTGGGCGGCGAGGCCCACTACACCGGCGAGGCGCGCTTCCGGGCCGAGGAGGGCGACCGGCTCGCGGGAGGGTTCACGGTGCGGTGATTACGTCAGCCGGGCATTGGCGGTGCTCCGGGACGAACCGCATACTGTAGCCGCACGATCTCAAAGGAGCGGGTGGCATGAAGAGCGGAAGCATCGACAGGAAGCAGTTTCTGCAGGCGGCCGGACTGGGGTTGCTGGCCGGATGCGCAGGCGAGGGGGCCTCGCGGGGCGGCGAGCCGGGTGAGGCCGGGACGGCCGCCGGAGCGCGCCCCACCCTCGATCCCCCGCTCGATCGCATCGGCGTACAGCTCTACACGGTGCGCTCGCTCATGGCCGACGACGTCGCCGCGACGCTCGACGCCATGGCCGCCATCGGATATCGCGAAGTCGAGTTCGCCGGGTACTTCGGCCATGGGGCGGGCGAAATCCGGGGCTGGCTGAATGCCGCCGGGCTGACCGCACCCGCCGCCCACGTCGGTATCCCGGAGCTGACCGAACCCGGCCTGGATGCGTCCATCGAGGCGGCGCTCGCAATCGGGCACGAGTGGCTGGTCCTGCCCTCGATCGGCCCCGGGATGCGCACCGCGGACGGCTACCGCGAGGTCGCGGGAATCCTCAACGCTGCGGGCGCACGGGCCGCTTCGGCAGGGCTGAGGATCGGCTACCACAACCACGGCTTCGAGTTCGAGACGGTGGGGGACGATGCGGTCGCGCGCACCGGCTACTCGATCCTGGTCGAGCACCTCGACCCGGCGCTGGTCGACCTCGAGATCGACTTCCACTGGTCCACCGTCGCCGGGGCCGACGTGCTGGCGCTGTTCGCCGAGTATCCGGGGCGGTTCCCGCTCTGTCACGTCAAGGACATGACCGCCGGCGGCGGCATGGCCGACGTGGGCGCCGGCGTGATCGACTGGGCCGGCCTGTTCGCGCGGTCGGACCAGGCCGGACTGAGGCACTACTTTGTCGAGCACGACCAGCCGGGCGATCCGCTGGCTTCGGTGCAGGCCAGCTACCGTTATCTCTCCGGGATGTGATGCCGGACATCCCCCCGCGACGCGCAAGGAGACGCGAATGAACGAAACAGCCAGCGAGGCAGGCTCAGGGAACGCCGCCCTCAACCCCGACCGACTCTTCCTGGGCAGTTGCGTCGCCCTGGTTGCGACTTCCGTGGCCTTTGCGACGGTCAGTGCGATCATGTTCTCGCTCAAGGGCGAATTCGTTCTGACCAACGCCGATGTCGGGTGGATCGCGGGCGCCGCGATCTGGGGGTTCGCGGTCTCGCAGGTGGTCTTCGCGCCGCTATGCGACAACCTCGGGATGCGCTGGCTGCTGCGGATGGCGTTCGCGGGTCACCTGGCCGGCACCGTCCTGATGATCTTCGCGGGCGGATTCGTGACTCTCTTTCTGGGGGCGCTGGTCATTGCGATGGCCAATGGGCTGGTCGAGGCTGCGTGCAATCCGCTCGTCGCGGCACTCTACCCTGACAACAAGACCGTCAAGCTCAACCGGTTCCACGTGTGGTTCCCCGGGGGGATCGTGCTGGGCGGGCTCGCGGCGTTCGGGCTCGACGGGGTCGGGCTGACCTCATGGCAACTCAAGCTCGCGCTGATCCTCATTCCCACGCTGGCCTACGGCTGGCTGTTGCTCGGACAGCGGTTTCCGCAGACCGAAGGGCGGCGGTCCGGGGTGTCGATGGGCGAGATGTTCCGCGCCACCCTGGGGACGCCGCTTATGCTTCTGCTGCTGATCTGCATGGCGATGACCGCGTCGCTGGAGCTGGGGCCGAACCGCTGGGTGCCGGCGGTGCTGGAGGCGGGGGGCTTGGCCGGAATCCTGGTGCTGGTCTACATCAACGGGATCATGGCGGTGTTGAGGTTCTGGGCCGGCCCGGTGGTGCACCGCCTGTCGCCGACCGGGATCCTGCTGGCTTCCGCGGCGATCTCGGGCGTGGGACTCTTCTGGCTGAGCGGCGGAGGGACGGCCGCGTCGACGTTCGCGGCGGCGACGGTCTTCGCGGTGGGCGTGTGCTACCTGTGGCCCACGATGCTGGGCTTCGTGTCGGAGCAGATCCCGAAGAGCGGCGCGCTGGGGCTGGGACTGATGGGCACGGTCGGGATGGCCACGGTCGGGCTGGTGACCACGCCCTGGATGGGCGAGATCGCGGACCGGGAGTCGCACGACCTGCTGGTCGACAACGGCGCCTTCGTCGTGCTGCTGGAGGGAGCGGGCGCGCTCGAATCGCAGCAACTGCGCACGCCGGGGCCGGAAGGAGACGATCTGCGGGCGGCGCAGGAAGTGATCGTCCCGGTGCTGGAGACCGCCATGGAGACCGACACGATGCCGCCGGTCGAGACCGCCAACGCCCTGCGCGCGCTGATCGGATCCGGGTCGACCGCACCGTCGGTGGAGCGAGCCGAAGAGATTCTCTACCCTGCGGAGAACTACGGAGGTCTGGTGTCGTTCCGGTACCTGGTGCCGTTGAGCGGAGTGCTGGTGGTCGTCTTCGGGCTGATGTTCGTGCGCCAACGGCGGGCGGGCGGCTACCGCGCGGAGCGGCTGTCGTAGGGGCACGATGAATCCTCACCTTGGCCGGAAGCTCAGGTATGGGATGGTCGGGGGCGGCCCCGGCGCCTTCATCGGGGCCGTGCACCGCATGGCCGCGGCACTGGACGGAGAGTACGAACTCGTCGCGGGCGCGTTCGCCTCGCAGCCCGAACGGTCGCGGGAACAGGGACGGGCGCTCGGGCTCGACGCGCGGCGCGCATACGGCTCCTACCTGGAAATGGCCGAGGGGGAGGCCGCAGTGGGCGCGGACCACCGCATCGACGCGGTGTCCGTCGTCACCCCCAACCACCTTCACCACCCGGTCGCCAGGGTCTTTCTCGAGGCCGGGATCCACGTCATCTGCGACAAGCCGATGACAACCACCGTGGCCGACGCCGAGGACCTGTGCCGCCTGATCGAGGGCAGCGGTCTGGTCTTCGCGCTCACCCACAATTACACCGGCTATCCGATGGTGAAGGAGGCCCGGCACCTGGCCCGCTCGGGTCGGCTCGGCGCACTCCGCAAGGTCGTCGCCGAGTATCCCCAGGGCTGGCTCGCCACCCGCCTCGAGGAAACGGGGCATAAGCAGGCGGCGTGGCGGCAGGATCCGGCGCAGGCGGGACCGTCGTCGGCAGTGGGCGACATCGGGTCGCACGTGGACAACCTGGTCCACTACGTGACCGGCCTCGAGATCGCAGCCGTCTTCGCCGAACTGGCCACGCTGGTGCCCGGCCGCGCGATGGAGGACGACGCGGCCATCCTCGTGCGTTTCGCTGGCGGCGCGCGAGGCGTCTACCTGGCGAGCCAGGTCTCGGCGGGCGAGGAGAACGGCCTGACGCTGCGGGTCTACGGTGAGCGCGCCGGGCTCGTCTGGCGCCAGGAGCGGCCGAACCGGTTGGACCTTCTCCACGCGGACGCACCCCGCGCACGGCTGACCCGGGGCAACGCCGGCCTATGCGCTGCGGCCCGCCACGCCACGCGACTGCCGCCGGGACACCCGGAGGGGTTCATCGAGGCCTTCGCGAATCTCTACCGGAACGCCGGGAGGGTGATCGGGGCGGCGATTGCGGGGGTGGAGGGCGACCCCCTCGACCGCGACTTCCCCGACCACACCGACGGCCTCCGCGGCATGCGCTTCATCGAGGGAGTGCTCGCCTCGGCCGCACGGGAGGAGTGGGTTGACATGGCCACCGTCGGTCGCCCGGCGGAGGTGGTCGCGTGAGCCGCCCGGTCACCCTCTTCACGGGCCAGTGGGCCGACCTTCCCCTCAAAGTCCTGGCCGGGAAAGCCGCCGCATGGGGCTACGACGGCCTTGAACTCGCCTGCTGGGGCGATCATTTCGACGTCCAGGCCGCACTCGCCGAGCCCGGCTACTGCCGCGGCCGCCACGAGCTGCTGTCCCGGCACGGCCTCGCGGTTCACGCAATCAGCAATCACCTGGTCGGCCAGGCGGTGTGCGACCGCATCGACGCGCGCCACCGCGACATCCTGCCCGGCCGGATCTGGGGCGAAGGCGACCCCGAGGGAGTACGGCGCCGCGCCGCGAGCGAGATGGCGGACACGGCCCGCGCGGCCGCGCGCCTCGGCGTGCCGGTCGTCAACGGCTTCACCGGAAGCTCCATCTGGCACCTCATCTACTCCTTCCCCCCGGTTCCCCCTGCCTGGATCGACGACGGCTTCCGGGATTTCGCGGAGCGATGGACCCCGGTGCTGGACGTCTTCTCCACGGAGGGCGTGCGCTTCGCACTCGAGGTCCACCCCACCGAGATCGCCTTCGATACCGCGAGCACCCAGCGGGCCCTGGCCGCTGTCGACGGACACCCGGCCTTCGGCTTCAACTACGACCCCAGCCACCTTGCGTACCAGGGAGTCGACTACGTCGGTTTCATCAGGCGCTTCAGCACCCGGATCCTCCACGTCCACATGAAGGACGCATGGTGGTCCGACCGCCCGATGGCCGCAGGCGTGTTCGGCGGCCACACCGACTTCGGCGATCCCCGGCGGTTCTGGGACTTCCGATCGCTCGGACGAGGGCGCGTCGACTTCGAAGCGGTGATCCGGGCGCTCAACCAGGCGGGCTACGATGGACCTCTCTCGGTGGAATGGGAGGACGCGGGCATGGACCGCGAACACGGGGCCAGGGAAGCCTGCGCCTTCGTGCGGAATCTCGCATTCCCACCCTCGGAAACCGCATTCGACGCCGCGTTCGGCGGCGGGGAGTGACACGATGTTTGTTGCTGCATTCTGTCTGATTTTCCTGCTGGCGGCGCTGCCGGCGTCCGCGCAGGAGCCGATTCCGAACCGGCTGACCCCCGAGGAGGAAGCCACGGGGTGGAAGCTCCTCTTCGACGGCACCCTGGACGGCTGGAAGGGCTACCGGCGTGACGACGTGCCCGGTGGCTGGATGGTGGAGGGCGACGCGCTGGCGTTCACGCCCGGTGTCGAAGCCGGCAACCTGATGACCGTCGACCAGTACGCCGATTTCGAACTAGTCTTCGAATGGAGGGTCCTGGAGGCGGGTAACAGCGGCGTCTTCTACAGGGCCACGGAGGCCGAGCGGGCGCCCTACTGGACGGGCCCGGAATACCAGATCCTGGACAACGACCGCCACGCCGACGGCGCCAACCCGGAAACCTCGGCCGGTTCGAACTACGCGCTGCACGCCCCCGCGGCAGACGTGACCCGGCCGGTGGGCGAATGGAACCGTGCGCGGATCGTGGTGAACGGCGCCCACGTCGAGCACTGGCTGAACGAAGTAAGGCTGCTGGAGTACGAGCTCTGGAGCGACGAGTGGCGGGAGATCGTCGCCGACACGAAATTTGCCGACTGGCCCGGTTACGGCATGGCGCGGGCGGGCCATATCGGACTTCAGGACCATGGAGACCCGGTCTGGTACCGAAACATCAAGATTCGGATCCATTGACGTTCCGGGTCGTGGGTGGGAAGGTTGCGATGATGAAACGAACACTGATTCCCCTTTCGGTCGCCGGCACGATGTTGTCGGCCGCTTGCGCGGACCTGGCGCTCGAGCCCGACCAGGTGCCGCACTTCCTCGAGATAACGCCGGCCGACACCCTGATCACCGAGGGCCATCAGGCCAGGCTCACCCTGGTCGTGCTGGATCGCGACCAGAATACCATGTCGCCGCCGCCGTCCTGGGCACCCGCCGAGTGGGAAGTGACGCCCACGCCGGAGGTGCTGGACATTGCGCCGGATGGCAGCCTGACCGCACTGGGTGGCGGCAATCTGAGGCTGATCGCGAGGGCGGCCGGGCTTGAGGGGTGGACCACCCTCAGAATCAATCCGGCCAACATCCGGCTGTCCGCGTCGGCCATCTACCTGAACCAGGCGATCCCGGCGGTCGACGGGGTTCCGGTGATCGCCGGAAGGGACGCGTACCTGCGGATCTTCGCCACCGGCGACGAGACAAGCTTCTATCAGCCCAGCGTGCGGGCTACTCTCTACCAGGACGGAGCGATCGTCCACACCGCGCTGATGCTCCCGGAGGCGGACCTGCTTCCCTCCACGGTCGAGGAGGGGCGCCTGGACCTGTCGTTCAACACCCTGGTCCCGGGCGAGATCATCCAGCCGGGCCTCGGCCTGGTGGTCGAACTCGACACCGAGGGTGTTGTTCCACTGGACACGGGCAGCGAAACCCGGATTCCGGCGGAAGGGGTGATGGATCTGGGCGTGATCGAGCTGCCCACGCACATCCAGACGATCGTTCCCACGCTCATCGAGTCCGCGCCCAATGAAGCGATCTTCCAGTGGACCCGGGGACTGGACGCGGACCACCGCAACATGCGCTTCGCCCGCACGGTCATGCCGATCGGCGACATGGAGGTCCGGGTGCACGAGCCGTACTACACGACTTCGGACCTGAGCGTCAACATTGGCTGGAACGCCTACCTTCGTGAAATGCGGGTCCTGTGGAGACATGAGGGCGAGACAGGCTACTACTACGGGGCCGTCATTCGTCCGGGAGGCTCCAACATCCGGGGGCTGGGCTATATCGGTGTGCCGGTCAGCGTCGGAGTCGACTCGGACCGCACCTTCGCCCATGAACTGGGCCACAACATGAACCTTCGGCATACGATTTGCGGGTCCCCGGTCCCCGCCAATCCGGACCCGAACTATCCCTACGAAGCCGGCTCGATCGGTGTGTGGGGCTACGATATCCACCGCACGCGCCTCGTCCCTCCGACGCAGTACAAGGACCTGATGGGATACTGCAATCCCGACTGGATCAGCGACTATCAGTTCAAGAGGGCGCTGGCCCATCGCCGGGCTACGGAAGACTTCGGCAGAGTGGCACCATCGGCTTCGGCGCCTCCCGAGAAGACGCTCATGCTGTGGGGCGGCGTCGGCGAGGAGGAGTTCCTTCTGGAACCGGCGTTCCTGGTGGACGGCCCCCCCAGCCTTCCGAACTCAGGCGGTCCCTACCGGCTCGACGGGTTCACCGAGGACGGAGGCATGCACTTCTCCTTCAGCTTCACGCCCGACCCGGTCGAGTTCGGGGGCGGCCAGTTCCTGTTTGCAGTGCCCTACGATCCCGAGCGGGACGGCGCCATGCAGCGTGTCGTCCTCTCCGGCCCGGAGGGCGAGTATGTGCTCGGGCGCTCGAGCGAGAGCCCGATGGCGATCATCACCAATCGTGCGACGGGGCAGGTTCGCGCCATCGTGCGGGACTGGACCGGAGGATTCAACCTCGTGGACGGCGATACCGAGATCATGGTCAGCGATGGCCTGCCCGGAGGTGCACGATGAGCACACGCATGACGATCTGTGCCCGATTCTGCCTGGCCGCACTGGCCGGGGCGTTCCTCGTGCCCGCTCCTGCCGCCGCGCAGTTCCAGGCCGAGGTACGCGGCGGGCTCACCGTGGGAAGCCACTCCGGGTCGGCGGCCGCGCTCGACGTGGCCCCCGAGGTGTCGTTCGACGTTGTGGTCAAGCAGCAGATGATCCCGTCGGTCGCGATATTCGGCGGATTCTTTCGCACGTCCTTCGGCTGCGAGGAAGGCTTCTGCAAGGACAGGGACATCCTGATCGTGGGGACCCACGGCGCGCTGGGAGCCGAGTGGAGCGGTGGCGTTCCGTGGATTCGGGCCGGACTGCTATTCGGCACTACGGAGGCCGGCACGCTGGGTGAAGCGCCGGAGGCCGGGATGGGACTGCACGCGGCGGCGGGCCTCTCGATCGGGTCGGGACGATTCCGGTTCCTGCCGGGCGCGTCGTACCGGTGGCTCTCGGCGAACACCGCCTCCGCATCGGATCACGCCGTGGCGCTGGCGCTCGACCTGGGGTTCGGCATCCGGATGGGTGGAGGCGGATCCTGAAACCGCGCCCGCTTCCCGTCGCGTTCGCGCTCGGCCTGGGCCTTGTCTCCGGCGGTTGCGTCGATCTGAGTCTGGAGCCGGACCACTCCCCCGCGTCGCTGCTGATTCTGCCCGCCGACACCATGCTCATGGTCGGGGAGCGGGTGCAGTACTCGGTGGTGGTGCTGGACCAGAACGGGGAGCCGATCGAACCCCTGCCGTCCTGGGCGCAACCCGTCTGGGAGAGCGCCAACCCCGCGACGCTGCACATCGGGCCGGACGGGTCGGCGAGCGCGGTCGACTACGCCGAGACCGAGGTGACGGTCTCTTTCGCAGGCATGCGTGCGCGAACACCGGTACGCGTGAACCCCACGCAGCTCACGCTCACGGCGCCCTACTACTACCTCACCCAGGGCATCCAGAACAAGATAGGCGGCGTGCCTCTGATCGAGGGGCGGGACGCGCTGCTCCGCGTCTTCGTCACCGGTGACCGTCTGAGCTACTACCAGCCCCGCGTCGAGGCTCTCTTTTTCCGCGACGATGCGCTGATCCACGGCGTGGCCATCTCACCCCGGTTCCGGCGGCTGCCGACCGAGGTCGACGAAGGCCGGCTGGAACAGTCGTACAACGCGCTGATTCCGGGTTCGGTGATCGCACAGGGGATCGACCTCGAGATCCGGCTCGACCTGCACAGCGTCGTTCCCACCACGCCCGAGAGCCGGCTCCGGATTCCGGCGGAGGGCCGGGTGCGGCTCGACGTGCGTGCGGTGCCGAGGCTCGACCTGGTGGTGGTGCCGATCGTAGGGCCGTCCGATCCCGCCGCCGCGATTCGCCAGTGGACCGGGGACATGGCGCCGGGCAGCCAGAAGCTCCAGCTTGTGCGCTCGGTCCTTCCCGTAAAGGACCTCTCCGTGAAGGTGCACGAAGGCTTCGTGACCACGGCCAACCTCGCCATGGGCGCGGGTTGGGGCGAACTGCTGAGCGAGCTCGTCCTGCTGCGCATCCGCGAGGGCGGGCAGGGCTACTACTACGGCGCGATCGAACTCGGCGCCGACGCCATCTGGGACGGCCTGGGGCAGATCGGCTATCCGGCGAGCGTCGGCCGGCCGGATCCGGTCACGCTGACCCACGAGCTGGGCCACAACATGGGCCTTCGCCACGCGCCGTGCGGGGGGGCCATCGACCCCGATCCCGCTTACCCCTACGACGGCGGAGCGATCGGTGCCTGGGGCTACGACTTCGAAAGCGAACGCGTCATCAACGCAACCCTGTACAAGGACCTGATGGGTTACTGCGATCCCGTGTGGATCAGCGACTACCACTTCTCCCGCGCAATGGGCTACCGGCTCTTCAGGGAGGAGCCGGCGGCGGCGACGGCCGCGCTCGATTGGCCGGCGGCCTCGCAGCGTGCGGGCGACAGGACGCTGCTGCTGTGGGGCAGGGCGGACCTCGACGGCCTGATCCTTGATCCGGCGTTCATGGTCGACGCGCCCGTATCGCTGCCGACCGAGGACGGTCCCTATCGGCTCGAAGGTCTCGGGCCGCGGGGCGAGCGCCGCTTCTCGTTCAGCTTCCAGGTCTGGCCGCTGGAGTACGGAGGCGGAAACTTCGTCTTCACGGTGCCGTTCGATCCCGATCGGGACGGTGCGCTCGAACGGGTGGTTTTTTCGGGGCCGGGAGGGTCGTACACCCTGGAGCAGTTCGGATCCAGGCCCGTGGCCATGGTTACCGAGCGGGGCAGCGGGAAGCTCAGGGCCGTGTTTCGGGACTGGGACGGCGCCTGGCCGCGTGCGCTGCCCCTCGCTGAGCGCGACAGCGAGGTTGTGGTGAGCGAGGGGCTGCCGTTCTAGCCCAGGCCGGGTCGTCCCGGTGACCTGTCCCATCCGAGCATCCAGCCGTCCCTGGTCGTTTCCGCGGGACCACGGACGGCGCGCCCAAGTCGGGACGGCCGGATTCGAACCGGCGACCCCCTGAACCCCATTCAGGTGCGCTACCGGACTGCGCCACGTCCCGTGAGTGGAGGAAGCTAAACCTTCCTGTGCGGGTGCGGAAGCCGCAACGGGTCAGCCCGCGCGCACCTCGTCGCTGTCCACACGGCCGTCCACGAGCCGCACGACGCGCTTGACGCGCTCCACCACGCGCGGGTCGTGCGTCGAGAAGAGAAAGGTGACGCCCCGGTCGCGGTTCAGGGTCTCCATGAGCGAGATCAGGTTCTCGGCGGTTTCCGAGTCCACGTTGGCGGTGGGCTCGTCGGCGAGGACGACGGCGGGGTCGGAGGCGATGGCGCGGGCGATCGCGACGCGCTGCTGCTGGCCGCCGGAGAGCTCCGTCGGTTTGCGGTCCTCAAGACCCTCGAGCCCGACCGCCCGCAGCAGCTCCATGACGCGCTTGCGGCGTTCGGGTGCCGGAACGCCCTGCACCCACATCACCATCTCGGCGTTCTCGTAGGCGGTCAGGACCGGGATCAGATTGTAGGACTGGAAGACGAAGCCGATGCGGTCGCGGCGGAGGCGGCTGAGTTCCTTGCGGTTGAGCGTGCCGAGATCGACACCCTCTACAGCGACCGAGCCGCTGGTGGGCGAGTCGAGGCCGCCGACGAGGTTGAGCGTCGTGGTCTTGCCGGATCCCGAAGGGCCGATGAGCGCGGTGAACTCGCCCTTGCCGACGGTCAGGTCGAGGCCGCGCAGCGCCTGGACTTCGAGGCTGCCCTGGGTGTACAGCTTGGTAATGTCGCTGAGTTCGACGACGGTGTCTTCCGGATTGCTGTTGGTCATCCGAGTCTGATGCTTTCCACCGGCTCGACGCGGCCGGCACGCCACGCTGGATAGATGCCCGCGAGGACCACCGCCACAAAGGCGAGGCCCACGATGCGGACCGCGTTTTCGGGGTAGATCCCGAACCTGAGCTGGGTCGCCATCGCGACGCCCGAGATCTCCGTGGGGTTGTCACCCAGCATCGTGCCCATGTCGATGCCGACCTGGTTGAGATAGAGGTAGGGGCCGATGGTCAGCATTCCGGCGAGCACCAGACCGATCACGCCGAGCCACACACTCTCGTAGACCACCAGCCGGAAGAGCTTTGCCGGGCTGAAGCCCACCGCCATCATGATGCCGAATTCGCGCAGGCGCTCCATGACGCTGACGAAGACGGTGTTGAAGATCCCCGCGGCGACCATGAGCGCGATGACGCCGATCATGATGACGCCGCCACCCACCTTCATGGCGATGAAAGCGTATAGGTCCGGGCGGCCCTCGAACCAGGGAACGGCCGCAGCTTCGTCGCCGACCTGTTCCTGGAGGCGGGCGGCCAGCGCCTCCGATCTGCGGTGGTCGGCGATGAATAGAGCCACCTGGGTAGCCTCGTCAGGAGCGAAGCCGAGCACGTCGCGCACCGCCTCGATCGGCAGCAGCACCATCCCGACGTCGATGCTGGGCGCGCCGGTGCGCAGAATGCCGCGCACGCGTCCGAGCCCGGCCACGATGTCGCCGCTGCGGTCGGTGGCCGTGTAGACGACCCTGTCTCCGAGCTCGGCGCCGAGGTTCCGGGCCAGCTGCGCGCCGAGGATCATCCCCGTAGCATCGTCCGCGCTGAACAACTCGCCCTCGGAGATCGCCTCAAGGTAGGACAGGGTTGTGGAGTCCTCGGCTTCGGGGTCGAAGGCGATGAAAGACGCGCCGTAGCTCTCACGCGCGGTGCTCACCATGAGCTGGCCGCTGATGCGCTCGACGGCGCGTTCGACCTCGTCGTCGCCAGCGCCAGCCGCGATGAGGGCGTCCGTTCCGGTCACGGTCCGTGACAGGCTCGGCGTGTCCAGGTACTCGGCGTGCTGCACGGTCACGTGCCCGCCGCCCATGCGTGCGCCCAGATCGATCATGTCCTGCCAGTTCCGGTCCTGGGCCGCCATCGAGAAGATCGCGAGGAAAACACCGAAGGCGATCGACGCCAGCGTGAGCAGCGTTCGGCGGCGATTCCGGCCCAGGTTGCGCCAGGCCATCATCCACAGGCTGGTCTTTTTCATGACATTCTCACTAGCGATAGCAATATGATATCATTTCAGTATCAGTGACTCACTGGTGGCGCATGGCCTCCACCGGCTTGATCCGCGCCGCCTTCAGGGCGGGATAGAGCATCGAAAGCAGTACGATCACGAACATGGTACTCAGTGGGCCGACGACTATCGTCGGATTGACGATCCCGCGCATCACCGGGTCGAGACCGATGCCCGACATCGAGATCTGACCTCCCAGTGCCGCCAGGTCGATCCCGACCCGGGTGACATAGTAGAGCACGGGGATTGAGAGAATCAGCCCGGCCGCCGTGGCGAGCATGGCCTGAAACAAGCCCTCCCACAGGATCAGGCCGACCACCCGCGTCGGCGAAAGCCCAATCGCCTTCAGTAGCCCCAGTTCCTTGATGCGCTCGAAGACCGCCATGAGCGTCGCGTTGATGAGGAGGATCGCGATCGCCAGGTACACGATCATGAAGAGGATGTACATCGTGCTCTCAACCGAGTCCAGCATGGTGGCCAGCGTCGGGAACAGTTCGCGCCAGGTGAGGACATCGAGGCCGGGTGCAGCCGCCCGGATCCGTGCCGCAGAAGTCTCGAGAGGCTGGCCTTCGGTATTGCGCACCACCACCTGATGCGCTCCACCCGGGAGGACGAAAAAGTCGAGGAACGCCTGGCGCACCAGGAAGACTCCGCCGCGGTCCGTCGCCTCGCTGAACGGGGCGAGTATTCCTCGCACCGTGTACAGACCGTTCGCGATGCTCCCGTCCGTGGCCTGGCCGAGGAGGACAAGCTCGTCCCCCAACCCTACGTCAAGTGTTCTGGCGAGCCTCCCACCGATCACGACGCCGGCAGGGTCGGAAGGGTCGAGCCAGCTGCCCTGCGCGACCCGGTCGTAGACGACGCTCACCCGCGCGTCCTGGTCCGTTTCGATCCCCCTGAGCGAGACGCCTGCCGAGGCATCACCCGCCGCCGCCAGCCCGCCACCGAGAAGACGTGCGGAGGCGTCGAACCCCATCGCGCCGAGGGTGTCCACGAGTTCGGAGGGAGCTCCGATTCGGTCGAAGATCGACGGCTGGGTCCGGTAGTCAGGTGGGTGGACCTGCATGTCGCCGATCTCGACCTCGACGATCGTGGTCTGCAGGTCGCGCAGGAATCCCTGCGTGAATGATGTCCAGACCACGAGCGTGAGCAGCGCCAGCGTCATCGCGGCGATGGTCGTCAGCGTCCGCCGCCCATACCGCCACAGGTTGCGCCACGCCATCACGGCGAGTCTCGTTCGGTCGCCTTTCATGCGGTAGTGTGCGCCTCCGACGCACGGGCGGCAAGCGCGGACCGCATCGCACGGATGGCTTCGGGACCGACTCGGCAGCAGCCTCCCACCACCGTTGCCCCCGCCGCGACCCAGCTCCGGCACTCGGCCCCCCAGTCGGGTTCGCCGTCGGCCCGCCCCCACGTCTTCGTCACGGCGTCCCACTCGCCGCCGCCGTTGGGATAGGCGACCACGGGCTTGCCTGTCGCGGCGGCGAAGGCGCGGATAATCGTCGGGAGCAAGCGGGCCGGCGTGCAGTTGACGCCGACCGCGCGGACGCAAGCGGTGTCGGCGGCCCACGCGGCTACCTCATCGATCGGCGTCCCGTCGCTGATATGGCGTTCGTCGCCAAATGTGAAGGTGAACCACGCGGGCTTGTCGGACTCGTCCTCGACGACGGTTGCCAGCGCGCGGGCTTCGGTGAACGAGGGGATGGTCTCGCAAGCGAGGATGTCGGCCCGGGTGTCGGCGAGGAGGCGCAGACGGGCGCGGTGGAAGCCGGCCAGCGCGTCGGGCCCCACACCGTAGTTGCCGTGATACTCGGAGCCATCGGCCAGGCAGGCGCCGTACGGCCCGATGCTGGCCGCGACGAGGGGGTGCGTGCGTCCTGCGTGATTGGCCGGGTTCGTCCAGAAGCCGTCGCGTGCGCGGACGGCCAGATCGACCGCTGTGCGGAAGACGGCCTCGGCCCTCGCCCGGGTGACTCCCCGCTCGGCCAGACGCTCGAAGGTGGCCTGGTACGTCGCGGTGATCACGCAGTCCGCACCCGCGCGCAGATACGCGGTGTGCGCGGCTTCGACGGCGTGAGGGGTCTCCAGGAGCACCTTCGCCGACCAGAGCGCATCGTTGAGATCTTGCCCCGCGCTCTCCAGCTCGCTCGCCAGCCCCCCGTCGAGGAGGACGAAGCCGTGCCTACGCAGGAAAGCGTCGAAGCAGGACGGCATAAACCACGATGATTGCGGCCGCGCAGCCGAGGAAGAGCGGCGGGTTGCCCGCCCCGATCCCGAATCCGCCCAGCAGCACGATCGCGACCGCGACGGGGATGACGAAGCGGAAGAGGAATCGCCACGCGGCGCTCGCCTGGACGCGCCCGGCGCCCCGGTTGGCTTCCTCCCGGAAGCGCTTCCACCCCCACTGGGACACGATGTACAGCGAGATCAGGAGCCCGCCTGCCGCGAGCATGTAGTCGCTGGAAACGGTGTCGGCGAAGTCGAAGAAATTCATCCCGAAGATGTGGATTTCGGACCAGGGTCCCTGCGACAGAATGACCGGGATGCCGACCAGGAACGATCCCACGGCGCAGGCGAGCACCGCCTTGCCGCGGCTCATGCCGCGCGAGTCCGCCAGCGACGCGACGAGGATCTCGAAGAGCGCGACCTGCGACGTGAAGCCCGCGATGATCATCAGGAAGAAGAACGCGGCCCCGAAGACCGCGCCCCCCGGCATCTGCTGGAAGAGCGAGGTCATGGTGATGAACAGCAGGCCCGCGCCCTGGTCCGGGTTCATCCCGAAAGCGAACAGCGCGGGGAAGAGCACAAGCCCGGCGACGACCGCCACGCCCGTATCGAAGGCGACGACCATGGCGGCGTTCCCGGGCACATCGCTGTCCCGACGATCCAGGTAGCTCCCCAGCCCGAAGGCCGCGGCCATCCCGATGCCGATCGAAAAGAACGCCTGTCCGAGCGCGGCAAGGTACGAAGATGGCCGCAAGGCCGAGAAGTCCGGCGTCAGGTACCACAGGAAGCCGGCGCCGGCCCCGGGAAGCGTCATCGCCCGCACCGCCAGCGCCAGCAGGATCACGACCAGCAGCGGCATCAGGAACTTTGCGTACCGTTCGATCCCCTTTGCGACGCCCCGGCTGACCACGAGGGCGACCAGGAACGTGACCAGGAGCGCGTAGCCGAAGACGGGCCCGGGGTTGGAGATGAAGCCGTCGAAAGCGGCGCGGGTCTCGTCCGGCGTCTGCCCCATGTTGCCGCCGCCGACAAGGATCACGAAATAGGCCGTCATCCACGCGATCACCATGATGTAGTACGAGGTGATCAGCACGGCCGATGCGATCCCGAACCACCCGATCAGGTTCCACGGACTGGTCTTCGAGCCGGTAAGGCGCCCCATTCCCGCGACGGGCGTGAGCTGCGAGGTGCGTCCCAGCGTGATCTCGGCGGTCATCAGCGGAATCCCGATGAGGATCGCGAAGACGACATAGACCAGCAGGAAGGCGCCGCCCCCGTTCTCGCCCGCGAGGTAGGGGAAGCGCCAGATGTTCCCCAGCCCCACCGAGAAACCGGCAGTGGCGAGGATGAAGCCGATCCTGCTGGTCCAGTGTTCGCGCATGGGGGATTCGTCTTCCGGTTGGGCCCAGGGTTCGAGCCCGGATCCGCTTATCGCTGGCCGGATTGGCTCCGCAATACTAGTGTGGCTGCTGTGCCGGTGCGAGCGGATACGGATTCGGTAAGGAGCGAAGCAATGCGGGCATTTCGGGATTACAGGCGTAGTGGATTGACCGGCCGACGTGCCTTCCTCAAGTCGACCGCCCTCGGAGCGGCCGCGGCCGGGTTGGGAGCGCGGGAACTCGCGGCCGCGTGGGATCCAAACGACGGCCGCAGCACCGCGACCGGCTCGAACCGCACCACCGACGACGAACGCCGCGCCCTGATCGCCGAGGCCCATTTCGGGCCCAAGACGCCCGCCACATCGCAATCCGGCATGGCGATCTGCTCGCACCCTCTCGCCACACGCGAGGCCGTGAAGATCCTCCGCGACGGCGGCAACGCATGCGACGCCGCGCTGGCCGCTTCGGTCACCCAGACCGTGGTCGAGCCCCACATGACGGGGATCACCGGCGTCCTCAGCATGCTTTACTTCGACGCCGCGACGGGCGAGACCACCTACGTGAACGGCGGCTCCAACGCCCCGCTCGCCCCGCTGCCCGGTTTCTCGGCGGCCGACATCGCCACCGGCCGCGGCCCGGGAGTGCCGGGATTCTGGGGCGGGTTCGAAGCCGCGCTCGCACGCCACGGCTCCGTTCCCCGGCGGCGTATCATGGAGGGCGCGATCGCCTTCGCGCGGGACGGCTTCGAGACGCATCCCTTCCTGTGGGGCGAGATCTTCGTCATGTGCCACAAGATCGGCATGACCGAGGCCGGACGCCGCATCTTCATGCCGGACGGCCACATCCCCCGCCCCGGCGAACTCCTCGTCCAGTCGGAGGCGGCCGACACCCTCGAGCGCCTCGCCGAGGAGGGCAACGACTACTACTACCACGGGGCATTCGCGCAGCAGTACTCCGACGTTGTCCAGAAGGCCGGAGGCGTCATCACACCCCAGGATTTCGCCCACTACGAGGCCCGCTGGCAGGAGCCCGCCTGGGGCAGCTACCGGGGCTATCGGATCGCCGGATCCCCGCCTCCGGACCACGGCGGTTCGCTCGTGATCGAAATGCTCAACATGATCGAGCTCATGGACCTGCAGACGCAGGGTCCGCCCAACGAGTCGGCCGAGTCGCTCTACCAGATGTCCCGAATCCACAACCTGGTATTCGAGGAGGGCGGCAAGCAGAACGATCCCGACAGCCATCCGCTGCCGCTGGACGTGATCCTCTCGAAGGACTACGCCGAGATGCGCTTCAAGCTGTTGCAGATGGGGAGGGCGAACTCCGCGTCGCAGCCACCACCTCCGCCCCCGCCGGCGGGAAGCAACCACGTCACGGTCGTGGACGGAGCCGGCAACACGGCCACCATCCTGCACTCGTGCATGTCGCTGCCCTGGAGCAACGGCCTCTTCGCCGGCGGCGTGACGGTGTGCGCGTCCGGCGCCCATTTCCTGCGCGTCATGCCCCAGCCCGGCCAGCGCGCGACCGCGTACGTCGCGCCCAACATCGTTTTCAACCGTCAGGGCACCCCGATGCTGGCTTCCGGGTCGCCCTCGGTGGGCCTCCTCGCCAACATCGTGCAGAACACCACCAACATCGTCGATTTCGGCATCCCGATCGCGGAGTCGGTGCTGAGGCCGCGGTTCGGCGGCCGGTCACTCGACGTACCGGGCTCGACCATGGTCGAGGCGGATGTGGACGCGAACGTCATCGACATCGTCCGTGACCGTGGCCACGCGATCGACGTCGTGAACCCGTGGAACTGGCACCACGGGGCGTTCGAGGGCATCCACATCGACCCGGACACGGGGGTGCGGAGCGCGTGCGGGGATCCGCGACGGTGCTCGAAGGCGGAGGGGGAGTAGGGACGTTCGGCGTGCGTCATCCCGGTCACGGCCGGAACGAGATGTAACCCCCCATCTGGAAGAGCACGATGGATGGGTCGCGCGAGAAGTCCCCGAAGTGGACGATGAAGCGTGCACCGTAACGCTGTCCGAACGTGAAACTCGCCCCGACGGTCTCGGAGACCTCCCCGTTGTCGTACTCAATGCCCAAACGCAGCGCCGGGCGAACGAACCAGCTCGCACGTCCCAGCAGGACCGACGCTCCGACCCGGTTGGCCGTCCCCGCCAGATCGACGCAGCGGTAGTTCTCCACCATGCCGTACAGGGACACCCGCCCCGCGACCCGCCCGTTGATGCCGACGTAGTGTGCGGGGCAGGCGACGCTGTTGCCGCCCACGATGCCGGCTTCGAGCATCAGTCGGCCCTGTGTATCCTGCGCCTGCACCTGCGAGGGCAGCGCGACCAGACACGTGAGCAACAGTTTCCGCATACTTTCGATTCTCCGTTCTCTCCGGCCGGGGATGCTCCGGTACGTGGCTGACTGTAAGTTAGCCCATGACACTTGGTATTCGGCCCTTTACACACGGCCTGCACGAGATCGGACCTGGGTGCCATGCCTGGATCCAGCCCGATGGCGGCTGGGGCTGGAGCAACGCCGGGCTTGTCGTGGACGGCGAAGAGAGTCTTCTGGTCGACACGCTCTTCGACCTCGGGCTCACCGGAACCATGCTCGCGGCCATGCGCGACGCGGAGCCGCTGGCCACGCGCAACATCGACAGGCTCGTCAACACGCATGCCAACCCCGACCACTGCTTCGGCAACGAGTTGGTGGTCGGGGCCGAGATCATCGCTTCCAGGGCAGCGGCCGAGGAGATGGCCGCCCAGAGCCCGGAGCAACTCGCAATGCTGATGCGCCGGGCGCCCGGCCTGGGCGAGGCGGGCCGGTTTCTCATCGAGGCATTCGGTGCCTTTCACTTCGAAGGGATCACGCAAATCCTCCCGACGACGACCTTCGAAGGCGAATGCAGGACACGCGTAGGGGACAAATCCATAGTCCTCAAGCAGTTCGGCCCGTGCCACAGCGCTGGCGACATCCTCGTCCATGTACCGGACGACCGAGTCGTTTTCGCCGGCGACATCCTGTTTGTCGAGAGCCATCCGGTCATGTGGACGGGACCCGTTGCGAACTGGATCGCGGCTTGCGACTACATGCTGGCGTCGCCTGTCGATGTCGTCGTTCCCGGCCACGGTCCGGTCACCGACAAGCGAGGCGTCCAGGCCGTGCGCGACTACCTGGTGTACGTGCGGGATGAGGCCAGGGCGCGCTTCGACGCGGGGTTGAGCGCATACGATGCGGCGCTGGACATCTCGCTTGCCGATTTCGATTCGTGGGGCGACGCGGAGCGTATCGTCGTCAACGTCGCGACACTGTATCGGGAATTCGGCTCAAGGGGTCAGCCGCGCGAACCCGTTGAGTTTTTCGGGCTGATGGCCAGGATCCGCAGGGAACGGACCGGGCGGTAGGCGGGGGGTCTTCTAGAACAGCGGCTCCACCCCGCTGTCCTTCTCCCTCACCAGCGTCAGGATCGCGGCCTGGGGCACGACGAGGTACTCCTTGCCCTCGAAGCTGATCTCGACCGACGCCTTGCGGAAGAAGATGGCGAAGTCGCCGACCTGGGCCTGCACGGGCAGGTAGCGCGCCTCGCCCGAGCCGATCTTCCACGGTTCCTCGTCGAGTTCGGTGGGCGCTCCGATGGGCGTGCCGGGACCGGTTGCCAGCACGCGCCCGCCCTGCACCGACTGCTGGTCCACCGCCGACGCCGGAAGATACAGCCCGACCTTCGACCTGCCCTCGCCCACCTCGGGCTCGATCAGGACGCGGTCGCCGACCACGATGAGCTGCTTGCCCCCTTCGCCTTTCATGCGTGCTCCCCTCAGGTGCGCGGACGCTCGTCCTTGATGATCTGGCCGTCCTTCATCACGAAATCAACCTGCTCCAGCTCGGTGATTTCGTCCAGCGGGTTGCCGTCCACCGCGATGATGTCCGCCACCATCCCGGGCCGCAGCGTCCCCACCTCGTCCTCGATGCCGAGCACCTGGGCCGCGTTGTACGTCGCCGTGCGGATCGCCTCCATAGGGGTCATCCCCAGCCGCACCAGCTGCGCGAACTCGCGCGCCGCCCACTCGTGGGGGAAGATCGTGTCCGAGCCGAAGGCGATCTTCACCCCGGCCTCGATCGCGCGCCGGACGTTGTCGTCCCGGGTCTCCATCAGGACGCGCCCCTTCGCGACGCTCTCCTCGGGGTAGCCCAGGGCCGGCCCCTCCTCGACCACGTAGTTGAGCACGTAGATCGTCGGAATCAGCCACGTCCCCCGCGCCTTCATCATCTCGATCGCCTCCTCGTCGATCAGGATCCCGTGCTCGACGCTGTTCACGCCCGCCGCGACCGCCTGCTTGAGGCCCTCGGTGCCGATCGCGTGCACGGTGATCCGCCGCCCCAGCCGGTGCGTCTCGTCGACCGCGGCCCACATCTCCTCGTCGACGTAGGCCGTGTGCGTGGGGTCGTCGCCCGCCGACATGACCCCGCCCGTCGCCATCACCTTGATCCAGTCGGCCCCGTACTTGACCTGCTCGCGGATCATGGCGCGGATCTCGTCGACGCCGTTGACCGTGCGCGTGGGCGTCTGGATGGCCGCGTCCGGCGCCAGCGTGTTGAGGTCGCCGTGGCCGCCGGTCGGCCCGAGCGCGTGCGGCGCCACGAAGATGCGCGGTCCCGGATGCTCCCCCGCCGCGATCGAGCGCTTGACCGACACCATCGCGTAGTGGGTATCGAAGTCGCCGGGGTTGCGCAGGGTGGTGAATCCCGCGTGCAGCATCTTCTGGGCGGCGTGGAGGCCGTCGAGGGCCCGGTCCGCGCTGGAGCGGTCGAGTTCGCTGACCGGGCCGTCGGGCTTGATCAGCAGGTGCGTGTGCAGGTCCATCATGCCGGGCAGACAGGTGCCGCCCCGCATGTCGAGCGCGCGGTCGACGCCGTCGGGGACTGCCGTGCCGTCGCGCAGTTCGGCGACGCGGCCGTCCCGCACGATGACCGTCACGTCCCGCCGCGCCTCGTCCGAGATGCCGTCGATGAGGCGTCCGCAGCGCAGCGCGGTGGTCTGGGCCGCGAGGGGGGTGGCGGGCATGAGGAGGGGGGTGGTGGGGAGGAGCGCGACCGCGATGAGCGCGGCCATGGTGCCGCGCCGACGGGTGGGCCTCATGCAGGCGCGCCTGCGGGAACCGCCGCCCACGCGCGGGGGGGCGGCCGCGAGGACCGCGTCGTGCTTGTTTCTCATGTCTCTAACCTCCCCATACCTGGCGGTAGACCCGCATCCAGTTGAGTCCGCAGACCTTGTCGACCTCCTCCTGGGTCCAGCCGCGGCCGCGCAGGCCGTCGACCAGGTTCGGGAGTTCGGTGATGACCTCGAATCCGCGGACGTAGTTGATCGGGGTCTGCTCGCTGGCCATCTCGCGGCCGAAGAGCACGATGTCGGGGTCGATGCCGCCCTGGCGCCCCCAGGTGAAATCTGCGCCGATTCCGACATGGTCCGGCCCGACCAGACGCTTCAGATAGTCATAATGGTCGAGCAGGACGTCGATGCCAACCTGCGGGGTGGCGAGGATGTCGCGGTCGGAGCGGTTGCGGGCGACGAAGTCGTTGATCGCGGACACGCCGATCACGCCGCCGGAGCCGGCGATGGCCTCGAAGACGCGGTCGCTGGTGTTCCGGGGGTTGTCGCAGAGTGCGGCCACGTTTGTGTGCGTGCACACCATCGGGACGCCATCGGACATCTCGATCGCGTCGAGGCTGGTCTGCTCGCCGGTGTGCCCGCCGATGTCGAGGATGATGCCGAGGCCGTGGATCTCCTCGACCAGCCGCCGCCCGGCGCGCGTGATGCCGAGGTGCGGTTCGACGCACCCGGCGCCGAAGGCGTTGACCGTGTTGTAGGTGAGGTTCACGAAGCGCAGGCCGAGGTGGTAGTAGGCGCGGAGCGCGGTGCCGTGGGCGGGGATCTGGTCGCCCACGAAGAGCCCCTGGCCCGACTTGTCGCCGAGCGGCGTCGCGGTCTGCCAGCCGAGCATGAGCCCGACCTTGCCCTCGGCCTGGGCGCGCTCGAGGTCGGCGGCGGTGGTGGCGATGAGGATCCTGTCGGGGTTTTCGTCGACGTAGCGCCACGCGTCGGCGAAGGAATGGATCTCCGAGAGGGTCTTGTGCCAGCCGGTCACCCCGGCCTGCCGGACCAGGCCCACGTACTCGTCGTTGAGGGTCGAGGGGCTGAGGCCGTCGATGACGATGGGCTGCTGGGGCGCGGGGGTGGTCGCGGGTGGGTCCGCGGTGTCGGGCCCGGTGATTCCGGCTGTCAGAGGGGCTGCGGTTGTGGCGGCGCCGCCCGCGGTGGCGCCTGCGGTGGCGCCTGCGGCGACGGCGGTGCCGATGAACTCACGGCGTTCCATGGGTGACTCCAATGTGTGTGTCAGCGGATGAGCGTGACCTTCACGCCTCTGAGCTTGACCCGCCCCCAGGCGCGGTCCGCGGTCAGGACGGGAAGGCGCTGCCGCCGGGCCGTGGCCAGGCAGGCTCTGTCGCCCAGGCCCAGCCCAAGGTGGTGGGTGCGGGGACGGTAGGCACCGCTGAGGAGAGCGGTTGCGCGGTCGAAGGGCAAGACGGCGATGCCCAGGTCCTCGAATACGTCCTTGACCTGATCGGACCGCCAGTCATGGGCGCGAAGGTGGGCGGAGACCTCGGCCACGTTCACCGTCGACATGGCCGCTCCCGCGCGGAGGGCCTGGCGGACCCGGTCGCAACCCGGCTCGTCGTACAGGGCCGCCAGGATCGCCGACGCGTCCAGAAGGCTGGTGGCCACGCTACTCCCTTTCCGCTGCGATCCTTCGCTCGGCGATGAAGCCGTCGACCGCGCTCGTGGCGTCGGTTCTTTTGCGCCGGGCGATGCGCTGCAGTCGCTCCAACGCCCCGTCAACGGTACGTACCCGCAGGCTGTCACCCACCACCCCCACGACGACGGTCTCGCGTCCACGTATCCCGAGTGCCTTGCGGAAACGTGCCGGAACCACGAGGCGGCCTGACTCGTCGATGACGACACGCTCGGTGTCGGGGTGCCCGAGGTCTGGACGGTTAGCCGTCGACATATGGGTATCTCCTTCGGCTCATGGGCTAATGTTCGTTTTTTGCCATAAACAGGAAATCATCCATATAATACGATATCAACCATATTCTGTGCCACGTGCCGGATTTGTTCTGCCGTCAGTTCAGGGAAGATCGGCAGCGCGAGGACTTCGTTGGCGGCGCGCTCGGCGTTGGGGAAATCGCCTGGCCTGTAGCCGAGTTCGGCGAAGCACTCCTGCAGGTGGAGCGGCACCGGGTAGTAGATGGCGGTGCCGATGCCCGCAGCTGCCAGGCGCGCTTGCACGCGGTCGCGGTCGGCGACGCGGACGACGAACTGGTTGAAGACGTGCCGCTCGGTGACGACGCGGGGCAGGACGAGGGTGTCCGGACTTTGCGTGCCCTCCGGGTTCCGCGTGCTGCCGTCGGTCGGCCGGGCGGCGGGGTCGCCCAGGAGGCGGCGGTAGAGCGCCGCGTTGGCGATGCGGGCGTCGGTCCAGCGGTCGAGGTGAGGCAGTTTGGCGTGGATGACGGCGGCCTGGAGGGCGTCGAGGCGAAAGTTGCCCCCGACGATGCGGTGGTGGTAGCGGGTGGTTTCGCCGTGGACGCGCAGGGCGCGCAGTTTTTCGGCCCGGGCGGGGTCGTCCGTGACGACGATCCCGCCGTCGCCGTAGCCGCTGAGGTTCTTGGTGGGGTAGAAGGAGAAGCACCCGTAGTGGCCGGACGCGCCGGCCCCGTGACCGTCGTGCCGGGCGCCGATCGCCTGGGCGGCGTCCTCGATGACGGCCAGGCCGCGGCGCCGCGCGATCTCCATGATCGGGGCCATCCCGGCCATCTGGCCGAAGAGGTGGACGGGAAGGATCGCCCGCGTCCGCGCCGTGGTGCGCTCCTCGATCAGGCCGGGGTCGATGTTGAAGGTCGCTGGGTCGATGTCCACGAAGACGGGCGTGGCGCCGACGCGGGAGATGGCGCCCGCCGTGGCGAAGAAGGAGAAGGGCGTGGTGACGACCTCGTCGCCGGGTCCGATTTCCTCGGCCATGAGTGCCACCAGGAGCGCGTCGGTGCCCGATGACACGCCGATCCCGTGGGCGCTTCCCACGTAGTCCGCGACCGCCTCCTCGCACGCCTGCACCACCGGGCCCAGGACGAAACGCTGGGAGGCGACCACACGGTCGAGCGCCGCATCGATCTCGGGCCTGATCGAGGCGTACTGCGCGGCGAGGTCCAGCAGGGGTACTTTCATGGGGTGCCCTAACCTACACCCCGGGACTCGCCATGCCATTGTACCGGACCGCCATCGGGAGTTGCGCCGCGCTGGTGGCGCTGTTGCTTGCCGCGGCGTTCCTGTACGGTGGCGGAGGCGATTCCTTCCACGTGATCGGCACCGAGGTGACGCCGACGGTGGAACTGGCCGGGCTCCCGGGTGCCGATCGGCCTGCGGGGAGGGCGGAGGTGGCCGATCTCGATCGCCTTGCGGGGACGGCGCTGGCCCTGCTGCTGCTCTCGTCTGTCACCGTCCTGACCACGGTGCTCGGCGTAATCGCGGCCGAGAATCTGTCGCTGCAGGGGCGGCGGGTGATCGAGGTCATGCTCGGGGCGCCTCCGTCGTGGCTGGTGGGGGCGGCTGCGCGGCGGTGGGTGCGGCGCGTCGGGATTGCGGTGGTGCTGGGGGCGTTGCTTTGCGGCGTGGCCGTCGTGCTGATGGCGCTCGGCGCCCCGCCCGGCACTTTCCTGGCCCACCCGTCGGCCTGGCCCTTTGCGGTGGTGGTGGTTCTGGTCGCCGCTCTCGTGCTCGGGATCGCCGTCCTCCCGGTGATGGCGCTCTACCGGCGCGGCCGGGCGCTCGCGCAGGAGGCCGAGAGCCAGCACAGCACGGATCCGCGCCCGCGGCAGTTTGGCCGGGTCGTTCTCGTAACGCTGCAGCTTTGCATTACCGTCTCGATCCTCGCGGGATCGGGACTGCTCGTGGCGGCGGGTGCGGCGCAGCCGGGGATCGATACGCCGGACGGGGCGGGACAGGGCGCCGCGCGATCCGTCGTCGGGTTGCTCTCCCCGGTCGGCGACTCGGCTCGCGATCCCTTGCGGCGCGCCGCTCTTTTCGAGTCGGCACTCGCCGCGCTGGGCGATGCCCCCGGACTCGCCGCGGAGAGCCTGGGTACGCCGGGCTCCTGGATCGGCCGCGGTCCCGAACTGATGGCCCTCAACGAGTGCGGCGCCTGCTCCATCGGCGGCATGCCCGTCCCGGTGCAGTCGGCGCGCGTCAAGCACCATGCGGTGATGCCGGGGTTCTTTGCCGAGCGCGGCCTGTCCTTCGCGGCCGGGGGCGGATTCACGCCCGATGCGGCAGTGGGCGAGGTCGTGATCAACGAGGCCTACGCGCGGGCCCATTTCCGGGATCCTCCCGTGGTGGGAAGAGGTGTGTTGATCGGTGGGCCGGGTGCCGCGTGGCACGAGGTGGTCGGCGTGGTCCGCGACTCGTCCGGGAGAGGCCTGGGAGCGTCCGGGTCGAGGTATGCCGTCTACTACTCCGCTCTGCAGCACCCACCAGCGCAGATCGAACTGGTCGCCGGCGTGAGCGCCCCGCCGGATGCGGGCGTCGAGGACTCGCTCGAGATCGTCCGCACGGTGCTGGCCGAACTGCCCGTGCCGGAACTGGTCGTCGCCGGCTTCAAGCCCGCCAGCGACGAACTGGAGCGCGTGTATGGGACCGCGGGCTGGCTGGGGAGCGGCTCACGCGTCGCCGGAGTCGCGGCGGCGGTCGTCGCTTTGGCCGGAATGGTCGGTGCCCTGCGGGCGCACGTGCGTTCGCGCCAGCGGGAGATGGGGATAAGGTCGGCGCTGGGGGCCGATCCGCGGGCGCTGCGCCGCATGGTGCTGCGCGAGGCGTTTCGCATCGGTGCCGTGGGCGTGGGCATGGGACTGTGGCTGACCATGCTGATCGTGGGGGCGGTGGGGCCTCCAGGGGTCGGGATCTTCAGCGCGCCGCTCTTTCTGGCGATCGCCGCGGTGTTCGTGTTGGCGGCGGTTCTCGCCGCGTTGCCGGGCGCGCGGGTCGCCGCATCGTCGGAACCCCGGTCGGTGATGGACGGATAGCGTCTGCACGGGTGTGCGGGCCCCGGACCCTGGCCCGATTCCCAGGACTAATGCTCGAACAGACTCGCCTGCCCGCCGCCCGCCTCCAGTTCCAGCAGCCGTCGCTTGCGCGAAAGCCCGCCCCCGTAGCCACCAAGGTCACCATCGGCCCGGATCACGCGGTGGCACGGCACCACGACCGCGATGCGGTTGTCGCCGTTTGCGCGCCCCACCGCGCGCGAACCCCCGATCGAGCCCACGCGCCGGGCGAGTTCGGCGTAGCTGATGGTGGTGCCGTAGGGAATCTCGAGCAGGGCACGCCAGACGCGTTCCTGGAAGGCGGTGCCGGCGAGCACGAGCGGAATGCCGAAGCTCTGGCGCGCGCCGCGAAAGTACTCGCCGAGCTGGCTCTCGAGCGCGTCGAGATACGGGTGCGATCCCGGCGAGACCGCGCCGACGTGCCGTTCCACCTGGCCCACCTGGTCGGCGAAGGTCCCGCGGTGGGCGAATTCGAGCAGGCAGATGCCTTCGTCGGTGGCTCCGGCCACCATCTCGCCCACCGAAGTGTCGAGCCGCCGGGTCAGGACTCGTCGCACAGTCGGTACAGCACCCAGGTCGCCACCGAACGCAGGGGCCGCCACGCCTCGGCGCGCTCCAGGACCGCCTTCTGCGCGGGCCGCTCCGCGAGACCGTCCAGGATCCGCACCCCCTCGCGCACGCCCAGGTCGCCCGCCGGCATCACGTCGAGGCGGCCGAGCCGGAAGATGAGGAACATCTGCGCGGTCCACTCTCCGATCCCCCACACCGCGGTCAGCATCTCGACGATCTCGGCGTCGCTCATCCGGCCCACGGCGCGCAGCCGCACCGACCCGTCCGCGCACTTCCCGGCCAGGTCCTTGATGGCCCGGGTCTTCGCGGCCGACAGCCCCGCGCCGCGGAAGGCCTCGTCGGGGAGCGACAGGCACTCGGACGCGGTGGGGAAGCGCTCGCCCGGGGTCAGCTCGCACACGCGGCCGTAGATGGTCCGGGCCGCGGCGCCGGCCAACTGCTGGAATGTGACCGAGCGCGCGATCGCCTGGAAGTGCGAGCCGCGGGCCAGCACCCCGTGGGGGAAGCCGGGGTAGGCCGTGACGCGCGACATGGCCGCCCCGAGAAGGGGATCGCTCCGGGCGAGCCGGTCGAGCTGCGCCGGTGTGGGCCTGATTCGTGGGGGCATCCCGGGCGCGCCGCGCTCAGCCCCCGACCAGCGTCGGAATCCCGACCATGGGGTCGACGTCGGCGCCATAGTCCACGCCGGGCACCTCGAAGCCGAAGAGCCGGAGGAACTCCGTGCGGTAGCCGTCGAAGTCGGCGAGGTCGGGGAGCGTCTCCGTGGTGATCGCGTCCCAGGCGCGCCGCACCGCCTCCTGGGTGCCGGGCTCCATCTCGAGATCGTCGAGGCGAATGAAGCCGTGTGGATCGCTCACGACTCCCTCCGCACCGTACACCTTGCGGCCGAAGAGACGCATGGCCTGCTCCATGGGGCCCTCGTGGTCGCCCTTCTCCTTCATGATCCGAAACAGGATGGAGATGTAAAGCGAGACGACCGGAATGGCCGCGCTTGCCTGCGTCACCACCCCCTTCATGATCCCGATATGTGCGCCGCCGCCCGCCGGAGCCAGTTCGCGGTCGAGTTCGCGGGCGGTCCGGTGGAGGTCGGCCTTGGCCTGTCCGATGGTCCCGTCGCGATAGATCGGCCACGTCAGTTCCGGACCGATGTAGCTGTAGGCGATGGTGCGGCAGCGGGGCGCGAGCACGCCTCCTTCGCGGAGCGCGTCCATCCAGCGTCGCCAGTCGTCGCCGCCCATGACCGCCACGGTGGCGTCGACCTCGTCGGGCGTGGCGGGCTCGAGCTCGATGCCGGTGACTTCGGCGCGGTCGGTGTTGAGTGTCTTCGAGCTGTAGGGTGCTCCGATGGGTTTGAGGACGGAGGTGAAGGTTCGGCCAGTGTCCGGATGGGTCCGCCGCGGCGCCGCCAGCGAGTTGACCACGCAGTCGACGGGGGGAAAGTCGCGACGCAGCGCGGCCACCACCTCGTCCCTGGCCTCGTTCGAGAACGCGTCGCCGTTGTAGCAGGCCGACTGGAGCCCGCGCTCGGCGGCGGCGGCCTCGAAGGCTGCGGTGTTGTACCACCCGGCGGTTCCGGCGCGCTTCTGCCCGGGCGGCCGGTCCAGGAAGACGCCGAAGCTGGCGGCACGGCCGCCGAACGCCAGCGCGATCCGGGATCCGAGGCCGTAGCTCGTCGACGAGCCCAGCACGAGCACCGAGCGCGGGGGGTCCACCATGGGGCTGGCGAGGGCCTCGGCCTCCGCGTGGGCGATCTGGGCGGCCACGTTGCGCGCGCAACCGGTGGGGTGGGTGGTGACGCAGACGAAGCCGCGCACTCTGGGACGAATGATCATGGGTGGGGTGGTGATTCCGTTCGTTGTGGCTGTCGATCCGGGTCCCGCGTCGCATCCGCCTCCGACCGCCCGAATCCGGTCAGGATGGCGATCAGAAGAACCGCAAGGAGCGCCCACGAGTAGGCGTTCGCCAGCCCGGCGTCGAGCGCCGATACGCGCGGGACGCCGTAGGGTTCGCCGGCAGCGGTGGCCGAAGACGCCAGAATGGTAGGGATGAACAAGGGTAGGAGGAAGGGGTAGGTGCAGACGGTCATGTCGAGCAGGTTGGCGCGGCGGAAGCGCCCGATCCCGGCCGCGCGGCCCGTTCGTCTCACCAGGTCTCCCACCGCCAGAATCGCCATCACGGAGTGAGTAGTCAGCACCACGGCTACGCTGGTCACGCCGAAGATCCGCAGCTCGGCACTGCGGCGGGTTGCCGGCGAGCCCTTCCCGGCTTCCATGGCCTCCGTCCTGTCCTGCGCCAGCCGGTCCAGGATCCCCGCCTCCTGTGCCGCGCCCACGATCCCCATGAGCAGGATGGTGAAGACCACGATGCCCACGGCCCCCTCCATGCCGTCCAGGATCAGCCCCTGGGCCCGGAAGGCGGCCGCATCGATGTGGATCAGGTCGGCCGCCGACACGAGTCCCGTGGCCAGGGCGACGACGACCGCCGCGGCGACCCCGGTGAAGAGGCTCTCCACCAGGCCCTTGCCGCGGAAGAGCATGACGAACGCGGCCAGGGGCGCCAGCAGCATTGGGAAGGCGGCGGGGTCGCCCGCGAGCGCGCCGCCGCCTGCCGCGCCCGTGGCGGGATCGGCGCCAGGGGCGAGTTGGACGGTCTGCCCAGCCCTGTCCGCGCCCCCGAAGAGCAGCAGTGCCACCGCGGCGGCGGCCGCAGCGGGCAGCGCATACCGCAGGCGCGAGCGCACTACGCCGCCCATCGGGGCGCGCTGGCTGCTGGAGGAGGCGATGGTCGTGTCGGACACGGGCGAGACGTTGTCGCCGAATGTGGCTCCCGCGAGGATCGCTCCTATCAGCACCATCGGGCTGGCCTCGAGGGCGCCGGCGGCGGGGTAGAGCAGCGGAGCGCAGATGAGAATCGTCCCCAGGCTCGTGCCCGTGGCCGTGGAGAAGAGGACCGCGACAAGGAACGCGAGCAGCACGAACCCGCCCCCGTGCAGTCCCAGTTCCGCCCCGGCCCACACGAGGGCGTCCACGAGCCCCGCCTCGCGCAACAGCACCGAGAAGATCCCTGCCAGCAGCCAGGCCATCACCATGAGCATGACGATGCGCCTCGACATGCCGCGGATGGCGGCCGCGCTGTAGTCCGAGGCACTCCGTGCGAGCACCAGCCCGGTCCCCAGCGCCGCGATGAGGACAGGCCACAGGCCGCGCTCGTCGGGCGCTCCGGAGAAGCCCAGCCACGCAGCGCCGGCGGCGAAGACGAGCACCGGGACGGACGCACCCGCGAGGCCGAAGCGAAAGCGGAGCGGGGTTGTGGGAGAGGGGGCTTGGCCGGTCAAGGTCGCCAGGTGCGGTGTCGGTGGGTGCGCGGCAGGCTGCGAGATCGTGTATTGTCGGGGATCGGCCCGCGGCGGTCCAGTCGGCAGGTCGTTGCCCGGACGGGGCACTCGGCGGCACTTGCTCGGAGGAGAGGAGACGAGATGGCAGATTCCGACGCTTTTGAACTCTACGATCTGCGGGTCGAGGTGGTCGCCGGCGAGAAGGCGATGGTGTGCGATCACCGCGAGGGGGACTACTTCGAACTCAGGGGCGAGAATCTTTCGCTCCCGGCCGGCCAGACCTTTCCCATCTATCCGCTGGCCGCGCTCCTTCCATTGCTGCCGGCCAAACAGCGCCGCACCGCACCGAACGACTGGATGACCACGGACGCAGAGGTCGCGTGCCCGGATCCGCACTGCGGCGGACGCTTCCGGATCACCCGCACCGGGGTGACCACGTTCCGGCACGGGGACGTGACGCGCGTGCCGCTCCCGTGAACGCACCGCGGCCTCCATGGCAGCCCCCGGCTTCGGGCGTGATCCGGGGCTGCTGGCAGCTGTCGCGCGGCCATGGACCGGGATGGAGCCGTGACCGCGCCTTCGCTGCCCTCGATGCAGCCGCAGTGCAACCGGGCCCTCTGTACCTGGATTGTGCCGACATCTACACCGGCGTGGAGGCGCTCCTCGGCGAGTGGATGGCCAGCCGGGGCGTCACCCGGGAACAGGTCGTCGTGCACACCAAGTTCGTGCCGGATCTCGGCGTTCTGCCGCGTATCGATCGCGAGTACGTACGGGGCATTGTGGAGCGGTCCCGCGACCGCCTCGGCGTCGACGGGCTCGAGCTGGTCCAGTACTACTGGTGGGATCGTGCCGTGCCAGGGTGGATCCAGGCCGCCGAGTGGCTCGCGGAACTGCGCGAGGAAGGTGTCATCCGCCACATCGGGGTCACGAACCTCGACCGGGAAGCGCTGGGCGCTCTGCTCGACGCGGGCATACCGGTCGTTACCAACCAGGTGCAGCTGTCGCTGCTGGACCGCCGGCCGCTGGCGGGGCTCGAGGAGTTCTGCGTGGAGCGCGGCCTAGCGCTCCTCTGCTACGGCACGCTGGCGGGGGGGCTGCTTTCAGCGTCGACGGGGCCGGAGTCCCGGTCGCTGACCAAATACCGCCTGATCGTCGACGAGGTCGGCGGCGCCACGGTGCTGGGGCGCGCTCGGGCCGTGCTCGCCGACATCGCCGCGCGCGAGGGTGCCGAGATGGCCGATGTCGCGGCGGCCTACGCACTCGGCCACGCGGCCGTCGCGGCGGTCATCGTCGGGCTGAGCCGCCGTGGCCTCACGGCCGACCCCGGCGCGGTTCGCCTGGGACGCCGGGACATCGAGCGCCTCGATGCGGCGGTGCCCGCCACGGTGCCGGGCGCGGTATACGCGGCCGAGCGGGATCGGGCGGGGCCTCACGGCCGGATCATGCGGTACGACCTCAACCGTGAGAGGTAGCCTGCAGTGCCCGAGTACCCCGAGGTCTCGCTCTACATCCACGCGCTGCGTGCGCGCATACTGGACGAGCGGCTGGAAGGGGTGCGGATCCGGTCGCCCTCGCTCCTGAAGAGCTTCGACCCTCCCACCGCGCACGCTCACGGCAGGCGAGTCACCTCCCTGTCGCGGCTGGGCAAGCGCATCGTAATCGGCCTCGAGGACGACCTGTTCCTCGTCGTCCACCTCATGATCGCGGGCCGGTTCCAGTGGCGGAAACCACGCGCGCCGATCCACCGCAAGCTGGGACACGCCGCCTTCGACTTCGCGAACGGCACCCTCCTCCTCACCGAAGCGAGCAGCCACAAGCGCGCCTCCCTGCACCTGGTGCGCGGTGTCCGTGCCCTGCGCGCCCTCGACCCCGGGGGGATCGAGCCGCTCGAGGCGGCCACGCGGGACGTCGCCACCGCGCTCCGCCGCGAAAGCCGTACCCTGAAGCGGGCCCTGACGGACCCCCGGATCCTGTCCGGGATCGGCAACGCGCATTCGGACGAGATCCTGCTGCGGGCGCGCCTGTCGCCCGTCAAGCTCACATCGCGGCTGACCGGCGAAGAGATCGCGCGTCTGCACGCGGCGATCAGATCCTCGCTCGAGGAGTGGTCGGCGCGCCTGATCGACGAGGCGGGCGGGAGTTTCCCGACGAAGGTGACCGCCTTTCACCCGGCCATGAGCGCCCACGGCAAGTACGGCGAACCGTGCAGCCAGTGTGGCACTCCCATCCAGCGCATCGTCTATGCAACGCGGGAGACGAACTACTGCCCCGAGTGCCAGACCGGGGGACGGCTGCTCGCCGACCGCGCACTCTCAAGGCTGCTGCGGCGGGACTGGCCGCGGAAGCTGGAGGACCTGGAGGCGCTGAAGCGTCCGCCTGGAGAAGATTGAACGCGGTCGAAGCCGACCGCCGCCCGCTCCTACCGGGTCATGGCCTCCGAGCGAACCACCACCACCGGCTTCGGCGGCTTGCATATCTTCCCGCCGCCGCTCCCCATCGGGACCTTGCCCCAGGCGATTCCCAGCTTCTGCCAGAAGCCTTCGCCCTCTTCCTCTTCGTCACCGTGGTCGTGGCCGGCGTGCGGATCAAGCGCCCCGATCTCCTGCCGAGCGCCTCCGATTTCACGGGCCGCCGCAAAGCGCGGTTGGATGGATCGGCTGGGGCTGGTCAGTGCGGTCGCGGCCAGCAGGTCGGCGGGGGTGATCGCCGCGATTTCCGCGGCTGACGCGGAGGCCGCCGCCATGCTTGCCGACGCGGGCTCGGGTATGTCTACGGGCGCCGGGGAGGTGATGACGGGACGATCGGATGCCACGACCTCCGGTTCGACCTCGGGGACCTCGCGAATCTCCACGATCTCCATGGCGACGTCGAAGAGGGCCGGTTCCTCGCCCGGGCCGGCCGAATCCGGGGTCCCGGCAATATCGGCGGTCTGAAAGCGCAGTGCTCCGAAGACCACCCCGTGCAGGGCGGCCGAAACACCGATGCCGATGATCACGCCTCGCCGATGCCGGCTGTTTCGTGCCCGTCTCGAGGTCATTGCGTCCTCCGTGTTCCCGTCGGTATCGCGGCAGGGTCCGGGTCGGCACCCGGATGCAACGTAATTGTATACCGCCCGGTACCGCAAAGGTTCCGCCGGTTCCCGCAAGTGCCGCCCCTCTCCCAGCGGCGGCTAAAGGTCGAAGTCGGCCACCACCGGCGCGTGGTCCGAGGGGATGTCGGTCTTGCGCCCCTTCCGCTGGTCGCGGTCGACCCAGGCTCCCGTCGAGGACTCCGCCACGGGCGAAGTCGCGAAGATGTGGTCGATCCGCAGGCCGTCGTTTCGTGGAAAGGCGAGCCGGCGGTAGTCCCACCAGCTGTAGAGGTGGCCTTCCGGATTGTGCTTGCGCACGACGTCGACGAAACCCCACGCGCGGATCCGCTCCAGCGCCTCGCGCACCGAAGAATGGCAAAGCACGCTCGGTGCCCACTTCTCGGGGTCTGCCGCGTCCAGGTCGTCGGGCGCGACGTTGAAATCGCCCGTCAACACGACCGGGTCGCCGGGGTCGTGGCGGCCCTCCAGCAACTCGAGCAACCGGGCCATCCACGAGAGTTTGTAGTCGTACGCCTCCGATCCCACCGTCCGCCCGTTCGGGAAGTACGCGGAATAGACGGTCACTCCGCGCACTACGCCCGCGATCAGCCGTGCTTGCGGATCGTCGTCTTCCAACCCCGTGCGAACCTCGCCGATCGGGTGCGGACTGACCAGCGCCACGCCGTTGAACGCCTTCTGGCCGAACACCGCCGAGTCGTACCCCTCACCGCGCACCGCTTCCCCCGGGTAGCCGTCGTCCGTCGTCTTCAGTTCCTGCAGGCAGAGCACGTCGGGGCGGTGCTGGCGCAGCCACCCCAGGACGCGCGCCTCCCGGGCCTTCACCGAGTTCACGTTCCAGGTCGCGATTCGCATGATGGATGTGTAACCCCGAGATTACGTGGGTTCCACCCCTGGCCACACCGCTCCGGAGGACACATGCGACCTGCCCTCACCCTCGTCCTCGCCGCGACCTTCGCCGCCGTGCCGCAGGCGCCCCTGGTCGCCCAGAGGTACGACGTGCTGATCACCGGAGGCTCCGTCGTCGACGGGACCGGGGCGGACCGATTCCGCGCCGATGTCGCCGTTGTCGACGGCCGCATCGCTCTTGTATCCCCCGAGCCCATCGACCCTTCGCTGGCGTGCACCGTCATTGACGCCACCGGCGAAGTCGTGACGCCGGGGTTCATCGACAACCACTCGCATGTCCAGCAGACGATCGCGGAGTATCCGCTGGCCGAGAACTTCCTGCGGCAGGGGATCACGTCGTTGATCGTGTCGCTGCACTCCGGCGATCAGCCGTGGCCGCTGGAGGAGTTCGCCTCGGGGCTGACGATGGCGCCGAATGTGGGGTTCTTCGCGGGCCATACCTGGACGCGGAAGCAGGTGATGGGCATGGAGAACCGCGCACCCACGCCCGCGGAGCTCGACGAGATGCGGGCGCTCGTCGACCAGTCGATGCGCGAGGGGGCGCTCGGCCTCTCGACGGGGCTCCTGTACGTGCCCGCCAACTTCGCCGAGACAGAGGAGGTCATCGAGTTGGCGAAGGTGGCGGCGGCGCACGGCGGCATCTACGTGAGCCACATGCGCAACGAGGCGAGCGGGCTGCTGGAGTCGGTGGCCGAGGTGATCCGGATCGCGGAGGAGGCGGACATCCCGGCCCAGATCAATCACCACAAGGCGTCCGGGGCGGGGCAGTGGGGCTGGAGCGAGAGGAGTCTGGCGATGATCGACTCGGCCAACGCGACCGGGCTGACCGTGACGCACGACCTGTATCCGTACGCGGCCTCGAGTACGAGTTCGGCCATCCTGTTCCCGCAGTGGGCGCTGGCCGGCGGTCCCGAGGGCTTCGCGGCCCGGGTCGCCGACCCCGAGACGCGGGCGCGCATGGAAGAGGACATGCGGCGCATCATCATGACCGACCGGGTCGGCGCAGACATGTCCCGGATCCAGTTTCGGGTGCTGGGTTCGGACGAGTCGTACAACGGGAGGACGCTCGCGGACTACGCCGCCGACCGGGGCCTCCCGAACGACCTGGAGTCGGGGATTCAGCTCGCGATCGAACTGCAGCTGCAGGGAGGCTTCAGCGCGATCTACCACGCAATGGACGAAGGCGACGTGATCCGCATCATGCAGCACCCGCTGGCGATGATCGAGACGGACGGGGACGCGGTCGGCTACGGGATCGGCTACCCGCACCCGCGCAGCTATGGCGCGTTCCCGCGGGTGCTGGCGCGCTACGTGCGCGAGTTGGGAGTGCTCACGCTGGAGGAGGCCGTGATGAAGATGACCTCGATGCCGGCGCAGTGGCTGGGACGCGAGGACATGGGGGTGATTGCCGAGGGGATGCGCGCGGACATCGCGGTGTTCGATCCCGACGTGATCGCGGACCGGGCGACATTCTCCGACCCTCACCAGTACAGCGTGGGGATTACGAATCTGTTGGTGAACGGAGTGCCGGTGATCCTGAGTGGCGGGCTGACGGGCGAGAAGCCGGGGCGGTGGCTGCGCGGGCCGGTGCGCAGGCCGGTGAGCTGACTCGGGTCGCCGCGTCCGCCGGCTACTCCGCCGTCGGCCGCGGCCCCCGAAGGTACTTGTTGAACCAGACCAGAATCCGCTCCGACACGTCCATCAGGAACTTCGGTTCGGTGGGACCGTGCGGGGTGCGGGGATAGACGACCATTTCGGTGTCGACTCCAAGCCGCCGGAGCGAATTGAAGAACTCCTGACCCTGCGCGAACGGCACTCTCAGATCCTGGGCCCCGTGAATGACCTGTGTCGGGGTGGTGACGTTGCTGATGTGGTAGATCGCCGAGTGCTTCTCGTAGGTCTCGTAGTCGTCGAAGTACTCGCCCCCCATGTGGCCGACCAGGTAGTCCCCGATGTCGGTGGTGGTCACCATGCTCACAAGGTTGGGGAGTCCCGCTCCCATCGACGCCGCGCGGAAACGGTCGGTCTGGGTCACCGCAAACGACGTCATGTATCCGCCATAGCTCCAACCCATGAGGAGCAGGCTGTCCGGGTGCGCCACGCCCATCTCGATGACTTCGTCCACACCCGCCAGCAGGTCGGAGAGGTCGCCGTACCCCCAATCCATGAAGTTGGCGTAGCGGAACTCCTTGCCGTAGCCGGTGCTGCCGCGGGGATTGGGGCGCAGGACTGCCATTCCTTCCTGGGCGAAGTACTGGATCATGTAGATGCTTGGCGCGCCGGTGAAGGACTGCGCGAATACTCCTGCCGGGCCGCCGTGCACGTTGAGGATGAGCGGCACGCGGGTGCCCTCCTCATAATCCACCGGGTAGGTCAGCAGGCCCTCTACGGGGGTGCCGTCCGGGGCTTCCCACGCGAGCAGTTCGGTGCGGCCCATGGCGGGGCGCGGCGCGTCGGTGTTGACCGCGCTGATGCGTCGGGGCGCATAGGCGTCCATGCCGGTCACATGGACTTCGGCGGGGTCGTCGCTGCTTTCCCAGGTCAGGGCAATCGTGCCGGCGGCGGCTGCCATCGCGACCGAACCCGCAACGCCGTTGCCCTCGGTCAACTGGCGGATGGAGCCTCCGTCGACGGGCACGGCGATCAGGTGCCGCGTGGTCCCGAGGAATTCACTGAGGAACACCTCGTCGGAGTCGGCCGACCATCCCTGGATGAAGACGCTTCGGTTGGGGGTTTCGGGCAACATCCGCGTGGCGCCGGTCGCGGGATCGACGACATAAAGGTCGGAGAGGCCGATGGGCTCGGGCTGATTGCCGGAGGAGGCATAGGCGATGAGTGAGCCGTCCGGCGACCAGCGCGGCGAGGTTTCGATACCGTCCCCGGTCACCAGTTGGGTCACCTCTCCGCCATCGGCGTCCACGAGCGCGATGTCGCCGGACAGGCGGCCGGTGTTGATGCGCGGGTCGGCCTGGTGGGCGAAGACGATGCGCTGGCCGTCGGGCGCCCAGTCGAAGCCGGTAACGTGAAAGTCGCCCTCGGTGAGGCGGGTCGCATCAGCGGTCTCGTTGGCGCTCGGGTCGAAGGCGACCGAGTAGATGTGGCCGTACTTGTAGTTCTGATCGACCAGGATGACGTCGCGCTTCTCCTTCGCGGCCTGCTCTTCCTCCTCGGTCTGCGGGTCCCGCATGACGAAGGCGAAGGCGTTTCCATCGGGCGACCAGCGGAACTGTCCGACCCCGGCCCTGGTGTCGGTGACCTGGCGGGCCTCGCCGCCCGTCAGCGGTATCACCCAGATCTGGTTGCTTCCGGACCGTCCCGTCGTGAACGCCAGCCACTCCCCGTCCGGAGAGAACGCGGGGCTGGAGGCGGATGATTCGCCACGGGTGAACCGGGCGTTGCGGCTCCCGTCTGCGGTGGCCATCCAGATGTGGCTCAGGTACTCGGACTGCTCGCCTTCCATGAGAGGCTCCCGAACCACGTAGGCGACCCTGGAGCCATCGGGAGAGATTGCGACCCCCGACACGCCGAGGTATTGCATGCTGAGTGCCGGGGTCCAGCGGTCGTCGGCGGCGCCGTCGGAGCTGGTGCCAGCTGGTTCCTGGGCGTGCGCCGGGGAGGCGAACTGCGCGTGGACGGCAATCGCCAGGGCGACGGCCAGGACTGCTGTGACGAGTTTGCGCGAAGTGGTCATGCCGGGTGCCTTCGTCGAGACGGTGCAGGTGTGGCGAACTGCCATCATGCACCGCAGCCTCGTGCGGGACAAGACGGTTTGGCGTAATGTTGCGTCCCCGGCGGCGCAGCGCGGGTCCGTTTGCCGCGGCACCACAACCGGAACGCAACAACCTGGACATGACTTGCTGACCGCAATCCGACTGAAGAATCCACCGGTCTCCCAACGGGACACCTTTCCCTTCAGCATTCCCGCGTTGCAGGAGCTGCGCGAGATGGCCCTGCCCGGGCCGGTCACGTTCCTTGCCGGCGAGAACGGGTCGGGGAAGTCGACGCTGCTCGAGGCGCTGGCGATCGCAACGAACCTGCCCACGGTGGGTGGCAGCGATGCAGCGTCCGACGATTCCCTCGCGAGCCAGCGCCTGCTTGCGAAGCGAATGGTCGCTGTATGGAGCAAACGGAAACACCGGGGCTTCTTCATGCGCGCGGAGGACTTCTTCGGCTTCATCCAGCGTCTGGGCACACTGCGGATGCAGATGGAGGCGCGGCTCGATGAAGTCGACCGCGAGTACGGGGGCCGGTCCGAGTTGGCCAGGACGCTTGCGAGGGGACCGGCTGCCGGATCGCTCGCCGCGATGCGGTCGAGGTACGGCGACGACCTGGACGCGAATTCCCACGGGGAGAGCTTCCTGCGCCTCTTTGGATCGCGCTTCGTTCCCGAAGGGCTCTACCTGCTGGACGAGCCGGAAGCGGCGCTATCGCCCCAGAGTCAGTTGGGCTTTGTCGCGATGATGTCCGATATGGTCGGGCAGGGGGCGCAATTCGTCATCGCAACGCATTCGCCGGTGCTCATGGCCGTGCCCGGAGCGACGATCTACAGCTTCGACAGTTCGCCGCTCCGGGAGGTTTCCTACGACGCGCTCGATGGTGTCGGTCTGTTCCGGGACTTCCTGCGCGCACCCGACCGGTACATGCGAAGGCTTTGGAGCGGACCGTCCTGAGGGCCTCGCTCAGGCTTCGGCGCTCTCTCCGGAATCCGCCTCCGCCCTGGCCGCGCGCCGCCGCTCCCTGGCGGCGTCCCACGCGGCGTCCATGTCCTTCACCGCGCGGTCCAACACCGCCTTCATGTCGCTGAAGAGCTGGTCGTCCTCGAACCAGCTGACTGCGCCCTGGAAGGTCGTGCGTGTCAGCCGGGAGAGCCTGCGCGTCAGTGCGGCCATGTCCTTGCCCAGGCGGTCACCGAACTGCGAGACGCGGTCGAAGATCCGCTTGACATGGTCCCGATTCTCGTTGAGGAAAGCGCGACCCGAGTCGGTGATCGAGTAGACCTTCTTGCCGCCATAGTCCTCCGAGGTCAGGTGTCCCTGATCCTCGAGCAACTGCAGGGTAGGGTAGACGGACCCCGGGCTCGCCTTGTAGCTGCCCGCGGATTCCTCCTCCAGCGCCTGCATGACCTCGTAGCCATGCATCGGCTTTTCCGCTATGAGCGCCAGGATGGCGAACTTGAGGTCTCCCCGCTCGAACCACCTCCACCGGGCCCGCCGACGGTGGCGCCGGCGACCGCGCCGATCGGAAGTGCCGAAGGGCCAGGGCAGGTTGTCGAAGTCGAAGTAGTCGTCGAACCTCATTGTGAAATCCTCCAGTGAAGTCGTGGGTTTTCGGTCGGCCGGCGGACCGCGCCGCTCTTTCCGATTCGCGATTCGCTCCCGATGTTGTCCGGGACGATCATGAACACTAATGGCGACATATCGAGATGTAAAGAGACATATCGAGATATTCATGTTGATCGTACGTGTTCGCGCCCACGGAGGGATTCACCGACATGTCATGCTTCTCCCAAAGCTTCGTCCTGCGGGCCGTCGCAACCACCGGGTTCGTTGCCATTGCGCCGTTGTTTTCGGACCTGGGTTGGCCGGTCGGCCCAACCCTGGCCGCGCAGACCGCTTCACGGCTGGAGGCCGACCCGCCCAGCCTCGTGATCGAGCGCGGCGCAAGCGTCACCCTGACCATCCGGGTTCTGGACGGCGAGGGACGGGCGGTCGACGAAGCGGTGCGCGTTGCGGGGGCGCGCCGTGCGCTCTCGGTTGAGGGCGGCGCCGCGACCGATGGCGCCACACGAACCACCGTTACCGCGCTGGAAGTCGGAGAATGGGAGATCGTGGTCACCACGGTGCGGCCCGGACCCGGCGGCGCACCGCTGCAGCTGGCCGTGCCGGTCGTGGTGGACTGGCCGCCCGTCGTGCGCGTCGAGGTGGCGCGCCCGGGCCCGGTCTTCGAGGGGAGCACGCTGACGCACCGCGCCACCGCCCTGCACGAGGACGGCACCATGCGCCCCGGCGCCGAGTTCGCCTGGCGGACCAGCGACCCCGCGCGCGCCGAGGTCGACGCCTTCGGACACGTGCGCGGCCTGGCGCCGGGGCCGGTTCGCATCGAGGCCGTCTTCGAGGGCGTGACCGGCGGCCTGGACGGTGACGTGCGGCCATTCACCGGAACCGCGCTGGAGATCGTGGGCGGCGCGGCGGACGCAGTCGTGCGCACCGGCGACGTACAGACCTTCACCGCGATCGTGCGCGACGCCGAGGGGCGCACCATCGAGGAGGCCCCGGTCGAGTGGAGCCACAGCTACCTCCCGGCCACGGGGGTGATCGCACCGCCCGCCCCGGGCCAGATCGCGGGCGGGAAGATCGTGGCCGACGTGCCCGGCGAGTTCACCGTCGTGGCGCGTTCGGGCGGGCTCCGCGCCACGCGCACCTTCGAGGCCGTGCCGCGCGAGGTTGTCCGCTCGATGGAGATCGTGGGTCGCGGCCGCCAGGAGCGCGTCTACAGCACCGACTTCTGGGTGTTCACCGGTGTCGACGGCCGGGACTATGCGCTGGTCGGCGCGAAGCAGTCGGACGGGCACGGATTCGTGTTCGACGTCACCGACCCCGACAACGTCATCAAGACCGATTCCATACAGGTCGACGCACGGTCCGTCAACGACGTGAAGGTGTCGCCCGACGGGCGGTACGCGTCTCTCACGCGCGAGGGCGCGTCGAACCGGAGAAACGGCGTGGTGATCCTCGACCTCGCCGATCCGGCCCACCCCGTCATCGCCGCCGAATACACCGAAGGACTGACCGGCGGCGTCCACAACGCCTTCCCGACCAACGACCACCTCTTCGCCCTCTCCAACGGCGACAAGTACGTCATCCTCGACGTCCGCGACATCTACAACCCGAAGCAGGTCTCCGAATACGACCACCCGAACAGCCGCGTCCACGACGTGTGGGTCCACGACGGGATCGCGTATTCGGCCGAATGGGGGTCCGGGCTGGTCGCCGTCGACGTGGGCAACGGTCGCTGGGGCGGCACGATCGAGAACCCCGTGTTCGTGACCAACTACCCGGTGCCGACCGGCGCCACGCACGCGGTATTCCCGTACTACTCGGAGTCGGCGGGCAGGTTCTACGTCTTCATCGGCGACGAGATCCTGACGCGCGAGGGGATGGCGTGGGAAGGCGTCGGCCCCGACTTCCGCCAGAAGTACGATCCCGAGACGGGGCGGGGCGGCTACCCGCGGGCCAGCTGGGGCTACATCCAGGTCGTCGACTTCGACGATCCCGAGAACCCCCGGATGGTCGCACGCTACGAGGTGTCGGAGTTCGGGACGCACAACATCTGGGTCGAGAACGACATCCTGTACCAGGCGTACTACGAGGGGGGCATGCGGCTGGTGGACGTGTCGGGCGAGCTGATGGGCAACCTCTACACGCAGGGCCGCGAGATCTCGGTCTACAAGGCGTTCGACCCGGTGGGCTTCATTCCCAACTCGCCGGGCGCCTGGAGCGTGATGCCCCACCGCGACCTGGTCTGGTTCGCCGACATCAATTCGGGGCTGTGGGCGATGAGGTTCTCGGAGTCGCCGTAGGTCGCGTGGCCGCGTGACCGCGAACCAGCCGGCGACGTCGCTTCGGCCCGCCGAAAGGGCCGTGCTGGACGGCGTCGACGGGGACTGGCTGCTCCGGACGCTCGGCGGCCTGGTCGCGATCCCGAGCTGGCAGGGCCGCGAGCGCCCCGCTCAGGAGTATGTCGCCGACGTGCTCGACGGCCTGGGCATGACGCTCGACGTCTGGGAGATCGACGAGGCCGAACTCTCGCGTCACCCCGAATACGCGAGCGAAATCGTCCGCGAAGATCCGCTCGGAGTGGTGGGTTGTTGGGAGGGGGAGGGCGGAGATGGCGGCCCGGCGCTGGTCTTGAACGGGCACGTCGACGTGGTGCCGCCCGGCGACGAGGGAAGGTGGACCACACCGCCCTTCGAGATGGCCCTGCGGCAGGACCCGTCCAGCGCGTCGGAGCGGGCTCGGCGCCGTGTGTACGGCCGTGGCGTGCTCGACATGAAGGGACCGCTGGTCGCGGGCCTCGCGGGGGTGAAGGCCGTCCTGGATTCGGGGACCCCGCTGCGCGGCTCCCTGTGCTTCCACTCCGTGGTCGGCGAGGAGGACGGAGGCCTCGGCACACTCGCCGCCGTCCTGCGGGGCCATGTGGGCGACGGTGCCATCGTGCTGGAGCCGACCGGGCTCGAGGTGGCGGCGGCCCAGGCCGGGGCGCTCAACTTTCGCCTGACCGTGCCGGGGCGCGCCGCGCACGGGGCCCTGCGCCATGAGGGTGTGAGCGCGCTGGAGAAGTTCATGCTCCTGTACGAGGACCTCGTGGACTTCGAGGCCGAGCGCAACGCGGCGGCCGACGACCCGCGGCTGGCGGCGTATCCGGTCCCCTACCCGATCTGCATCGGGACGGTGCAGGGTGGGGAATGGGCGTCGTCGGTGCCGGAATCGGTGCGCGCAGAGGGCCGGTTCGGCGTGGCCGTACAGGAGGACGTGTACGCCGCCCGCGCGGCTCTGGAGGCCCGGGTGGCCGCCTGCTGCGGCCAGGACGACTTCCTGCGGCACAACCCGGCGCGGGTGGAGTGGTGGGGCGGCCAGTTCGCGCCCTGCGAGACGGCCGCCGACGCCCGGGTCGTTTCGGTGGCAAGGAGTGCGGCCCGGGACCTGGGTGTGGGCGGCGCGGAGGTCGTCGGCGTGCCCTACGGATCGGACCTGCGCCACCTCGTGAACACGGGGCGCACGCCGGGGGTGCTCTTCGGCCCCGGAGACATCGGCGAGGCGCACTGCGAGAACGAGTCGATCGCGGTGCAGGATCTGATCGACGGAGCCAGGGCTGTCGCCCTGGTCGTCCTCCGGTATCTCAGCCCGTCTTCGTCGCCGTGAAGTCTCCACCCTCCAGGCCCATCGACCACATGCCCTGTATCACGTCATCCGTGACCGTGAACTCGACGATCAGCGGCCCACCGGGTCCGGCGGCCTCGATCGTACCGGCCTGTCCCTCCACGGTCACCGACGTGATCGGTATCGGAGGGAAGGCTGCGCTGACGATCGTCCCGTCGTAGCCTTCCTCCGCCTCTTCGATGGTCATGGTCCCCGTCAGGGGCTGGCCCTCGACGACAGCGGTGTACTCGTAGCTGCCGACAGGATCGAAGGGCGGTGGTCCGGCGGGAGTGGTGGCGCAAGCGAGGGCGGCGAGGAGCGCTGCGAGCGGCCCGGCTGCACCAGCGATGCGGGTCGGTCTGTTCATGGTCTTACCGGGGAACAAGGGCGACTGTGGTCGGGTCCCTAACGGTAACGCGCGCGGTCCGTTTCCGGGATGGTCCGCTTCAACGGGGCCGCCCCCGGACTCTCCAGGTCGGCACGGTGGCCGGGTCTACACCATTCCGACGGGCGAAGTCGTCGATCAGAGCCCGAGCGATGCTGTAGGAGGGAGGCACGGGAGGGAGCGCATCGGCCGTGAACCACCCCACGTCCTCCAGTTCGTCGTCGTGGTTCTGGAGCTTCCCGCCGTCGTATACGGCCGTGAACCCCACCATGAGCGAGTCGGGGAAGGGCCACGGCTGGCTGCCGAAGTAGCGGATATGCCTCACCCGGATCCCGGACTCCTCCTCGATCTCCCGCCGCACGGCGTCCTCGAGGCTCTCTCCCGGGTCCACAAACCCGGCAAGCACCGAATACGAGCCGTGCGGGTGGCGGCGCGATCGGCCCAGCAGGATCTCGCGGCCACGCGTGACCTGGACGATCACGGCGGGCGACACCTTCGGGAAGGCGAGGTGGCCGCACGACGGGCACAGCATGGCCTGGTGCCTGGGCGACTCCCCGGTCGCCGTGCCGCATACCCCGCAGTAGCGGGATGTACGGCGCCAGCGGGCAAGGTGCGCCGCCGTGAGGACGAGGGAGAGGGACGGCTCGGGCAGCAGGGGAAGCACCGCGCGAAGCCCCATGGCCCTGACGCCCGGCGCGGGCTTCCAGCGCCCGCTCAACCTGGCAGCCATCACGGATTCTGCGCCCGCGGCAACCCGAAACCACTCGGCCCGCCCTCCTTCCCACCCCTTTGCTTCTTCCAGCGAAGGCAGGTCCGCGGCCCCTTCGGCAAGAACCAGGCGGTCGCCCGCGAACAGGCACGCCTTCATCGGCGGCATTCGCTCGTTGCGGGACGCCATGGCCGGTCCATCTGCCCGCGGAGCAACGCAGGGCGAAGCCCAGAAGCACAACAATGTAAAGCCGACACGACAGTTTGTAATATTGTCATGACATTGCGTGGGCGCTCAGCGCTCTTGCACGACGCGGATACATCCTGGGCCGCGTGCATACCGGGTTCGGATTCGTCGTGGACTCTCATGAATGCTATGGCGGGAAGCCCGCTTCGGATACCCGATTCCAGGCGAGCCGCGGCGGACAGGCTCCGTCCACCCCCGGGTTCCGGCGGGTCACCTGTTCCCATTCCGTGCCTGCGTCTATTGTGAAGGGTCACGTCGGCAACCGACCAACCCAACGAGGCTCGCACACTTCACGTGTCCGTCGAATCCGAACCCGCCACTTCAACCCGGCGTCCGGCCTGGGCGAAAGTCGTCGACCAGACCCGCTGCATCGGCTGCCACGCCTGCACCACGGCCTGCAAGTCCGAGAACGAGGTTCCGCTTTCGGTCACGCGCACCTATGTGAAGTACGTCGACACCGGGACGTTTCCGCAGGCCAGGCGCTCGTTCCAGGTGACGCGCTGCAATCAGTGCGAGGCCCCGCCGTGCGTGACCGCGTGTCCCACCTCGGCGATGTTCAAGCGGGCGGACGGGATCGTCGACTTCGACAAGAGCGCCTGCATCGGGTGCAAGGCCTGCATCGCAGCCTGTCCCTACGACGCGATCTTCATCAATCCCGAGGACCACTCGGCCGAGAAGTGCAACTTCTGCGCGCACCGCCTCGACATCGGACTCGAACCGGCGTGCGTGGTTGTCTGTCCGACCGAAGCGCTGCTCGTGGGAGACATGAACGACCCGACGTCGCAGGTCGCGAAGATCATCAACCGCGATCCGGTGGCGGTGCGGCGGCCGGAGAAGGAGACCAGGCCGAAGCTGTACTACAAGGGAGGCGACCAGGTCACGCTCGACCCGCTGGCTGCGCAAAGACCGGCCGGCGGGCTGTTCATGTGGAGCGAGCAGGGCGAGGTGGACCACGGCGTGCCGGCCGGGCACCCGGGACCCTGGAACTCGTCCGCGGCGGCGGTGCTCAGCTACGACATGCCGCACCGCGCGCCGTGGGACTTCCGCGTGTCGCTGTATACCTGGACCAAGTCCATCGCCGCGGGTGCATACCTCGCGCCGTTCCTCCTGCTTCTCACCGGGGCGATCACCGCGGCCAGCCCGCTCTGGATGTTCGTCGCGCCGATCGTGGCCGGCGTGTTTCTGGCGCTGACGGGAGCGGTTCTGATCTGGGATCTGGAACACCCCGCGCGCTTCCACCTGATCTTCCGGCGGCCCCAGTGGCGGAGCTGGCTGGTGCGCGGAGGCTTCATCATCGGCGGCTACGGTGCCGCGCTGGCGGCGCACATCGGGGTGGTCCTGACGGGTGGGTCGCCGCCGCTCTGGCTTGGCCTCGCGGGCAGTGCCCTCGCGATTCTCACCGCAGTCTACACCGCCTTCCTCTTCGGCCAGGCCAAGGCGCGGGACATGTGGCAGAACCCCCTGCTCCCCGTGCACTTCCTCGTCCAGGCGTTCATGGCGGGGGCCGGCGCGGTTGTGCTGACGGTGCTGGTTCTGCCCACGGCCACGGGACCCATGGGGGCCGGCGCGATGTCCGCCGCCCTCCGGTTCTTTGCGATGGGGAGCGCCGCCCACGCCCTCATGATCCTGGGCGAAATCCTGATGCCGCCGCCCACCGCCCACGCCCGCCTCGCGGAGCGCGAGATGACTCACGGGCGGTTCCGGGGCTGGTTCCGCGCGGGCCTTCTCGGTGCGCTCCTCGGTGTGGCCGCTCCGTGGCTGGGCTGGATCGTGGTGCCCATCGGCCTTGCCGCCCTGTTGGCGTACGAGCACGCCTACGTGCAGGCGGGCCAGTCGGTGGCGCTTTCATGACGCGCAGGCAACGCGGCGGCGCCCCGCCCGGAAACGGTTCCGCAACCGGCGGTACCGGATCCCGCGCGACCTCCCTCGACGACCTCAACCGGCGCGTCTCCGCTGCCCGACGCGAGGTCGAGGAGCGCGGCGAGACCTTCTACCCGGGGGCCAGCCGTGTCCACCTGGCCGCCTTCCCCCCGAAGGAGCGCTGGAGCGACTGGGTCGAGCTCGACTCGAGAGCGTGGCCGGACAGGGTCGAGCGCCGCTACATGCTGGTGCCGACGACCTGCTTCAACTGCGAGTCCGCGTGCGGGCTGCTCGCGTACGTAGACCGCGACACTCTCGAGGTGCGCAAGTTCGAGGGGAACCCCGAGCATCCGGGGTCGCGCGGACGCAACTGCGCGAAGGGGCCGGCGACGGTGACGCAGCTCACCGACCCGGACCGGATCCTCACGCCGCTCAGGCGCGCCGGGGAGCGGGGGGAAGGGCAGTGGGAGCCGGTCGACTGGGACGAGGCGCTGGACGACATCGCGGGTCGGATCCGGGCGGCCATCGACGAGGACCGGCACCGCGAGGTCATGTACCACGTCGGGCGTCCCGGCGAGGACGGCTTCACCGAGCGCACGCTCGCCGCCTGGGGCATCGACGGCCACAACTCCCACACCAACATCTGTTCCTCAGGCGCGCGCGCCGGCTACCACCTGTGGATGGGGATGGACCGGCCGAGCCCGGACCACGAAAACGCGCGCGTGATCCTGCTGGTCAGCAGCCATCTCGAGGCGGGGCACTACTTCAACCCCCACGCGCAACGGGTGATGGAGGGCAAGCGGCGGGGCGCGAAGCTGATCGTTTTCGACACGCGGCTCTCCAACACGGCCACGCACGCCGACCACTGGCTGTCGACGTATCCGGGCTCGGAGGCGGCGGTGCTCCTTGCGATCGCCAACCACCTGATCCGGACGAGCCGGTACAACGCCGGGTTCGTGAAACGGTGGTGGAACTGGGCCGAGTACATGGCCGAGAACCACCCCGACGAGCCATCCACATTCGAAGCCTTCCAGGGCGTGCTGCACAACCTCTACGAGGGATACACCTTCGAGTTCGCGGCTGCGGAGAGCGGCGTCGACGCGGAGACCATTGCGGCGTGCGCCGAGATCGTGGCCGATGCCGGCACCGGACTCTCCACCCACAACTGGCGGAGCGCTGCCGCGGGCAACCTGGGTGGCTGGCAGGTGGCGCGGACGCTCTTCCTTCTCAACGCGCTGCTGGGCGCGGTCGCGGTGCCCGGGGGAACCTACCCGAACGCGTGGAACAAGTTCGTGCCGCGTCCGATCCGCATGCCCCCCCGGCACCCCGAGAGCTGGAACGAACTCACCTGGCCGGCCGACTACCCGCTGAGCCTGATGGAGATGTCGTTCCTGCTGCCGCACCTGACGGCCGAGAGAGGCGGGCGCCTGGATGTCTATTTTACCCGCGTCTACAACCCCGTCTGGACCAATCCCGACGGCTTCTCGTGGATCGAGATGCTCACCGACCCCGAGCGCATCGGACTCCACGTCGCCCTCACCCCGACCTGGAACGAGACCGCCTTCTTCGCCGACTACGTGCTGCCGATGGGCCATTCGTCGGAGCGACACGACCTGACCTCGTACGAGCAGTACGACGGCCTCTGGATCGGATTCCGCCAACCGGTACTGCGTGCGGCGCGCGAGCGGCTCGGCGAGGAGGTGTCGTCCACCCGCGATGTCACCCCTGGCGACGTGTGGGAGGAAAACGAGTTCTGGATCGAGCTGACGTGGAGGATCGACCCGGACGGCTCACGGGGCATCCGGCGATTCTTCGAGTCGCGGGAGCGGCCCGGGGAAAAGCTGACCGTGGACGAGTACTACGGGTGGATCTTCGAAAACTCCGTACCGGGCCTCCCGGAGCGAGCCGCGCGGGAGGGATTGTCGCCGCTCGAATACATGCGGCGCTACGGCGCCTTCGAGATCGGCGCGGCGGTGGGGCCCGTCTACGAGCAGCGTGTCCCCGAGGCCGAACTCGAGGACACGCACGTCGATGTGGCGGGGCGGGCCTACACGCGGGCCGCGGCGCCGCCGTCGCCGAATGTGGTGCCGATCCCGCCGCTCGATGGCGACGCCGAGGGGCGACGACGCGTGGGCGTCGCGGTGAACGGCGAGGTGCGGCGGGGCTTCCCCACGCCGTCGGGAAGGCTCGAGTTCTGGTCCCGGACGCTGGCCGAGTGGGGTTGGCCGGAGATGGCCGTGCCGGCATACATACGCAGCCACGTGCACCGCGATGCCCTGGAGCCCGGGCAGATGTGCCTCATCTCGACATTCCGCCTGCCGGTGCAGATTCACACCCGCAGCGCGAACGCCAAATGGCTCAACGAGATCGCGCATACCAACCCGCTCTGGCTGAATCCCGTCGACGCCGCCCGGATCGGGGTGGGGACGGGGGACCTGGTCCGTGTCGAGACGCAGATCGGGCATTTCGTCGTGAAGGCCTGGGTGACCGAGGGGATTCACCCCGGGGTCGTTGCGTGTTCGCATCACATGGGGCGTTGGAAGACGGGCGACGGCCCGCGCCAGTCGATGGCGACCGTGTCGCTCCGTCACGAGGGCAGCGGGTGGGGGATGTCGCGCAGGAAGGGCACGGGTCCGTTCCGGTCGTCCGATCCCGATACCGCGCGTATCTGGTGGACCGATGTGGGTGTGCACCAGAACATGACCTTCCCGGTCCAGCCCGACCCCATCTCCGGCGCGCACTGCTGGCATCAGGCCGTGCGGGTCGGGAAGGCGGCGCCCGACGACCGCTACGGCGACATCTCGGTCGACACCGCAAAGTCCCGCGAGACCTTCCGTCGGTGGCTGCGGCTTACCCGTCACGCCGCGCGGCATTCACCCGACGGGACCCGGCGCCCCTGGTGGCTGCTGCGACCGGTGCGGCCGGACCGAGAGGCCTACAGGCTTCCATGGAACTCTTCCGAGCCCTCGGCTCCCTGATCGAGGTCCCCGCGCCGGAACACCGGAGGATTGCGGAAGCGCTCGGCCTCCCGCCCGTCCCGGACCCGTCGGTCCACGGCGCGGTGGTCGCGTTCCAGCGGTATCCGTACGCCTCCGTGTATCTGGGTGCCGAAGGGATGATGGGTGGTGAGGCGCGGGACCGGATCGCGGGGTTTCGGCGAGCCCTGGGGATCGAGGACGGTGCCGTGGAGGGCGGGTCCGGCCGCGCGGCGGCAACCGGGGAAGAGGCCGCCAGCCTGCCTGCAGAAGCCGCCGAGACCGACCACCTCGCCTCGCTGCTCGGGCTGCTGGCGGAGGTCGACCACTGGCAACGCGATGCATCCGACCCGGCACGCGCCGCCCTTCTTGCCGAGGCGCGGGTCACCCTGCTCTGGGAGCACATCGTGTCCTGGACTGTGCCGTACCTGGCGTCGTTCGAAGCGTGCGGCGCTCCGTTCTACGAGGCGTGGGCGGTGCTCCTTGGCGAGACCCTGGCGCAGCTCGCAGCCGAGATGGCCTTTCCGGGCTACCTGCCGGCTGCGCTCCGGACGGCGTCCGCAATCGCCGACCCGCGCGAAGAGGGGGGCGCGGCCTTCCTGGCTTCGCTGCTGGTGCCGGTGCGTTCCGGCGTGATCGTGCTCCGCGACGACCTGGTGCGGCTCGGGGGGGAGGCCGGGCTCGCGTGCCGCGCGGGGGAGCGGCGGTATGTCCTCGGCTCGTTCCTCGCCCAGGATCCCGGCGGGACGCTGAGGTGGCTGGCGGACCATGCGCGCGAATGGGGCGCCAGGGTGGCGGGGCGGGGGCCGGCACCGATCGCGCGGTGGTGGGCCGGACGCGCGGGGGAGTCGGCCGCGTTGCTGTGGCGGCTCACGGACGGGGCGGACACGGTGGCGGGTGCGGGGCGCGTACAGTGACGGGGGGGTCGTCCTCTTCGCAGGCGTGGGGGGACAGGCACGGCACGTCGCGCGATGTGGTCGCCGGGTTGAGCGTGGCGCTCCTCATCATCCCCCAAAGCATGGCGTATGCCGAACTGGCGGGGTTGCCGAGCGTGCATGGGCTCTACGCGTCGGCGGTGCCTCTGCTGGCTGCGGGGCTGCTGGCGTACTGTCCCTACCTGCAGACCGGCCCCGTCGCGCTCACCGCGCTGCTGACCCACGGCGCGCTGGTTACCGTCGCCGTTCCGGGGAGTGCCGAGTACGTGGGTGCGGCGGCGCTGCTTGCAATCGTCGTGGGGTTGACGCGGCTCGTGATCGGGTTCATCGCTGCGGGAAAAGTCACCTACCTGATGTCGCAGCCCGTGCTGCGGGGGTTCACATCGGGGGCGTCGATCCTGATCCTTCTTTCCCAGTTCCCTTCGACGCTGGGGATGGCCGGCGCGTCCGAGAGCGGACTGGTCGGGAGAACGCTCCAGGTCCTGAGCAGCCCGGGTTCGTGGAGCCTGGCCGCGGCGGTGCTCACGGTTCTGACGGTTGCGGCGACCCTGCTGGCCCGCCGGATTCACGTCCTCTTTCCCGGTGCGCTGGTCGCGGTGATCGGTGGGGTCCTCTTTGCCGTCCTGTTCGACTACAGCGGACCGGTCGTAGGGGAGATTCCCGGGTCGTTCCCTCCCTTCAGCCTGGTGCTGCCCTGGGAGTTCCTGCCCCAACTGGTCGTTCCGGGGGCGGTGATCGCCTTCGTGGGTTTTGCGGAGTCCACGGCCATCGCGCGCAGCTTCGCCACCCAGGACCGGGTGACCTGGGACCCCGACCGGGAGTTCGTGTCGCAGGGCGCGGCGAACGTCGCGTCGGGCCTGTTCGGCGGGATGCCGGTGGACGGCTCGTTTTCGCGGAGCAGTCTGAATCACCTCTCCGGCGCACAGTCGCGCTGGTCGGGGGCCGTGACCGGCCTGGCCGTGCTGGTCTTCCTTCCATTCGCCGGCGTGCTGTCGTCCCTGCCGCGGGCGGTGCTGGCGGGAATCGTGATCGCCGCCGTGGCCGGACTGGTCAAGCCCCGCCTTCTGGTGAGCGTGTGGAGGCTGTCCCGGATCCAGGCCCTGGTGGTCTGGTTCACCCTGGCCATGTGCCTGCTTCTGGCACCACGGATCGAGCAGGCGCTGCTGCTGGGAATCCTCGTTTCGCTGGCGATCCACGTGTGGCGCGAGCGGCGGGCCGGATTCCACAGCCGGGTGGAGGGGAATGTGCTTCATCTGGAAGTGATCGGAATCCTCTGGTTCGCTTCGGCGCCGAGGCTCGAGGAAGCGATCATGGCCCGGCTCGCGCGTGCGACCGATGTCTCGGAGGTCGTGATTCACCTGGAGGGACTGGGACGGATCGACCTCACCGGCGCGTTGGTGCTCAAGCGGGTGGTCGAGGAACTCGGGGGGTCGGGGATTCCCGCGACGCTCACGGGTGTGCCGCCTCAGGCCCGGGAGCTCATCGACAATGTGTTCGGCATGCTTCCGAACAAGTCATTGTAAATTACAGATTACATTATGTAATGTTTACCTTACAGTTCGCCAAGAAACCATGGAGATCCGTCATGACCAAAGCCGTTTTCCTGATCCTTGCTGCCGTGCTGTTATGGACATCGGCTTCCCGCAACCGGCAAAACCCGGTGGGCACCCACATCTCTGCCGCCGATATCCTGGCCACGATTGAAAACGCGCCCGAGGGACGGGTGAGCGACCAGCAGATCCGGCACATCGACGCGGGCGGGCACAACGTCGGCGTCGGGCTCGTGCAGCGCCCGCCGACTACGGCACCGGGTGCGATCCAGCACCACAACCAGACCGAGGTCTACTACGTTGTCTCCGGGCGGGGGACGATGGTGACGGGCGGCGAACTCACCAACGCGCGTGCCCTCGATCCGGACGGCGGGACCGTGCGAAGGCTCACCGGGCCGAGTTCGGTCGGGGGCATCGAGGGCGGCGTCAGCCGGGAGATCGGGCCGGGTGACATGGTGATCGTGCCGGCGAACTCCCCACACGGGTTCAGCGAGATCACCGAGACGATCACCTATATCGTGGTGCGGGTCGATCCCGAACAGCTGGTGGAGTTGAAGTAGGCCCGGCCAACCCGCAACGCGATCATGCCGGGCCGGGGTCGAGGATGGCGTCGACCCGCGCCATGACATCGCGCAGATGGGCCTCGGTCACACGGTCGGCGACCTGCCGGTCCAGCCTCTGCGAGACTTCGAGGCGCACGATCCGCAGCTGCTCCCTGACCAGTGGGCGGATATCGGAGTTGCTCACGTCCGGAGCGGCGCCCTGGAAGGGGTTGCCGGCCGGTTCCTCGGTCATCAGGTACTCCATTCGCTCCAGATGGGCGCGCTGCAGGGCTCTGCGGTAGGGACCGATCTCGGAGACTTCGTTCAGGTCCTGCCACACGGCGCTCCGCAAGTCGTCCAGGAACTCGACCAGGGGATAGGGGTCTTCGTCTCCGGCGGCTTCCAGTTCCGCGAGAGTGACCAGTCGGCGCGGAGTCAGAAGCTGGTTGAGGACCGAGGACTGGAGCCTGGCGAGGTTGGCGACGCCTGGTCCGTTGGGACCGATGCGTTCCAGGATCGCGGGATCGTTCAGCCAGGTGGGCGCGGTGAACGCCTCGCGCGCCAGCCAGTCCATCGCCCGCCTCTGTTCGGCGCGCGGGAGCCCGTCAAAGACCGGCCCTTCCTGGTCGGCGGTCTTGAGGTCGACGTGGACACCGCCTACGAGCGTCACGATGTGGCGAACGTACCGCGACCACTGGCTGATCGCCTCGCCGTAGATCTCGGCCAGATCGGTGTAGTCCTCGCCCGGCTGCGTCGTCCACTCCACCAGGTTGGGGACGATCCGCCGGAGATTGTCCATGCCGTATGTGTTGGCGCGCACCAGATCGTCGCCCATGTCCTCGGTTTGTGCCCGGGGATCCGTCACACCCAGTCCGCCCTGCGGCAGGTACTTGTACATGCGGTCGCCTGCCCGTTCCACGATCCAGCGGTTGAGGGCAGGGACCTCGTCCAGGGGAGTTTCGGCGTCGGGGAGCACACGGTATCCCCAGTTGACCGAGTAGTGGTCGTACACGCCGATACGCCTCAGGAAGTCCTCGGGCCTGAGGCCGTCCCCGGGCTGCGCAATGTAGTTCTGCCGAGCGTAGTCCATGATCGTCGGCGCGACCCCCATGCGGCTCGCGAAGCTCCGCGAGCGCAGCGAGTCCACGGGGTAGGACGAGCTCGCCACCATGTTGTGCGGCAGCCCGATCGCGTGGCCGATCTCGTGGGTGATCACCTGCTCCATCGCTTCTTCCATCAGTGCGTCGGTCAGCGGCAATTGGCGGGCGTCGGGGTTTGCGGCGCCCGTCTGCACCATCATCCAGTTGCGGTAGGAACGCATGTGGTTGTGATACCAGACGATGTCCGATTCGATGATCTCGCCACTGCGTGGGTCCGAGGTGCTGGGACCCTGCGCGTTCCGTGTCTCGCTCGCCGACCAGCGCGCCACCGAGTAGCGCACATCCTCGGGATCCCAATCGGGGTCCTCCGCCCGGGAAGGGGCCTCGAGTGCGATGATCGCGTTGCTGAACCCTGCGGTCTCGAAAGCGGGCTGCCAGTTCTCAATCCCGCGCTTGACCGCGTCCACGTACTGTTCGGGAGTCGCCGGATCCACGTAGTAGGTAATCGGCTGGACGGGGTCGACCACCTCGCCGCGGGCATACGCCTCCGGGTCGGACGGCTCCAGGCGCCAGCGGCGAATGAAGGTCTCGGTGGCGGCTTTCTGCTCATCGAGACCGTAGTTGATGCGGTCGACCGTGAAGTAGCCGACGCGCGGATCGGCGTAGCGGGGACGCATCGGCTCGGCGGGCAGGAGGACCAGCGACTGGTTCATCTCGAGCGACACGGTGTTTGCCCGCAGATCGGTCGGGGGCGCTCCTGCGTCGTAGGTAAGGGTATGGCGCACGTTCAGGTTCAGCGGGTAGCTGCGGACACGCCCGATGAAACTCCGGTCGGCGTCGAGGCGGCGAACCTGGTAGGTCCGTCGCTGGTCGGGGCTGAGTCCCGAAAGCGCGGGCGTGTCTCCCTCGAAGAAGTCGGTCACGTCCACGACGGAACTCGTCGAGTCGGTGCCACGGGCCTCGATTTCCCACGACGCGAGAATGGGCGCGAAGTAGTTGGCCCTGACCGAGGCCGCGATCGCCAGCGTGTCGTCCGCGACGGCCTCTTCGGAGTATTTGCGCAGGAGAATGCGCTCGCCAAGCCGCTCGAAGCGCACCATCTGGCGGTTGGTGGCTACCCCGGCCGGCGCGAAACCGCCCAGTCCGTCCATCTTGCCGGCAATGCGGCTGATCAGAAGCATGTCGCGGCCCAGCAGCGAGTCGGGGATCTCGAAGAGGAATTCGTCGTCCTTGCGGTGGACGATAAAGAGGCCTTCGTCGGACTCGGCGCCCTCGATGACTTCCGCATAGGTGCGTTCACCCGAGTCCGGCGCGGGCGCGGCTCCTTCGCCGGGCGCGGGATCCGGAGCTGCGGCAGTTCCCATGACGGCCGAACCGCCGCAGGCCGCGGCGAGGAGGATGGGGGTGCTCGCGAGGATTGGAAGCACCCACCTGCGCTGTAAGGGGTTGCCATGCGTCATGATACCTGTGCCTGTCGAGGTTGCCGGCCGCTTCGGGGGGTTGTGGGTAATTGACTGCGGTTGCACCGACTTGCGCCACCCGCCCCGGGTGCCCAAGATCCTCGCGAAAGGGGGTAGTTCCATGGACGAATCAGGAGAACGACCGGTCGACCGGCGCGGGTTCATCAAGGGCTCGGCGGTCGGGGCGGCCGCGTTCGCAGCCCCGGGAAAGATGATGAACGAGCGGACGGATGAGGCTGAAGTTCACGACGCGGACGCACACGAGCACACTCACGGCCATGGGCACGGTCATGACCATGATCACGATCATGACCACCAGGACGTGCCGTCCGACATCGCGTTGCGGGTGCGGGCGCTCGAGTCGGTGCTGATCGAGAAGGAGATGGTGGATCCGGCCGCGCTCGACGAGATCGTCGACAACTTCGAGAATCGGATTGGCCCGCAGAACGGGGCGCGGGTGGTGGCTCGCGCGTGGGTCGACCCCGGGTTTCGGGATCGGCTGCTTGCCGATGGTACCTCCGCCATCGGTGAATTGGACTACCTGGGCGGGCAGGGCGAGCACATGAAGGTGGTCGCGAACACCGACAGCGTTCACAATCTGATCGTCTGCACCCTCTGCTCCTGCTATCCGTGGCCGACGCTGGGGCTGCCGCCGGTCTGGTACAAGTCGTCCGCGTACAGGGCGAAGGCGGTGATCGAGCCGCGCGAGGTGTTGCGGGAGTTCGGCCTCGATCTGCCCGAGGATATCGAAGTGCGTGTCTGGGACAGCACGGCGGAAATCCGCTACCTGGTGCTGCCACAGCGTCCGCCGGGCACGGCAGACATGACGGAAGAGGAACTGGCGGAGCTGGTGACCCGTGATTCGATGGTCGGTGTGGCCCGGGTCGCGTCGCCATCGTCAGGAGGCGGAAGATGAACACGATACACGACATGGGCGGCATGGACGGCTTCGGCCCGATCGAGCCCGAGGAAAACGAGCCGGTCTTTCACCACCGCTGGGAAGGTCGGGTCTTCGCGCTGACCCGGGCTGTCGGACGTTGGGGCCGTGGGCGCGACTGGCCGGGATTCCGCTTCACACTCGAGAGCATCCCGCCGGACGAGTACCTGCGGATGTCGTACTACGAGCGGTGGTTCCACATGATGACCAGCCGGCTGCTCGGCAGCGACCTGATCACGGACACCGAACTCGAAACCGGCTACGCCGACCCGGGAGCCGTAACGCCCGAGATGCTGCCCGCGTCCCGGAGCGGCTCGCTGGGCTTCGGCCTGCTCGACCTTGACGTGCCTGCCCGCTTCAGCCCCGGCGATCTTGTCCGGGCCCGCAACCTCCACCCGCGCGGCCACACCCGCCAGCCGCGATACGTGCGCGGGCGAGTGGGAACCGTTGTCGAGGACTTCGGTGTCTACGCCCTGCAGGACAGCGATGCGGCCGGCCAACAGCCCGGCGACCGGCCGCAGCACGTCTATTCGGTCCGCTTCGAGGCCCGGGAGCTGTGGGGTGACAGGGCGGGCGCGGGCGATTCGGTGTACGTCGACCTCTGGGAAGACTACCTGGAGCCGGCGTGACGACTGCCCGCCCCCCGGTGTCCGCCGAGCGTATGGCGGCACTTCCTCCGCTGCCGCGTGACGAGGAGGGCCCGGTGTTCGACGAGCCCTGGCAGGCACAGGCGTTCGCTCTGGCGGTCAAGTTGTCGGAGCAGGGACATTTTTCCTGGACGGCCTGGGCGAAAGCGCTGGCCGAAGAGTTGGCAGCGGCCGAAGCACGTGGCGAACCGGACGACGGTTCACACTACTACCACCACTGGGTATCGGCGTTGGAGCGACTGGTCGTCGAGCGGGGACTCAGCGACGCCGCCGTACTCGAGGAGAGGAAGGAAGCCTGGGCGGACGCATACCGGCACACCCCACACGGTCAGCCCGTGGAACTGAAGCGGCGCGAGTAGGCTACGCGGAGGCGGTTCCTCCGTAGACGTGCACGCGAAAGTCCTCCCGGAAGTCCCGCAACGAGCGGTTCACGCCTTTGAGTTCACCTCGCAACTCGGCGACCCTTTCGCGGACATCGCCGATGTCGTCCCGCACCCTGGCGAAACTGGCGTCCATGTCGCTTCGCAGGCTGGCAGTATCGGCGCTCAGTCGAGCCACATGGCCGTCCATGTCGCCTCGAAGTCTGGCGATGTCGCCGCTCAGGTCGTCGCGCACCTTGGCGATGTCGCCGCTCAGGTCGTCGCGCAGCTTGGCGATGTCGCCGCTCAGGTCGTCGCGCAGCTTGGCTGTGTCGCTGCTCAGCCTGGCGACGTGCCCGTCCGTGTCCCTTCGCAGGCTTGCAATGTCGCCATTCAGGTCGTCACGCAGCTTGGTGATGCTCTCTCGAATCTGGTCGTGGGCGATCCGGTTCTCGATGCGCATTCGTTCGAGCACTCGCCAGCCCAGGGTAGCGAACGCCGTCATGAGTACCGCGACGCTGCCCACCATGCTGACCGGCTGCCACCACTCCATGTCTACCGCCCTCCCTGCGCTTCACGAAAGTCATCCGACCCTTGGCGCGCACCCAATCACATATGATGACACATTGACCTGTGCGTCAAGGACCGCAGCCTGGTGTAACGGTACGGAGGACAGCGGGGCGCATCAATGGCTGGATGGGACTTTCTCGCCGGCACGCTTCCGCAATAGCACCGCAACCACGAGCAACCAGCCCGCCAGCTGCATCACGCCGCCTACCGGGGTAACGGCCCCGAGCCACCGTGCGCCCGTGAGCACCAGCACGTAGAGACTGCCCGAGAAGATCGCGGTTCCGGCCACCAGCAACCACCCGCCGCGTCCAGCGAGCGCACTCCCGGTTCTGTCATGCAACCAGGCCACACCCAGCAACCCCAACGCGTGGTACATCTGATACCGTACCGCCGTTTCGAAGGTGGCGAGATCGGCAGGCGACAGTCGCGCCTCGAGCACGTGGGCCCCGAATGCGCCCAGCCCCACGCCCACAAGCGCGAGGACGGCGCCGCTGGCAGCCAGCAAACGTGCCGTGCCCGTCAACGCCGAGCTCCAACGCTCGCCGCACCCAGCTCCGGGACGCGACGCTCAGTACGCGATAGCATAAGCCTCCCGGCGGGGATCGGAAGCGGCGGTGAGCGTCCCCTCGCGGTCGCGGACGATCATGTGCGCGCCGCCGAAGGTGGCGGTCCAGCCGTGGACAACACCGGCCTCGTGGCCCAACGCACCCAGCTCGCCGAGCACGGCCGCACCGAACCGGTCCTCGAAGTCGACCCGCACCCCACCGTAGCTGCGGAAACGGGGTGCCTCGATCGCAGCCTGCGGGGTCATGTCGAAGAGCAGGTAGTTGTTGACGATCTGGAGCAGGCTCTGCGGCTGGCTGTCGCCACCGGGGGTGCCCAGGGTGAAAGCGAAGCTGCCGTCGCCGTGGAGCGCCATCATCGGGGTCAGGGTGTGGTAGGGCCGCTTGCCGGGTGCGATGAGGTTGGGGTGCCCGGGTTCCAGGTTGAACAGCGCGCCGCGGTTGTGGAGGACGATCCCTGTTTCCGGCTCCAGGAGCCCTGAGCCGAACCCTGCGAACAGGCTCTGGATCCAGCTGACGGCGTTGCCCCACTGGTCGACCGCGGTGAGGTAGACGGTGTCTCCGGAGTCGTCCCGGACGGATCCGGGCGCCACGGCCGAACCGTCCGCAGTCCCGCCTACCGACACCCCGGACCCGCCGGAAGCCGCCACAGTCTCCGCCGTCACTCCCGGCGAGCGCGAAACCGCTGCCGCGTCCGGATCCACCATCGCTGCCCGACCCGCCAGGTACCCGGCGTCGAGCAACTGGTCGAGCGGGAGATCCGTGAAGTCGGGGTCGGCGGCCCACTGGTCCCTGTCCGCGAAGGCAAGCTTCTTCATCTCGATGAGTGTGTGCAGATAGTCGGCGCTGTTGTGCCCCATGGCCCGCAGGTCGAACGACCTGGCCATCTCGAACAGCTGGAGCTGAGCGATTCCCTGGGTGTTGGGCGGCATCACGAGCATGGTGTAGCCCTCGAAACCGCCGCTTAGCGGCTCGACCCAGCTGGTGGTGTGAGCCGCGAGGTCGGGGGCCCGCACGTACCCGCCTTCCGCTTCCAGGAAGGTGGCCAGGTGCTCGGCGACAAAGCCGTGGTAGAAACCGTCCTTTCCGTCACGCGCGATCCGCTCGAGGGTGGCCGCCAGCGCGGGATTGCGCAGGAGGCTGCCGACCGGTGGCGGCTCGCCTCCGGGCGTGTACAGCGCTTGCGCGTGGTCGTTCAGCGACCGGGACGAAGCCGCGATGTCGCTGGCGAGGCGGGTCGAGACGGGAAAGCCGTCACCGGCGTACCGGATCGCCGGCGCGAGAAGCTCGTCGCGCGGCATCGTCCCGAAGCGATCGAGTGCATCGATCCAGGCGGCCACCGCCCCGGGCACCGACACCGAGAGGGGTCCGTTGCCGGGCATCTCGTTCAGGCCGCGTTCGGCGAACAGCGCGGGTGTGGCCAGCGCTCCCGCGCGCCCGCTCCCGTTCATGGCGTGGACCTGGCCGGTTGAGGCCTCGTAGTAGAGCGCAAAGGCATCGCCTCCGACGCCGTTCATGTGGGGGCGGACCACGGCGAGCACGGCGGCCATCGCGATCGCCGCGTCGATGGCGTTGCCGCCGCGCCGCAGCACGTCGTGGCCGGCCGCGGCCGCCAACGGATGGCCCGCCGAGACCGCACCGCCGATCCCGCGCACGTCGGGGCGGTTCGTGGCCGGGAAGACCACCTCGCCGGGACGATCGGTTCCCTCCGATCCGGCTGCGGGCCGGGTGGATTCGGCGGACGTCCCGCACCCCGCCGAAACGAGGAGGCAAGCGGACAGAAACGCCGCCCGAGCCGTGCCCGGGGAGGTCGGCCTGATACCACTCGGTACTTCCTGCATGAATCGTGCTCCTGGATTGGTGTCGGGTGTCGCCCGTTGGAGGATGCCCACTCCCGGGATTCCGCGCCAGTTCGACGGCGAGCGATGTCCCCAACTCGAAGGCTCCGGTGCGAGCGGGGGCCTGACCATGGACTTCCGTCGCCGTAGATTGTCGCATGAGCAGTCGGCGCACCCTCGGATTCGGCGTGGCGAGCATGGTGCAGCCGCTCCGCCGGGTCGCGATGCGTCGTCCCGGGCGGGCGACCGTCGAGGCCAATCCGGCCATCTGGCACTACGAGGGGCCGCTGGACGCGCGTCGGCTCACTCGCCAATACGATGCCTTCGCGCAGTGCGTCGCCGACTCGGGCGCGGCGATCGAGTGGATCCCCGGCACGGATGACGACCTTGCCGATTCCGTGTTCGTCTTCGATCCCTCGTTCATGACGCCCCGGGGTGCGATCCTGCTACGGCCGGGGAAGGTGTTGCGTCGCCCGGAGGTGGCGCTCCATGAGGCTCTGTACGAGCGGATGGATGTACCGGTGCTGGGAGCCATCGAGCCGCCCGGGATCGTCGAAGGCGGCGACCTGTTGTGGCTCGACGAGCAGAACCTGGCGGCTGGACGGACATTCCGCACCAACCGGGAAGGAATCGCACAGCTCCAGGCCATCCTGTCCCCGCAAGGAGTCGAAATCCACCCCTTCGATCTCCCCGTGTGGAACGGGAGCGCCGCCTGCCTGCACCTCTTGTCGGTGGTCAGCCCGCTGGACCGGGATCTCGCGCTGGTCTACCCGCGCCTCCTGCCGGTCGCCCTCCACGAGTTGTTCCGTGAGTTGGGGATTCGCTGTCTGGAGGCGAGCGAGGCGGAGTTCGAGGCCTCCAGGGGGCTGAATCTGAACGTGCTGGCGACCGCGCCACGGAGATGCCTGGCGGTGGGCGGATACCCGGACACAGTGCGCCTCATGCGTGACGCCGGATGCGAGGTGGCCTGTTTCGATGCGGACGCGCTGTGCATCCCCTGCGAGGGCGGGCCGACATGCCTGACGCTGCCTCTTCGGAGGGGGTGAGCCCCCGAGCCCCGGCAGCAGCACGTCTTGCACCCACGCGTTGTCCGACGCCAGTTCGAGCGCCTCCATCATACGTCCATGGGCCGCATCCACTCTACCCAGCGCTGCATACGTCTGATCCAGCCGGGAAAGGGGTGTCGGGGAACGGCCTCAGCGGGGCTCCAGAATGGTTCTCGCAACTCTGAAGCCGTGGCCTCCTCCAGCCCTGGGATCGTCGGCCCGGTAATCGAGGCTCATGTTCCCGCCGCTCCGCGTAGCGGCGCGCACGGTCCAGGTGAAGTAGGGCCACCCGCCGCCTCGCCACGTGGCCAGGCGGCATTCGCCATCGGGCCAGCCGGGCGGCGCTTCCAGACGCGGGGACCCGTCCGTCGGGTGACCCTCGTAGGTGTCGTGCCAGCAGTCGGCCACCACTTCCGACACGTTGGAGAGCATGTCGTACAGGCCCCAGGGGTTGGGCGGAAACGAACCGACCGGCGCAGTGGACCGGTCGTCCCAACGGCTGCCGCAGGCATCACAGACGGCTCTGCCATCGCCGAGTTCATCTCCCCACCACCGGGCGGTCGTGGTGCCGGCCCGAGCGGCGTACTCCCACTCGGCGCTGCTCGGGAGCCGGTACGGCCGGCCGGTGACATCGCGAAGCCAGGCCAGGTACTCCTCCGCGTCCCTGCGGGACACATGGATGACCGGACGATGACCTCGTCCGAAGCCCCGGTCGCTCGGGCGATAGGCGCAGCCCCCGGCGTCAAAGCAACGACCCCACTCATTGAAGGTGACTTCGTACCTTCCCAGCGCGAACGCGTAGTCGATCGCAACCTCGATCTGCGGTCTTTCGGCGTGCCGGCTGTGTTGAGTGCGCTTCGCGTTCCGGATCAGTCCCAGCCGCTCTTCTTCCTCGGCGGACGTCCCCATCAGGTAGCGGCCCTGGGGAAGTTCGATCATCAGCGGGCACATCGGGCAATCGCGGAACTCACGGAGTCCGGCGGGATTAGGGAGCGTGTCCGGCCGGGCGCCCGGATCCGCGACGACGGGTACTTCGGTGGCGGACGGAGAATCCGAGGGGCGACGGGTGGCGGCCACCGCCGTTTCCTCGCCACGGCTGGTCTCGTACACCGACGCGACGGCCTGCCCAGTGAACGGGTCCAGGCGCACACCCACGAATCTTGATTCCGAGAGGAATGCGACCGGCAGCACGGAGATGTCGTGGGTACCCAGATACTCGCCGCCGGTCGCGAACAGATCGATCGCCTCGGGCATCAGTCCGTTGCCGCGACGCGTCACCCACAGTCGTCCGCCGGGATCCACGGCCAGCCAGAGCACGACCGGCAACTCATCCTCGTGACCCACGGCCCGCACCAGTTCTTCGCCCGTAACGTCGCACTGGCGCATCAGCCCTTGGTACGGCCCGGGGAGGTCGGCACCGGCTACCGCCATTTCGCGCGTCACGGCCACCGGGGCAAGCGGGCGGCGCAGACTGGCCACCACGGCCCCGTCGGCATACGCGTCGATGCGGTAGCCGGGTCCGTCGAAGTAGTAGAAGGTGCCGTCGGCGTGGGTCCACACCACGTCGGGGGCGAAGATCCTGGCGGCGGGCATGGTGACGCAGGGCAGTTCCATCATGACCATCTCGTACGCCACCGTGTGTACCGTTTCACGCTCCCCCGGGGCGCGCACCTCCAGATGCTGCTCGAACCTCATTTCCTCTGTCGCCGACGTCACGGTGGCGAACCAGCCGGGACCGATGGCGAATCCTGGTCCCCAGTAGTCCGCTGGCACCCGTTCCTCGCCCAGGAACCGGCCATCGCCCGACCATCGGCTCAATACCGCCCGCCGCGTGTCCAGCACGACCAGCGCCGCGGTATCTGCCCCGGGCGCAGCGCTCCCGCAGGCCGCTCCTCCGCCACAGCCGCTCAACGCCAACGCGCCAGGAGAGCGGAACTCTCCCGGTCCATCGCCCGCGCGCCCCAATTGTCCGACGAAGCCGCCTTCGCCGTCGAAGACGGCTACCCGCTGTCCTGTGATGTCCGCCACGTACACGCGCTGAAGCCCGGGATCGGCCGCGACGCCCCACGGCACGACGGCCAGTGCGTCGTCCGGGGTCCTGAGGTCCGCGACGAGCGCGGGCTGCCCGGCGAAGGGGCGATCCTGTGCAGCGTTTTCGACAATGGCCACACCGCTGGAGTCGCGACGGGCGCCGGCACCCGAAGCGCCACCCGTGTCTCCCGTGCACGAGGTACTCCCGAGGGCAACAAGGCACAGGAGTGTCGGGGCGCGTCCCCGTCCGGGCCGGTAGTGCAGGGCCAGCCAGGCGACTGACGCGATCGACAGGATGGCGAAGCCGATGATGGACGGGGTGAGCGCTACCCTGATCGAGCTCCACACCAGCGCCACGGGGACTTCGCCAGCCGTGGCGAACCAGCCCGCCGTGTGCCACATGCCGACCAGGGTGCCGAGCAACCCGATACAGGCGCCGACCACTCCGAGCGCGAGGATCGCGCCAAGCTGGGAATGCCCGCGGCCCTCCGGGCGTCCGCGCACCTGGGCACGGGTTACCCGCCCTACCTGACCAAGAGCCAATACCAGGACAACCAGCAGCGGGGGTCCGACGATGCCGGACTGTGCGAACAGCGAAGCGAGTGTGTCGAACATGGCCATGGTGCTGCCTCATTCCACCGAGTTGTCGAGAGGGCTTTGAGGGCGTGAAGGCGTGAGAAGGGTCTCGATGCGTCGCTCGGACGACTCGTCGGAGATGAGCCGCGGGAGAAGCGCGAGCCATCCAAGCGCACCGAAGATCGCCGCCCCGATCCCGATGGCGCCCGCGAGGACGGCTGGCCGCACGACATGCCAGACCAGGTCGGGGGAAGCCTCGAGGGTCCCGAGGCCCATGTAGCCCTGCCACATCGCTCCGAAGCCCCCGAGCGAGACCGCCCCGGTGATCAGCCCGGCCTGTCGGGCCTGAAAGAAGCTGCGCACGTCAGGGGGAAGGACTCCCATGATCCAGAGTCCTGCCGCCCCACGGCACCAGTTTGCGGCCAGCAGTGCGGCGATCAGTGCCTGAGCCCATAGAAGGAGCGACCCCTGAACGGCGGCTTCCTCCGCGGGGATCGTGAGGACGGCGGCCCCGGCGAGGATTGCGGCCCCGGCAGCCCCGAAACGCTCGACCCGGCCCCCGATTCCAGCCGCTTTCAACCAACGCGCCGTTCTCGGTACGTGTTGCGCGTTCAGTTCGTGAAGGGACTCCTCCGCAGGCAAAAGCCGCATTAGTGCCTCACGGCGAGCAGCCGCTGGAGAAAGACCACGGCGCTCGTACGCTGCCCGGAGTGCCTCCAGATCGGCGCCGAGTTCCTCGATCATCTCGAGCCGGCGCCGGGGCGGGATTCTCAACCGACGTGCGGTGACAGCCAGGTGGCTCCCTTCAGGCGGCATGGGTCCGTCCAAACAGGGCGAACAGCGCCCGGAACTGCTCTTCCAGCTCCGCTGTGCCGGCCTTGAAGATGACGCGGCCCGACTCGGTGATCCGGTATGTCTTTCGGCGACGGCCCTCGCCGTACCACTCGCCTCGCACGTGTCCTTCCCCCTCCAGCCGATGCAGGATCGGGTACAGGGTGCCGTGTTGAAACGAGAACAGCCCGTCCGTCCACTCCTCGACCGCCAGGGCGATCTGGTAACCGTGCGCAGGTCCGCGCTCCAGGACGGCGAGCACCAGCAGTTCGTTGATCCTCTTGGACAGGGTTGTCCGCATGCCGACCGACCTCTCGGTGAATGTCCTGACCATGCCCTTACCCGGTTTCGGGGGTTCAGGTCCAGTTGCGAAGCACAATATAAAGATTATCTATATATCACAAGTCTACATGAAAAGTTCCGTTGCAACCGAGTCCGCGCACGGCCGTAGTGGCTCGGAGGTTACCGGCCACGGGACGCCCTTCGGGCAGGTCCCACACAGGGGAGAGCTTGCATGGACTGGGAAGTGATTGCACCGATGGTCGTCCTCATCGTGCTGTCCCTCACTGTCGGGGGCGTGCTGATCCTGAGACCCATTGCCAAGCGGCTGGGCGTGCTGCTGGAGGCGATGGCGAAGGAGAAGGGAGTCAGTCCCTCTCACGACACCATCCGCTTTCGCGAGGAAGTCGAGACGCTGCGCGCCCGGCTGGAGCTCCTGGAGGATCGGCAGGACTTCACCGAGGGGCTGCTCGAGGCGGGTCGTCCGAGTGTTCGGAAACAACTGAGGGAGTGAGGGTCGGTCCTGCGCGGACGACACCCGGCCGCTACGGGATCACTTCAGCCAGACCCGCTTCCGCGACCAGCAGCAGCAACGCCCGTTGTATCGCCAGGTGGCCGCCCACGTTGACCCAGTATTCGCCGAGTGAATGGCCGCCGAAACCGATCCCGCCGCGGCCGATCGTCACAGCCGGGATGCCGAGCGCGATGGGCACGTTGGAATCGGTCGACGAGCGTGCGAATTGCCCCTGCACGCCGAACACGGCCGTAGTGGCGAGGGCGCGCCGGATCAAGGGTGCGCTCCGGTCGCCCTCGCCCGAAGGACGGTCGCCGATCTTCAGCTTCTCCACCGTCAGAGGCGGGCCGTCTCGCCGCAACGCATTCTCTTCGGCTAGCGCGCGGTCCATGGCTTCGAGGAATACCGTTTCGATCCGAGCGAGGCTCTCTGGACTCACCGAGCGCATGTCGACCTCCATCCAGCTTTCGGAAGGGATGGCGTTGACCGACGTCCCTCCCCCGATCCGTCCGACGTTGTAGCTGGTGCGTGGGCCGCTTCGCGTCAGGGTGTCCGCGACATCCTGGAAGTGCCGCACCGCGCGGCTCATGGCATGCGCGGGGTTGGCGAGCCCGAACGCGCCCCACGAGTGGCCGCCCGGTCCCTTGAAGGTGACGCGGTAGCGCACGGAACCGAGACCGTCGATCACGAGCCCCGCGAGTCCACCGCCGTCCACCTCGATCCACGCGTCCGGGGCATTGCCGGGGTCGCGGTAGATGTGCTTCATGCCGCGCAGGTCCCCCAGGCCCTCCTCACCCACGACCCCGACGAAACGGATGTCGTCGTTCGTCTCGATCCCGGCCTCCTCCATGGCGCGCAGCACCGCCAGCAGGACCACCAGCCCACGCGTGTCGTCGCCCACACCGGGGGCGAAGAGGGTGTCACCGCGCTGCCGGACGGTCACGTCGGTGCCTTCCGGGAAGACGGTATCCAGGTGGCCGCCAAAACCGATCGTGCGCCCGCCGCCCCGCCCACGGCGCAGTCCGATCACGTTGCCTTCGGCGTCCGTCCACACCGAATCCGCGCCAAGTTCCTGCAACAGTTCGGCGAAGTGCCGTCCCCGGACTTCCTCCATGAAGGGCGGCGCGGGGATTTCCGTCAGTTCGATCAGCAGTTCCAGCGCCCACCCGTCGAGATCCTCGACGATGCCGAAGGCGTTGCGGACCAACGGGTGGGCGGCGAGTTCGCGTGCTTCAAGTCCGTAATCGGGCGCGGCTATCTGGCTGGTAGCGGGTCTGGGAAACATGGCGACAAAGGAGAGGGCGACGATGGGAGTGAAAAGATGTGTGAGCAATGAGCAGGGTCGGTGCACGGATGGCAATCCCGTCGAGGGAAGGTGGGTCGGTCTAGCAGGCCGTGGAATAAATCTCCGCTGCATTCGGGTGGCGAGGCATCCGGGCTGGTCCGCGGTGCTCAGGCTTTCGCCATGTCAAGAAAACATTACAAATTGTCGTGTTTACATCACTTTTCTGGTTTCCGAACCACCACTGTGCGTTGCTCCTCGGGCGAATAGCTCCGCTATGCGCCCTCGTCGCGCCTTGCCAGCCCGGCGCCTCGCCACCCTCGGTGCTACGCGGAGATTATCCACGGCCTGCTAACGCGGCGTGGCGACAGGCCCGTCGCTCACGGGTTGCGCGGGGCTTACTACCCGGGTGGCCGGACCGGCGATCAGCGGGTCGGGCGGGGTCACCACATTCCCGTCCTTGTCGGGATACGCCAGTCCGGAAAGGAAGACCCGCATGGCGGCGACGCGCGCGCGCTTCTTGTCGTCCGACTTGATAACGGTCCACGGCGCATCCCTGGTGTCGGTGTAGAAGAACATCGCTTCCTTTGCATCGGTGTAGTCGGGCCACTTGTCGAGTGATGCGATGTCGATCGGGGACACCTTCCACTGCTTGAGCGGATCGGTGTTGCGCCGGTCGAAGCGGTGCTTCTGTTCCTCCTGCGAGACCGAGAACCAGAACTTGAACAGGATGATGCCGCTGTTGACCAGCATGCGCTCGAACTCGGGACACTGACGCAGGAACTCGAGGTATTCCTGACCGGTGCAGAATCCCATGACACGCTCGACTCCCGCCCGGTTGTACCAGGAACGGTCAAAGAACACCATTTCGCCCGCCGTCGGCAGGTGCTGGACGTAGCGCTGGAAGTACCACTGGCCGCGCTCGACGTCGCTCGGCTTGTCGAGCGCCACGACACGGGCGCCGCGGGGATTGAGGTGCTCCATGAACCGCTTGATGGTTCCGCCCTTGCCGGCCGCGTCCCTCCCCTCGAAGAGCACGACGACCTTGATGCCCGAGTCCTTCACCCAGCGCTGGACCTTGAGCAGCTCTACCTGCAACCCCGCCTTCTGCCGCTCGTATTCCCGCCGCTTCATCTTGGTCTCGTAGGGATAGATGCCTTCCTGGAAGATGCGGACGATGGTCTGCGGGTCGTTGTGGTCGGGCTCCAGGGTCTTGTCGATCGTCAAGGGCCGCCTCCGCTGCCTGAGACTCCCGTGGAAAACGGCAACGTAACGCCTGGACGATTGCCGTGCGATCCTGGCCGGACCCGGATGCCTGCTAGTCCAGCATTCTGGGCAGAATGAAGTGCACGAGTTCGCCGCCTTCCTCCACATCGGCCCAGCGGTCCGAGGACAGTTCGATTACCGCGACGGCGCCGGTGGGGAACTTGCGGCGCAGGCGGTCGATGTCGCCCGGGTCGCCGGTGCGGGACAGATAGGCGGCCAATGCGTGGGTCGACGGGTTGTGCCCGAGCACCATGAGAGTGTCGGCGTCCGCGGGAGCCGACGCGATGGCGGCAAGGACCTCGCGAGGGGACACCAGATAGAGGTCCCGATGGAACTCGACGCGAGGCCGCCCATGGAAGTGGGGCTCCATGCGCTCCCAGGTCCCACGCGTGCGTGCGGACGTGCTGGAGTAGACGACATCGGGGATACAGCCCAGGTCGCGAAGCGCGGCGCCGACCCGCATTGCCGCACGGTAGCCGCGCGCGCTCAACGGGCGGTCGTGATCCAGGAGGCCGGGATCGCCCCAGCTCGACTTGGCGTGCCGCGCGAGCATCAGGCGGCGCATTTGTGCTCTCGGTGAGTCATGGTCCTGTTTCGGTCGGCTTGCCCGCGTGGTCACCCGGGTGGTGCAACACCGGTCGCCGGAGGAAGTTGCAGTCGGTTCCGGGCGATGGCAGGTTGGGACGGGAATCGGACCGGAAACGACAGGGGGAGCCTCATGGCCAGAAAGATACTCTCAGCCGTCCGTACGCGCCGACCAGGGTTCGCACGCCTCCACACCGCCCTGTTCGCTGCCGTCACAGCTGCTGCACTGGTCGGGCTCTGGGCGTGCACCCCACCCGAAGCCCCGCAGCTTCCCGCCGAGTGGCATCCCGCGCTTTCCGCCTTCGCCGAGGGCGTCGCCGCGGACGTGGAAGCCGACGGGGTCGGGGGGATGACGGTTGCGCTGGCGCGCGACGGAGAGGTTCTCTGGTCCGAGGCCTACGGATGGGCGGATCCCGCCGCAGGGATTGCCGCCGCGCGCGAGACCATCTACCGCACCGGATCGATCTCGAAATCGGTCACTGCCGTGCTCATGGCCATCCTGGTCGACGACGGGGTCGTGTCGCTCGACACGCCGCTCGACGAACTGGTGCCGGAGACGCAGGACCTGGCGGAGCGGCCCCCAGGCGCGAGTCCCGACCTGCGGCAGGTCGCCAGTCATACCGCAGGCTTCGCGCGTGAACCGGATCTCGACGGCGCTGCGACGGGCCCCATCGAGGGGTGGACATCGCGGATCCTGGAATCCATCCCCACCACCCGCTACCAGACCCCGCCGGGAACCCGGTACGCGTACTCGAACATCGGCTTCGGGATTCTGGGGTTCGGGCTGGAGCGGGCGGCCGGCGAGCCGTTCATGGACCAGGTCGAGGCGCGCATCTTCGAGCCGCTCGGGATGGCGAGCAGCACGTTCATCGTGGACGACGACCTGCTTCCGGCGCTCTCGCGCGGGCACGCCAACGGGCGCGACGGCGAGGTGAACACGGAGCAGCCGGCGCGGGAGCATGCGGGGCGCGGGTACAAGGTGCCCAACGGCGGCGTGTATTCGACGGTCGACGACCTCGCGCGCTTCGCCGCGGGGGTGATGGGGCGGGGAGACGTCTCGCTGCTGAGCGACGAGGTTCGCGCCGGGGTGCTGTCGGTGCAAACGCCGGAGGATCCGGATTCGGGATACGGACTCGGGTTCTCGGTGAACGCCGTCGACGGCCGGGTCTTCGCGGGTCACGGCGGGTCCGTGGCGGGCTACACGGCGCACCTGCTCTTCGAGCCGGCGACCGGGCTGACCGTGGTGCTGCTCAGGAACTACAACAGCGGCCGCACCAACCTGGGCGGGGCAGCGCGCGAGCTCCTGGCGGGTTTGCCTGCCAATTGAGCCCTGTTTTGGCACACAAGCCGGCGTTGGCCGTGCGGGTCGGCCCCCGCAGCCCGCGGACAAAGCCCTGGCGGCATTCGAGGCGCGCTGCATCCAGGCTGGACCGCTGCGCTCAGCGTTGCTTCTCGCACGAATGGCGCTGCCATTCGCGCTTCAAAGCTCCTTGCCAGCCCGGCGCTTCGCGCCTCTCGGTGCTCGCCCGGGTTCATCCACGGACTGCTCGCCGAGCACCCGGAAGACCCCGCGAAGGTGCGCGGGCGGAATGAGCGGCCGGTCGGCCCGGTTTCCCCTGGGGGCCAAGGTGACCTTCGAGGCGCTGGCCGACGACCCCTATCCGATCTTTCGCGAATTGCGGAGGGCCGAGCCCGTCACGTGGGCGCCGGAACTCGGGATGTGGATGCTCACCAGGCGGGACGACATCGTCGCGGTGCTCGCCGACTGGGAGCGCTTCACGACCGATTCTCCCGAGTCGACGATCCGCGACATCTTCGGATCGCACATGCTCACGACCGACGGCGACGAACAGATCCGATACAAGCGGCGCTTCATCGGACCGTTCCGGCGCGGGAGGCTGGAGGAGAACCTGCTGGGGACCGTACGGGGCGTGCTCGACGATCTGATGGGGGAGCTGGACGGGGAGGCGCGAGGCGACGGAGGGCGTGCCGATCTCCGGGCGCGGATCGCGCGTCCCCTTTCGGTGCGGAGTATCTGCCGGGTGCTCGGGCTGCCGGACGGAGACGGGCCGAGGTTGCTGGCGTGGTACGACCACTTCGCGGCCGCGCTGGAGAACTTCGCAGGGGATCCTGCGGTGCGGGCGACGGGGAAGAAGGCCGCCGGCGAATTCAGGGACTACGTGACGCCTTTCCTGCGGGGAGACCTGGAGGTGCCGGACGGGTCGATGATCGCCGCGCTGCGGAGCGAAGAGGACCCGTACCGGCCCGGGCACCATGTCGCCCGGAGTGGTGGCGATCCCCTCTCGGAAACGGAGATGGTCGCGAACCTGCTGCTCGTTCTGTTCGGTGGAATCGAGACCACGGAGTCCATGATCGGCAACGCGTTCTGGGCGGTGCTGTCGCACCCCGAGGTGGCGGAGCGGCTGGCCGCGGAAACCTCGGGTGGGACACGCGCCGATGGAGGCCTGCTGAGCGGAGTCATCGAGGAGTCCATGCGGTGGGAGCCCGCCGTGCAGTCCTGCATGCGGTGGGCGACCCGGGATGTCGAGATCCGGGGGGTGCCGGTCGCGCGAGGCGAGATCGTGCACTGCATGCTCGGCGCCGCCAACCGCGATCCGGCGCACTTTGCCGACCCCGACCGCTTCGATCCCGAACGTCCCAACGCGCGTGACCACCTGGCCTTCGGCGCGGGACGCCACTTCTGCCTCGGAGCGTCGCTGGCCCGGATCGAAGCCGAGCAGGCGTTGACGCGGGTGTTCGGGGGGCTGCCCGGGCTGCGGCTGGACCCGGACAGGCCGGCGCGGCCCTTCGGCCACGAGTTCCGCACGCCGCCGACGGTCTGGGTGCGGTGGGGCCGCCCCCGGCCCGATCGGCGCCTTCTACCGGCTTGACGTCCCCGTTCTCGCTTCGGCGAGCCCCGGGACCTCGCGATCGGCTTCCGCCCATACTTCCGCCAGCGTGGCGTAGGCTTCGCGCGCGGCGTCCTCGTCGCCGAGGGCCATGGCGGTGCGCGCCAGTCCCAGCAGAGCCTGGGTGCGCTTCGGGGTGCGGGCGAGCTGTTCATCCCACGCGAGGCGTGCCTCATGGTGGCGGCCGAGTTCCGCCAGTTCGGTGGCCAGGAGTTCGTGGGGGGGCATCAAGGTGGCGGGCGGGCCGAACTCGTAGGGAAGGGCTTCCTCCTGCCGTGCGGCTTCTTCCAGCAGTGAGATCCCGCCATCGGCGTCGCCGGCGGCCAGCGCGAACAGGCCGTCCAGTTCGAGGAGCAGGATACTGTGCCTGGGGTCGCCCGTGTCCGCCGGGTCGCCGTGCCGATCGCGCAGCCGTCGGGCGCCGTCGAGGTCGCCGGTGCGAAGCGCGGCAAGCGCGTCCACGAAGTCGTAGGGGAGCGCGAGGCGGGGGAAGGCGGTGACGTCGGCCGCGAGCGTGCGCGCGACGCCCCATTCGCCTGAGTCGATCGCCGCGCGGGCCCGCATGCCTGCGAAGTAGCCGGCTTCGTCGCGGGCCGGCGCGTCGCCCATGCGCGCGAGGCACGCGTGCATCCCGGCCGCGGCATCGTCCATTCGCCCCAGTTGCAGGTAGCCGTAGTGCAGCCACGATGCGTAGTGTCCGCACACGTTCGGCCGGCGCCCCCTGCGCGCCAGCCCCGCGTTCTGCACGTCGCGGGCGCGGGTGTTCGCGGCCACCACGTCGTCCCAGAGCCCCATGGCCACGAAGATGTGCGATGTCATGTGCTGGGCATGACCCGCGTCCGGAGCGATCTCGGAGTAGACACGGGCGGCGGGGAGACCCAGCGGCGCATGGATGGGGTCGTCGAAGGCGTGTATGACGTAGTGGGCCGCGCCGGGGTGCATCGGGTTGGCCTCCAGGACCGGCTGGGCCACCGCGGCCGCCTGCATGTAGATCGCGAAGTCGCGGCCGTCGTGGGCGGTGCCAAGCAGTGAAAGCGCATGGAAGGCGGCGGCGTCGTGATCGTCGGGGTACTTCTCGGCCAGGCGCCGCATGGCGTCGCGGTAGCGGAAATCGCGGGCTTCCTTGGGACCGTCGCCGTACAGGATCTCGACGGTCCGGAGCCAGTCGCGTTCCCGTTCGGTCGGCACCCGCGCCAGCCGCTCGGCGGCAGTCGGCGCGTATTCGCGCAGCACGGCCAGCGCCGCTTCACGATCCTGGCGCATCCAGATCGGATGGTTATGGGTCTGGGCCTCGCCCCAGTAGGCCATCGCGAAATCGGGGTCGATCTCCCGTGCTTGTCTGAACCGTGCCTCCGCATCCTCGTACTCGAAGTTGTGGAGCAGCAGCAGCCCGGCCTCGAAGTGCGGTTGGGCGGCGGGGTCGCCCGAGGTGGGGAAGTTCACGGATCCGAGCCGCTGGGCGAGGCCATCCGCCGGTGCGAGCAGGGGCACGGATGCCACCAGGAACACGAAGACGCGGGGTTTCATGAGGTTTCCGTCCTTCCCGCAGGTGAGGTATTGTGGCGTGGGAGCGGGGCGAATCCCACCGCTCGCCGTGAGCGTTCGTGGAAGCTCACACACAAAATACTGGAGCCGGGATCGGGACCGGCGCCAGCCCCGTTTGGCTGACCCGGACGTGCTGGTTACACTTCGGGCTCGACCTTCCAACCTGACACGGAGACCTGAATGTCCGACACACCCCTCGGCCGCTTTGTGTGGCACGAAGTAATGACCACGGATAAGGACGCGGCCCGAAGCTTCTACCCCCGCGTCACCGGCTGGGGCACCAGCACATGGAACGGTGGCGACGAGCCCTACGAGATGTGGATGAACGGCGAGGTGCCCGTTGGCGGGCTGATGGACCTGCCCGCACCGGATGTTCCTCCGTGCTGGCTGGTCTACCTGTCCACTCCCGACATCGACGCGACGCTGGCGAAGGTGCGCGATTGCGGCGGCGCGGTCCTGAACGAGATGGCGGTGCCCGAGGTGGGTCGCTTCGCCGTCATCGCGGACCCGCAGGGCGGGGTGATCGCCGTGCTCGAACCCGAGGGCGACACGCCGGGCCACGACGGCGCCCCGAATGCCGGCGAATTCTCGTGGCACGAGCTCGCGACCACCGACGCGGACGCGGCCTGGGCCTTCTACTCCGAGGTCTTCGGCTGGGAGGCCACGAGCCGGATGGACATGGGCGAAATGGGGTTCTATCAGATGTTCAGCCGAGGCGCGCGTCCGCTCGGCGGCATCTTCAACGGGCCGCCCGACATGCCTGCGGTCGGCTGGCTGCCGTACGTGATGGTGCCCGACGTGCAGGCCGCGGCGGAGACGGTAACTGCCCTGGGTGGCAAGCTCCTGAGGGAGCCCATGGAGGTTCCCGGCGGCGACTTCATCGCCCATTGCATGGATCCGCAGGGGGTCGCTTTCGCGGTGCACGCCACCGCTGGCGACGGAGAAGACCAGGAGTAGCAATGATGTACCGGGCAGGCGTGCTGTTCGCCATGCTCCTCTGCGGCGCATGCGCGCGGAGCGGCGAGACGGCCGATCTCATCATCGTCGGCGGGATCGTTGTGGACGGCTCCGGGGACCCGCCCCGTACCGGCACGGTCGTGATCGCGGGGAACAGCATCGTCACGGTGGGCGGCGCCGCGGCCGATGGCGGAGGCGCGCAGGCGGCAGATACGATCGACGCAAGCGGCCTGGTGGTCGCCCCCGGCTTCATCGATGTCCACAACCACACACCGCCGGCGATCGCGCTGCCAGGCAACAACCTCAACGAGGGCTTCATCCGGCAGGGCGTCACGACCGTCTTCGGAGGTCCGGACGGTGCGTTTGCGCCGGCGAACATTCGCCGTTTCTCGGAGCTGTACGCGGCGCAGGGCATCGGGACCAACGTTGCGTTCTACGTCGGGCACAACGGGATCCGCAACGAGGTCCTGGGCGAGGACCAGCGGCGGGCCCCGACCACCGAAGAGTTGGAGACGATGCGGGCGCTGGTGCGCGAGGGCATGGAACTGGGCGCATTCGGCCTTTCGACCGGCCTGATGTACGAGCCCGGCATGTTCGCCGAGACGGCCGAGGTGATCGCGCTGGCGATGGAAGCCGCGGAGTACGGCGGCGTGTACGACTCGCACGTGCGCAATCCGGTGCATGACTTCGTTGGATCGGATCGCGAAGTCGTGGAGATCGCGGAGACGGCCGGGTTGCCGGGCAAGATCGGCCACCTCAAGGCGGTGGGCCTGCACAACGAGGGTGTGATCGCCGACATCGTAGAGCTGGTGGAGGACGCGCGGGAACGGGGGGTCGTGATCGCGTCGGACCAGTACCCCTACGACGGCGCCGCGACCGCCAGCCTGACCGGTATCGTGGTGGCGCCGCCGGATCTGGAGGGGCTGGACGCCTTCCGGCAGATGCAGCGGCAGGGGCGCACCGACGCGGCAATGACGCAGCTCAAGGCGGCGCTGGCGGATCCGGGTTCGAGGGCCCGTCTGAAGGAAGCCAGCGAGAACGGGGTGGACGGCGGCTTCGCTTGGCTGCGAGCGACAGGGTACACGAGCATGCGGATTACCAGTTCGGCGGACTATCCCGAACTCGTGGGGCTCTACCTGTCGGAGATCGCCGAGCAGCGCGACCAGGACCCCTTCGACGCGGTTGCGGACCTGATCATCGGCTCGTCCCGACCCGTGAACCTGACCCTCGGCGCGATCAGGGAGCACGACGTCCGGCGTCTGATGATCCAGCCCTGGAACATGATCGCGAGCGACGGCGGCTTCGCGGACGGCTCCGACGCGCCCGGCGGACACCCGCGCAGCGCAGGCACCTTCCCGCGTCTGCTGGGCCACTACGCCCGGGACGAGGGCGTGCTGTCGCTGGCGGAGGCGGTGCGGAAGATCACCTCGCTGCCCGCGGACTTCCACGGCATCGACGACCGCGGCCGACTGGCGGCGGGGATGCGCGCGGACATCGCGATCTTCGACCCGGCCACGATCATCGACCGGTCGGATTGGGACCATCCGCAGCGCTTCTCCGAAGGCGTGGTCCATGTGCTCGTGAACGGTGTGCCGGTGCTGCGCGGTGGCGAGATGACCGGGGAAGCGCCCGGCGAAGTCGTGCGGCGATAGCAAGCCGGAGAGACGCGAGCGTGGCCGCCCCCTGCGTCTCGGAAGTCGAGTTCCGCCCGCTGATGTCCGAGGACTATCCGGCGGTGGCGGAGATCTACCGCCAGGGCATCGAGTCTGGGAACGCGACCTTCGAGACCGAGGTGCCCGATTGGGAGAGCTGGAACGCGGGGCGAAGTTCCGAGTGCCGTCTTGTGGCGGAGGCCGGCGGCGAGGTGATCGGATATGCGGCGCTGAGCCCGGTGTCGGGGCGATGCGTCTACGGAGGTGTCCGCGAGGCGATGATCTACGTCGCGGCGGAAGCGCGGGGACAGGGAGTCGGAAAGCGTCTGCTGCGACGCCTCGTCGCAGAGAGCGAGGCACACGGGATCTGGACGCTCCAGGCCGGCATCTTCCCCGAGAATGCGGGCTCGATCCGGATCTTCGAGAAAGCGGGGTTCAGGATCCTGGGCACCCATGAGCGCCTGGGCCGTTTCCACGACGGGCGCTGGCGCGATGTGGTGCTCATGGAGCGGCGGAGCAGCGTTACGGGGGTGGGTTGACAGACCTTGTCGACGAGAAATGTAATGTCAACATGTCAATATGTAATGTTGACATTACAAGTGCCAATCTGTTGGAACCCTACGCCACCTCGATCGATTCGTCCAGGAATACGTCCTGGATCAGGTTCAGCAGCTTGATTCCGTCGGCCATGGGCCGCTGGAACGCCTTGCGACCCGAGATCAGTCCCATCCCCCCGGCCCGCTTGTTGATCACCGCCGTGCGCGCGGCCTGCGCGAAGTCGTTGGCCCCGCTGGACCCTCCGGAATTGATCAGCCCCACCCGGCCCATGTAGCAGTTGGCCACCTGGTAGCGCGTCAGCTCGATCGGGTGATCGCCGGGGACCAGCTCCGAGTACACCTTGTCGTGGGTGCGGCCGAATCCGATCGCCGTGTATCCGTGGTTGTTGGTGGCCTGCTTCTGCTTGACGATGTCGGCCTCGATCGTGACCCCGAGGTGGTTGGCCTGGCCGGTGAGGTCGGCGGCCGCGTGGTAGTTGACCCCGTCCTTGTTGAAGGCGGACTGGCGCAGGTAGCACCACAGGACGGTCACCATCCCCAGTTCGTGCGCCATCTGGAAGGCTTCCGAAGTCTCCTGCAGCTGACGCATCCCCTGGTCGGAGCCGAAGTAGATCGTCGAGCCGACGGCGACCGCGCCCAGCTCCCACGCCTGCTGGACACTGGCGAACATGACCTGGTCGTAGCGGTTGGGGTAGGTGAGCAGCTCGTTGTGGTTGAGCTTGACCAGGAAGGGGATCCGGTGGGCGTACCGGCGCGAGACGGACCCCAGCACGCCCAGGGTGGACGCGACCGCGTTGCAGCCGCCCTCGATGGCGAGTTCCACGATGTTGCCCGGATCGAAGAAGGGCGGATTGGGCGCGAACGACGCCCCCGCCGAGTGCTCGATCCCCTGGTCGACAGGCAGGATCGACACGTAGCCGGTCCCGGCCAGGCGCCCGTGGCCGAGGATCTGCTGCATGCTGCGCATGACCTGCGGGTTGCGGTCCGTGCCCGAGACGACCCGGTCCACGAAGTCGGGTCCGGGGAGGTGGAGTGTCTCGCGTGGAAAGCCCCTGGCGCGGTAGGTGAGGAGGTCTTCTGCTTCGGCTCCAAGAAGGTCTTCGATTCGGCTCACTTTGCGGTGCCCGTGTCAGGGGTCGTGCATGGCTGGCGTCGCTCAGCCGCTCCGGTGCCAACAATAACAGGGAACATATGAGTCGCAATCGGATCCGCGGGCGCGGTCACGAAACGGGACGTGCCCGTGAGCGCACGGTGATCGGCTGAACGCCGATCCCGTTGAGGAAGTCGTTGAACGCGGTCACCGCCTCCAATAGCTGCCCGAGCGTGTTCTCGTGGGTCGCCCATTCCTCCTGCAGGTCGGTCCAGCGCTCGCGTGCGCCAGCGGTCAGCGGCGGTTCCGTGCCGTCCACCGATCCGATCAGGGCGAGGATCTGCGCGTCCAGCTTGTTGCGGAAGTTGATGACGTCCTGGAAGGTCTGTTGCCTCCGCTGGATCAACCCCTCCTCCCACTCCGTGATCGCGCTGGTCAGGGATTCGCCCGACGTGCGAATCGAGTCTGCCAGAGGGTGTTCCTCCGTGCGCTCCACGATCGCTCCGACCTGCTCGGAGACCCCGGCGAGCTCGTCGACGGCGCCGTAGAGGTCGCGGATGACCTGCTGGGCGTCGGCGACGAAACGCTCCTGGGCGTCGTACTCGCGCCGGGTCGCGCTCCAGCGGGGATCGGGCGCCAGTGAGAGTTCGACCGTGCGGCTCTCGCCGGCGTGAGCGAGCCGGACCTGGTAGTCGCCCGGCGCGACGACGCGTCCCTGCAGGCTGCCGAAGTTCTGGTACCCTTCGACACCCGGTATCGCGTCGTGGCGGTAGTCCCAGGCCAGCCGGTTGAGCCCGGCCTTCGGGGTGGGCAGCGACGAGTAGTCTTCATTGCCTGCCGCTTCCGGGTCGGTGGCGTAGGTGCGGATCGCGCTCCCGTCGGCTCCCAGGATCTCGACGGTAACCAGCGAGTCGGGCGCCTCCGCGAACGAATAGAAGATCTGCGCTCCGCTCGGGGGATTTGCGCCGGTCGACAGGGCCCCGCCCCCGCCGGGGAAACCGCCGCCGAACGAAGCCATGACCGCCTGACGCGGGGCGAAGAGGTGCATGTCGGCGGCCATCACCGTCTCGGTCATTTGCTCCACGGGGGACAGATCGTCGAGGATCCAGAACCCGCGGCCCTGGGTCGACGCGACCAGGTCGTTGTTGCGGAAGGTGAGGTCGGTGACGGGGACGATGGGCAGGTTGAGCTGCCACTTCTCCCAGCTGTCCCCGGCGTCCCGCGACAGGAAGATCCCCATCTCGGTGCCGGCGTACAGGAGACCCGGTGTGACCGGATCCTCTCGTACCACGCGCACCCAGTGATCCTCGTCGATGCCGGCGGTCGTGTTCTCCCAGCTCGTCCCGTAGTCCCGCGTGCGGAAGATCATGGGCGTGAAGTCGTTGAACTTGTAGGCGGACGCGACCACGTAGGCGGTGGCTGGGTCATGGGGCGAGACCTCGATCGAGTTGATCATCGCGCGGTCGACGTCCGGCGGGGTGACCTCGGTCCAGATCGCCCCGCCGTCGCGCGTGAGCTGGACCAGGCCGTCGTCGGTGCCCACCCAGAGGGTGCCGGCCTCGTGGGTTGACTCGACCAGCGCCATGATCGTGTTGTAGTTCTCGCCCCCCGCCCCCTCGTTGGTGATCGGAGTGCCGCCGGCGCCCTGCTTGTCCTCTTCGTCGCGGGTCAGGTCGGGGGAGATGGCCTCCCAGCTCTGGCCGCGGTCGCGGGTGGCGAACACCACATTGCCCGCGTGATAGATGGTCGCCGGGTCGTGGGGCGACGCCACGATCGGGGCGTTCCAGTTGAAGCGATAGCGCTGTTCGCCGGCGTAGGTGCCGAGGCCGAGGAACGGGTATGCCATGATCGGCTTCTGCAGGCCCGTGGTGCGGTTCCAGCGATCGATCAGCCCCTGGTAGCAGCCGCCGAAGATGTCCTGCGGGTCGTTCTCGTCAAAGGCCAGAAACGCGCTCTCGCACCCGGCAACCGAGTAGAAATCGCCCCAGCCGATCCCCCCGGGCGACGCGGACGGGATTCCGATCGCCGAATTGTCCTGCTGGCCGCCGTAGACGTGGTAGGGGAACTGGTTGTCGGTGATCACGCGGTAGAACTGGGCGGTGGGCTGATTCCGCTGAGTGGACCAGCTGTCGCCGCCGTTGAAGGAGACGTTTGCGCCGCCGTCGTTGGAGTTGATCATGTTGTCCGCGTTTGCGGGGTTGATCCAGAGGTGGTGGTTGTCGCCGTGGGGGACCTGCACCGACGAGAAGGAGCGCCCTCCGTCGATCGACTTCAGGAACGGCGCGTTCATGACGTACACCGTTTCTTCGTCCTGCGGGTCGGCGAAGATCTTCATGTAGTACCACGAGCGGGTCTGCACGATGCGCTCCGAGTTCACCTGCCGCCACGAGGCTCCCGCGTCGTCGGACCGGTAGATTCCGCCCTGGTCCGGCTCGGCCTCGACGACCGCATAGAGCCGGTCCGGGTTCGCGCGCGAGACGGTGACGCCGATCTTGCCGACGAGTTCCGGCAGACCTTCGTTGATCTGCTCCCAGGTGTCGCCGCTGTCCGTCGACTTCCAGATGCCGCTGCCCTCGCCGCCCGACTCAACCACCCAGGGACGCCGGAGGTGGTCCCAGAAGGCGGCGTAGAGGATGCGGGGGTTGGTCATGTCCATGGCGAGCGCCGAGGCGCCGGCACGGGGGGAGACGTACAGCACCTTATCCCAGTTCCGGCCGCCGTCCATGGTGCGGTAGATGCCACGGTCCTCCGTCTCGCCGTAGGGGGCTCCCTGCGCGGCGACGTACACGATGTCCGGGTCGCGCGGGTGGATCCGGATGCGGGAGATGGCGCGGGTGTTCTCCAGTCCCATGTGCGTCCAGCTTCGTCCCGCGTCGGTCGAGAGGTAGACGCCGTCGCCGTGGGAGGTGGTGACGCCCCGCACGGCGTGCTCGCCCATCCCCACCCACACCACGTTCGGGTCCGACTCGGCGACCTCGACGGCCCCCACCGAACCGGTGGCGAAGGAGCCGTCGCTCACGTTCGTCCACGTTATCCCGGCGTCGGTGGTCTTCCACACGCCGCCGCCGGTGGCGCCGAAATAGTATGTCTGGTCGTCACCAACGACCCCCGTGGACGCAACCGAGCGGCCGCCGCGGGTGGGGCCGATGTCCCGCCACGCCATGGCCTGTGTGTGGCGGGCGAGGGCGGTGGTGTCGGGGGTCTGGGCGGCAGAGGGTGACAGCATGGCGACCATCGCGATCAGCATGGTGGCCGTCATCAGGGTGCGGGTCATGGGGGAGAGCGGGGGCGCGGACATCGGCGAAGATCCTCCGTTGGACTTGGGGAAACGGCGGTTCCAACCTTAGCCGGAAGTCGCTGCGTTGCCTAGCCGCCCGCCGCAGTACAGTTTCGCTCCAACGCGCAGAATGGAATCGGCCCAGCGAAACGTCGCGGCCACCCGGGAGGAAACGGCATGACCAGAAAAGCGAAGCTCAGGGGACTTCTGATCGTCGGAGGCATCGTGGCCGGAAGCACGCTCGGCGACGTCGCCGTGCTCGAGGCCCAAACCGAGGACGACCCCATCGTGCGCCTGTGGGCCAGTCCCACGGAGCTTTCCATGCGCGTCGGGGATGAGGCGCGCGTCATCATCGCCGGCTACACGCGTTCGGGAGCCCGCGTGGAGGACCCGGTGGTGCGCCTGGTGGGGCCGCGGTCTGCAATGAGGGTGCGGCAGGGCGTCATCACCGCGCTCGAGGCGGGGGACTATGAGCTGATCGCCACCCTGGTCCAGGAGGGCGGCGCTTCCGCAGGCGAACCGGTGACGCTGAGGGTGCCGGTCAGTATCGGCTGGCCCACCGTCGCGCGGGTGGTCGTCTCTCCCACCACCGACGACCGCCTCTTCGCGGGCACCTCGATGCGGCTGCGCGCTCGCGCCGAGCACGCCGACGGCTCCGCCCGGCGCGATCCGGATGTGGCGTGGGAAAGCGGCTCCCCGGAAATCGCTACCATCGACCGCTTCGGGCGTGTCACCGCCGTCGCCCCCGGCACGGCCACCATCACCGCCACCGTCGACGGCGTCAGTGGCGCGTTCACCGTGCGCGCCGACCCCTTCACGGGCGCGTCCATCGAGATCACCGGCGGCGTGTCTCGCGCCCGCACCGGCGACGTCATCGACTTCGGCGCCGAGGTGCGCGATCCGGGCGGCGAGCTTCTCAACGGCGTCCCCGTCGAGTGGTCCCACGCCTGGGAGGAGCCGGAGGGGATCCTGGCGCCGCCCGCGCCGGCGCAGATGCACGGCAGCCGCTTCGTCGCCGACGTCCCCGGCATCTACACCGTGATCGCCGACGCGGGGCCGCTCTCCGCGCGCACCTCGTTTCGCGTCGTCGAGCGCGATGTCGTGCAGAAGCTCGAGATCCACGGGCAGGGGAGGGAGCAGCGCGTCCGCACGACCGACTTCTGGGTCTTCGAGGGCCGCGACGGCCGCGACTACGCGCTTACCGGGGCCAAGCGTTCGGACGGATTCGGTTTCGTCTGGGACGTGACCGAGCCCGGCAACATCGTCAAGACCGACTCGATCCAGGTCGACGCGCGCTCCGTCAACGACATGAAGGTCTCGCCCGACGCGCGCTACGCCACCATGACCCGCGAGGGCGCGTCGAACCGCCGCAACGGCGTGGTGATCCTCGATCTCGCCGATCCCGCGCACCCCGTGATCGCCGCGGAGGTCACCGACTACGGGCTGACCGGCGGTGTCCACAACGCCTTCCCGACCGACGAGTACGTGTTCGCGCTGGCCGGGGGCGACAAGTACGTCATCCTGGATGTCGCCGACATCTACAACCCGCGCTACGTGGGCGAGTACAACCACCCGAACAGCCGCCTGCACGACGTGTGGGTGCTGGACGGGCTCGCGTACTCGGCCGAGTGGGAGAACGGCCTGGTGGTCGTCGACGTGGGGGACGGGCGCTGGGGCGGATCGCCCGAGAACCCGGTCTTCGTGAGCAGCCTGCCCGTGCCCACCGGGGGAACGCACGCCGTCTTCCCGTACGTGTCCGAGTCGACGGGGAAGCACTACGTCTTCATCGGCGACGAGATCATGAGCCGGCGCGGTCTGGCGTGGGAGGGGCCGGGGCAGGGACGGGGGTCCTACCAGCTACCCTACGACCCCGAAACCGGGATGAACGGCATTCCGCTGGCGACCCAGGGCTACATCCAGATCATCGACCTGTCGGACCCGGAGGCACCGGAGATGGTGGCGCGCTACGAGGTCCCCGAATACGGCACGCACAACATCTGGGTCGAGGACGACATCCTCTACCAGGCCTACTACGAGGGGGGCGTTCGCATGGTCGACGTGTCGGGCGAACTGATGGGGAACCTGTACACCCAGGGCCGCGAGATCGCCGTCTTCAAGGCGTACGACCCGATCGGTTATGTTCCCAACTCGCCGATGGCCTGGAGCGCCATGCCCTTCAAGGGCCGCATCTTCTTTTCGGATACGAATTCGGGGCTGTGGTCGGCGAGGCTGGTGCCGCGGAGCAGGCCGGTGAGCTGAGTAGCCCGGGCGGGCCGGCGAGTGGTGGGCAGCCCACGCAGGACCGGGCGGAGTGAGAAGCGGGGCCGCGGGCCGTCGTTGGCCGGCGGGACAACCATCAACCGGAAACCGAATTGGAAACGTCCTACCTTGTGGGAATCGCGGCGGGCACCGCCGTGGTTCTGGTGACCCTCTTTGTTCTCGTCAGAATGTTCTTCGGTGCGGGGCGGTGGTTCGGGCCCCGCAACATCGACATGTCGCTCGACGCCGGCGTCCGGCACCTGCTCGACGCCTTCCTGACCGAGTTCGCCCAGCGCCTCGGGTGGGACCGGCAGTCGAGCGAGCGACTCCGGGCTGCCGGTGAAGAGGTGCTCATGACGCTGGCGGAGAAGGACGGCCACGAAGTCAGCGGGCTTCGGCGGCTGCGCGTCTCGGCGCGGGCGGAGAAGGGAGCCGCCGTCCTGGAGTTCCTGGCCTCGCCGCAGGGCACGAACTACGAAGAGCAGCTGAAGGTGCTCGAGAAACACGCCGTCCCGGCCACCGAGCAGGACCTGTCGCTACGCCTGCTCGACCATTACGCGTCGTCCGTGCGCCACCGCCACTACCACCTTAACGACCTGCTGACGGTGAAGGTGAACGGGACGCGGTAGGGATAGGGCCGGGTGGCGGGTGCGTTGGGGGGCCTCGCCGCACTCCGGGCCTAGCGGTTTCCCGGGCCAAGCCGGGGCACGTCGTCCTCCGGTTCCTCCTCGCGGGGGCCGAAGCGCACGAGCAGTCCCCCTGCGATGGAGGTCACGATCCATAGCAGCAGAGCCAAAGCCGCAGCTGCGCCATCGTCGACGAATCCGATCGCCTCGCCGGCTGCTCCGGCCGCGAACCAGACGGCAAAGTTCTGAAGCTGGAAATCGAGCTGAGCTCCCCGCTTCATGCTCTGTAACGCTCTGACGATCAGGTAAAGGACGGTCGCGCCAAAAGCGGGAACACTCAGCACCGCAGGAAGCGCGGTGATGAATCCCATCGCCGTCCCCACCGCACCGCTCGCCACGATCCACCCGGGCGACGGCGATTGCGTCTTCTTCACAGGCACCGTGGGCTTCTCTTCCTCCACCTGCACCGCCGGGACGGGCGCAGGCTCCTCACCCGTCATCACCTCCTCGATCGCAGCCTCGGTTGCCGCCGGATCGATCCCCGCCTCCGATGCGATCCGCCGCAACTCCTCGACGGTCAGCGAGTCCCCCCGCGCATCGATCTCGGCCGCCCGCTGCAGGATCAGCGTAACTTGTGAGGCGGATATGCGTGCCGGTGAATCGCTCATGGGTCGTCTCCCGCGGGGTCTGGCCGGATCGCGCGCAAATCTCAACCCAACCGGGCCCGCTCGCAACCTGCGGAACCAGGGAACCGCCGCGCCGAGCGAGAGTATCCACCACACAGCACGCCGATAGCGCAGACCGGCAGCCCGGATCGTAAGGCCGATGCCCAAGGAAGCAGCAAACAAGCCCGTCGTCCTCGTCACGGGAGCCAGCGGCTACGTCGGCGGCCGTCTGGTCCCGGCCCTGGAGGAAGGTGGAGCGCGTGTTCGCTGCCTCGCCCGCACCCCTGGCTACCTGGCCGGTCGCTTCTCGCCCGCCACCGGGATCGCCCGGGGCGACGTACTCGACCCCGGTTCGCTTCTCTCGGCGCTGGAAGGCGTCCACACGGCGTACTACCTCGTCCACTCGATGGGGTCCGGCGCCGACTTCGAGGAGCAGGACCGCGTCGGCGCGCGCAACTTCGCCCGCGCGGCCCGGCGGCGGGGTGTACGGCGCGTGATCTACCTGGGCGGCCTGGGCGGCGACGACCGCCTCTCGCCCCACCTCGCGAGCCGCCGGGAGGTGGGCGAGATCCTGGCCGCCGAGGGGCCGCCCACGCTGGAGTTCCGCGCGTCGATCATCATCGGGTCGGGGTCGCTGTCGTTCGAACTCGTGCGCCACCTGGTCAACAAGCTCCCCGTGATGGTGACGCCGCGCTGGGTGCGCGCCACTGCTCAGCCGATTTCCATCGACGATGTCGTCACCTATCTCCTCCTGGCCCTCGACCTGAAGGAGGACGGCAGCACGGTGTTCGAGATCGGAGGGCCGCAGCGCCTTTCCTACGGACAACTCATGCGGGAATACGCCCGCCAGATCGGCGTGAGGCGTCTCATGATCCCGGTTCCGTTCCTCACGCCCCGGATTTCCGGTCTTTGGCTCGGGCTCGTGACGCCCCTCTACGCCCGCACGGGCAGGAAGCTGATCGACAGCCTGCGCAACGATACGGTGGTGCGCGATCCGTCGGCCCTGGAGCGGTTTCCGGTGAGGCCACTCGGGGTCGGCGACGCGATTGCGGCGGCCCTTCGGGAAGAGGACCGCGCAATGGCCCGCACGCGGTGGAGCGACGCCGTTTCCTCGGGTGGCACGACGCCGACGTGGGGCAGCCGACGCTTCGGCTCGCGAGTCGTGGATCGGCAGCAGGCGGTCGCGCGCGTGGAGCCGGACCCTGCCTTCGGGCCGATTCAGCGCATCGGCGGTACGCAGGGCTGGTACTTCGCCACCTGGCTGTGGGCGTTGCGAGGTGGGATCGACCTGCTGCTCGGCGGGGTCGGCATGCGGCGCGGGCGCCGGCATCCGATCGAGTTGCGCCCCGGCGACCCGCTCGACTTCTGGCGCGTCGAAGCCTTCGAGGCGGGCCGGCTGCTGCGACTGCGCGCGGAGATGAAGCTGCCGGGGCGTGCGTGGCTGCAGTTCGAAGTCGAACCCGCTGACGGAGGCAGCCGGATCACTCAGACAGCGGTCTTCGATCCGCTCGGACTGGGAGGATTGCTGTACTGGTACGGGCTGTACCCCGTGCACTGGCTCATCTTCCGCGGGATGCTGCGGGGGATCGTGCGTCGGGCCGAGGGTAACTGAGGCGGATCGCGGCCGAAGCGGGAATTGATCCGGAGGCGACCGAAGCCGCGATTCGGGAAGTGGCATCCGCAGAAGAGGCTGCGCCCGTCCAGGCGGCGGAGGAGGCAGGCACCTTTGTGCCGATGGCGACGGACGCGTCCAAAGTCCCCGCAAAGGCCTCGCAATCTTGCTTCTCCTGGCCGCATCCTCGCCGGGACAGCTCTGTCGTCGGGGGCCTGCTGGTGAAGTTCGGGCCCCGAGAGGAGGACCCCGAAGGCGACATGCCCCGGATCGGGTCGGGAGGGCACTAGCGCGGGACGTTTCGCCGTCCCTACGATCCCCCCGTCCCCAGCGCCCTCGCCAGAAACTCTACCGCGCGCGGGATGGCCTCGTCGAGCCCGAGAACGTCATGCCCACCGCCCTCGTAGATGAACGCCTCGAAGTCGGGCGCGCCGCGTCCAAGGGCTTCCATCCTCTCGATCAACGCTCTCGCCTGCGACACCGAGACGGTCGCGTCGATGGTGCCGTGGTGCAGTTGCACCGAAGGCAGATCGGCCGCCCATAGCGCGGACGAGCGGCGGACGAGCTCGAGCCGCGTCTCGGAGCGGGTCAGGTCGCCGCGGATGTAGGGCTGCACGACGGTCGAGTCGAGGTGCGCGACCCCGGTCAGCCTGCGCGGCATGCGCACGGCGGCCTCGCGCACGATCTCGCGAACCCAGTCGTCGAAGAAATAGGTCGGGCCGAAGAAGGTTACGATCCGGGCGATCCGTTCATCGCGGACACCGGCCAGGAGCGCGACCCCGCCTCCCCGACTGCCGCCGAACATGTTGATGGAGTCCGGTCTCGCCTCGGGTATCGTCTCGATGGTCAGATTCAGCAGGGCCAGCACGTCGTCCACGTCGTAGTTCCAGTGGCTGGACGGGCCTTCCGAGACCCAGGTGCTGTCGCCGTATTCCAGCGGCTCGCTCCGAAACGACGGGATCACATACACGAACCGGTCGCGAAGATCCCCGAGCGCGATCGCCGCGATGATGATGTCGCCGATCGACACCCCGTTCTCGCCCCCGTGCAGATAGGCCAGAATGGGCAGGCGCCGCTCCTCCGCCCCATCCGGCACGATGATCGCGCCGTAGTGCCGCGACCCGCCCACCGTGTGGGACACGATTCGCAGCACGGTGGGCGTCCCGACCAGATCCAGTGGCCCCTCGAGCTCCACGCGCGCACCGACCACCGACACGTCCCGTGCGGCCCAGTCCGCGCGCACCGTGCCAATCTCCGCATCGGTCGCAGGCATGAAGAGCGTATCGAGTTCGGCCTCGAGGTCGAGAGAAACCGCCGTCGCGGTGGCGGTCGCCTCTGCCGCGGTGAGAGCGAGGGTCTGGTCACCGGATTCGGGTCCGAGGGTCCAGGTCGTGGCCGCCCGTCCGTCGCTGTCGGTGGTGGCCGAGGGGGGGTCGGCCGTCCCGTGTCCCGCGCCGGGTGTGAACGCGACGCTCTGTCCGGCCATGGCCTGACCGTCCTGGTCCAGGACCCGGACCACGACGGGATCCACCAGCGAGAGTCCGTGCACGGCGCGCTGGCCGTCGCCCGAGACCACCTGGAGGGTCGTCGGCGCGGGAGGTTCGGGTGGTGCCTCGATCAGCCTGACGGCCTCGTCGCAGGCGGCGAGGACGACGAGGGTGAGGAGGGTCAGGAGGGCGAACGGTGGGCGACGAAAGAGGCTTGGGCGCATGTCGGGACACGGTGCGGGAAGGGGGCGTGTGCGACGCCGCGGGTCGACAACTACGATGGCGGCGCAACCGGCGGTGGATCAATAGCGGGCAATGTGAACGCGCTGCACGGAGGGTTCAACCGTTGCGGGACCACTCGAGCTCCGTCGGGACCGGCCGCCGATTCGATCGCGCTCAAGCGCCTGCCAGCTACCCACGTGTCTCGCTGGACCGAGCCGGGAAACCGCCGCAACTTCAAGTCCGGTCATCACCCACGCGGCAAGCGCCCGAGAGAGACGCCAAATGCCCAACCTCAACCTCTTCCCCCACCCGCTCACCGGCACGCCCTACGGCACGGCGCTCGACCTGTGCCTGATCCTGGGTGCGCTGGTCTTGCTGGTGTCGGTCATTACACGTGAATGGTTGGCGCGCAAGGGAGGATACCAGCCGGGAGGGGAGGACTACCGGTGGGCGGTCGTCCGCGAGCGAACAACTCCTGTGGCCTTCCAGGGCCTCAACATCCCGTCCACGCGACTCACCGAGTCGATTTCGGCAGGGAAGTACCCGGAATATCGAGACTACCAGGGCAGCACACCGATGCTGGTCCCCGGGCCGCGATTCGGAGGTGCCACGTGACCGGCGCGGAGGAGGGGTACCCGAGCCGCCGCACCTTCCTCGCCTCGGCCGCCGGCATCGCTCTCGCGGGCGTGAGAACCGGCTGCACCCGACCGGCCTCGGAGCCCGGCCAGTCCCGATCCGACCTCTTCGTCGTCAACATGCTCGGCGGCATCCGGAACCCGAACGTCCCCAGGTCGGGCGGGCCTTCAGGAGCCCTGGAAGGTGAGCAGCGCACCTCGCTCGACGACCGGGCGCTCGCCGACGCAGTCGCCTCCGGCACTGCGGCCGTCAACACCACGGTCGGCTACGTTGCAGGCCCTCGGGAGCCGTTCGAGAGCTCGGTCGCCGACATCGCACGGTGGAACCGCATCATCCGCGCACACCCCGAGGCGCTCCTCAAGGTCTGGGGGGCCAGCGACATCGAGCGCGCGGCACGCGAGGGCAAGGTCGGGATTATCCAGGGCTTCCAGAACGCCGCCATGATGGGTGACGACGCAGGGCGTGTCGGCGTCTTTGCCGGGCTGGGCGTGAAGATCATCCAGCTCACCTACAACGTCGCCAACCAGCTCGGGCACGGTTCGATGGTGCCGGAGAATGCGGGGCTCACCGAGTTCGGGCGCGAAGTGGTGGCCGAACTCAACGCCACCCGCACGCTGGTGGACCTGAGCCACAGCGGCGAGCAAACCTGCCTGGACGCCATCGACGCGTCCACCGAACCCATCGCGATCACGCACACCGGCTGCCGGGCGGTGACCGACCTGCCGCGCAACAAGACGGACCGGGAGCTGCGCCTCGTGGCCGAGGGCGGGGGCATCGTCGGAATCTACTTCATGCCATTCCTCGCGGCCGACGGCATGGCCGTGGCGGACGACGTGGTTCGACACATCGAGCACGCCGTCCAGGTGTGCGGGGAGGACCACGTCGGAATCGGCACCGACGGAGGGACGACCGCCCACGATGACATGGAAGCAGCCTACGAAGCGGCCCGCCGGGACGTCGAGGCACGCCGCGCGGCAGGGATCGGCGCCGCGGGTGAACGCGCCGGAGTCGTGCCGTTCATCCCCGACCTGCAGGGCCCGGACCAGTTCCGGAAGCTCGCCGACATGCTCCGGGACCGCGGGCACACGGCTGAGCGCGTGGAGAAGATCCTGGGGCGCAACGCGCTTCGTGTGATGCGGGGAGTGTGGGGAAGGTAATAGCAGGGCGATTGGACGCTGATTTCGATTGAGAATCGGCCGCCAGGTTGAAATACCGCTCAGCTGCCGAGGGTGGCCTCACGTCCCGAATGCATCCCCAGCCTTCGCCGCACCCGCTCGACCCGCCGGCGGTTCACACCGAAATCGAACAGTCCCACCCGGGACACCGACTGGACATGTACGACGCCGTCGGCCGGATAGAAGCGGAACTCGAGGTCATCGCGGAACCCGAGCAGCGTGCGGCATACCGCGTGCAGGTACTCGTCGTTGGCCGTCTTCACCTCGATGCGACGCTGGGGACTCACCGCGGACCCTCCGCGACGCGAGCACCTTGCCGGGCAGGGTCAGCAGGATCTCGCCGTGCTCGACCACGAATTCGCCGTTGACCAGCACGTGGTCGATCCCCGTCGAGTGCTGGTGGGGGTCCACGAAGGTGGCCTGATCCGCGATCGTCTCCAGGTCGAACACCACGAGGTCGGCCCAGTGGCCCTCGCGGATCTCGCCCCGATCGGCGAGGCCCATGATGAGCGCCGGGAGCGATGTCTGCGCACGGATGGCGGATTCGAGGGAAAGAGCGCCGACGGTCAGCGCGTAGTGCCTGATCTTGCGAGGAAAGGTGCCGTAGAAGCGCGGGTGGACGGGACCGTCGCCGGGCCAGCCGATGCCTCCGTCCGAAGCCGTGGCGACCCACGGTTGCGCGGCGTAGTTCTCCACGTCGATTTCCGACATCGAGAACCCGCGCATGCGCCCACCACCGCGTCGGTCGCGATCGCCTTCCAGCTGTAGCGCGATCGCCGTCTCCACCGGATCCTCGTCGCGCAGGTCGGCCACCTCCTGCAGGTTCATGCCCACGTAGTCCGAGATCGGGTGGTCGAAGATCACAATGCGGTCGGTTCCTCCGCGCCGCCCGATCTCGTGCACGATGTCGGTGCGGATCCGCGCCGCCGTTTCGGGATCCTGCAACCTCATCTCCAGCATATCGGCTGGCGGGCGCCTGTCCCGAGGGCCGTCGGCATCCGGATCGCTCAGCGCCCACCGCGGCACCAGCACGGTGTTCCCGTCGGAGCCGCTGGTGGGGTAGGGGTACTGGTCCGCCCACACCCGCACCCCCTCGTCGCGGGCCCGCTGGATGAGCTGGATCGCCGAAGCGCTCGACCCCCAGTACGCCACGCCCTTGGCCTTGATGTGCGACGCGACCACGCGCACCCCCGTGCGGCGCCCGATCTCGATCGTCTCCATGACCGCGTCCTGCAGCGTGGGCGGGCGCCCCTCGTGCTGGCTGGGCAGGTACCACATCGGATCCGCGCCCTCGGCCCGCTCATGCGAGATGTAGACGCCGTCGTAAGGAACCAGCTCGGCGGCCAGAGCGGCGACCTCGTCGGTCGTGCTCCAGCGGCCCGGCGCGTACTCGAGCCCCGCCGAGAGGCCGACGGCACCCTCCTCCAGCGCCTGGCGGACCAGCGCCGCCATCCGCGCCGTCTCCTCCGCCGTGGAGGGGCGCAGATAGTCATACCCCATCACCCTCTCCCGCACGGTTCCGTGACCCACCATCAGCATGACATTCGGGCCCACGCCCTGTCGTTCGAGCGTGGCGCGCTGGTCGGCGACCGGCCACGGCGAGCGCCCGTCCTGGTTGACCACGATGGTGGTGACGCCCTGCGAGACCACGTTGGGCGCCGACTTTCGGTGAGTGGAGTCGTTGCGGATGGAGCGGCCGAACCGCCCGCTGCCGCCGTCGTCCGCGTGCGAGTGGATGTCGATGAAGCCGGGTGACACGTAGCGGCCGCTGGCGTCGATCTCACGATCGGCGGTGGCCCCGGTCAGGTCGCCGAGGGCGGCGATCCGGCCCTCGCGCACGCCGATGTCCGCGCGGAACCATGGATTGCCGGTGCCGTCGAGGACGCGGCCGCCGCGCACGAGGAGATCGAAGTGCCGAGCGTCCTGCGCGGAGAGGGGAGCGGTGAAGCCGGCCGGCGGCGAGAGGGCCGCGAAGAGGGCCAGCGCGGCGGCGACGGCGAGGGAAACGATGCGGGCAGACCCCGCGAACAGTCGAGGATTGCGCATGAGCATGTCGGAATCCGGAGGGGTGCGGCGACAGGAGTTGCTGGAGCCCATTGTAAGGTTGGCGCGGTCGGCTAGCGAATGGGATGGTTAGGGTGTTATCATGCTAAGACAAGATGATAACATCGAGGCGCAGCCATGATTCGAACACAGGTTTCTCTGGGCGCGGAGTTGTATGAGCGCGCCAGGGCGCTGGCCAGGCGCCAGGGGATCTCCTTTGCGGAGTTGTGCCGCCGGAGCCTGAGCGAGACCCTCTCGCGTGTTTCCAGCGACAAGCCGTGGATGTCCTACGTCGGCGTCCTGGATGGTCGCGAGGACGACAGCTGCACCGTTGACGAGGTCGTCTACGGGCGCGAGACGCCTTGAGCGCTACTCGCGTCTTCCTCGATACGGGGATCTTCATCGCCGCGTTGAGTCGACGTGACCAGTATCACGGCCAGGCACGCGCGCTGTTCGGCGGGAGCCGGCCCCTTTGGTGTACGTCGCGCCTCGTCTGGTCGGAGGCATACTCGTGGTTCCTGCACCGCCACGGGGAGGAGGCGGCCCGGACCTTTCGGCTCTTTGCCGACAGTCTCGAAGAGCTGACCGTCTTCGATGCCGACGCTGAACACCATCGCGAGGCGTGCCGGGTACTGAACCGCCTTCGGGGCACGCGGCTGACCTACGTCGATGCCTCGAGCCTGGCCCTGCTGGTACGCCACCGCATCGACACCGTCTGGTCGACCGACCGGCACCTTGGTTTGACCGGCGCTGAGGTGCTTCCCCGGTCCTGATCCCGCCCGCACAGCGGCGCTACAGCGCGAAGTCCTCCGCCACCGCGTGCATCGTCGCGGCCGCCGACAGCACCACCCCGGGCACGCCCGCCCCCGGGTGGGTCCCGGCGCCGACCAGATACAGCCCGTCGACCTCCTCGCTGCGGTTGTGCGGGCGGAACCACGCGGTCTGGGTCAGCCGCGGCTCGATTCCGAACGCGTTGCCGAGCGCGGCGTTGTACTGAGTCGCGAAATCGTCGGGGGTGAAAACGTGCCGGACCTCGATCGCCGCGCGCAGACCATCGAGCCCCCATGCCTCGAGCGCCGCGATCACCCGGTCCGTCATCGGGACCGCCTCCCGCTCCCAGTCGATCCCGGAGGCCGCGTTCGGCACCGGGACGAGAACGTAGATGCTCTCGCAGCCCGGTGGCGCCATCGACGGCTCGGTGCGGCTCGGGACGTGCAGGTACATGCTGAAGTCGGACGCGAGAACCTTGCGGTCGAAGATGTCGCGCACGAGCCCCTTGTAGCGCCGTCCCAGGATGATCGTGTGGTGCGACAGCCGCGGGTACCTCCGCCGCACGCCCAGGTAAAGCAGGAAGCAGCTCATCGACTGCGCGATCTTTCGGAGTCGGCGGTCCGTCCAGCGGCGGCGCCTCACCGCGCCGAGGAGCGTGCCGTAGGTGTGTCCGACGTCGGCGTTGCTCACGACGATGTCGGCAGGAAGGAGCGTCTCCGCGCCGTCGCCGCCGCGCCCGTTGGTGCTCGCGACCCGGACGCCCGCCACCCGGGTGCGTCGCCCGCTGCGCTCCACCACCTCGATGCGCCGGGCCGGAGTATCGACCCGCACCTTGCCGCCGATGTCCCGGAAGAGCGCCGCAAACCCCTCGACGAGGCTGTGCATTCCACCGCGCGCGTACCACACCCCGCCGTCCTTCTCGAGGTACGGGATCATGAGGAAGATCGAAGGCGCGCGGAACGGGCTCCCCCCGAGAAACAGCGGATGGAACGAGTACATGAAGCGGTGGCGCCAGTCGCGGAAGTGACGGCCGACGTAACGCGCCACCGGCTCCCACGCGCTCAGGCGCACGACACGGGGGGCGAAGGCCGCCATCCTGCCCAGCGAATCGAAGGGACGAGCGCCCAGCCCCTCGGTGATCACGGCCTCGTAGATGGGCCGCAGCTTCGCGAAGAATGTATCGAGCCTTTCGGCATCGGACGAATCGAACCGCGTCATTGCGGCCTTCATGCGATCCAGGTCGGACGTGTAGTCAAGGTGGGTGCCGTCGTGGAACCAGACCCGGTAGAAGGGGTCGAGGGCCACCAGCGAGACGTAGTCGTCGAGGCGCCGTCCGGCCGCCCTGAACACGGCGTCAAGGAGCGCGGGCGCCGTGATCAGGCTCGGGCCGGCGTCGAAGGTGTAGCCCGAGTCGCGGATTCGGCCCGCCCGCCCGCCGAGCTGCCCCCGCTGCTCGATCAGCGTGGTGGCTACGCCGGCCGACTGCAGCCGGACCGCCGCCGCGAGACCGCCGAAGCCGCTTCCGATTACGACGGCGCGGAGGGAGCGACCGCGGGGGTGCCGGCGCCGCCGGTCATCGCGCACCGGCGAACTCCGGATGCCCGGGCGCCCGCGCCAGCCGTCCGAGTCCCTGCCTTCCGAGGATGATCTTCGCCCGCAGCGTCGTGTACGCGCGCCGGTTGAGGTTGTCGTAGCCGTTGGCGCGCACCCGCTCGTGGATGCCCCGGTACACCTGTGCCGCCACCGCGACCGGCCGCCGGAAGCGGGCCGGCAGGAAGGGCATGCCTTCGTAGGCCGCGGCGTACGCGGAGTCCGCGCTGGCCATGAGCTCCTCCAGCAGCGCGACGTAGCCGCGATCCGCCCGACCACCCCCCTGCACCCGCGCCTTCATCGCCAGAAGCGACTCGGCCGTTACGCCATGGAACGCCATGCGGTCCGCGGGCAGATAGATCCGCCCCACCTCCAGGTCCTCGCCCACGTCGCGCACGATGTTGGTCAGCTGCATGGCGTGACCGAGATCGTGCGCGCGTTCCAGCACCCACGGATCGCGCACTCCGAACGCCTGCGTCAGCCACGCGCCCACGACCGAAGCGACCCGGTGGGTGTAGCGCCGGAGGTCGTGCATCGAGGGGTAGCCGTGCGGCTCCACGTCCATGCGCACGCCTTCGATCAGCTCTGAAGCCAGGGCGAAGGGGATCCGCATCTCCGCCATCCTGCCCATCACCACATCCGCCAGCGGGATGCCCGTGGCATGCCCCTGGTACGCGGAACTGGCGATTTCCGCCCAGACGTCGAGGGTCTCGTGGAGCCGCACGGCCGGTTCGCCGCTGTTGTCCACCAGGTCGTCGGTGAAGCGGCAGAAGGTATAGATCTCGCGCACCACCCTCCGCTCCTCCGGCGGGAACAGCGCCGACGCGAACGAAAAGCTGCGGCTGTTGCGGGCGAAGAAGCGTCCCCATTGCGACGGGGGTCCGAGCGCCAGCGCGCGGGTCGCGATCCGTGACACCGTCGTGGCTGCCGCCGCTCTCGGCCGCTCCGGCAAGACGGCGGGCACGGTCACGCCGACACCGCTTCCGGCCCCGGCAGCGTCGCCACACCGATCGATCCAGCCGGTCACGATGTCGACGAGTTCCGCACCCGATCCGGCGCCGTGCAGCCGCTCCACCAGCGCCGATCCCCGCGCCTCCAGGCGCTCCATCGCCAGCTCGGCCATCGACCGTCGTCCGGCCCCCGCACTTCCCGCGCGGAAGAACTCCGCCACGGCTTCTCCCGGCGTCCGATCGAACCAGGCCACGCCGCGCGGGCCCAGGACAGAGGTCCAGATCCGGTTGTTGAAGTCCTGAAGCTTCGCCTTGCCCGTATCGTCCGCAGGACAGTAGTCGAGGAAATCGTCGACCAGCTGGTAGAAGGCCCCCAGTTCGATCCCGACTTCGCGGAGTGTGTCCGGAAGGACGGGAGCGCCAGCGGCCGCCGCCACGTCGCCGGTCCAGCCCGGCAACGCCGCCGCCGCGCCGAACAGGGCGCCGCTCTTGGCGCGCACCACCTCTTCGTAGACCGCCCCGGGATCCTCGGCGGCTCCCAGTTCTCCCTGCATCCGTTCGCCCCGCACCGTCTCTTCCACCGCCCGCATGAAATCGGCGAGGAAACCATCCGATCCGGTCAGGCCCGCGACACGGTACGACCCGGTCAGATACAGGTCCCCCCGGAGCAGCGCCGCGCCCGGACCCTCGCGGGCCAGCAGCGTGGCCGCGTTGCGCCGCCCGAATCCGCTGTCGAGCACGTCGTCGTGCTGAAGCGAAGCCTCGTGAGCCATCTGGACCGCGAGACAACCGAACCAGAAACGGTCGCCGAGCGATTCACGCCGATCGGCGGACGCGAGGGAAAACGCGGTGAGCGGACGAAGGAGCTTCCCCCTCACAGGCGGAATTGCCACTCCCAGCCTCGCCGCCGAAGCGGCTCCCCGGCCGAGCCCCGTTCTCACGAGTCCGGCCCCCATCATCGAGCCCTTGCCGCCCACCGCGTTGTTCCCATTTTGGCGCCCGCCGAAGCCCTGGCCCCCGTCAGCGCCTTCACTCCGGCGAGCGAGGCGAGGGTCAGAAGCACCGCCAGCCAGTAGCCGGCGACCAATGTCATCGCGAGCGACAGCGCCAGCACCGTCGCGTAGTAGATCTCCATGACCGGCGCGGGGATCCGGTCCGCGACCGCGCCGGCCCGCACGGCGTCGAACCCGGCCATGATGAGCAGCCCCGTTGCGAACCACCCCGCCAGGTTGACCAGCGGCATCCCGTAGTAGACCCCGGCGGTCTCCCAGACCCAGTACGGCGAGAGCGCGCTCATGGCCGGATCGAGTGTCAGATCCCAGATCACGAGGAACAGTGAGCCGAGCGCCAGCCGCGCAAGCCGTCCCGTGACCATCCGCCTGGCCAGCACGTACGACGGAAAGCCCATCATGAACCAGCTGAACGGGATCAGGACGGGAACCAGCCCGGCGACCCGGTAGCCGAGCAGTTCGGTGTAGCGGTAGCCGCTGAATGGGAACCCGGTCGCGGTGCCCAGCAGTTCCATTCCCAGCGACAGCACACCGGCCACGATCAGCGCCGGGATCCACTTCGCGCCCACCCTCGGAATCAGCAGCAGCCCCAGCACCGCGAACGCCAGGATCACGTGGCCGCGCGCGAAGACCTCGAACGCCACCGGATAGAACTCCCGCGACGACGGAAACCGCGCGAGGAGCTCCGGGTGCCGTCCGAACGAGCCGAAGCCCGCGACCACAACCGCCGTGAAGATGCCGAGTACGACCAGACTCCACAGGTCGAGCCGGGTGAAAACGCGACGCGACTCAGGCATGGCGGTGTTCCTCCAGCCAGTCGCTGAGTTCCGCGAGGCTCGCCAGGATCCTGAGGTCCGAGAACGGGTGGTCGCGGGCCGGAAGCCGTGCACCCTGTGCGGCGCTGCCGCCGACGAGCAGGGAACAGGGGTGGCAGGGATCCGACAGACTTCCGGCGACCTCGAACAGCCTGTGAACGTCTGCGGTCCCCCGGGGAGGCGTGAACGACACGCACACGAGCGACGCACCCAGGGCGCGCTGGGTGGCGACGATCTCGGCGATGGGGAGTCCCGTGCCGAGGTGCTCCACGTTCCAGCCGCGCTGGGCCAGAACCAGGCGGACCAGGAGCGAGCCCAGTATGTGCTGATCGGGTTCGACCGTCGCGACCACCGCCGTCGGGCTTCCCGGATCCGGCTCGTGTTCCGCCCGGTCCAGCGAGTCAAGCAGGGCGTAGATGGCTTCCGAGACCTCACGGGTAGCGGCGCGCTCGTCGCTGATCCGCAGGTCGCCGTTCGCCCAGGCGTCGCCCACGCGCCGCATGAACCCTCCGAAGACGCCGTCGAGAACGGCGGGATCGACGGGAGCGTCGACGGTGGCGAGGTGTCGGAGAAAGCGACCGATGAGGCGGGTGCGCCGTTCCCTCAGCCACGCGATGAGCAGGTCCTGCGCGGGCTCCACACGGCCACGCCCGAGCTCCCGGATTGCCCGCCAGACGCGGACGGCGTCGGAGTCGAAGCGGTGCAGGTAGACCTCGTGGCCCCGGTCGCGGGCCACTCGCAGGGCCAGATCGAGTGAAACGCGGCGGTGCCCGCCCGCCGTGGTGGGGACTCGACCCCGGCCGCCTGCCCTCGCACCGCCCCTGAACCAGCGCTTGACGGTCGAGGCATGGACGCCGAGGAGCTCGGCGATTTCGCCGGTGCTGAGGTCGGTGTCGGTTGAATGGGCGATACGATTCAAAACGACTGTATCCGCTACAAAGAGACGTATATCTACGATATTGGGCCAATAACGTACATCAAAACCGCTCATTGAACAATATATGATCGATTCATCGGATCCCTGGTCCCATCCGACGGGGGCGTCGTACGGATATGTGCCGGTCCTCTGTCGGGTGCTACACGATTGGATCGGAATGCGGTTCCCGGTGTTCCGTGGTTCCGCGTGGAGGAGCCTACTCGAGCAGCGCGGGGAGCACTTCGCCCGCCTTGCCGTGGACAACTGTCGAGGCGGCGCGCGTCAGCGAGGTGGGTTGCGTGTTGACCTCGATGATGTGGCCGCCGGACTGCAGGGTGGTCCACGGAATGGCGGCGGCCGGGTACACCTCGGCGCTGGTGCCGATGACGAGGCAGAGGTCGGCCCGCGCGGCCATCGACTGGGCGCTTGCGAGCGAGGCGGCGTCGAGCTGCTCGCCGAAGAGGACGACGTCCGGGCGACGCAGGCCGCCGCAGCGAGCGCAGCGGGGGAGATGGTCGCCGAGAGGTTCGCCGGGCGCTCGCTCGCCGCAGATGTTGCAGCGGTCGCGCGCGATCGTGCCGTGCAACTCGACGGGCAGGGCCGCGTCGGGCGCCCCGGCGCCTGCCTCTTCGTGCGCGGCGCGGGTGTGCAGTCCGTCGACGTTCTGGGTGATGAGCCCGGCCGTCCCGCGCCGCAGGAAGAAGCGCGCGAGAGCGCGGTGGGCGGGGTTGGGCTCGCAGGTGGCCAGGAAGCCGCGCCGATGATCGTACCACTCCCACACCGTGTGGGGATCGCGTGCCAGCGCCTCCGGGGTGGCGAGCTCCTCGGGGCGGTAGGTGCGCCACAGGCCGCCCGCGTCGCGGAAGGTGGGGACGCCGGACTCGGCGGAGATGCCCGCGCCGGTCAGGGCCACGACGCGGCGCGCGTCACGCACCAGGGCGCGGGCTTCGCGCATCGCGGGGGCGCCGGGCATCATGCAGGCGCGACGGTTGCGGCCCGCCCGCCGGTGGTCATCGGTGCGGTCGCCGCGCTGGGCGGGTCGCTCCTAGTTCCCCTCTGAACGCACGTACTTGGTGAGGCCACCGCCCGCGGCGGCCAGCGAGATCGGCCCTTCCGCGGCGTATACATTGCCGTCCCCGTCCGCGGCGACGCCCTCGCCGGCGTAGCCGTGCGGCCGGTCCTCGGAGATGGCGTGGGGCGGAATGAACGCGGTGACCCGGTCCTCCGACGCGTGGCCGATCCGGATCCCGGTCATCCAGCCCTCGTGGTTGTTCGGGTTGGACTCCGAGTCGATCGCGTAGAGGTTGTCCTCCGCGTCGATGTAGAGCCCGCTGATGCGGCTGAACTGGTAGTACGAGTCCAGGTAGTTGCCGTCCTGGTCGAAGATCTGGATGCGGTGGTTGCCGCGGTCCGCGACGAAGAGGCGGCCCTGCGAATCCATCTCGAGCGCGTGCGGAGTGCGGAATTCGCCCGGACCGTCGCCGATCTGGCCCCACTCCATGATGTACTCGCCCTCCGGCGAGAACTTGATGATGCGGCCGGTCGAGCCCTCCGGCGGGTTGGCGTTCTGCCCGCTGTGCCCGTCCGAGACGAAGATGTCGCCGTTCGGCGCGGTGATCACGTCGCAGGGCTGGTTGAACAGGCCGGGTTCGGTGCCCACCCTTCCCGGCTGACCCAGCGCCATCAGCACCTCGCCCTCGGGGCTGAACTTGATGACCTGGTGGCCCTTGTCCACCGTACCCATCGAGTCCGTGACCCAGACGTTGCCGTCCGCGTCCACGTGGATCCCGTGCGGCAGGACGAAGAGACCCGCGCCGAAGCTGGCGAGGATTTCGCCGGTCTCGCGGTGAAACTTGAAGATCGGATCGACCAGGGTTTCCGCGCATCCTCCGGCCAGTCCCACGCCGCCGCAGCGGTCGTAGGCCCAGATGTGTCCGTCGGTCGGATCAACGTCGACCCCGGCCGTGGAACCCCATTCGCGTTCGTCGGGAAGATCGACCCAGTCGGCGAGCACCTCGGCGGCCGGGTTGGGGAGACCGGCCATCGCCGGGTCAGGGATGTCTGTGGGGTCGGCGGGGGCTTCCTGTTCCTCTGCGGCTTCAGGGGCGCACGCGGCGGCAAGCGTCAGGCCGGGGAGCAACAGAAACCATGAACGGGTTCGCTTCGTCATTGGGGTCTCCCTGTTGGGGCGGGCCTTTGTCGGCGCCCTCGTCGGGCGCTCGTCTGCTGCCATGCTGGTGCTCCGGGGGCCGGTAGTCAAGCGGATGTCCATTGCGGATGTATCGCGAATGGGTACTGTCCAAGGTGTCCAAACGAAGGGAGCCCTCCGATCAGTCGGGACTTCTTGTCAACGGTTCGGTGCCAGCGTGCCCTGGTGCTGCTTCTTGCCCTTGCCCTGGCATCCGGCTGCGGCACGGCGGAGCCCGAATACCCGACAGTCAACGGCAACTGGACCGGAACCGGTGTTTCCTTCGACACGGTCGAGAGCTGGAGGTTTCGCCTGGAGGAATCTTCGGACGGAGCCGTCAGCGGCACCTTCAGTATCCGGGTCGGGAGGCTGGTGTTTTCCGGCAATGCCGCCGGTACCCACGCCTATCCCGCGGTATCGCTCGACCTCGACATGGTCTTCTTCGGTGCGGTCGTGTCCGGTACCTACCAGGGACAGGTGATCTCGCCGGACAGCATCGCAGGCCGGGTCAGGCTCATCGAGGACCTCGCACGTACGCTGGACCTGAATCGGCTCGGTTCGTGACCGGGCACGGAGACATTCGGATGACCGCACCCCCCGATCCCATCCGCCACGCCGAGCGTCTGGACCCCTCCATCTTCGCGCTTCCCGTTGAGAAGATGCGGAGCGGCTACTACTCCGACAAGTACTTCGTGCGTACGCGCGAACAGCTTCTCGCCGGCGGGACCAACCCCCCGGTCACCATGCAGGTATTCCAGAAGCGGAACGCGGTCGTGGCCGGCACCGACGAGGCCATCGCCATCCTGAAGCTGTGCCTCACCGAGGGCTACGACTTCGACGATCTCGAGGTGCGCTCCCTGCGCGACGGCGACCGTGCCCGGCCCTGGGAGACGGTCATGTTCATAACCGGACCGTACGGGGCGTTCGTCCACCTGGAGACCCTGTACGCCGGCGTGCTCGCGCGCCGCACCCGCATCGCAACCAACACCCGCGCGGTGGTGGAGGCCGCGTGGCCGAAGCCGATCATGTTCTTCCCCGCGCGCCACGATCACTGGATGGTCCAGACCGGCGACGGCTGGGCGGCGCACGTCGCCGGCGCGATCGGCGTCTCGACCGATGCCCAGGCTTCGTGGTGGGGGTCGTCGGGCATCGGCACGGTTCCGCACGGCCTGATCGCGGCCTGCGGGGGCGACACGGTCGCCGCGACGGAGGCGCTCGCCGCGCAGCTTTCCGACGAGGTGAGCATCGTGTCGCTCGTGGACTTCGACAACGACAGCGTCGGGACCTCGCTGGCGGTGGCGCGCGCGCTCGGTGAGCGCCTGTGGGGGGTCCGCCTCGACACCTCCGGCACCATGGTCGACCGGTCCATGGAGGGCGAGATGGGCGACTTCGACCCCCGCGGCGTGAACCCCCGCCTGGTGCACAAGGTCCGCGACGCGCTCGACCGGGCGGGCTTCGGGCACGTGCGGATCGTGGCCTCGGGCGGCTTCGGCGCCGCGAAGATCCGCGCCTTCGAGGAGGCCGGCGTGCCCGTGGATTCGTACGGCGTGGGCTCGTCGCTCATGCGAGGATCCTTCGACTACACCGCCGACATCGTGCGGGTCGAGGGGAAGCCGCTGTCGAAGGCGGGCCGCTGGCACAGGCCGAACGATCGTCTGGAGGTGGTGACGTGAGTGGGAGAGAGAGCGCGACCCGCCCCGCGCTGGTCGGGTGGATCGTCGATGTGCAGTCGGACTTCATGGACCCGGCAGGCCGGCTCTATGTGCGAGACCTCTTCGACGACTCCGATCCGGGCGCCGTTCAGATCGTCCCTGCACTGGAAGAGGTCGCGGCCTGGATGCGCATGCACTGCGACGCGATGGTCTACACGGGCGACTGGCACGGCCTCGAGGATGCCGAGATCGACCCGGTCGCCCCCGATCCCTCGCGCGGCACCTACCCGCCGCACTGCATGGGGCGGTCGCCGGACCCGGTCGAGCGCGCGGGCGCGGCGGTGATTGCCGAGGTCCGCCCTGTCGACCCGGTGGTGCTGGCCTGCGATGCCGGCACGGAGGCGGCCGAGGCGGCTGCGCGGCGGGCCGTGGCGGAGAGGCGGCCGGTGTTCGTGCAGAAGACGCGCTTCAACGTGTTCGAGGGCAACCCGGGCGCCGATGCGTTCGTGAGGTCGCTGGGCGCTGCGCTGCGCCGCCCGCTCCGGTTCGTGGTGATCGGCGTGGCGCGCGACGTCTGCGTGACCCAGGCCGTCGACGGGCTGCAGGAGCGCGGTTACGAGGTGGCGGCCGTGCGGGACGCGACCTGGGGTCTTGGGCTGGAGCCCGAGGAGGCCACGCTCGCGCGGTGGGCGGCGCGGGGCAGGGTGGTGACGGTGGCGGAGCTGGTGGGGAGCCGGGATTCCGTGGAATGAAAGCCGTCATTCCGGGAGTGTGTATCTCTCAAGCCAGGCCAGGTCCAATTCGTCGAACGCAACCATGTACACGGATTCGGGGCCGAACCCGGCAACGCGCCGGTCTCCATCCAGTGTGACCGCGCTCACCAGGTTCCCATGGCGGTCGAAGAGGTCGTACGCGGTACCGCTGCCCGCGGGCAAATGACGCCGCACCCACGTGCGGCCATGCGGATCGACGCGGATGGTGCTGGAATGCAGCGCAGGCTTTACGTCCGGCCAACTATAGTCGTCATGGTTCGGTTCTTCGGTAAAACCGCTGCGGAAGAAGGTTGCGGTTGTCGCCCCGTCCGAGGAAGTCGTCATGCCCATGCCTACTCCGGCCTGCCGGCGCCTGTCGCGGAAATAGGCCTCCTTCTCGGCCGTGGTGATGCGTATGGGCTCGTAGGCGATGGTGTCGCCGCGGGTCACCGAACCGTCCGGGGCATACCAGTCCACACCGTAGCCCACGGAACGGGCCACCACGACCGAACCGTCCGGGGCAACCCCCCAGGCGTCGGCGGGGGACAGAGGAATCGGCGAAATGCTGACCCGGTTCGCCGACTCGTCGACCACCACTTCGCCGAGCTTGTAACTGCCCGCGGTATCCACCGATTCCATGACCGGGCCGATTCGGAGAATCGCGCCGCGTCCCGTGGGGTCGGGCGGGTAGCCGCTCAGGGCAGCGGCGTAGACGTTGCCGCTGTCGTCGATCCCGGCCGGAAGCGCCATCACGAACCCGCCGTCAACCTGCGGTCGTGCGATGGGATGCGTCTGCCCGAACTCCAGCTCCGGCCCCAGTCTCACCAGGCGGCCGTTGCCGAGATCCACAAGCAACGTCGAATCCCCGGGAAGCGGCCACGCCGCGTCGGGCTGCTGGTACTCTCCCGGTCCCTCGCCCAGGGTCCCGATCACGGTGCGAAATCCCGTATCCATGTCCACCCGGTAGAGCGCCTTGCCCAGCGGATCGGGAACCAGCACGTGACCACCGGGAAGCTCGCGCACCGCGTGGACAAAGCCGAAGTCTTCCGGGAAGACGGCATCCGGCGGACCGAGCGGCGTCGGCCGTGGACCGGCGGTCGCGTCTTCACCACGCTCCGCGCACCCCTGGCACAGGAGAACGCCGAGTACCGACAACCATCTTCGTGAGGACCAACCGCTCATGCCACTGTCTCCGTGCGCGGTGATCGTGTCCGGACAGGCGCTGTCCCGCCGCTCTCAATATGCGACGTGGGCGGCCCCCCGACGGTTGTCCTCACCCCTATCGGTACCTCACCCCCTCCTTGAAGACCAGGTCCACGTCGCGCAGCGCCCAGATGTCCTCCAGCGGATTGCCGTCCACCACGATCACGTCGGCGAGCTTCCCGGCTTCGATGGTGCCGAACTCGTCCTCCATCCCGAGCAGCTCCGCGCCCCTGCGCGTGGCCGACACGATCGCTTCCATCGGCGACATCCCCAGCTCGGTGAAGATCTCTAGTTCGCGCACATGGTTCCCGCTTTCGTGGAAGTTGAGGCGGGTACCCTTGTCGGTCCCCATCGCGACCGGCGCGCCCGCGGCGATCAGCTTGGCGAGGTTCTCACGTCCCAACTCGTAGCCGGCGCGCTGCTTCTCCAGCGCCTCGGGGTCGCTTGCGAGGTCTCTGGCCACCCATTCACGGGCCTCCTGCACCATGTCGGCCGGGGCGTGGCGAATGTACCAGGGATCCTCCAGTCGGCTCGGGTCCTCCATGTAGGTCACGTAGACCTCTCGCACCACCATGAGCGACACCGAGTAGACGTTCTGGTCGACGAAGCGCTGCACCAGCTCGTCCGGGAACTCGCCCTGCGGTCCTACTTCCTCCTGGCTGACGAGGGTGGGGTGTTCCATGGCGTCAACCCCCGCGTCCAGCACCGCGACGATGCTGGGGATCGACGAGGTGTGGGTCGTCACCCGCAGGCCGCGCGCGTGCGCCTCCTCCACGATCTCGGTCAGGGCTTCGGTGGACAGCTCGGGGGGAATGTTCTCCGGCCCGCTGTGGCTCGAGACCTTGATGAAGTCCGCTCCCCGCTCGGCGTAGTCTGCCACGATCTCCCGCCCGTGGGGCCCGTCGCGCACCGGCAGCACCATCGCCGCCTTCGCGTATTCCACACCCTCGGCCGGTATGCCCTCGAAAACCGAATCCGTCGGATCGTCGAACATCCGGTAGACGCCCGGGTAGTTCAGGATCGTCCCCGAGGTGAACAGGCGGGACCCGGCGATAAGTCCGCTCTCGACATCCTCGCGCAGCCGGATCATCTCCTCGAGCGGGTCCATCGTGTCCCGAGAAGTGGTGATCCCCTGCATGAGGCTCGCGTTCAGGTTGCGCGCCCCGATCTCGTAGTAGTCGCGATAGCGCCCCGCGAAGTAAGCGGGGTGATTGGACTGCCCATCGAAGATGATGTGGCTGTTCCCCTCGATCATCCCGGGCATGATGGTCTTGCCGGTGACGTCGATCACGGTGGCGTCCGCGGGTACCTCGATGGTGCCAGCCCCGCCTGCCCCGACGATCCGCCCGCCGCGCATGACCACGACGCCGTCCTCCACCGGGGGCGCACCGGTTCCGTCGACAAGCAGCCCGCCCGTCAGAACGGTCGCATCGCCGCCCGTGTCCAGGGGCGCGCAGCCGAGGAAAAGTGGCGCGGCGGTGAGCAAGACGGTGATCGACCTCTTCATGATCAGCTCCTGACAGGCGCGAGGTAGGTGGCAAACCAGCGAACGATCCACTGCAATCGCTCGAGGCGGTGAAGGGGTTGACCGGACCCTGGCAAACCATGGCCCTCGTCGGGGAATCGTACGAAAAGCGACGGCACTCCCTGGCGCACGAGAGCGCGGTACATCTCCTCGCCCTGGCTTACCGGCACGCGGAAGTCGAGTTCACTGTGCAGGACCAGCGTGGGCGTCGTCATCTGGTCGGCGTAGGCGATGGGCGACGACTCCCACAGCCTCATGGGCACCTCCCAGGGGGTTCCGTTGAGTTCCAGTTCGACCCAGGAAGGGATGTCCGCCGTGCCGAAGAAGCTGATCCAGTTGGAGATGCTCCGCTGCGTGACCGCTGCGGCGAATCGGTCGGTGTGGCCGACAACCCAGTTGGTCATCAGTCCCCCATAGCTGCCCCCGGTCACCCCCAGCCTGGCGGGGTCGATCCAGTCGTTGTCGGCGAGTGCCTGATCCATCCCGGCCATGATGTCGTCGAATGCCTTGCCGACGAGGTCGCCGGTTACCGCTGCTTCGAAGCTCTGACCGTATCCCGTGCTTCCACGGGGGTTTGTGAACAGAACGCCCCATCCCTGCGAAGCCAGGATCTGGAACTCCAGGCTGAATCCGTTCCCGTACATCCCGTACGGCCCGCCGTGGATTTCGAGGACCATCGGGTAGCGCGTGTCGGCAACGAAGCCCGCCGGCCTCATGATCCAGCCCTGTACATCCCAGTCGTCGGCTCCCTTGTACCAGAAGCCTTCGGTGTCGGAGAGCGCTCTGGCCGCGCGCCAGTCGTCGTTGAAGGCCGACAGCTTGCGGCCCTCGGCACCGTCCCGGGGATCAGCCGTTTGGAACGGGGCTGCATACACCTCGGCAGGGGCGGTCGGCGTGGTCCACAGGTATCCCAGCCCACCGTCCCGAGCGACGGCGAGTCCGGTCGCCTGGCCCTTCCCGGTGACCATCGGAAGGTGCGTTCCGTCCAGCGTCAATTGGTGAATCTCGATGTTGCCGTGAATCTGGAACGTGACCGCCAGGTCACCACCCGGCATCCATGCGAAGCCGGAAGGCGTGTGGTCGATCGCGTCGGTGATGTTGCGGGGCTCGCCGCCCTCCGAGCCGACCAGCCAGATCTGATGCTGGGAGCCGTAGTCGTGCGGGTCGGAGTTGCCCCTGAAGGCGAGCCACTCGCCGTCGGGCGACCAGCGCGGAGCAGCATCGGTGCCAGGCCCGCCCGAAAACCGCTCCACCCGGCCGCCCGAGGCGCCCACGATCCAGATGTCGCTGTCGCGGTTGAAATCCGGTTCGTCGGTCCGGTTGGACACGAAGGCGATACGCTCCCCATCGGGTGACCAGGCGGGCTCCGAGTCCTCGTACGGTCCCTCCGTAACCTGTACGGGAGCGTCGCCATCGATCGACACGACGAAGATGTGCGGGTAGGAGGACCCGAGATAGGCGGTCCCGGCTCTGTAGCGCAGTCGATCGGCGACGATCAGGTCGCCGGACTCGGACTCGACGCGTTCACCAAGCAACCGTTCAGCTGCCGATGGCTCCGTTACTTCCGAAACCACCACCAGCCGGCGCGAATCGGGTGCCCAGGCGAAGCCCGACACGCCCGATTCGAGGTCGGTGACCGGTCTTGCTTCGCCGATGCCCTCAGGAAGCAGCCACAGCTGTGGCGACCCACCCCGAGACGAGCGGAAAGCGAGCCACTTCCCGTCCGGGGACCACTGCGGTGACCCGTCTCCTTCGCCTCGCGTGAGTTGTCGGAGCTCCCCGGTTGCCACATCTGCTTCCCAGAGTGCTCGCAGATAGCTGTTGGCCTCGCGGTCCATGCGGCTGGTCGCGAAGGTGAGCCGTTCACCGTTCGGGTGGAAGGCGAGGTCGGCGACGTCCATGATCCGGAAGAGGTCCTCGGGGGTCACGAGCGCGGGCGCGACCCGATCCGCCTCCTGGGCGGTCAACCCGGCCACGGTCAGCGTGGTCAGCACGAGGGTCAATGGCGGGACTCTGGGCTTCAACATTGATCTCCTAGCGATCCGAGGCCGCGGTCGGCCCGGCTTTCAGGTAGCGGTCGAGGTACTCTCCAATCCGGCGATAGTAGTCCGAGCGGGCGCGCGGCCCCCGGATTCCGTGCGCTTCATCGGGATAGAAAATCCACTCGAAGGTCGTTCTTCCCTGGGCGAGGAGTTCGTTGACCAGCGCGGCTGCGTCGAGGTGCATCGTGTCCTGGATCCCGCTCAGGATCAGCATCGGACGCACGAGGTTTTCCGCATAGGCGATGGGGGATCCCCGGCGGGTGCCTTCCGGGTTTTCCCAGGGGAAGCCGAAGTGCTCCTCGTTGTATCCCGGGGCCAGGTAGAAGAAGCGCTCCCAGTCGGTCACGGGAGCGCTGGACACGCCTGCCGCGAAGGTCTCGGGCGACCGCAGCATCGAGCTGGCGACCATGAACCCTCCGTAGCTGTGCCCCCACGTCCCGATCCGGTCCATGTCTACGTAGCCCAGGCCGCGCAGATACTCGACGCCGCCCAACACATCGGCCACATCGATGTCTCCAAGGCGGTCGAAGACATCCATCCGGAACTTGCGGCCGTAGCCGGCGCTTCCGCGGAAGTCCACGTCAAGGACCACGTACCCTTCCTGTGCCAGATACCGGTTGAAGGCGGACTGGTCGAGCCGCATCCACCCTGCGAACACGCTCTGTGCGTATCCCGCGCCGTGGACGAAGACGACCGCCGGGTACTTCCGAGCGGGGTCGAGCCCGTCGGGTCGGTAGACGCGGGCCGTGACGGCGGCCCCGTCGGCGGCGCTGGGGAACCTGACGATCTCGGGTTCGCGGAATCGATAGCCCGCCAACCGCTCGGGGACCGCCAGCGAGGTGAGGCGGCGCGGCTGGTCTGCATCGATCTCCTGAACGTACAGCTCGGGAAGCGCGGTGAGGTTGCTGTACAGGTACGCAACCCGTGAGCCGTCGGGCGAAGGCGTCGAAGAGAGGTTGACGCCTGGCAGGGGCGTAACGCGGCGCCGCTCTCCGCCCGCTACGGGAACCTCGTAGAGGTGGCGCTCGGGCGTTCCGGCTTCGTTGGAAGGGAAGAGGATGGTACGGCCGCCTCGCGACCACACGGGCGTGACCTCGAAGCGGTCGTACACCTGGTTGCTGGTGACCGTGAAGTCGCCCGACGTGAGCTGCATGGCCTCGGGGTCGGGGCCGTCTGCATCAATGACATGGACGTGGTTCCAGTCGTCACGCTCCGAGGTGAACAGGAGCCGTTGCGAATCGGGCGACCAGCGGATCCAGATGGCCAACGGCGAGATCCACGCCTCCACCTCCTCCCGCCAAATGGTCCGCACTTCTCCGGTTTCGGGCGAGGCGATGCGGATCTCGCGGGCCTTGTGGTCCAACGAGAGCCGGTTGATCGCGACCGAACGCCCGTCCGGGGACCAGTGGGCCTGGCTTCCGCCACGCAGCGAATACCGTTCGCCATCGGGAGGCCCGAGCCAGGTGGTTTTACCTCCTTGGGCTGGAATGACGCCCAGGCGCACCCGTCCGTAGCCGATCAGCGTGAAGTTCACGCCGATGATCAGCCCCGAGAAGTCGGTGTAACGGAAGCGGCGCTGCTCGTCGGTCGCCTGGGCGGTGTAAAGGATCCGCGCGCCGTCGGGGGACCAGCGCGGCTGGAGGTTGTGCCACCCCGCTCCGTGGGAACTGGTGAGTTGACGCACGCCTCCGTCCTTCAGGTCCAGCACCCACAGTTCGCTCTCGCGGATGTACGCGAGTCGGCTACCGTCGGGGGACAGCACCGGATCCGGTCCGTTGAAGTACTGCTGCGGCGTATACCCCGGCGAGGTCGCGCCAAAGTCCACCACGGTGCGCGACGAGCCCCCGGCCACATCCGCGGCCTGGATGTCACCCCCGGCCAGGTAGAGCAGGGTGGTGCCGTCGGGTGTCCAGGGCTCGGGCAGAAGCGTCCGCGTGACGTCACCGCCCGGCAGGTCGAGCCGGTGGACCTCGCCTTCGAGATCCGCCACGTAGATCACGCTGGAATTGGTCTCGCCCTCGGTCAGCGTGAAGGCGATCCTGCCACCGTCTGGCGACCACTCCGGTGCCGAGAGCTGCCGGAAGGTCCAGAGGTTGTCGGTCGTGAGACGGGGTCCGTCCTGGGCCGTGGCCCCCCCGGCCCACGCGGCCAGCAGAGCCGCGGCGGCCGGGAAGGCGGGGCGGTCCAGGAGCGTGCGGAAGGGCCGCCACGCGCTGCGGCCCCTCCGCACAATGGTCGCGGCCATCATCCGCTGATGTTGGGATTGCCGAGACGCTCCAGATCAGGGAGCGGCCAGCAGGTGGTATCTCCGTACTCCCTCCCCAGATGATCCACACCCGTGAAGAAGGGCAGGCCGTACATCAACATGTCGCTGAGCCGGTGTCCGCCCTCGAGGAAGAATTCACGGCGGCGCTGCTCGATCACCATGTTCATGACGTTGTCGCCTGTCGGGCCCTCGACCATGTCCGTGGCGGGGTCGAACGGCTGAAGACCCGCGCGCGCATGCAGCCTGTTGATGATATCCACCGCGCCGCCGCCACCCTGGGCCTCGGCCATGATAAGCTGCGCCTCCACCCAGGTGGCAAGGGGAATGTTGTCGGAAAGCGTCTTGTACTTGGTGGTCTGCCACCAATCCACATCATAGGCCGCGATCACGCCGTTGTAGAAGAGCTCGACCCTCGGGTCCGGATCGCCCTTCCACTCGATTCCGCGGAACGGGGGCGCGACCGTGTAGTCCGAGCGCCTCACGTTGCTGTCGACGAAGCGGTTCCAGCGCCGACGCGGCGTGTCGTCGCGGTTGACGTCGTACTGGAACTCCTCGGGAACCGTCGCCGCTGCGGTGGCGGCGCCGCTGAGGTTGCCCATGCCTCGCCGCGCGCGTGCGAGTCCGACGCTGGCCATGTTGCGAATGTCGTCGTTGCTCCCGGCCATGCTGATTGCGCGCTCGAAACGCTCGGACGAGACCGCGAGGACTTCGCCGGGCTGCATGAGGGGTCCGCCATCGAGGGCCATCTCGCAGAAGTTCTCGCCCAGCATCAGCAGGCTGTATCCCTCATAGGCCGACGCGGTGGCCAGCATGTCGTTCCTGTCGCCCGGGACATCGGCGTCGCTGAACTCGTTGATCCGTTCGAAGGCGTCCTTGGCCTGGAAGCGCGCGGTGTGGATCACGACGTACTGGCCGAAGCCGCCCTCGTCGCACCCGGCCCGGACGTAGTTGTCGTTTTGCGCGTTGATCTGGCGGCCGCCCCATTCGCGGTAGACCTGGCCACCGGATGTGTGCCACCACTCGTCCGACATGGCCGAACTGCCCGCCGAATAGTTGGTGTAGGCGCATTCGAAATCGGCGATGGCACTCTCCACGAGCAGCGCCGAAATCTCGGGGTTTTCCAGGGTCTTGGCTTCAACGACACCCGGCAGATCGACATCGAGAAGATCCGAGCATCCAGCTGCCGGCACAGCGATGGTTCCAGCGAGGAAGAGTCGTTTTGTCAGGTTGTGGCTTAGCATCTGTATTCCCCCTCTCCTAGAAGACCGCGCGGATGGTGAAGTCGATCCGTTGCAGCTGCGGCCACAGGTCTTGCACGTAGGCTCCCTTGTCACCGATATCGCCGCGGAAGTTCGTGTTCGAATGGACTTCCGGGTCGATTACACGGGTGCCGTACAGTTCTCTCGTGGCCTGCCAGAGCACGAACATGTTGTGCGCCGACAGCTGCGCGGTGGCCCGGGCTGCCCCCAGGTGCGAGGCCAGGCTCGATGGCAGATCCCAGCGCAGGGTGATGTCGCGGAGCTTGGCGAAGCCGGAGTCGACGGCACCGGCCTGGCAGACGAAGCCCATCTGGTCGTAGGCGGCGAGGATGGGGTCCTGTTGTCCGGGCGGCAGGTTGATCTCGTGCGTATTGCGGAAAAAGACGTTGGCCCAGGCGATGTCACCGTTGCACTTGTAGTAGCCGCCCTGCCCATCGGCGGTCGCGCTGAGCGTCCACTGCCTGAAGCGGAGATTCGCCGTCGCCGCCACATCCTAGGTCGGCGTAGGGGAGCCCCAGTAGGCGGTGCCCGCCTCCGCACAGGGAACGGGAGGACCACCGCCGGAAATGGGGTCCCCGCCCTCGCACATCATATTGACGAGGTCGCCGGATGCATCCCATTCGGCGCTGACGACCTTCTTCATGAACATCGAGGCTACCGGATAGCCCTCGACGTGGCGCTGTCCGGGCCAGGGGAGCCCGATGAGGGGTGGAGTGATGCCGCCGAGGTCCACCACCTTGTTGTCAGTGGTGGCATAGCTTGCGCCCAGGTCAAGATCCCAGTCCTCGGAGCGGAGCACCTGGGTGCCGAGGGCGACCTCGAAGCCCTTGTTGCTCACCTCACCAACGTTGACGAACTGCGTCCCCGGGAATCCCATCGATGGCAGCGCCGCCGCGGGGACGATCGCGTCCCTGCGGGTCTGGTCGTAGTACGTGAAGTCGATGGTCAGCTTCTGGTCGAGGAGACTTGCATCGAAGCCGAGTTCGAGCTCCTGACCGACCTCCGGCTTCAGATCCGGGTTGCCGATGTTCGAGGGTGTCAGGGTCGGAATGCCGCCACGACCGGTGGCCGGCTCGTAGAGTCGTGTTGCCGCGAAGACGTCGGGTTGCTGCCCTGCCTGTCCCCATGCAGCCCGTAGCTTGAGCGTGTTGACGAACGGAACGTTCCAGAAGGGCTCTTCGCTGGCGACCCACGCCGTGCTCACCTTCGGGTAGACGACGAAGTCGAAATTCTCACCGAAGGCGCTGTTGTCGTCCCCCCTGACTGCGCCGGTCAGGAACAGTCGATTCCTCCACCCGATCTGCTCCTGCACGTACACGCCGAAGGTCTTGTTCTCGATAAAGCTCTCGTCGGCGAGGCGCTGTGCCGCGGCGCTGACCGTCGAGACGCCGGGTACGGGGAACTCGACACCGCTGGCCGTGGTGATCTGATGCTTGCGCTGGTAGTACTGCACGCCTGAAGAGGTCTCCAGGGTGAGGTCGTTGGTGAGGTTGAAGGGAACTGTCGCACTGTAGTTGATGGTAGTGAGGGTGGTGCGGTCCTGGACCACGTCCTTCTGGCCGATGCTCCGCCGGAAAGGACCGGGTTGCTGAGCCGTGCGGGGCCAGAGGCTGAAGCTGCGCTGGTTGCCGAAATCGCCGCCGACATCGAGCCGGTGCGTCAGCCACTCGAAGGGGGAATGACGGAAGAAGAAGCCGCCCGTAAAGCGGTCGACCTCCTCTTCCCCACTCACATACTGGTGGTAGTCCTCATGTGAATTGCGGAAGAACCCGCGCGAGGGACCATCGAGCTTCAGGGGGCTGCCCCACATGAGCTGAAAGGTCATGGCCTGCTCGCCGCCGGAAGTGTGCGTCTTCTGGCGAATGAATCCCATGTTCACGCCCACCTCGAATTTCTCGGTGGTGTACGACAGGTTGGAACGTCCCGCCAGCTTGTTCTGCCACTGGTAGTCGACCATACCCTGGTCGCGCAGCACGTCGGCCGAGAAGTAGTACCGCAGGTTCTGGATTCCGCCGGAAACGCTCGCGAACACCGAAGTGGGAAGCCCCGTCCGGAAGATGGGCGTCCCGCGCTCGCGTTCCAGATCCACGAGGTTGGCCGACAGAAGTTGGCCGGTATCGGAATCGACACCCCAAACCACCGGATACTTGTTGGCGGCGTCGTAGAGGAAGGCCGCGCCCTGGCGCATCGACACCTCGAAGCGGGGCGCGCCCTGCTGGCCCCTCTTCGTGAAGATCTGGATTACGCCGTTGGAGGCCTCGGTGCCGTAGAGCGTGGCGGCGGCCGGACCCTTGATGACCTCGATCCGCTCCACGTCGGCGAGCGCGAGGTCGTTCAGGCGAGAAGGGCCGCCCCGCGAGTTGACGAAGGCTGCGGAATTCACGTTGTCCCGGTTGTCCACACGCACGCCGTCCACGAAAATCACGGGCTCGTTGGAAAGCACCAGACTGCCGGTGCCGCGGATCTTGATGGAGCCGCCGCCGCCGATTTCACCCCCGACGGAGCGGAGGCGAAGGCCGGGAACTTCGGCCGTCAACATCGACTGGAGCTTCGGCGGTGAACGGCGTTCGATGACTTCGGACATGGCAACCGCGCTGACCGCGTTGCCCACCGCCCTCGCCTGCGAGCCGCCGGCGGTTCCGGTTACAACGACCTCGTCCAGCGCAATCGCCTCCGTGCGCAGCTCGACGCGGATCGCGCGGTCGCCCACGTTCACCGTCTCCTGCCAGGTGGCGTAGCCGATCATGAGGACGCGGATGGTGGCCGTGGCGCCAGGTACGCCCTCGATCAGGAAGGCACCGTTCGCGCCCGCCAGCGCTCCCAGACTGGTTCCATCGACCACGATCTGGGCGCCGACGAGCGGCTGGAGCGTCTGCGCGTCGACGACGGTACCGCCGATCGGCTGCTGCGCAGCGGCATGGGAGGACAGGGCCAGCGCAGCGACCACGGCGAAGACGGGGAACCATGGCGATGCCCGCTCTCGCGGTGAGGGCGGGCGAGCGCGGCACGGGATCAGGAGGATCGGGTTGGCGAAACGCGGTACGGACATGGTCCACCTCCGGGGTCAGGGGAACGAGACCAGCACTCCCCCCAACTCAGGTCCGAGCTCCGGCTCGCTCACGAGATTCGACTTATTAGTATACGCATGCGTATTTGTATGCAACTGATCGGAATCAAGGCCGGCCCCTAACCGCAGTTTGGCGAGTGTTGGAACGCCCCGGCTTCGCGTCGAACGCCCCCGGGCTCACGGGATGACGGCCGCCGCCTACTCCCCCGTCCTCGTCAACACCATGATCACACCCCCCGCGTGTCCGGTTCCGAAGCGGGTGGTGGCGTCGGAGGGACTGATGTAGCGGATCTCGCGGATGTCGCCCACCGGCACCGTACTGAGAGCCCTGGTCCCACCGTCAAGCGGCACGTTGTCGACATAGATCCTGGCGTAGCCTCCACCAGCGTTCGTGAGAGAGGGCGCCGAGCGGGGGCGCAACCACCTGGGGCGCAGCAGCTGAACGACCTGGTAGGCGTCGTTGGCGCTGGTCTCGCGGACTTCCTCGAAGGCGATCACGTCGGATCCGCTGAACCGCGCGGGGCTTCCACCCGGCGTTACGCAGCCTCCCGCCGTAGCCCAGACACCGGGCAGCAACAGCCCGGCGACCCGGAGGCACGCACGGTACCTCACCCCTTCCACCGCCGTCTCTTCCTGGGCCCCCGGGCCAGCCGGCTGCGCAGCCTGGTACCCTCGAACTCCCGCGCGTGCGCCCACGCGATCATCGTCTCGAAGGTACAGGTCTGCTTCCGCGACACCGGTGTCCGCTGCGTGTAGCTGCCGTCGGCCGCCATCTCCCAGGCGCACCGGCGGTCCGACAGCTGGATGTCAAGGACCTGCCGGAGTTCACTGCGGAGCGCCGGGTCCTCGACCGGCACCAGCGCTTCCACCCGGGCGCTGAGGTTGCGGCTCATGCAGTCGGCGGATCCGATGTAGTACTCCTCGTCGCCGCCATTTCGGAAGTAGTAGATGCGGGAATGCTGCAGGAAGCGCCCGACGATGCCGACCACACGGATGTTCTCGGAGAGGCCGGGGATGCCGGGCCGTATGCGGCAACTGTCGCGCACGATCAGGTCGACGGTGACGCCCCTCGCGGAAGCCTCGTAGAGAGCACGCGTCACCTCGGGGTCCTCCAGTGCGTTCATCTGGAACTGGATGTGCCCCGGGGACTCGTCCGAGTGAACCTTGATCTCGCGCTTGATGCGTTTGAGGATGGCGGGGCGCAGAAACTTGGGCGCCGGCAGGAGTTTCCAGTACTTCCGCTTCGGGCGATACCCGGTGGTGAGGTAGTTGAACAACTCCGTCAGATCGGCTCCGATCGCCGAATCGCAGGTCAGTATCCCGTGGTCGCAGTACAGGCGCGCCGTCCCGGCGTGGTAGTTCCCGGTTCCCACGTGGGCGTAGCGCCGCAAGCCGTCGTAATCCTGGCGCACCACCAGCGTGACCTTGCAGTGCGTCTTGAGTCCCAGCACGCCGTAGGTGACGTGGATCCCGTGCGACGCCAGCGCGTTCGCCCACTGGATGTTGGCTGCCTCGTCGAAGCGCGCCCTGAGCTCGATCACGACGGCGACCTGCTTGCCGTTCCGGGCGGCGTGCACGAGGTGGTCGATGATACTGCTGCGCGGGGCCATGCGATAGAAGGTCATCTTGATCGCCCGCACCTTGGGGTCGTGCGCGGCTTCACGCACAAACCGCTGCACCGACGTGTCGAACGCCTGGTAGGGGTGGTGCAGGAGCAGCGGTCCCTCCTCGCGGATGATGTGGAAGATCGGGCGCTCGGTCAGGAGATCGGGGTGCTGCGAGGGCTGGTGCGGCAGATCCTTCAGATCTGGCCGGGGCAGGTCGTGCAGCTCCATCAGGTCGCGGAGTCCCAGCAGCCCGTCGCCATGGAAGACATCGGAATCCTTCAGTCCGAGCATGCCGGCGATCATCTGGAGGCGCCCCGGGTCGAAGTCGCGGTCGACCTGCAGCCGCACGATCGGCGCCAGACGCTGCTTGCGCAGACCCTTCTCGATGAGCGCGAGCAGATCGTCGGCCATGTCCTCCTCGACATCGTAGATCGCGTTGCGGGTGACCCGGAAGTACTCGCACGACAGGATCTCCATGCCCGGAAAAAGCAGGTCCAGATTGTTGGCCATCACGCTCTCGAGCGGGACGAAGACCGACGAATCCTCGATCCTCACGAGGCGGGGTATGCCCGCTCCGACCGGTACCTTCACACGCGCCACAAGGCTGTGTTCGTCGTCCGGATACCGCAGGGTGACCAGAAGGTTGAGCGAGAGGTTGGAGATGAAAGGGAAGGGGTGTGCGGGATCGGTGGCCTGAGGTGTCACCAGCGGGTAGATGTTCCTCACGTAGTGCCGGCGGAGCCACTTTCTCTGCTGCGCGGCGAGTTCCCGCCAATCGGCGACCCGGATCCCCTCGGCGGCGAGCGCCGCCACGATCCCGCGCCCCAGCTCCCGCTGCCGTGCTTCCAGCCGATCCACGACCTCGTAGCCCTGCTCGATCTGTTCGCCGGGCGTGCGGCCGTCAACCGTGCGCCCCGTGATCCCGGCCTCGACCTGCTGCTTGAGCCCCCCGATCCGCTTCATGAAGAACTCGTCGAGGTTGGAGCCCACGATGGCCAGGAACTTCAGCCGTTCCAGCAGGGGAGTTCTGGGGTCCTCCGCCTCGTGCAGCACCCGGAAGTTGAAGTTCAGCCAGGTCAGCTCGCGGTTGAGATAGTACTCCGGCAGGTCCAGGTCGTGGCGACCGTCCGTCGCCCGGGGGATCGGCGTGGGGTCGGCCGGGGTACGGAAAACGGGAGCCTGTGTGCCCTCCGCGGAGCGCAGGTCCGCCCCGGGTGCAGGCGCGGTGGAGTCCTCCGTGCGTTCGGCACGGGCACCCGCCACCTGATTCAACCGTGTCCGGACTGACTCTGACATGTCGTAAAACCTACGGACTCACCTTCGGGGCAGCCAACGAACGCCGCGCGAATCAGGAAGTGAGCACGCTGCGGGCCGCATCGGGGCTGACTCCGATCCGCCGAAAACATATGTTATGATGGACCGAAAACCAGCGCTTGACGGAAAGATGGCACCATGAAGAAGTACACCGCCCTTGCCGCGCTTCTCACCGCGGCCTGCTCCTCGGCACCCGTGTCCTTTTATGGCGTGGCGCCACCGGGGAGGGAGACCGCGTACCAGTGCGCGGTCGCACAGCTCAACATCATGGGCTACACGATCGAAGACGGAAACAGCGACGCCGGGTTCATCAGGGGTCGCAAACAGACCTCCGGGCTGGGCACGCAGATCTTCACCGGCAATACCTACCACGATCTGCTCACGGCCACCGCGTTCGACAATCCCGCGACGGGTGAGACCAACCTCAGGGTCGTGGCGTCACGGGTCGCGGAACAGGATGCGGACCTCCTGGCCGGGCTCAGCGATGAACCGGAGCAGGGAGAGGACATCATTGCGCCGTCCGACAGCGGCAAGTCGGATGCCCAGGCGCTCCTGGCCAACTGCGGCGTCTCGCACATCACGAGTCCGTCCGGGGAGCAGGAGCAGTTCGAGCTCCAGGGGCCGGTCGACCACCTCTGATTAACGCTCCCGCCCCGCGCGCTCCGGCCAGCCCTTCATGAGTTCCGCACGCCTCTACGAGATCCGGGGCGACGCGACCCCCGTGTCGCCCACCGTCCTGCTGGACCACGGCGCCGGGAGACCACGGGGGTTCTGGGCCGCGGGCGATCGATGGGTGGCGCACACGGGGATCCTGGGTCGGGTCTCGGTCCGACACGGCGCCCCGGACGTCGCCCGATCGCGGTTCGGGTCGGTGCAGGAGGAATCGCGGCGGCTGTTCAGCCGCGTACTGCCCGTCGGCGGCCGCCTGGATGGGCCCACAAACGGTCGGCCGCGTGCCTCCGCGGATTGCCGGCCGCGCATCTTCGGCGGGTTCGCCTTTTCGCCGGGGCGGCAGGCGGATCCGGTGTGGTCGGCGTTCCCTCCGGCGCTCTTCCATCTGCCGGAGGTCGAGTTGGAGCATCGTCCCGCAGACGGACTGTGCTCGCTGGTCGTGCGGGGCCGGACGCCGGACGATGCCGAGCGGAATTGGCGGCGCTGGTCCGAACTGCTGGAACGGGCCGCGGCGTCGGGACACGGGGTCGTGCGCGGCGTGGCGGGCGCACCCCCGAGTGGTGACTCCGTTGCCGGCTTTCGCGGGCTTGCACCTTCCGCTCCCCCTGCCCGCGTCTTCGGCACGGATCGCGCGACATGGGGCCGCATGGTCTGGCAGGCACTGAGCAAGATCGGTGCCGGCGACGCGGAGAAGATCGTGCTGGCGAGGATCCTCGAAGTCGCGCCTGCGCAGTCCCTGGAACCCGCCGATCTCGTGATCGCGCTCTGGGAGGAGAACCACGGCAGCTATGTCTTCCTCTTCGAGCCCGAACCCGGAGAAGCCATCGTCGGCGCGGCTCCGGAGACGATCGCGACGCTGGTCAACGGCGTGGCAAAGGCGACCGCCGTCGCGGGCAGCGTGAGGGTGGGGGCCGACTCGGTGGAAACCGCGCAGCTGGCGCAGGATCTTCTGGACAGCGCCAAGGACCGGGCAGAGCAGGACTTCGTGGTTCGGGACGTCGTGGCGCGCCTGAGGCGGCTGGGGTGCACGGTGCAACGGGATGTCGAGCCTCATGTCCTGGCCCTGGCCCGCATACAGCACCTCGAAACGAAGATCGCCGCCGAGGTACCGCCGGGGATCTCCCTTCTCAACATCCTCGCATCGCTTCATCCAAACCCCGCGGTGTGCGGAATCCCGCGCGAAGTGGCCCGGTCCGTGCTCACCCGCAGCGAGGACTTCGATCGCGGCTGGTACGCGGGTCCGGTGGGATTCTTCGATTCCGAGGGAAAGGGCATCTTCGTTCCCGCACTGAGGTCGGCCGTCCGCAGGGGCGAGCATTGGCGGCTCTTTGCGGGCGCAGGCATCGTGGCGGGGTCGGACCCGGCCCTGGAATGGGAGGAAACGGAGCTGAAGTTCCGGCCGGTGCTGAGCGCTATCGCCCGGGCAGGCGCCACCGAGAGCACCGCGGTCGGGACCGGGTAGGTCCGTCGTGACCCCCGGGGAGCTCAATTTCGCCTGGGCCCGCGCACTCCTGGAGGCGTTGACGGAGTACGGGCTCGAAGAGGTGGAGATCGCGCCCGGTTCGCGCTCGGGTCCGCTGGTACTGGCGTCGCGCTCCCTTGCGGGGCTGAACGCGCGGGTCCACCTGGACGAGCGCTGCGCGTCGTTCTTCGCGCTGGGCTACGGCCGCACCAACCTGGGTCCGGCCGCCGTGATCACCACGTCCGGAACCGCGGTTGCCAACCTCCTGCCCGCAGTCGTCGAAGCGGACATGTCGGACGTGCCTCTCGTCGTGATCACCGCCGACCGCCCGCCGCACATGCGCGGGGCCGACGCCAACCAGACGATCGCGCAGCCGGGGATCTTCGGAGACCGCGTGCGGTTCGAGGCCGATCTGCCGATGCCTTCGCGCGACGATCTGGAGGGCGGCGGGCAGAGTTCGGTCAGGGAGATCGCCCGCCGCGCCGCCCGGCACGCGCTCGGTCCGCCGGGAGGGCCCGTGCACCTGAACGTGCCCTTCGACAAGCCTCTCGAGCCGGCATCCACCGAGGGCCTGGATCTGGCGGGCCCTGGCGAGGAGGCGTCTCTCGACCTGTCCGCTGCCGTGGCCGTGGCGGACGGCCGGGTCACCCCCAGGGGGCCGTGGCGCCGCAGAAGCGAAGGGCGGCGGCGCGGACGCGACCAGGAGGCGGTCCTCGCGTCCCGTCTGGGGGTTGCGCGTCGACCGTTGCTGGTGGCGGGACCCTCGAGCGATCCCGGCCTGGACGGCCCCGCGAGCGCCCGGTTCGCGGTCACCCGCGGCGTGCCGACGCTTGCGGACCCCCTCTCCGGCGCCCGCTTCGATCCGGCCGCCGGCGCTGCCTCGCCTTCTCCCGTTCTCGGCGCCTACGATCACTTCCTCCGGCTGCCCGAGGTGATCGAACGGCACGCCCCCGATCTGATCATCCGCGTGGGCCGCACGCCGACGTCCGGGGCGCTGGAAGCCGCTCTCGCCGAGTGGTCGGATGCGATTCAGGTGGTGATCGACGATGGTGGGCACAGAAAGGACCACCAGGGCCTGGCCGACCACTATCTCCATGCGTCGGCGGGTGCCGTTCTCGGCACGCTTGCGGGAAGCGAGGACGCTGACCCGGTGCCCGCACCAGCGCTCACCCCCGGTTCGCCCGACTGGCTCCGCTCCTGGACCGACCTCGAAGCGGCGGCCTGGGCCGCGATCGACGAGGCGCCGCCACAGCCCGACCACGAGGGGGACCACGCGGCGGCCGTGGTGCGCGGCCTGCCCTCCGGAGCGACGCTCTTCGTCTCCTCGTCCATGCCCGTGCGGGACGTGGACGCCTACGCTCGGCCCGCTCCCCGCGGCCTGCAGATCCTCGGCAACCGTGGCGCGAGCGGCATCGACGGCGTGATCTCGACCGTGCTGGGCTGCGCGGCGGGCGGTGCCTGGCCGATGGCCGCGCTGGTCGGCGACATCGCCTTCTACCACGACATGAACGGTCTGCTCGCCGCGCGCGACCAGGACCTGAACGTCGTATTCGTGGTGGTGGACAACGACGGCGGCGGTATCTTCCATATGCTTCCGATCCGCGACTTCGAGCCGGTCTTCACGCCATACTTCGCGACCCCGCACGGCCTCGATTTCCGGCACGCGGCGCGGATGTACGGGCTGCCGTTCACCGACGTGACCACGCCGGAGGAGCTGGAAGACGCCGTCGCCGCGGCCGTCGCGCGCCCCGGAACCGAAGTGTTGCGGGTGCGCACCGACCGCGACGCGAACCGGCTCCGCCACCGTGAAGTGCGCGACCGGGTGGCCCTTCGCCTTCAGGAATTCCTCAACCGAGAGACACCATGACCCCGACGACCTGGCAGACCGCCAAGTCCTACCAGGACATCACCTACATGAAGCGCGACGGCGTGGCGCGCATCGCGATCAACCGGCCCGAGGTGCGCAACGCCTTCAGGCCCGAGACCCTCTTCGAGCTGCTCGACGCCTTCAACGACACGAACGAGGACCCGTCGATCGGCGTGGTGCTGCTCACGGGCGAAGGACCCGCGAAGGACGGCAAGTACGCGTTCTGCTCGGGTGGGGACCAGCGCGTGCGCGGAGACGCCGGCTACGTCGGGGGCGACGGCGTACCCAGGCTGAACGTTCTGGTGCTCCAGCGCCTGATCCGGACGATGCCCAAGCCGGTGATCGCCATGGTGGCCGGCTACGCGATCGGCGGCGGCCACGTGCTGCACGTCGTGTGCGACCTGACCCTCGCCGCCGACAACGCCGTCTTCGGTCAGACCGGCCCGAAGGTGGGCAGCTTCGACGGCGGGTTCGGTTCGTCCTACCTGGCGCGCATCGTGGGGCAGAAGAAGGCGCGCGAGATCTGGTATCTGTGCCGCCAGTACAGCGCCGCCGAGGCATTCGAGATGGGGTTGGTCAACAAGGTCGTGCCGGTGGACGAGCTCGAGGAAGAGGGCTTCCGCTGGGCCCAGCAGATCCTCGAACACAGCCCGCTGGCGATCCGGCTGCTCAAGTCGGCCATGAATGCGGATGTGGACGGACAGGCGGGGCTGCAGGAACTCGCCGGCAACGCCACGCTGCTCTTCTACATGACCGAACAGGGCCAGGAGGGGCGGGACGCCTACCTGCAGAAGCGCAAGCCGGACTTCCGCAAGTATCCCTGGCTGCCATGGTGAGGGCATCCGACAGGGTCGGCGTCGGCCGCGTGCAGGCGTGGGTTCTCGCCACCCGCCCCCGGACGCTCACCGCCGGAGCGGCCCCCGTCGTCGCCGGGACGGGCTTCGCGGCTGCCGACGGCGTTTTCGCCCAGCTGCCGGCGCTGGCGGCGCTGGTGGGGGCGCTGCTGATCCAGATCGCCACCAACCTGGCCAACGACTACTACGACTTCAGGAAGGGGAGTGACACCGGTGAGCGGCTCGGTCCCGTCCGGGTGACCCAGGCGGGGATCCTGCCGCCCGATGCGGTGTTTCGGGGGATGGTCCTGACCCTCGTACTGGCGTTCCTGACGGGGGTGTACCTGGTGTGGGTCGCGGGGTGGCCGGTGGCCGTCATCGGTCTTGTGTCGATGCTGATGGGCGTCTGGTACACGGGCGGCCCGTATCCGCTCTCGTACAACGGCCTCGGCGATGTCTTCGTCTTCGTCTTCTTCGGACTCGTGGCGACCGCGACCACATACTATGTGCAGGCGGGATTCTGGTCCCCGGGGGCGATTCTCGCAGGGGCGGGACTCGGGGCGATGAGCACCGCGATGCTGGTGGTGAACAACCTCCGCGACCGCGAGACCGACGGTGCGGCGGGCAAGCGCACACTCGCGGTGCGTTTCGGCGACCGCTTCACGGTGGTGCAGTACTTTGCGTGCCTGGCCGCAGCCGTGGCGGTATCGGTGGTCGGCGTGGCGGCGATGGAATGGTCGCCCCTGACTCTCCTCTCGCTGGCAGGTCTGTTGCCGTGTGTTCCCGCGGCACGACGCGTCCTGGGCGTGCTCGCGGTGCCCGGCAGCGTGGACCGGCGCACCCTCAACCCGGCGCTGGCCATGACTGCGCGCGGCGTCGCCTTCTACGGGGCCGGATTGGGCCTGGGGGCTCTCCTGGGCACGCTGGGTCCCCTCGCCGCACATTGACGCCCAATCCCTCCGACGACCTGGCGCGGCGGGCGGCCGCGACGCCCTCCGCCACCGCGCTCGTGTGGGACAAAGGGTCGCTCACCTACCGTGACCTCGACGAACGCGTCACGGCCATGGCGGGCCGTCTGCGCGAATGCGATGCGGCCGCCGGCGACACGGTTACCCTCTGCGCAACCCCGGGCGCCGAGACCGTAACCGCCCTCTTCGGCCTTTGGAGGGCGGGGTGCGTGGCCGTCCCGCTGCATGAGCGACTGACCCCGTCAGAGGTCGACCGCGCACGTCGGATTGTAAGGCCAACATTACATATTGACAATCAAACATTACATTATCTGAATCAATCCAACCCCGCGAGCCAGCTTCGCCCTGCCCGCCCGCTCCCCAACCGCCTCGCTTCGTTCCCGAACGTCGTGGCCTGCATCCTCACCTCAGGCTCGTCGGGCGCCCCCAAGGCATTGGGGTTCACGCGCGACGCCTTCGCGGCATCCGTCTCGGCGGTCGCGAGCCGGCTCGATCTGACCGCGACCGACCGCTGGGGACTGTGCCTCTCGCCGGGGCACATCGGCGGGCTGTCCCTCGTCGTGCGCGCGGCCATGACGGGGGCCTCCGTGCGGCTCTGGCCGTCCTTCGACGCCGGAGCAGTGGCGCGCGCAGTCGTGGACGGACGGGTCACGCATCTGGCCGTGGTGCCGGTCATGCTGCGCAGCATCCTCTCCCGGCTTGCCGGCGAGCGCGTTCCCGCGACCCTGCGCTGTGTCCTGGTCGGCGGCGCGGCCGCCTCACGGACCCTGCTGGACGAGGCCTGGGCGGCCGGCCTCCCCGTCGCCACAACCTGGGGCATGACCGAGACCGCTTCACAGGTCGCCACCGCGCCCCCCGACCTGGCCCGGCGACACCCCGGCACCGCGGGACGTCCCCTGCGCGGCCTCGAAGTCAGAGTGGCGGCCGCGGCCCCCGGAACGCTCGAGGTCCGCGGCCCCACCCTGGCCTCGGTCGCAATACGCGGTCCGGGCGCACACCCCGAACCGCTCGCCACCGACCCGGACGGCTGGTTCGCAACCCGCGACCTCGGCCGCATCGACCCCGACGGCCTCGTCTGGATCGATGGGCGCGCCGACGCGATCATTGTAAGCGGGGGGCTGAACGTGAGCCCTTCGGAAGTCGAGCGGGTGATCGAAACGCTGCCGGGAGTGACCGGGACGGTCGTCTTCGGAGTGCCCGACGAGGAGTGGGGCGAAGTAGTGGCGGCGGTGGTGGAAGGCGACCCGGCGGTCGTCGACGCACAGGCGGTCGATCGCCACTGCCGCACCCGGCTCGCGCGAGGAAGGTGTCCGTCGCGCATCGTGGTCGTGGACTCGCTGTCCCGAACCTGGACGGGGAAGGTGATGAGGTCGCGAGTGAGCGAGCGCTACGGACGTGAACTGAGAGTGCCCCGGCCGGCGGCGGCTGGAAGCGGCCCGAAACCCGGTGGCGAGGCCGGCGGGAACGCACAAGCGAGGAGAATCACATGATCGAGGAACTGCGTTGGCGCGGCCTGCTCGCCGACGCAACCGAACACGCGGAAGCCGCCTTCGCCGCCGGGCAGGTAACCGGCTACATCGGTTTCGATCCGACGGCCTCGTCGCTCCACGTCGGGTCCCTGGTGCCCATCATGGGACTCGTGCACCTGCAGCGTGCCGGACATTGTCCCATCGCGCTGGTCGGTGGCGGCACCGGCCTTATCGGCGACCCGTCCGGCAAGGCCTCCGAACGCGCACTTCTCGACCGGGCACGCGCCGAGGCGAACGCCGAAGGGATCCACAGGCAGCTCGCCGCCTTCCTCGACTTCGAGTCGCGCGCCGCCCCCGCCCGCATGGCCAACAACCTCGACTGGCTGGGCGACCTGGGACTGGTCGACTTCCTGCGCGACACGGGAAAGCATTTCTCGGTGAACGCCATGCTCCGCAAGGAGTCGGTCCGCCGCCGCCTCGCCGACGAGGAGTCCGGCATCTCATTCACCGAATTCAGCTACCAGCTCCTCCAGGCCTACGACTTCCTGGAGCTGAACCGCCGCTACGGCTGCACCCTGCAGATGGGCGGCTCCGACCAGTGGGGCAACATCACCGCCGGCATCGATCTGGTCAGGCGCATGGGCGGCCCCCGATGCCATGGCGTGGTATTCCCTCTCGTCGAGTCGTCCAGCGGCGTCAAGTTCGGCAAGACCGAGGAAGGCACCGTCTGGCTCGACTCCGAGCGCACCTCGCCCTACCGCTTCTACCAGTTCTGGCTGAACACCGAAGACGGCGACGTGATCCGTTATCTGATGATGTTCACCCTCCTCGACCGCTCGACGATCGACGAACTCGCCCACGCAGTCGCCGACCGCCCCCACGCGCGCGAAGCACAGCGGCGCCTGGCCTCGGAGCTGACCCGCACCGTCCACGGAGCCGATGCCCTGGACCGGGCCGAGCGAGCGTCGAAGGTGCTCTTCGGGGGGAGCCTGGACGGGCTGGGTGCCGCCGACATCGCCGAGATCTTCGCCGACGTGCCCTCGACCGCCGTGGCCCGCTCGTCACTCGAAGCCGGCGTGGAACTCGCGATCCTGATGGCCGACGCCGGCATGACCGCATCCCGAAGCGAAGCGCGCCGCCTGATCCTCGGTGGCGGTGTCTACCTCAACGGCGAACGGGTAACGGACATTGGATCCGTGGTGGGAGAGCGCGACCCGATCGAAGACCGCTTCGTCCTGATCCGGATCGGCAGGAAGCGCCATCTGGTGGTGGAGTTGGCGTAGGGAAGGCGGCGCGCGAGTGGCCTCACTACCTGTTGATCGTCCCGCCCGGCCTCATAACGCGCGGCAGGAGTTGAGCGCGGTACCAATTTGTGGTATCATAGCCGATGAAGCGCAGGCACCGAAAGACGCTCGCACTGATCTTCCGGCATCCAGTCAGCGGCAACATCCCGTGGCGGAAGATCGAGGCGTTGCTGATCGAGTTGGGAGCGGAGATCACCCAGCGCGAAGGCTCCCGCATCGGGGTGAGACTTTCGGAGACCGGCGGGTGTTTCACCGCCCGCATCCGTCGCCGAACGTCGATGCAGGCGCGGTCGCCAGCATTCGGGAATGGCTACGGCGGAATGGAGTGGAACCATGAGGAACACCATGGAGATCGACGGCTACAGGGCCATCATTCAGTTTGATCCCGACATCGACATGTTTCGGGGCGAGTTCATTGGCCTGAACGGCGGTGCAGATTTCTATGCGCGCGACGTAGCTGGTCTCAGGAAGGAAGGCGCGATGTCGCTCAAGGTGTTCCTGGAGATGTGCCAGGAGGACGGCGTCAAGCCGCGAAAGTCGTACTCTGGCAGATTCAATCTGCGCATCTCGCCCGAGTTGCACGCGAGCGCGGCGGCCGCCGCCGCGGCCGAGGGAAAGAGCCTCAACCAGTGGATCGCCGGCACGCTCGGCGCGATTCTGCTGTAGACGGACGGAACACTCAGTGGCCGGCGAACCGCCTATCGCACTCCCGGCGGCAGCCTCCTCACCACGACGGTGGGGACCTCCAGATCGTCTCTTTCCACATATGCGACCAGGCCCTCCGGACCGAACGCCGACGGCAGACCGGTGTCGTCGTCAGGCAGGCTTCCCAGATAGCGACCGTCCGCCGTGATCAGGTCGATGGGTCCGTCGCTATCGGGTGCGTCGCCTCTTCGGAGCACCCAGATCGTCCCCTCACGACTTGTTCGCAGGTCCCGGACTACCGGAATCTCGTGGTGGAACTCCAACGCCCCGGACTCTGCCCGCCGACGAATCGACTCCGGCGCACGCTCGAGGAATTCCGCCCTGTGTCGGCGACTCACGGGCTCCGGCCGAAACGGCCTGGTCAGGAGACGTGACACCCTGCCGTCCGGGCCCGTGATCCTGATCCTGTAGGTGGATGAGTCGGTGAAGGCCACGCCGCCATCGGGGAGCACGCCGACCCTGAACTCGGGGGCGAAGGCGAGCAGGTCTCCCGGCGGCTGCCACCCCGCAGCCAGGGTGTCGGCCTCGACTCTCTCCCCGCTCAGTCCGTAGCGCATGACGTACCGGAACGATGGTCGTGCAAGTGGAGTCCAGTCGAGGTACTGGACCTCGCCGGTCGACACCAGGGCCTCGGACGTTGGATCGGACTGCAGGTCCGGGATCGAGATGAAGGTGGGGCCATCCAGCGGGATCCTCCGTTCGAACTCGCCGTCCGGATCGAAGAGGTAGAAGGCGCGTCGGTTCGCGTCGTAGATCGCAATGCGCTGATCGCCGAGCACGCTAAACGTCCATGTGCCGCCCGCGCTGAACTCGCCGGGGCCCTCGCCCACCCGGCCGAACCGGCGTAGCGGATTCCCCTCGAGGTCGACGACCGTGATCTGCGCCGCCTGACCATCGAGGATATGGAGGTTGCCTGCCGCGTCGAAGCCGACATCCGCAACCTGGCCGAAGGCGTCCCAGCCATCGTGCAGCGACCCTGCGCGGTAAAGTTCCTCGAAGTCGGCATCCAGCCATCGATCCTCAGCCGGCAGCTCGATCACCTCCTGTGCGTACAGGGGCGATGTCCCCGGGAGGCAGATCGCACAAGCGACCGCCACCGAGCCAGCAATCCAGGGTCTCGCCGTGTCACTTACCATATTCCGACCTCCACCAACCGATGCTACTCCTTCTTCCCGATCGGCGCACCCAGCAGCTCGTCCGGTATCCGGAACGCGTCCACCAGCTCGCATGCGCGCGGAGCCAGTTCCCGGCATAGCGCGTTGACCTCGCGGCGCACGGCTTCGCTCTTGGCGGGCTCGAAATACCCCGTCTCGAGGAACCAGGCGCGGTCGGTTTCGAGCGTCGCCAGACCATGAAGCGCGATCACGCGGGCGATCAGCTCCTTGCCGTCACATTCGTCCATTCCCGCAAGCGCCTCGAGCGCGGCTTCGAGCACGATCCGGTCCACGTGCGCGCGGGCCAGGGTGATCAGGTGATCCTGGCAGGCGTTGACCGCGTCGAAGCTGTCCATCCCCTGGTCCATGCGGGCCTTGATGCGCCGCGCGGCCGAACGCATCAGCCGTTGTTCGCGGTAGTGGAAGGCGGCGAGCTGGAACTCGGGGTCGGCCAGGTGGTCCGGGTCCGTTCTGCGGGTGACGACCGGGTTCATCCCGGCCATCCGCGTGCCGGCCAGTTCGGCGAGGTAGCGCGCCATCCCCCACATCGTCAGGTCCCCGAGATCGCGGCGGAAGCGTGACAGGAGCCCCTTTGCGACCAGTTGCAGGAGCACCGGGTTGGCGCCCTCGAAGGTGGTGAAGACATCGGTGTCGGCCTTGAGGCGCGCGAACTGGTTCCCGGCCAGATAGCCCTGGCCGCCGCACGCTTCGCGGCAGGCCTGCAGCGCGTCCATCGCGAGCCTCGACGCGGCGGCCTTGAGCCCGGCGGCACGCACCTCGAGTTCAAGGCGGTCGGTGTCGGGGTTCGCAAAGCGGCGGGTCAAGTCGCGCACCGCGAAGCCCAAGGCGTAGGAGGCGGCCAGGCGGGGAAGGAGTTCACGCTGGACCGACAGGTAGTCGAGGACGGGGACTTCAGCGCCGCCGGCGGGGCCGAACTGGCGCCGTCGCGCGGTGTAGCGGACCGCGATCGTGAGCGCCTTCCTGGTGACCGTCTGCGAGGCGGCCGCGATGCTGATCCTTCCCGCGACGAGGGTGCCCAGCATGGTGAAGAAGCGTCGGCCCGCGCTCGGGATGGGGCTCTCGTATTCACCGTCCGGAGTGATGCGCGCGAACCGGTCGAGCAGCGCGTCGGCCCCGACGCGCACGCCGTCGAACCGGATGCGCCCGTTGTCAACGCCGTTCAGCCCTTCCTTCGCTCCGCAGTCCTCGATGTGGACTCCGGGCGCGACCCGGCCGTGGGCATCGCGGATGTGGACCAGGAAGGCGTGAACGCCGTGATCGTCGTGCCCGAGCCGAAGCCGCGCGAAGACGGTGGCCATGCGTCCGTGCAGCGCGGCGTTGCCAATGTAGTCCTTGCGGGCGTCGTCGTCGGGCGTGTTGATCACGAACTCGCCGGTCGTGGCGTCGTAGTCGGCCGTGGTGCGCAGGTCGCGCACGTTGGAACCGTGTCCGGTCTCGGTCATCGCGTAGCAGCCGGGCAGCGCCAGGGTGGCAACCTGCCGCAGGTAGCGGCGGTGGTGTTTCGCGGTCCCCAGCTGCGCGATGCTGCCGCCGAAAAGGCCGAACTGCACGCCGAACTTGACCAGCACGCTGAGGTCGCCGAGTGCGAGTTCCTCGAAGGCCGCCACCGCGGCGCCGGGATCTCCCAGCCCACCCCACTCCCGCGGATACGCGGCCACGCCCAGGCCCATGTCGGCCAGCACCTTGACCGCGGCCAGCGTCCGCTCGCGGTACTCACCGCGCGGGATCTCGTCCGGGATGCTCAGTTCCGGTCGGGCCAGCGCGTCGCGGACCCGTGACCTGACTTCGTGGTAGCCGCCGTGGATATGCGCCGCGATCTCGTCCACGACCCCCGGGGGCGGCTCGGCCGGCAACTCCCGCTCGTCCGCGGCCCCGGTCAGCTCCCGGAGCGCCTCGGGTCCAGCGAGTCCCAGCTCCAGTTCGACGCGGCCGAGCGTCGCAAGGGCCTCGTCATGCCACGGGACGACGCTAGCCGCCGCCAGCGCGCCGTCGTCCGGTTCGACGCCCTCCAGCGCGCGGAGGTGCATCTGGTGGCGCACGGCTCGCTGGGCGACGGTGATTCCGGCGCGCGAGAGGGTGACGCTGCCGCGTGCCCCGCCACGGATCCGCTTCAACGCCTCGGCAAAGACCGGGGCAGCGGGCGGAGCGGCGGGATCAAGCCATGCATGCACGTCCGTCCGGCCCTCCGGGGTCATCCACTCGGCCACCTCGAGCGCGCCCGACACGGCGTCCAGCTCTTCGTCCTCCATGAGCCCGTCCGCCCAGACGGCGCACAGGATCGGCAGGAAGGCCAGGAAGGTGGGCTCGGGCGAGAGGGAGGGCCCGGGTGGGGTGGGTGGGCCATGTGGGGGCATCGGCGCGCTGCTGCGGTTCGGGTGGGGCGGGGCGCTTCCCTGCAAGATAGCCAACCCGTGACGCACTCAACGGGCGGGAGAGCCGCCATGTGCGGGGTGGCGCCGGGGCCGTTCAGTCGGCCCTCCCGCTGGCGCCGGGGCCCCGAGGAGGGAGCCGCCCCTTGAAAACCCCCGTCCCGTACGGCAAAGTCCGTTCTCCGCTTTCCTCCTCTCAAGCCGGCCAACCGAAACAGGAACCCTGCCGATGGCATCGAAGTCGTCACCGTCCGACGCCCCGCCAGGCCGCCCGCTGGTTGGCGTGATCATGGGATCCCGCAGCGACTGGGGCACGATGAAGCACGCGGCCGATACGCTGGAGGCGCTGGGGATTCCGCACGAGGTCCAGGTGGTGTCGGCGCATCGCACGCCGGACCTGCTGTATGAGTACGCGGGGAGCGCGGAGGAGCGGGGGCTGCAGGTGATCATCGCCGGGGCGGGTGGGGCCGCGCACCTGCCGGGGATGGTCGCGTCGAAGACGGTGCTTCCGGTGCTGGGTGTGCCGGTTCAGTCGCGGGCGCTCAACGGGCTGGACTCGCTGCTGTCGATCGTGCAGATGCCGGGGGGTGTTCCGGTGGGGACGCTGGCGATCGGCGTGGCAGGAGCGACCAACGCGGCGTTGCTGGCGGGCCGGATCCTGGGGCAGACCGATCCCGCAATACGAGAGGCGGTGCGCGCCCACGCACGCGCCCGTACCGAGTCGGTCCTGGCCGACCGCGACCCGAGCATTCCGCCGCCCCCGTGAGGGTCGGCATCCTCGGCGGCGGGCAGCTCGGCCGCATGCTCGCCCTGGAGGGGATCCCCCTGGGGCATCGCTTCGCCATTCTGGAGCCGTCCCCCAATCCGCCCGCGGGTGGACTCGGTACGGTCGTAGCGGCAGCCTACGACGATATGGACGGGCTCGCGCGGATCGCCGCGGCTGCGGACGTCGTCACATACGAATTCGAGAACGTTCCGGCCGACAGCGCGGCGTACCTGGCCGCCCGGCTGCCGGCGCTGCCGCCGCCCGCCGCACTGGAGGTCGCGCAGGACCGCATGGCCGAGAAGACGATGTTCCGGGAACTCGGCATCCCGACGGCGGCGTTCCACCCTGTGGACAGCGTCGAATGCCTTGAAGCAGCGCTGGCCGCGACCGGCCTGCCGGCCGTGATCAAGACGCGCAGGCTCGGCTACGACGGCAAGGGTCAAGCGGTCGTGCGGACCGGTGCGGAAGCGGCGGCGGCGGTCGTGCGGCTGGGGTCGGGGCTCATCGCCGAGAGGCTTGTTTGCTTCGAGCGGGAGTTGAGCGTGCTGGCGGTCGCCGGGCGGGATGGGAGCCGCGCGTTCTATCCCCTGACCGAGAACCACCATCGGGGTGGGATCCTGTCGGTGAGCTACGCGCCGGCACCGGGGCTCACGCCGGTGCTGCAGTCCGAAGGCGAGGCCCTGGCGGCCAGGGTGCTGGATCGATTCGGGTATGTCGGCGTGCTCGCGATCGAGCTCTTCGAGGCGGGCGGCCGTCTGGTCGCAAACGAGATCGCGCCGCGCGTGCACAACTCCGGGCACTGGACGCTCGACGGGGCCGACACGAGCCAGTTCGAGAACCACATCCGCGCCGTGACCGGGATGCCGCTGGCCAGGCCCCGCGTTCCCGGACCGGCGGCGATGATCAACCTGATCGGCGAGCTTCCCGACCTCGGCGCCCTGGCGGGGATCCCCGGCGCCCACCTCCACCTCTACGACAAGGCACCCCGGCCGGGACGGAAGCTGGGGCACGTCAACGTCACCGGCGGCGACGAGGCGGAGGTCGTGGGCACCGTGGAGCGGGTGTGGGCGCTGCTGCCCGGCGAGGGTGAACTGCCCCGGGCGAGCGGCTGGTAGGGGCGCCGGTTCCGCAGAAACGACGCACGACATCTGCATGCTCGGATGGGACACCTGGCGGTGCCCAGCGCGATACGAAATGTAAAGTATAGATAACATTATGTAAAGTTGATATTACAACATCTGCGCGTTGTCCAGGGGAACCGCCCATCTCCCCCAACCGCCCGTGCGCGATTAGCTTATCCGTTCCCTGACCACCCTGTGAGGCATCATGCTGGAAGAAATCAAGGCGAAGATATCCGACGAAGTCGAAGCTCTCTCCCACGAGCTGAACATCGAGCTGCCCGACCGGATCAAGAAGGCGGTGGAGCTGGGCGACCTGCGCGAAAATGCGGAGTACAAATCCGCGCTGGAACGCCAGCAGTTTGTTCAGGCGCGGATCGGGCACCTGGCATGGCGCATGTCGGAGCTCTCCAAGATCGACATCGACGATATCCCCGCGGATCGGGTGGGTTTTGGATCGAAGGTCCGCGTTCTGGACCGGGCCATGGGGACGGAAAGCACATTCACCATCGTAGCCGGCGACTACATCGATCTCGAGAAGGGCCACATTTCGCTCGAGTCGCCGATCGGGCGGGGGCTGCTCGGTGCGCGGCAGGGAGACGAGGTGACGGTGCGGCTCCCGGTGGGACCGCGAGAGTTCGTGGTCGTCGAACTCACCACCCTGCCGCAGCAGGTGGGGGTGCGGGAATAGCTGCTGCCGCTGCGGGCGAACGCTAGAACCCCGGCGGCCGGGGGATCCGCGCCACCACCACCGCAATCGGCGACAGAGTGGTCAGGCGGAAGATGGCGCCCCCGCCCTCGTCGACTGCCTCGAAGTCGAACACGCGAACGCCGCTCGACCCGACCTCGCCGCTGAAGCGCAGGCTGCGCGCCAGCGGAACCGAGGGTTCGGAGCTGTCGTCATCCTCGCCGGTGAGCGTGACCGGCCACGGATAGCGGCCGGGCGGGTCGGGGTTGGAGAAGATCTCGGTGGCGGTGGGAAAATCGTAGCCGAGGAACCGGGGGGTGTCGTCGTCGGTGAGCCAGGGTTCGGCACCGGCGACGGTCAGCGCGATGGCGTGTTGAGTGAGCAGGTCTTCCAGGCTCACAGCCGTCGCCTCGGCGATGCCCAGGACTCCCGGAATCGCGGAAGAGTCGTTGAGTGCAAGGACCAGGGCCTCGTCGGCGGCCTGGGCATCCTCTCCTCCCGCAAGGATATCGCGCAGCAGGCGATGGAAGTGCCAGCCGCTGCCGTAGACGTGGCCCTCATCCCTTGGCTCAAAGCTGACTGCGTTGGGATCGACGGAGAACGCGCGCACCACCCTGGCCATGATCTGAAAGGTGCCGTAGACCTCGGGCCGCATGTTGGCCAGTCCGTCCCGCATCATCTCGCGGTCGACCCGCGTGCTCATCGCCGGTCCGCCGGCGCGCTCCCAGGCCAGGCGGGACGTCATCTCCTTGGCGATCTCGGCCGTGCCTTCCTCGATCCAGCGGGGATGGTAAATGCGGCGCCCGTCCGGACGGCCACGGGACACGTAGCTGCGCACGCGCTTGTACAGCGAACTCACGTGCTTCATTTCGTGGGCGATTCCGCCCATCGCCCAGAAGCGGTTGTCGTCGAGTTCGGTGAAGGCGCCGGCTTCCACGTGCATCAGCTCCATCTCGTTCGAGGTGGGGCAGTCCTCGGCCGTGAAGACCATGTCTCCCGCCCACACGTACGCGATCCCGCTACCGATGTCCGCTCGCACCAGAGCGACGACCTTGCCATCCCCGTTCACGTCGCTCACGCCGCCGAAATAGCGTTCGATGACCTCGGCGCCGTGCTCCGAGTAGAAGTCGATGACGCGCTCGACGTTGGCCACGGGCAGCGGAGACGCGGCGGCCGTGTCTTCGTAGACCACAAGGTGGTCGTTCTCCGCGATGAGCCGCGCGGTGACGGTGCGGTGGATCGAGCAGCGGTCGCCGCCGTCGCGGTTGTAGAGCCGAAACTCCCGCTCGGCGCGGCTGTCCGCCTGAATCTGTCCGCCCGCGGCCAATGCCGCGCGACGCGCGATCTGCGCCTCGATGCCGCGTTCGAGCATGCCGGCGAGTCGTCCTTCGTCTTCAAGCTGGGCGAACATTTCGGCTTCCTGACGGCGGATCTCGTAGTGGAGCGCCGCGTTGGCATCCTCGATCTCCAGCGCGCGCTCCCAGTCCGGGTCGAGGGCGCGGAGCGCGGGTGGATCGGCGGCGCGCTCGGCGGCGGCCACGACGGGCCTCAGCCCGGGTGCCTGGCTCGGTGCAATCCCCTCGGCCACCAGTTCGACGGGGAAAATCCGCTCGTTCGAACCATCGAGGCCGGCGAGGGTCACGCGGTAATAGGCGGAACTCGCGGGCGCCCGGATGAACAGGCCGCAGCCCCTCATGTCGTTTGCGGTGGCGACCCGGACATCGCCGAGCGCCAGTCCGAGCGGACCGTCGCAGACCTTCATTCCCAGAGTCGCGGTGGCCTCACCGCCCTCCGAGTCGACTACCCGTACCCCGAACTCGAAATCGCCGGCTTCCTCCGGCGTGCCGTGGAGAGCGCCGTCCTCGGACAGGGCGAGCCCGGGCGGAATCGCCGCGCCGTCCGCCAGGCTCCAGCTGTACCCGCTCCCGCTGCCCCCCTGCGCCGCCAGCGCTTCGGCGTATTCGAGCGTGGCGCGTCCCTGCGGCAGCGAGTCGGTGGCGATGGTGAGCGCCAGGTGCGACGCGGTCGCCCGAAACTCGGCGGTGAATCCAGCGGCGGTCGCGGACAGCGTCTGCAGCGAGTCCGTCCCCATGGTCCACACGGTCTCGGCGATGCCCTCGGAGCGGGTGACGACCGACGCGTGCGCGACCGAACCGCCCCCTGCCGTGACCTCGAAGTTCACCGTGATCTCCGCGGCCGGATTCCCGTTGCGGTCCAGTACACGGACGGCGGGTGCGACCGGCAGCGCCTCGCCGAAATAGCCTTCCTGGCCATCCCCGGCCGCCTTTTCGAGCGCCTCCACCTCCTGTTGCACGGTCACCGTGGCCTCGCTGCTGGCGGACTGGGCGCGGGCCGTGATCGTCGCGGTGCCGGCACCCGCCGAGGTCACGAGGCCCGTCGTGAGGTCGACCTGCGCAACCGTCGGGCGCAGGCTGGCCCAGACGACGCTGACGCCGGTCATCACGTTGCCGTACTGGTCGATCACCCGGGCGCTGAGCTGCTCGGTGTCGCCCACGGCGGTGAAGGTGACGGAGGCGGGCGAGATCGTGAGGGAGGCGGGGACGGCGGGGGCGGGCGGGGGTGTGGGATCGCCACCGCAAGCGAAGAGGGTGGTGGCGGTGCAGGCAAACAGCGCTCTCCCGGGCCCGATCGCTCGCTTCAACATGGTCCTGCCTCCATCAGCCAAATCAGTTTCCGTCCAGGATCGCCTCGTACACGATCGGCCTCAGCACGCGGTCGAGCGGCGCCGCGCCGAAGGGCTGCAGCTGCGTCCACGCCATGGCGACGATCTCCTCGCGGGGATCGATCCAGAAGTAGGTATTCGCGATCCCGGACCACCAGTAGGCGCCCCCGTCCTCACCGGCCGGAACCGCGAAACCCAGCCCGAATCCCGCGCCGGCCAGCCCGGGCATGATGGGAATCATCTCGTCGGGGAGGTGGTTGCGGGTCATCAGACGCACGGTCTCAGGCTCCAGCAGCCGCACGCCGTCCAGTTCGCCCTCGTTGAGCAGCATCTGGGAGAAACGCAGGTAGTCCGATGCGGTCGACGCGAGACCCCCACCACCGGAGAGCCAGGTCGGAGGGCGGGTGTAGGGGTCGTCGCCGGGCGGACTGGTGGGGCCGAGGCCGTCGCGGGTGCGCCGGTACATTGCCGCGAAGCGGTCGACCTTGTCGGCGGGCACCTGGAACCCGGTGTCATCCATCCCCAGGGGCTCGAAGATGCGCTCCCGGAAGAAGGTGTCGAGCGACCGGCCCGATGCGACCTCGACAACGCGCCCGAGAACGTCTGTCGAGAAACTGTAGTTCCAGCGCGCGCCCGGATCGTCGATCAGCGGGAGCGACGCCAGGGTCGCGACGCGCTTCTCCAGGTCGTTGCCCGTCCCCATCGACAGCGAGGCCATCGCCCGGTTGTACATCGAGTCCACGGGGCTGTCGCCGAAGAAGCCGTAGGTCAGCCCCGACGTGTGCGAAAGCAGATCGCGAATCAGAATCGGCCGGCTCGGCGCGCGCGTTGCCCCATCGTCGTAGACCTGGACGTCGGCGAAGTCCGGAATCACGCTGCCCAGTTCGTCGTCCAGCGACAGCCGCCCCTCCTCGACGAGCATCATTGCCGCGACGCTGGTGACCGGTTTGGTCATCGAGTAGATGCGGAAGATATCGTCGGGTTCGAGGGGGTCCTGAGAGCGGACGCGCCAGCCCTGCGCGTCCCAGTGCACGATCTCGCCGTGTCGCGCGACCAGCGTCATGATGCCCGCCGTGGCGTCCCGGTCCAGCAGCTGTTGCATGGCCGGCGCGATCGCCCCCAGCCCGTCGCTGGACATCCCCACCTCCTCGGGCGCGGCGGTGGTCCAGTCCTGGTCCCCCGGGCCGGCGGCTCCCTCCAGCGCGAATGTCCAGACCCTGGGTGAGCCCCCGCCGGCGGTCAGCCCGGCCGCGACGGACAGGTACTGGCGCCCGTCGACCGCGTACGTCACGGGCGAGCCCGCCTCCCGGCCCACCTCCGCGGACCACAGCTCCTCGCCGGTGCGGGCGTCGAGCGCCGCCAGGCGGGTTCCGGTCCCCCAGAAGACCAGGTCGCCGCCGGTGGACACCGTGCCACCGTGTCCGCCCTCCGCCACGACTCGCCAGACCTCGCGATTCTCGGCCGGATCCCACGCCAGCAGCAGGTTGGGCGGCCCGTTCAGCCCGGGCCGGGACGGGCGCTGGCCGGTGTTCTCGCGGACCGTGCCGGTGTTCCAGATGCCCTGCCGGTAGTCGAAGGTGGGCGACTTCTCGTAGTAGTAGTTGTTGTTGGTCGCGGGGATGTAGACGAGGCCCGCGCCCGGGTTCCACGACATGGTGTGCCAGTTGTGCGCTCCGCTCGGTCCCGGGGCCAGGTAAACCGGCTCCCCGGTCATCCCGTAGCGCGCCTCGGGGGTCTCGACGGGCCGCCCTGACTCCGGATCGACGTGAGTCGCCCAGGTGAGGTCGTCGGCGAAGGCCTCGGCAGAGAGGAGTTCACCGGTGATCCGATCCACCACGTAGAAGAACCCGTTCTTGGGCGCCTGCACGATGACCTCGCGGTCGCGCCCGTCGATCTCGAGGTCGAGCAGCATGAGGGGCTGCGTCGCCGTGTAGTCCCAGTCGTCGCCGGGCGTGGTCTGGTAGTGCCAGCGGATGGCGCCGTCGGCCGGGTCCAGGGCCAGGATGGCCGAGAGGTACAGGTTGTCGCCGCCGCCCGGACTGCGGTTGTCCCGATTCCAGGGCGACCCGTTTCCGGTGCCGATGTAGATCAGGTCCGCGTCCGGGTCCACTGCCATCGCGTCCCACACCGTTCCGCCGCCGCCCGCGATCCACCACTCGCCGGTCCAGGTTTCGGCGGCCGCTCGCATGGACTCGCTCTCGAACCCGTCGGCGGGGTTGCCGGGAACCGTGTAGGTGCGCCACCGCTGCCCGCCCGTCTCGACATCGTAGGCGGTCACGTACCCGCGCACGCCGTACTCGGCGCCGCCGTTCCCGATGACTACGGCATCGCCGACGACGCGCGGCGCTCCGGTGATGGTGTAGTCGGATCCGGGCACGGTGGTGTGCGTCGTCCAGCGCACCGAGCCGTCCGCGCGGTCGAGCGCCACGAGCCGGCCGTCCAGAAGGCCCACGATGATCTTGTCCCCGTGCAGCGCGACGCCGCGGTTCACATCACCGCAGCAGGCTCGCGGGCCGCCGTTCTCGTCGGTGGGGATCGCCGGGTCCCAGCGCCAGATCTCGTCGCCGGTGACGGCGTCCAGCGCGAAGACGAAGCTGAGCGTGCCGGTCCCGTAGAGGACGCCGTCCACGACCAGGGGGGTGGTCTCGAGCCGCGCGCCGGTCTTGGGAATCTCCCAGTTCCAGGCGACTTCGAGCCTGTCCACGTTTCCCGTGTTGATCTGGTCGAGCGGACTGTAGCGGGTCTCGGCGGCGTCGCGGCCGTGCATCGGCCAGTCGGAATCCTGGGCGGCGGCGGGAAGCCCGACGGCACCTGCGGCGAGCGCAAGGGCGAGCAGGGTGCCGCAGGGTTCGGGTTTCGGCTTCATTCGGGTTTCCGGGTTCGGGGTGGGTCGGCGGCCACGCGTGGGATCACGGATAACATGGTCCTGCCGGCCCCCTTTCGCGACCTTGCCGTGTGGGTAACTTTGCGGACCATGAAGCCCACCCGCCGGATCCGGACCTCCATCCTCTTCACCCTCCTGCTTCTCGGCTGCAGCGACACGCCCGAGCCGCCACCGTTCACGGCCGTGGCCGACTCGAAGCAACTGATGCTGTCGGTGATCGAGCCGGCGGCCGAGGTCTACTGGGACGCCGTCGGGGTGATCATGGACATGGAGGGGACGGTCCACATCAGGCCGGAGACCGTTGAGGACTGGGAAGCGGTGGAGAACGCGGCCTTCGTGCTCGCCGAGTCCGGCAACCTGATGCTGCTGGAGGAGCGCGCGCAGGGCCAGGGTCACTGGGTGGCCATGTCCCGCGCGATGATCGACGTGGGCAGGCGCGCGGTGGAAGCTGCGCAGGCCCGCGATCCCGACGCCGTCTTCGAGGTCGGCGGCGACGTATACCAGGTCTGCACCGGGTGCCATGCGGTGTACGCGACCGAGACCCTGCGCCCCAACTACGAAGCGAGCCCGGACCTCCCGTGATCGAGCGCTTCCTCGGCTGGCTCGGCGAGACTCCGTGGAGCGTGGCGCTGCTGGAGTCGCTCTACGCATGGCCGCTCGTCGAGTCGACGCACGTCCTTGCCCTGGGCCTTTTCGTGGGTACCACCGCCATGATGGATCTGCGGCTGGCGGGCATCGCGTTCCGCAAGGTGCCGGTCACGGCGTTCACCGGGCGTCTGCTGCCCTGGACCCGGATCGGCTTCGCAATCATGACCGTGACCGGCCTCCTCCTCTTCTACTCGCAGCCGCTCCGCTACTACCACAACGTCTTCTTTCGCGTCAAGGTCGTCGTGCTGATCCTTGCCGGCATCAACGCTGCGGTATTCCACGTCGGAGCGCACCGCAGCGCCCTGGAATGGGACCACGACACGAGGCCACCGCGCGGGGCGCGGATCGCGGGTGCGGTGTCGCTGTCCGCCTGGGCCGTGGTCGTGATCACCGGCCGCCTCATCGCCTACAACTGGTTCGACTGCGACATCCAGCCCCAGCCCGCATGGGTGAACTGGCTGGCCGGGTGCGCCGCGGTGCTGGAAGGGACGGAGTAGGCGGCCCGTGCTCGAACCGTTCTTCCGCTGGTGCGAAGCGACCGCGATCGGCCAGGCGGTCGCCCAGTCGGTGTGGGCCTTCCCGATCCTCGAGGCGGTGCACCTGATCGGCCTCTGCATGCTGGGCGGCGCGCTCCTCGTGGTCGACCTCAGGCTGCTGGGCGTGGGGCTCACCTCGCAGCCCGTCGCCCGACTGGCCCGCTACGCGCGTCCGTGGCTGATCGGCAGTCTTGTGGTGATGGTCACGACGGGGGTGCCGCTCTTCCTGTCGGAGGCGATCAAGGCCTACTACAACACCTCGTTCTGGGTGAAGATGTGCACGCTGCCGGTCGCGCTGGCTTTCACGTTTCTGGTGCGGGAACGCGTCGCGCAGAGGGTGCCTGCCGACCCGCACGACCCCGGTTCCGTCACCGACCGCGCGGTCGGGGCGGTGTCACTGGCCCTGTGGTTCGTCGTTGCGGCCGCGGGGCGCTGGATCGGGTTTTCGTGAGGGATCACCTGTCTGAATGTAAAGAGAACACGACGAGTTGTCGTGTTTACATTACATTCAACACCGCCCCTGCTGCCTCCGCGCCCTCAAAAGATCCTCCTCGTACGGCGCCCCGGTCCCCGACGACCCCAGGAAGATCTTGCTGCCGTCGGTGAAGGTCACGTCGCGACCGTTCGCGCGCTTGAGCGAGTGGTCCTTGGTCTGGTAGCCGTCCACGATGATCTCGGTGCCGGGCTGCAGACAGTCCCGGCGCAAACCCCGCCTGAGCAGCACGTTGGGTGTCCCGCCCTCGACCGCCCACACCTCGGTGGACCCGTCCTCGTTCTCGATCTCGAGGTGGATCCAGGTGTGCGGGTTGACCCACTCGAGCCTGACGATCCTGCCCTGCAACTTGATCGGCGCGTTTCGGTCGAACTCGGCGCCGAAGGCGTGGTGCGCGACCACGGGGACCGCCACGACCGCCAGGACGACCACGGCACCGGCGAGCGCCATCCATTTGCCTCGCATCATTCCTTACCTCCGCTCTTCCCGCTCCTGCGCCCGCGCGCCGCGCAGCACGTTTTCGAGCGCGTAGTTGGCCTCGTGGCACGCGTATTCGTAGACCAGCCCGTCGAGCCGCGTGAACGGCACCTCGCCGCTCCACGGCCGTGACCACATGCGCGGGTCCTCGACGGTGAATTCGTAGTTGATCGTGTGTTCGTCGGCGCGCGTGAAGCGCTCGATGACCTTGAACTCCTCGGATGGGGGTATGCCCTGCAGCGTCTGGTTGGGGTGGAGGTTCGTGGTCTCCACGACAAGGGTGTCCCCTTCCCAGCGGCCCCAGGAGTCGCCCATCCACGGCCGGATGTGGGCAGGCAGCCGATTCGGCTCTCCGAGCCGTATGACGCGGACATCGTGGACCATCTCGGTCATGATCATCACGTGGTCCGGCGTCTGCACGATCGTGTAGTTGTTGTTGTAGAAGTAGTTCGGCAGCATCGGCGGGCCCCCGTTCGACCCGAACGACATGATGCAGCGCTCGGCGAGCGGCCGGTTCTCGGGGTTGTCGAACGAGCCGAACTGCCGCGCGAAAGCCCGACGCTCCGCAAAGCGCTCGCGGCCCTCCTCACTCAACTGGGGGACCCGGCCGTTCGGCGGATCAACAACCAGCGAGGTCCTGGGCTCGCCGCTGAAGATCGCGACGCGCTCGCCGGCGTCGATGTAGAAGGCGTTGTAGCCGCCGGTGCCCCCCGACGCGGCGTCGAAGAGGGGGTTCCCGGTGAAGACCCCGCCTACCGGCGGCGCCTCGCGGTCGGGGTCGCTGTCGGCGTAGTCCTCCTCGCGCGACTCCTGTACCCGGCCCTCGATCCGCGCCACGTCCTCCCACGTATGGACGGGGCCCTGTTCCTCAGGCCGCTGGATCGGCGTGACGGTCGCGTTGGTCCAATTGCCCTGCAGGTCGGGGTGCCCGAAGGCGGTTCGCGGGAGGACCCATTCCCGGGCCTCGCGCTCCTGCTCCTGGGCGGCGGCGGGCTGGGCGATGGGTGCCGCCGCGACGGCCGCCAGCACGAGCGCGGCCGCCAGGCGCCTGCCGCGCGCCGGGCATCCCGCAGGCGCAGCCGGGCCGCGGCTCACCGTCCTGGGAGCCCGTGGACGAAATCCCCCCGGCATTCGACCGGCGATGCATCCGGGCTGGACCGCTACGCTCTGCGTTGCTCCTCGGGCGAATAGCGGTGCTATTCCCCTTTCGTCGCGCCTTGCCAGCCCGGCAGAGGCCGACAGTTTCGCATCTCGTTGTGGTGGTTGCGGTTGCATGCGTGGCGGGGTCTGATTCCCTCTGGATGGTTCCCGCTACTTGAGGCTTCTAGCTGTGTGCCCGGCGGCGGGCGTCC
>JAJDXS010000005.1 GCA_022823145.1 Gemmatimonadota bacterium
CACGGATGGTCCGTGTACGTCGTGGTCGGGCTGTGCCTGGCCTACTTCGGGTTTCGCAGGAAGCTGCCCCTGACGCTGCGCTCCGCCCTGTACCCGCTCATCGGCGACCGGATCTACGGGCCAATCGGTGACCTGGTGGACCTGCTGGCCGTGTTCGGGGGGGTCTTCGGCATCGCGACCTCCCTGGGCCTCGGAGCAAGCCAGATGGCGACCGGACTCGACGTGCTGCTCGGCGTGGATCCGGGTGTCGCCACGCAGATCGCGCTCATCGCCGCGATCTCGCTGGCGGCGACCCTGTCGGCCGTTTCCGGCGTTAGCCGAGGAATCCGCGTCCTGTCCGAATGGAACATCCGCCTGAGCCTTCTTCTTCTGGGTTGCTTCCTGTTGCTTGGCCCCTTCACATGGCTCGCCGGATTTGTCGCGACTTCGCTCGGCGAATACCTGTGGCGCCTGGTACCCATGTCATTCTGGATCGCTGACGATCCGGGGGGAGCCGCCTGGCAAAACGGCTGGACGATCTTCTATTGGGGATGGTGGATCTCCTGGGCACCCTTCGTCGGCACGTTCATCGCCCGCATCTCGCGGGGGCGCACGCTGCGCGAGTTCATCCTGGGCGTGATGTTCGTCCCGAGCGGCCTGGTGCTGCTGTGGTTCGGAATCTTCGGCGGCAACGCCATCCATCTGGAACTCAACGCCGCCGGCGGCGTCGGGACCGCCGGGATCATGGAGCTGGTGCGGGACGCGAACTACGAAGCCGCGCTCTACGCGGCCATCGACCGCATGACCGACATCGGCTGGCTCGCCTGGGCCATGTCGGCCACGGCCACCCTCCTGCTGGCGACATGGTTCGTGACGTCGTCGGACTCCGGCACCCTTGTCATCACCACCTTGCTCAGCATGGGCGACGCTCACCCCCCTCGGCGTTTCCGCATCGTCTGGGGGCTCGGCGTGGGCGTGGTAGCCGCCGTGCTCCTGTTGGCCGACGGCCTCCAAGCCTTGCAGACCGCCGCAATAACCGCAGCCCTGCCCGTGAGCGTCGTGTTGTTGTTCATGATCGCCGGACTGCTCAGATCCTTGGCGCAGGAACGGTGAAATCGCACCCCAATGAAGAAGCCCGACCCGACTCGAAACCGCACCACTCCACGCGGCTTCCTCGCTGTTCGGTCGGTCGCGGAGTGCGTCGTCGCGTTCATCCTTCCTCCCGGCGCTCCCGTTCCCGTTGGGTTGCCTCCTCGATCCGCCGGGCTTCGGCGCGTTCCTCCTCGATGGCGCGTGACAGCCCAGTTGCCATCAGCCCGGCGGGCACAGCTACGACGCCCAACCCCAAGAAAAGCACGACGAAAGTCCAGATCCTTCCGCCCACCGTGATCGGATACGCGTCGCCGTAGCCCACCGTCGTGAGCGTGACAACGGCCCACCAAAGACTGTCGAACACCGAATGGAACTTGTCCGGTTGCGCCTGCGACTCGAAGTGATGTATTCCCATCGCGGCGATGTAGAGCAGGACCAATGTGGCGAACAGAAACACCGTGGCCTCATCACGTGCGTACCTCAAGGCGCTTCCGATTCGGGCGGTTGCGGTGGTGTACCGGACGGATCCGAATGCGCGGAACAGCCTAAGCAGGTGGAGCACGCGGAGCGCGCGGAGGTCCATCATCCCGGTCCAGACGAGATTCGCGTAGAACGTCGACAAAGCCACCAAGTCGATGATGCCGTAGAAGCTGAAGATGTACCTCCACCTCCTGTCAGCGGTGACGATCCGCAGACCGTACTCAATGGTGAAAAGAGCGACGATAAGGTACCTGGCCGCCGCGAGCGCTACTTGCCATGTCGGTGAGAGGTCGGGAACCGTCGACAGCGACATCGAGATGGCGGACGCAATGATCAGCAGGAGCACGAATCGATCGAACCGGCGTCCCGGAACCGTGTCCGACCTCTGCACCATGTCATGTAGATTCAATCGAGAGCCTCGTCGGCTTTTGCGGTTGGCGGTGGAGCGCGATCAGAGGCACTTGGTTGCCGTCCATCGCTGCGCTCATGAACACGCCTCATCGGTGATCTGAGAGCGCACACAAGAATGCTACAGCAGCGCTCGCGCGGCGAGCCGTGCATGGAGTCGCGGATCCAAGCCGGTGAGTCCGTCACGACCCTGGCGCGCCACTCTAATCGTTTTGTCAACGGGTTCATCACCCGTCCGAAGGGCCGAAGTCGTTCCGAGTGCTGCTGAAGTGTTCTGTAATCCCGTTAGCTCCACCGAGGAACTTGCATGGGGTCCATCGGTCGACCGGCTGGCCGGTCGCGCCGATTCGTGGATCAACTGGGAATCGCGAGACCACCCTGAGCACGGTTATTCTTGATGTTCAGGTCGTTCGTCGCAGATGCCGTCCCATCGCTCAAGCTACCGGTGAGGCGGCTGCATGGTGTTCGAGTCGATGCGGAATTCCACTTGAAGGAGTCGTTCTCAGCCAGATGAAAGAAACACGTCTGAAGTCTGTCCAAGCTCGCCCACGAGCGCTGCCAGCGCTGCTGCTAGGCATGGTTCCCTGGCTTGTCGTAGGCACGATGCCGGTCCTCCACGCCCAAGAGGCCACCAGTCGCCCGATCGCACAGGTCGCTTTCGTCACGGACGGATTGGGCGCCCCCTTCGCGGAGGAGGTCCGCGCCCTCGTCCGCCAAGAACTGATCGCGCTGACGCGTGACGACTTCGACGTGCGATTCCGGGACGAACTTGCCGGGACGGCAGACAATTTGGCGGACGGGATCGCCCGCGCCCTCGACCGGGTTCTTGCCGACGATGACGTGACCATCGTCGTTACATTGGGGCTGGTAGCTTCGGAGATGGCCGCCCGCCGGACGCCAGCGCCCAAGCCGGTGATCGCAGCCACGGTGTTCGATGCGCACCTTCAGGGGTTCCCAGAGAGCGCGGGCACGAGCGGCGTGGCCAACCTGACCTACATTGCATCGCCTGCGCCCGGACCCGTCATCCGCGATCTGCGCAGATTCCAGGAACTCGCGACGTTCTCCACTGCGGCCATGCTGGTTGACGAGGAGGCGGCGGCGACCTTTGCGGACCTTCTCGACCAAGTAGTGGAGACGGCGGCAGACCTCGGCATCACGCTGGAACCGGTGCCCGTGGGCGAGACGGCGGCGAGCAGCCTCGGTCGTCTTCCCGCTGAAGTCGACGCCGTTTACGTGACTCCGCTGGCTCGGATGGCGGCCAGCGAGTTCGAGCTCCTCGCGCAGGGTCTCGCAGATCGTCGCCTGCCCTCCTTTTCCTATTCCGGCGACGATGTTGCCAGAGGCATCATGGCCTCCTCGGCGGCCCTGGACCTTCCAGCTGTAGCCCGGCGGATCGCCCTCAACGCGTTTCGCATCCTGCTGGGCGACGACCCCGCCACGCTTCCGGTGACCCTCGAACCCGGCGAGGCGCTGGTGGTGAACATGCGCACGGTGCGGCAGGTGGGCGTTCTGCCGCCACTGGGCGCGCTCTTGGAGGCACGACGGCTCTTCGAGGCTCCCGATGGGGTTGTGCGCAACGTGACCCTGAAGAGCGTCATGGACGATGCCTTGGCCGCCAACCTAGCGCTCGCCGCGGAGGACCAAGCAGTGCGCGCGGGCGCGGAGGAGATTCGCTTGGCGCGCGCAAGCCGACTCCCGAGTCTGGAAGCTGGCGTGACGGGTGCGACCCATTCGAAGAGCGTCGCGGAGGCCTCCTTCGGACTGCGGCCGCAGCACAGCGTGGACGGCGGACTCGCGCTTCGGCAGTTGATCTTCTCGCAGGAAGCCAATGCGAACGTGTCCGTGCAGACATCGTTTCAGGAGTCTAGGGAGCGGGACAGGGCATCGCTCCGGCTCGACGTGGCCCTGGAAGCCGCCGAAGCCTACCTCAACGTCCTGCGGGCGAAAACGCTGGAGCAGGTCCAGCAGGACAACCTCGACCTGACCCTCGCGTCCCTTCGACTTGCCCGCGAGCGCGAGCGCATCGGGGCCGCCGGACCCGGCGAGCGGCTTCGGCTCGAAAGCGAACTGGCCAGGCGAAGGGCCGACCGGATCGATGCCTTCGCGAGACGCTCCGCCGCCGAAGTCGCGCTTAACCAGGTGCTCAACCGACCGCTCGACGAACAGTTCCTCACGCCGGAAGCCGACCGCGAAGGGCGAGCGCTGCTGGAAGGCACCTTGGCTACCGGATACTTGGCTGACCTCAACCAAGTCGCGGCGCTGAGCGACTTCCTGGTGGACGCGGCCCTGCGCCTCTCTCCCGAGATCCAAGGCCTCGACGCCGTTGTCACGGCCCAGGAACGGCTGCTCACGTCGACGCGCCAGGCGTTCTATCTCCCCAGCGTGGCGCTACAGGGCAGCATGTCCACCAATGTGCTGAGGGAGGGGGCTGGCACATCGTTGCCCGCGGCTCTGCCGATGACCGAAATGACGGACTACCCCTGGAACCTGGGCCTTTCACTCACCTTGCCACTCTTCCAAGGAGCTTCCCGTTTCGCCCGCCAAGAACGAGCCGCCGCCTCCTTGGCACAGTTGCGGATCCAGCGCGAACTCGCGGCCCGAGGCATCGAGCAGAACGTCCGGGTCCAGCTCCAGTTCGCGCGGGCCAGCCTCGCAGTCGTGACCGAGACCGAGACGGCGGCGGCAACCGCCCGACGATCGCTCGAACTGGTGACCGATGCGTACGCTCAGGGGCTGGCCAGCGTCGTTGATCTCCTGGAGGCGCAGACGGCTGCGCTGCTCAGCGAGAGAGGCGTTACCAACGCGACGTTTGATTACCTTGTCAACCTGAAACGGGTCGAGCGGGCCGTTGGTCAGTTCGAGGCCCTCGCCACGCCGGAGGAGCGAGCGAGCTTCGCAAGGCTGCTGGAGGAGTACATTCAAAGCGTGGAGGATGGATCGTGATGGACCAATACGTCGCCCGGACCCCTGTCCTACTGTTTGCGGTCGGTCTGGTCGCCGGGTGCGGCGGGGAGGAACCGGCATCCTCTGCGGACATCCGCCCGGTCAGGTATGCCCGCGCCGTCGTCGCGGGCGCCGACCGGACCCGTACCTTTGCGGGAATCGCCAGAGCGGCCTCGGAGCAGGATCTGGCTTTCCGCGTGGCCGGCACGGTGACCGCAGTGGAGGTCGCCGTGGGCAGTGCGGTCCGGCTCGGGCAGGTGCTGGCGCGACTGGACGCCGGCGATCTGGAACTACGGCGCCAGCAAGCCGAAGCCGGTGTCGCTCAGGCGCGTGCCCAAGCTCGCAACGCGCGCGCAACCTACGAACGCGTAGTCGCGCTCTACGAGAGCGGCAACGCCTCCATGAGCGACTTGGACGCCGCACGCGCAACCTACGAATCGGCGAACGCGTCCGAAACGTCAGCAGCGACGGCGCTGCGCCTAGCCGAGCAGCAGGTATCCTATGCGCGCCTACAGGCGCCGGTGGACGGCTCGGTCAGCCGAGTGGCGGTCGACGTCAACGAGGCGGTGGGGGCCGGCCAGACCGTAGTGGTCGTCATCGACACGGGCGGAAATCCCGAAGTGCAGGTCGTGGTGCCGGAGGCCTTCATCGGCGAAATGCGTGCCGGGCGTCCCGTCGAGGTGGTCTTCGGTGCGCTGGGCGATGGCGCGTTCGACGCCACCGTTACGGAGGTTGGCACGGCAGCCGCAGGTGCCGGTGGCTTTCCGGTAATCGTACGGTTGAACGCGCAGCCATACGCAGCACAGGTGCGCCCCGGCATGGCGGCCGAAGTCACATTCCACATCGAGGGCCGGCCCGGCGCTACCGGAGTTCTGGTTCCACCCGAGGCCGTGGGTCAGGACCAGCGGGGGCGCTTCGTTTACGTCCTCACGCCGCCGGACACCGCAAACGTCGCCACGGCCGAACGCCGAACCGTTGAAACCGGCGCGCTGATGCCCGAGGGTCTGGAGATTCTCGGAGGCGTGGAGGACGGCGAATACGTGGCCACCGCCGGACTCGGAACGCTGGCTCCGGGACAGAGGGTGCGCCTCCTGGATGCCCGCTGAAGGCACTACCCGAACCTTCCCTGCCCATGGACCTGACCCGATACGCGATTGACAACAGGGTCGTCACCTTCGTGGCGCTCGCAGTGGTCGCACTCTCGGGAGTTTCCGCATATCGGGGGCTCCCCCGTGCGGAGGATCCCGGCTTTCTCGTGCGCAGCGCCATCGTGCGCACCCAGTTCCCCGGGGCAGCGCCCGAGCGGGTTGAACTTCTGGTGACCGACAAGCTGGAGAGCGCAATCCAGGAGATTCCCGAGGTCGCCCACATCACGAGCGAGTCCCGTACCGGACTGTCCATCATCACCGTCGAACTCCGCGAGACCGTGACGAACCTGCGACCGGTATGGGACAATCTACGCCGGAAGGTGGACCGGACCGCCGGCGAACTGCCCCAGGGGGTGGTTCCGGTCGTGGACGACGAACTAGGGGATGTTTTTGGGACCGTGCTGGTGCTTACGGCGGACGGGTTCTCCTACGTCGAACTTGAGGAGATCGCCGAGCAGGTGCGCGATGTCTTTCTGAGGATCGGCGATGTCGCCAAGGTCGAGATCCACGGGACGCAGGAAGAGCGCGTTTTCGTGGACTTCGACAACGCCCGTCTCTCCGGGCTGGGCCTATCGGTGCCGCAGCTTCGGGGCATCCTGCAATCCAGCAACATCATCATCTCGGGCGGAGCCGTTGAGACGGGCGTCGAGCGGGTCACCCTGGAGCCTACGGGCAACTTCACGTCCTTGGACGACATCCGGCAGACGCTGATCACGCTGCCGGGCACAGGCGAGACGGTGTACCTGGGCGATGTTGCCGAAATCCGCCGCGGCTACGCCGATCCCCCCCGCGCGAGGGTACGAGCCAACGGACAACCGGCCTTGGCGCTGGCGGTCTCGATGCGCGACGGCGGCAACATTATTCAACTGGGCGAGAACATCCGGGCGGCCGTTACGGAGTTGGAGGGGCGCTATCCCATCGGTGTCGCCTTCGACATTCTGGCCTTCCAGCCCGAGGTCGTGGACCGGGCCGTGTCCACCTTCGTGAACTCGATCCTCCAAGCCGTGGGGATCGTTCTGGTGTGCATGCTGCTCTTTCTGGGGCTTCGTACCGGTCTCGTGGTCGCCAGTCTGGTTCCCATGGCGATGATGGCCACGCTGATGCTGATGCAATACCTGGGCATTGGCCTTGACAAGATGTCGCTGGTCTCGCTGATCATCGCACTGGGACTTCTGGTCGACAACGCCATCGTGATGAGCGAATCGATCTTGGTGCGTCTGGAGGGTGGGGAGAACGCGCGCGATGCGGCCCTGGACTCTTCGAGAGAACTTCGCATTCCGCTGCTGGTCTCCTCTCTGACCACCATCGCCGCATTCCTGCCCATCGTGCTGGCCGAGAGCGCGGTCGGTGAGTACACGGCGCCGCTGGCCGTCGTGATCGCGCTGACCCTGCTTTCCTCCTGGCTGCTCGCCATCACGATGATCCCGCTCCTGTGCATGATCTTCCTGAGGGTGAAGCGGCGCAGCGGTTCGGCGGGGGACGCGGAGTTCGACACTCCCTTCTACCGGCGCTATCGCGGAGTTCTCCAATCCCTGCTCCGGCGCCCCCTAGTTACGGTCGCCGGAGCATTCGGACTGCTGGCCGCAACCTTGGGGCTGTTCCGCCTCGTCGAGCAGAACTTCTTCCCGGACAGCACCGAAGTGCTCTTCACCGGCGATTTCGAGTTCCCCTACGGCACCTCGTTCGCCCATACGGAAGCGGCCATGCTCGATATCGAGCTTTTCCTGATCGAGGAGCTGGCCGCGGGCGAGAATCGCGAAGGCATCCGCAACTGGGGCATTTTCACAGGCACCGGCGCACCCCGCTTCGCTCTCGGCTACAGCCAAGCGCAACCCAACAGCGGATACGCGGCCTTCATCGCAAACGCATCGGTCTTCGACATCCAGGACACGGTCATTGACCGACTGCGCACATACGTGGAGGCCAATCACCCCGACATCGACGTGTCACTCAAGCGACTGACTTCGGGTCCTGGAGGTGGGACGCCGGTGGAGGTCCGGCTCTATGGCGCGGACCAAGACGTTCTTTTCGATCTGGCGGACCGCGTGAAGACCCACCTTGCGTCGCTCCCGGGCACCCGCAACATCACGGACAACTGGGGCGCGCAGACCAAGAAGCTGATCGTGAACATCGACAACGCACGGGCGCGGCGCGCGGGCATCACCAACCAGGACATTGCCGTCTCCCTGCGCACGGCCCTATCGGGCTCGCCGGTCACGGAATACCGGGAGGGCGACAAGGCGATTCCCGTGGTGCTGCGCTCCGAAGTCGGAGGGCGGGAGGACATCGGCAAACTGGAGTCGATCAACGTCTACGCCCAGTCCGGCCAGAACGTGGCGCTGCGGCAGGTCGCCGACATCGCGCTCACCTTCGAGCCGTCCAGGATCCTCCGCCGCGACCGCTCGAAGACGCTGTCGGTTCTCGCGGACCTCGATCCCGGTGCAAACGCCACCGCATTCAGCATCGCCGCCGCCCTGGAGTCTTGGCTGGCGGAACAGCGGTACAGCTGGCCGGTGGGCTACAGCTACGAGATCGGCGGAACGTTCGAGAGTTCGGCCGACGCCAACGCATCCATCGCCGAGAAGCTGTCCGTGGCCGGCCTCTTGATCCTTCTCCTGCTGGTGGGCCAGTTCAACTCGCTGCGCAAGCCGTTCATCATCGTCCTGACCATCCCACTGGGCTTCATCGGCGTGGTGGCTGGCCTCTTGGTGACCGGGCAGTCATTCGGGTTCATGACGCTGCTCGGCGTCATCTCACTGGCCGGCATCGTCATCAACAACGCGATCGTGCTCATCGACCGCATTCGCATCGAGATTGATGAGAACGGTCTGGAGCCCGGTCCGGCGGTCCTGGAAGCTGCACAGCGGAGGCTGCGCCCGATCATGCTGACGACGGCGACAACAGTCGGCGGGCTGCTGCCCCTTTGGTTCGGCGGCGACCCCCTCTTCGTCTCGATGGCGGTGGCGATCCTGTTCGGATTGGTGTTCGCCACGGTCCTGACCCTGGGGTTCGTGCCGGCCCTCTATTGCTTGCTGTTCCGGGTGCGGTATCGGTGAAATGGATGACCTTGGCAGCCTGACGTAAGCCTGGCTGCTTGGATACACTGGGAGCCTCGTGGCGCGAAACGGTCGACAGGATGTGAGCCGAAGGATCTGTTGTTCGGTCTTGATTTGTGGCCAGCCGGACGATGGATCTCGCTCCGGGGTATCAAGGACCGGCGCAACAATCGTGTGCGAGTGTGAAACGGGTCAGGGCTACCCTAAGTCGTGCCCGCACTACGATTCCACAAGGCCGCGCGAGAGAGAAACACGCCCGGGTCCGCTCGCCATTCCGCGTAGCCGATCCGCCGTTGATCGGTAAGCCAATCGAGTCGCTCGTCAATGCAGTCGAGCAGTTCGCCGTCTTCGGCGTCGAGCGCGAATCCGCCGTACTCCGCCAAGGAATCGACGACGGCCACCGCAAACGCCCCCTCCGATGCCCTCGCCGCCTCTCCGTTGCCGACCTCGACCTGAGCCACGGCGTCGATCATTCCCGTGTGCAAGGCGGCCAGCAGCTCG
>JAJDXS010000059.1 GCA_022823145.1 Gemmatimonadota bacterium
CGGCTCGCTCCGCTCGCCTCTGCGGGCGCTCAACAGCCCGGGCCTTCCCCGTGACCCGGTCACGCAAATCACGCGGGAATCTGCATGATTATGAGAGACAAGCCAGCACACGCGATGTTGAACATCGCGGCTGGCGAGGGGATGCTGCGCCCCCCTTCGAACCCCCGGCCTGTCGCGCCGCTGGCGGAGCAGCGGACGCGCGGGGGCGAGGCCCCCGAACCCCGTCGTCGGTGCGCTCATGGCTGAGCATCGCACCGTGATGGTCGCTGCGCGCGTCACGCCCGCCGAGCACGCCGCTTGGCGCGAGAAGGCGGCCGCGGCGGGCGTCTCCCCTTCGGCGCTGCTTCGCGAGGCGATGGCGCGGACGCGGACGTGGACCGCGTCGGCGCGGTCCGTCGAGCGCGAGCGCACCCGCCAGATCGCGCGCATCGGCAACAACCTGAACCAACTCGCGCGGTGGGCGAACACCCACGCCTCGACGGCCGAGGCCGTCTCGGTGATCGCCCACCTCGTGTCGTTCGAGCGCTCGCTGCTCCGTGTCGCCCGCATCGGCGAGGATGCTGCCGATGCTCGTTAAGTTCCTCTCCCACGGGAAGGGTTCGGCCCGCGCGGCGGTCGAGTATCTCGTCGGCGAGCGGGACGCGGCGGGACAGGAGCGCGAAGGCGTCGAAGTGATGCGCGGAAACCCGGACATGGTGGCCGCCGTCGCCGACTCGCTCGACTTCGAGCGCAGGTACACGTCCGCCGTGATTGCGTGGGCACCCGAGGATCGGCCGACCGACGAGCAGATCGAAGCCGTTCTCGACGAGTTCGAGAGGACGGCGTGGGCGGGGCTGGAGCCGGACCGCTACGCGTGGACGGCGGTTCTTCACCGCGAGCGGGGCGGCGGCGTCCACGCACACATCCTCGCGGCGCAGTGCGACCTCCAGACCGGCCGGAGCCTCAACATCGCGCCGCCCGGCTGGCAGCAGACGTTCGCCCCGCTGCGCGACGCCTTCAACCACGAGCACGGCTGGAGCCGCCCGGACGACCCGGCGCGCGCGCGGGCGCAACGGCCGGGCCACGTGGCCTACATCGAGGCGTCGAGGCTGCGGGCCGGGCTCGAACACGAGGCGGATCCGCGCACACTGATCCGCGACTACCTGGTGCAGCGCGTCGAGCACGGCGCGATCAAGGGCCGCGCCGACGTGGTCTCCGCCCTGGAGGGCGTGGGGCTGGAGGTACCGCGCCAAGGCAAGGACTACATCACCGCCCGCGATCCCGACAGCGGGAAGCGGTGGCGACTGAAGGGAGAACTGTATGAGCGAGACTTCGAGCCCGAACGACTTGACCTCCCGGCTGAGGAACCGGCTGGAGGCCGACCGACTACGGATCGAGGAGGCGGCCGCGCGAGAGCTCGCGCGGCTTGGAGAGAACTTGAGCGCCGTCGCAAACGGCGCGCTGAGTTCCATCGAGGCCGATACGGCCGAGGCGACCGGGCGGATGCGCGAGTTGCTGATGAGGGCTTGGCTCCGGCCGCTCGTGGTGGGCATGAGCCTCTTCCTCGGTATCTGCGGCGGCAGTTGGGGAACGATGCACTGGTTGTCGAGGAGCATCCACGACCGGATCGATACCCTGCGGGAGCTGGACGTGCGAACCGAGTGGGCGCGCACGACGCTGGCCGAGATCGAGGAGACGACCTGGGGCGTCGAGTTGCCGGAGATCGACGGGGACCGGTACGTGTCGCTGCCCGCCGGCACGCCGGTCCGGCCGGCCTTCACCGTGAGAGGGCGGCCCTACTTGAGTCTGTCGAGAGAGTGAGGAGGGAGCTGCGTGACCGATTTGGAAAGGCAGTTGACGGCGGCTTTGGAGAGGTTGTCCGTGCAGTACGAGAGGGAACAGCGACAGCACTCCGAGCACGTCGAAGCCTTGCGGCAGCAGGTCGAAGCCTTGCAGCGGCAAGTCGAGCGGCTGAGCGCGCGGGTGACGGACTTGACAAGATACTCCGGCACCTACGGCTCAGGGCCAGGGAGCGGGTGGAGATGACGAGGCAGTTGGTGGCAAGGCTGCGGCCGCGCGGGCCGGAGCGCGATTCCGGACCGAGCCGTTGAGGGTCTTCACGCTTCCCTGCCGGTGTCGCGCTTCGGTGGCCTCGCCGCCGGAGGACTAGTGTCGGTCGAGCTTGTACCACTGCGCGATGCGGATCGCCATCTCGGGCGTCTCGGCACCATTGCCCGCCGCCACCCGACCGTCCTCCGTCTTGGCGACGCACGTGTAGCGGTGCGCAGGGTCGCGGGGGCCGTAGTCGCGGATTTCCACGGTGACCGGCTCGTCACGCCAACGCGCCTCGAAGGTCGCGAGGTGGCAATCCTCCACCGTGTCCACCTCCGACAGGCCCTTGACTTTGGTGGCTAGGAGCCTGCGGACTTCCTCAACGTGGTCTTTGGTCATGCTTCTTCCCTGAGGGCTGCGGGTTGAAAGGACCTCGGAAGCTACCCAAGCCTGCCTCCGCGCCGCACCCCCTCGGCAGCGACGGCGAGTGCGACCGGTGCTCGAAGCGGTGGGTAGGCGGTGATGCGCTAACCGTCCGGGCGGCCTCGGGGATCGATCCCTTCTACTGGAGCGGCGGACGTACGCCCGGCACCTGCTCGTGAATGCGCTGGTAGGTCTTTGGGAAGTGTTCGCGAAGCCAGTCGTACACCTTGGGCATTCCGGTGAAATCAGGAACGTCTTCGGCGGCCTGAATGAGCAGGCGCGTATGGCCCAACTGGCACTCGCTAGCCCTTACGATACAGGGGTCGTCGCTGTGGAGGAGAAACCGGTGACCGCTGACGGTTACGGACATCCACAACGGGGTGCCGGTGATGACGGTCTTGTAGCGGAGGTTGGTGGCATGGTCCTCGGGGTCCGGGGCACATATCCACTCCTCGACACCGTTCGCCACGTGACGGCCATACTCCTCCCAACGTGGGGGAGGGTTGTGGGTGTCGTCGCGGCAGAGCCATCCTTCATATCCGCTCGTGCCGGTGAGGCGCACACCCCATCCGTCCTGTTCGAATTCAATCGTTACTCGCTTCGGGTGCTCCATATCTCTGACCTCCGAGGGGGGACTGGTGTTTTGACGCCGCCCTCCAATCTAGTGCCAGCCTTCAGTCCGGCCTTGGTTACCAGGTAGCGCCTCCGTGCTGGATGGTGGTTCCGGCGGAGGGAGCGGTTGGCGGGCTGCCCCCTCCAAGGCGGGAATCAGGCCAGGGCGCAACAAAACCCCTACGACGAAAGCGGAAGTGCTCCACCGTGGAGGCCGGGGCGCACTCCACGATGCCATCACTCCGCGCTGTTTCGGCTCTCCGCGATCCGCTGACGGCTCCATTCCTCAACCTCCGACTCGATCCACCCGACGGCACGCCCGCCCAGCGAGACCGGGCAGGGGAAGGACCGGGTGGAGATAACGAGGCGGCAAGATGCATGTATTTTGCAACTATTTGCAGCCGATGACCTTAGGGATTTCGCGAGCCGGATTCCCGCCGAATGATTCCCGCTGGTCGGGATTTCAGCCCCGAGCCCTGCCGCGGCCTTCCAGTGCCGTCCTGAGTTGTCCCGCGTCGGGCCTCTGGTAACACCTGAGCACCGTCTGGGCATCCTTCCATCCGCCAAGCTCGCAGAGCACCTTGAGCGGAAGGTCCATCAGGTCGCTCGCGAACTTCCGCCGCAGCGAGTGCCAGCCCCGGCGCGGCTTCGGCTCCAGTCCCGCGAGCGTCTCGGCCTTCTTCCACCACTTGTGGGCGGCCGCGCGGCCCATGCACCGCGTGGCATCCCTCGACGAGGTAAGCACCGGGGCGTTCCCGCTCCCGTCGCTCATCCCACGTGCCTCCTTTAGCGCGGCGACCGCCTCGTCGGTCAGCGGGGTGGTGTGCTCATAACCGGTCTTCTCGTGTTCCGCCCGCCACCGGACTTCACGGCCCTCGAAGTCGATGTCGTTCCACCGAAGCTGGCGGATCGCACCGATCCGGTGGCCGGTCTCATGCGCGAGCAAGAGGGCGACGCGGAACCGCCACCCCACCTGCCACGACGCTTTCAGCATCGCCTGGTATTCGTCCTCAGTGAGAACGACCCGGGCGGGGTTCTTCTCCGTGGGTTTTGCCAGGCCCTTGAGCGGGTTCCTGTCGAGGAGGAGGCGGCCTTGCTCGTCCCTCGACCTCTCGGCCCAATTCAGAACCGCCATCAGGAACTTGAGGTCGTACTCGACGGTGCGGTCGCCCACAGGCTTGCCCGACGGACCGGCCCTCCCCGCCCGCCGCGCTTGGATGAAGCGATCCCAATCGCGCTGGGAGAGTGTCTCCGGCCTTCGGTCCCTGCCGAAGAAGTCGAGGAACATCGCCATCGCGGCTCTGTCCCGCTGGCA
>JAJDXS010000030.1 GCA_022823145.1 Gemmatimonadota bacterium
CGGATGCGGGAGATCCGCACGTCCGGTTCGACGAGCAGGGGCTGGAAACGGACCTACGGGTGACGAACTATGCACCGCCGCGAAAGCGTGCGGAGGATGCCGCGTCACCCTAAGGGCACCGCGCCAGCCCCTGACTCTACCTGGATTTGCGCCGCTGGCGATCCGCCGTAACGTCAGGGTGGGCCGCCTGGCGTTCAGCCCCGGCGCGCGCGAAAGAAGGCCCGCAGAAGCTCGGAGGACTCGGAGGCCAGGACGCCGCCGAGCAGTTCGACGCAGTGGTTGAGGCGCGAATCCTGCACGAGGTTCTCCAGGCTGCCGGCCATGCCGGCCTTCGGGTCGTGGGCCCCGAAGACGAGGCGGGGAATGCGGGCCAGCACGATGGCGCCGGCGCACTGCGTGCAGGGCTCCAGAGTCGTGTACAGGGTACAGTCGTTGAGGCGCCAGTCCCCCAGTCTCCGAGCCGCCGCGCGGATCGCCATGGATTCGGCGTGGGCGGTCGGATCGTGCAGTTCCACCGTGCGGTTGTGCGATTCGGCGAGGACCTCTTCGGCGCAAACGATCACCGCGCCGACCGGAACTTCGCCGCGCAACCCGCCGGCCCGTGCCATTTCCAGGGCGCGGGCCATCCAGGCGCGATCGCGGTCGCTAATGGGCGGTAATGGGTGCCGTGAAGGGGAGCGCACTCATGCGCCGGTAAAGGGCGGCCACCCTGCCGATGATCACCGGATGCGCGCCCTCCGGACCGTCCGGGACCGCTGGGTCTCCCCCGATCGGGTAGAAGAAGAAGCGCGAAGCCCGCTTCTTGAGCTGGAAAAAGTCGGTCACACCGCCGACCCTGGCGACGATGATCTCTCCATCGACCAGTTCGTCGGCGCGAACCGGCTGAATCACCAGGAAATCCCCCTCGCTGATCCCCGCGGCCGCCAACCGGTCACGGGGCGCACGCACCACGAAGCCCCCGCCGCGGCTCACCAGTTGCCGGTCGAGCGAGATACGCACCTCGGCCGCCCCGTCGCGGGGCCCGCTCGTCGCGTCGCGCAGGTCGCGGAAACAGGGCAGCGACACGGTCTGCGCATTCAGGTCCACGCCAAGAATGCGGATTCCCCGAGAACGCGAAGGGTCGCGTTCCACATATCCCTTGTCGGCGAGCGCCTGGAGGTGTTCGGAAACCGTCTTGGTGCTCTTGATCCCGAAGTGCTGCCCAATCTCCCTGATCGATGGCTGATAGGTGTTGTTACGCAGGTACGACACCATGAAATCGAGGATCCTGCGTTCGATGTCGTTGAGGCTCGGGACGACCCGGACTACAGTCGGTTCATGAGCCGTAGGGGCGGAACTGGGACCAGGCGGCATGCTGTCCGGGTGCAGGAGCTGTCGGGGGAGTGGCGCCGTGAACGATAGGCCCCGGAGTGCAGGTTGGCAAGCTCCTTGGGACTGCGAGGTTTGCCCGGGCCGATTCCTTATGGTGACGTCGGAAGCCTTCATCGCCGTCTGCGTCACGGCGCTCACCGAAGGTAGCGCTCCCCTGCCGATGACCCTGCTGATCGTCTCGTCCTGTTTCAATTCCTGCTGTCGGCGCGGCTGTCGCTGCTCCGGCGGATCATCACCGCCACGGTAGCCGGCACCGTCATGATGCTCATCGCGGTGTCGATCATGCCCGTGCTGTCCGAGTTGCTCGAAGAGGTCCCCGAAGGAGCATCCGGGAACGGGATCATGGTCAGTTGGGCTTTACCTTCTTCGCCCGGGCGGGGTGCTTTGCACGACGGAAGGGCTGGGCAAAGGGTGCGGGCGTACCTGTCGTGTACAGCAAGGGTGGAGAACGGAACGAGGACCTGGCCAGGGGCAACGTTACCAAAAACCCGGGCTATGAAGGGGGGGCGTGTTGTGATCATCGTGGGCCGGGCACCGGGCAACTGGCTTCCGGCCAACCGGCGTATGTACAGGAGGATTCACCGTGAACGCGACCTCGGACGACCACCTCCTCAGCCTATGGCAGACAGCGAGACCCCCTTCTTGACAGAGGGCCCTCCCATCATCAGCTACTAGACCAGGTTTCTCAAGCCAATAAAGCGGCATCGGGCCTCTGGAGGCTGTATAGGTTTAGTTGGACCGACAACTCAACCACAGCCACAGCAGAGGACCGATGCCTACACAGTGTAAGCCGCTATCCTTTGCATTTCAAGGGTGTGCCGCGTCGCCGGGTTTGCCGCGTCGCCGGGTAATCGCCGCATTCGACGGCGGATCGATCACGTCGACGCCGGAGTACTGCCGCTCCGGGAGATCCATCATCGGCATCGCCCCAGGCTACGACCACCTCAACGATCATGACCACGATCATTCACTGCGCAATAGCTTCTGATGCGGTGTACTAGAGTCCAAGTACGCTCAGGAACCTGCGGGTAGTGGCCGCTGGGGGGTGACCGGGATGTTGCCCCAGCGCATGAACAGGGCCGGCACGACCACCATATTCAGCAGAGTTGACGTCAGCAGCCCGCCGAGAACCACCACGGCAAGAGGGGCCTGGATTTCCTTCCCGGGCTCGCCGATTCCCAGCGCCAGGGGGATGAGGGCCAAGCCCGCTGTGAGGGCCGTCATCAGGATCGGACTCAGCCGCTCCACCGAGCCACGCCGGATGGCGTCTGGAAGCGACATCCCGCCGGCGCAAAGATCCTGATACCGGCTTACGAGTAGCATCCCATTCCGCACCGCGATCCCAAAGAGCGTAATAAAGCCGACCAGCGTCGCGACGTTCACCGTTCCGCCGATAAGCAGGACGGCAATGACCCCACCGGTCAGGGCCAACGGCAGGTTCACCATTAGGAACATGGCCGTGCTGAAGTTGCCGAACGCCCGGAACATGATCATGAAGATCGCGCCGATCGAGAAGAGCGACAGTATGGTAATGCGGCGGGTTGCACTCTGGCCGCTTTCGAACTGTCCCCCGTACTGCAAATGGTACTCGGGTGGCAAATCCAGCTCGTCGGCGATATGTCCTTGCAGTTCTGTCACGGCACCGATCACGTCCCGCCCGGCCACGTTGGCGCTCACGACGATCTTCCGCGACACGTTCTCGCGCGTGATCATGTTCGGCCCCCTGGCCTGCACGATCCAACCGAGTTGCGACAGCGGCACGGTGGGTCCGGCAGGCGTCGCCACCAGCGCCCCCCCGATGGCTTCGGCATCGCTCCGGTAGCGGTCGGCGTAGCGCACCACCAGGTCGAAAGTCCGCTCGCCTTCGCGCACCAGGGACACTACTTCGCCCTGCATCGCGATGTGGACCGCATCGGCCAGCGCACCGGGACTCACTCCGTAGCGTGCCATGGCCCGGCGGTTCGCTCGCACCTGCAGCTGGGGCACCTCTGCCTGCTGCTCCATCGAGACATCCACGAGGCCTTCGATCTCGAGTGCGATGGCCTCGATCTGTCCGGCGATTTGGCGCAGTTCGCGGAGATCGGGTCCGAACAGGCTGATCGCAATGGCGGCACGAGTCCCCGACAACATGTGGTCGATGCGGTGGCCGATCGGCTGCCCCACCGTGATGCTGGTCCCCGCGATTCCCGCCAGTTCCGCACGCACTTCGGCCATCACCTCGGAGAGCTCGCGGCTGGCCAGATCGAGCCGTGCTTCGACATGCGACACGTTGACGCCCTGGGCCTCCTCGTCCAGCGCGGCGCGCCCGGTACGCCGGGCAGTCGAGACCACACCCGACACCCCCATCAGCCGCCGCTCGACGCGATTGCCGATCTCGTTCGATTCGGCCAGCGACGTGCCTGGCACGCTGATGATCGCGATTGTCAGCGACCCTTCCTGGAACTCGGGCAGGAACTCCCGGCCCAGCGTGGGTACCACCGCCAGGGTGCCCGCAAGGAGCAGGGCCGCCCCGACCAGAACCCTTCCCGAATTGTCCAGCGCCCGGCTCAGCACCCGTCCATAGATGTACTCCAGTCCCCGCACCAGCCATGGCTCGCGTCGCCGCCTGATCGCTCGGTCGCCGGGCAGCAGCAGGTAGGAGAGCGCCGGGGTGATCGTAACGGCCACGACCAGCGACGAAAGAATACTGATGATGTAGGCATATCCCAGCGGCGCGAGCATGCGGCCCTCGACCCCGGTCAGAAAGAACAGCGGAACGAAGACGATGGTGATGATCAGCGTAGCGTTCAGGATCGGATCCCTTATTTCGCTCGCCGCGCCGCGAATCAGGGGCAGCGTCGCGAGGCGCTCGCCGGGTGGCCGCCGGAGGTTGTCGCGGAGTCGCCGGTGCACGTTTTCGACGAAGATGATGGCGTCGTCGACAAGAGCCCCGATCGCGATGGCCATCCCGCCCAGCGTCATGGTGTTAACGGTGCCCCCCAGGGCGCGCATGACGATGATCGCCAGAGCCAGCGACAGGGGGATGGCCACGACGGAGATCAGGGTGGTGCGCACATTCCACAGGAAGAGCAGAAGTATGGCAATCACGAAGAACGCCCCGTCGCGGAGCGCCAGGACCACGTTCTCCACCGCGAGCGAGATGAAGTCGGCCTGCCGGAAGATATCGCGCTCGAACGTGATCCCCTCGGGAAGCTCGGCTTCGATCAGGTCCAGTTCGGCATCGACCCTTTCAGTGAGCTCAAGCGTGTTGGCGCCGGCCTGTTTCTGGACCGACAGGATGACTGCCGTCTCGCCATTCACGGAGCCGGTCCCGTAGGTGATCTTGGGACCGATGCGCACTTCGGCGACATCGTCGATCAGTACCGGAACCCGGTCGCGCGTGGCCACCACGGTCACCCCGATGTCTTCCACGCTCGATGGCCGTACGATCCCCCGGACCAGGATTTCACGTCCGCTCGACCAATAGAGACCTCCCGCAACGTTCTCACTCGACCCCTCGATCGCCGCGAGCACGTCCTCGAGTCCCACCTGATAGGCCAGGAGCCTCTGCGGATCGACCAGCACCTGGTATTCCCGCACATCGCCACCCTGCGACACCACCTGCGCCACCCCCGGCACGGCCAGCAGCCTGCGCCTCACGATCCAGTCCGCCGTGGTTCGCGCCTCCATGAGCCGCGAATCGGGAGCGACGACGCCCACCAGCATGATCTCTCCCATGATGGAGCTGATGGGGGCCAGAACCGGCGGACTCACGCCCTCCGGAAGATCGAGTGCCTGAGCCTGGAGCCGGGCACTGACGATCTGTCTGGCAAGGTAGATGTCGGTTCCCCATTCGAAGTCCGCCCAGACGACGCTGATTCCCTGGGCGGATTTGGAGCGCACCCGGCGGACACCGAGCGCGCCGTTCAGGGCCGTCTCGATCGGGAAGGTGATCGATGTCTCCACGTCCTCGGGAGCCAGCCCGTGAGCGTCGGTCACCACCGTGACCGTTGGAGCGGTCAGGTCGGGGAATACATCGACCGGGAATGTGGCCGCCACCCAGCTTCCACCCACGAAGAGCCCCATGGCGAGGATGAGCGCAAGGAAGGGGTTCGCCAGGGAGGCGCCCACGATGAGGTCGAGAAAACCGCGCTGCTCAGGTTGATTCATTCGGACTGCCTAGTGAGCGTGGTCGTGAGCCGGCGCGACGACCCCGAGCGCGGCGAGGTTGACCTGGTAGGCCCCAACGGTGACAACGTGCTCGCCGGAGGCGATGCCGGACGAAACAATGGTCCAGTTCCCATCCGACGGACCCGTCGTGACGACCCGACGCTCGAAGGTGTCTCCCGTGAGCATGACGTAGAGTACGGGGAGGTTGTTCTCGTCCTGAATCGCCGAGGCCGGGACCGCGACTCCCGGCACCGGATCGCCGAGGAGAATATGGCCTTCTGCCAGCATCCCCACCTTGAGCGCGCCGCCGGAGTTCGGGACTTCGAAACGGACAGCGAGTGTGCGGCTCGCCGGATCGATCATGTTGCCGATTGAAAGGACCCTGGTGGACGTGTAGGTGGTGGTCCCGCCCTCGACGGTGAACCACGTGCCGCGTATCCGGTTCGCGGCCGCAGCGTAGCGGGCGGGAATCCGGGCGACGAACCACAGTGTGGATGCGTTCACGATCGTGAAGGCGTGTTCACCGGCTTCTACCTGCGCGCCCAGCGCCTTGTCGCGCACCGCAACTATGCCATCGATCGGGCTGCGCAGGTTGTAGAGATCGGGGTCGGGCTCGTCCTCACCGACGCCGTCCAGCGTCCCACCGATGGCTTCGAACGCCGCCACGGCCACGTCCAGATTGCGTCGTGCCTCAAGCACTCGACGCTCCGCGATGGCACCCGCGGCGAAGAGGCTCTCGGCCCTATCGGCTTCGAGTTGGGCTTCCACGACATCCGCCCGAGTGCGCACGTACGAATTGTCCAGGCTGGTCGGCGCAATCAGGGCCAGCGTCTGCCCGGAGCGCACCCGGTCGCCCGGGGCGATTGCGGGGCCGTCTACCGCAATGCGCCCCGCAACGGGCGACGAAACGTGTACGAGACCACCGGGAGGGGCCGACAATTCGCCGGGGGCAGGGATCGCGGCGGGAATCTGGCGCTCACCCGCCACGGCAACTGCGAACGGGAACGACCATTGCTCCTGCTTGGGCAGCGTGATCAACCCGGCGGCTACCTCGTCCTCCGAGTGACCGTGTCCGGCGTGGGGGTCGGGTTGGTCCCCCGCCTCGTCGGCCGCGTGGTCGTGCCCGGCGTGCGTATCGGCCGCGTCCCCCGCATGGTCGTGTCCCGCATGGGCACCGGCCTCGTCATCGGCGTGGTCGTGCCCGGCGTGCGCGTCGGCCTCGGCCTCCGTGTGGCCGTGTCCCGCATGAACGTGCACGTCGTCTTCACTCTCGAAGACCTCGAACTCGCCCGCCCCGATCACGTAGTCGCCTGCTTCCAGCGACAGCGCAACCTCGGCGTGCCAGTGTCCCGCCGATGGTATGGTCGGCGACACCATGTAAAAGCCCGAAGTCTCCGGCACGGCTTCGAACTCCTGGCGGCCACCGGGAGGCCCGTACACGACAAGCGTCACGCCCGCATCCACCACCGGTTGCCAGCCCTCGATCCGGGTGAGGAAGATCTCCCAGGGCTCCTCGCTCTCGACACCCTCGATCTGGTGCGGATACTCTAGGAACAACTCGATGTCGCCCGACATCGTGGTGAATGTCCCTCCAGCGTCGTGGGGGTCATGGGCCACGCCGGCCTCTCCGCTGTCCGGCGTCTCCCCACACGCCCACAACGCGATTACTGCCGCGCCCATCAGTCGCGGTCCGACTGCCGTCAGGTTCATCTTTCATCCTCCGGAACTCTTCCCGTGGCGCGAAGCAGATCGTAGTAAGAGACCCAGGCCTCGGTCGTCAGGGAGAGCGCACTAAGCTGGGCCCCCTGAAACGCACCCGCCGCGTCCAGGAGCTCCAGCAGGGTCATTTCCTGTGCAGAGTAGGCTGCGGTCGCCGAGACGAGCATCGCCTCGCCATCGGTCCGAAGACCCTGCGCCGCACCCTCGAGCCGTGCGCGGTTGGACGCATAGCGGTCGGATGTGACCAGCACGTCGTACCTCGCCATCTGCCTCCGAAGTTCGAGACGGTAGGCGGCGGCGGAACTGAACGCGGCAGCTCCCTCTCTGGTTGCGGACCCTCGGTCGAAGAGGGGAAGTGGGACAGCGAGCCCGAGGCTGACGCCCCCGAAACCATCGTCATGGTGGCGGTATCCAAGTCCGAGATTCGGGGCGGGCGCCCAGTAGCTCCGTGCCAGATCCACACCGGCGAGCGCCAAATCCAGGTCGCTTGCCGCCGCCTCCACGTCCGGACGGCCGTCCACGGCGGCGATCGCTGTCCCCCGACTGATCATGGGCGGAACTCCCTCCTGCCCCTCCGACGGACCGATCTCCTCCATTCCGGTTCCCGGTGCGATGAGCAGGGCGAGCTTCCGCCTCGCTGCACGGGAGCGCAGCACCGCTTCCTCCAGTTCCTGTTCGGCCTCCACCCGTGCGATTCGCAACCGCCGGGCTTCCAGGGCCGAAATGTCACCCTGTTCGAGTCGGACCTCCGCATCCTCCGCGACTGACTGAATCACGGCGGCGCTCCGCCGCACAATTGACTCCGCCTCTTCCGCGAACCAGGTCCGGACATACGCCTCACGCACTTCGAAAGCCAACTCGATCGAGTCGGCACGGAAGCGGGCGGCACCGGCACGGATCGTGTGCGTTGCGGCCCGACCCCGGGCAGTGGTCCGGCCGGGCCACTCCAACTGTTGTTGGAACTGGAATGTCTCCTCCCAGACCTTTTCGTCATTGTGACTCAGGTCGTCCCGTTCAAACGACAACTCCGGATTGAAGTAGGCACGGGACTGCTGGGCCATTCCCGCAAGGCCGGCAGTCTCGGACCGTGCGACCTTCAATGCGAGGCTGTTTCCAGCGAATGCCTCCAGCGCCTCGGGAAGCGAGACGCGGCGCACCTCCTCCTGCCCGACAGCAATCGACGGCGCAAGGAGCACGCCGGAAAGGACCAGAACGGGCAGCGACCGAACTCTCGATTGTCGCATGGATTCTCCGTGGCCGGGGGGTCTCTGACGCTCTTGCCGCAGGCGAGGAGCCACATTTATTCTGGTATGCCAAACTCTCCCTGTACATGACCGCAAACATGAATCCCACCACCGATGGCCCCACGTTCGGGCACAACCCGGGCCGCGATCATTCCAATCACCCCCCCGACGAACGTGATGGCTCCGAAGCGGGCAAGCACGGCATCGTAGCAGCCCTGGTGCTCATCGGCGGATACACGATCGTCGAGGTCGTCGGCGGCCTTCTGGCCGGCAGCCTGGCCCTGCTCGCGCACGCCGGTCACATGCTCACCGATGCCGTGTTCCTCGTGCTTGCCCTGGTCACGATGCGTCTGTCGGGCCGTTCCACGGCCGAGCACACCTACGGCTACCACCGTACTGAAGTCCTTGCGGCTCTGATCAATGCGTTGACGCTGTGGGGCATTTCCGTTTGGGTGCTCATCGAAGCGTACCGCCGGTTGTCGGCAATGCCGGAAGTCGATGGTCAGGTGTTCCTGATCGTGGGCTCGATCGGATTGGTCGTGAACATCGCGGCCGTGTGGACGGTGCACGGAGCAGCTCAGAAGAACGCCAAGCTCGAAGGCACCTTCCAGCACATGATCACCGACCTGCTGGGGTCGGTGGCGGCGGTCGTCGCCGCGGTTCTGGTGTGGGCATTCGGCTGGCAGGTGGCCGACCCCGTTACGAGCATGCTGATCGGCGTGCTGATCCTGGCGAGCACGTGGCGGCTCCTGTCCCGGGTGGTGGATGTGTTGCTCGAAGGCACGCCGGAGCACATCGACCTGTACGCCCTCTGCCACAAGCTCGAAGAGCTCGAAGGGGTAACCGTGATCCACGATGTTCATTGCTGGACGCTGGCGCCGGGATATGTCGCCCTGACGGCACACATCCTGGTGGAGCCCGCGTACGCCGCCAACGGAAGTCACGAACTCCTTCTGGACCGGGTCCGGGATATCGCGTATGACGAGTTCGACATCCAGCACATTACGGTACAGTTGGAAACCACCGCGGGCCGCTGCCTTGAGTTGCACCATGTCGACCACCTGCTGGCCACGGCGCGGACACCGATGTAGCGGGGCTGAACGGCAGTTGGCCCTGATGGTGCGAAGCACGTCGAGCGCCGACCGCGAACCGCCGAAACCTCACGCCGATTGCCCCATGTTGCGGAAGATCGTGATCGGCCCGTACATTGCCCGTGTCCCAAACTCCTTCCACTCATCGAGGAGACGCCACGATGGACATGAAGAAACTCGTCACCGCCACCGTCGCCGCAGCCGTTGCGCTACTCGTCGTCGACCTGGTCCTCGACATGGTGCCGTTCATTGGCGGCCACCACCCGCACGGGCATCACGAACACGCGGACCTATCCCTCTGGGGAGTCCTCGGTGCCGTCTTCCACGGGCTGGTGCTCGCCGTGGTGCTGACATGGCGGGGCGTGAGCGATGCGAAGGATGGCGCGACGGCCGGCGCGACCTACGGGGTCCTGCTGAGCCTGGCGCACAGCGTCGAGGCCGGCGACATGAGCGCCGAACTCGTTGGGGCCGCCATTGGCAGTGCCGTCCTGGTCGGTATCGCCGGAGCAGCGGTAGCGATGGTGGGGGGCAAGGGCGACTAGCCGGTTGGTTTGAACCCTCTGGCGTAGTGGCCCGGTATGGATGCTGCGTTGGTCGGCTGCAGCAGGGGTTTGTTTCACGGTACTGCTGTCAGCCGGAAGTCTTGATGTAGTCGACCGCGCGCTCCACCCGCCGGAGGGATCGCGCCCGCCCGAGGATCAGCAGCACATCGAAGATCCCCGGGGAGGCGGAGAGGCCCGTGAGCGCGACGCGCAGCGGCTGGAAGACCTTCCCCGCCCCGATCCCCCGTTCGGCGGCGAGGGTGCGCAGCGCGGCCTCCAGCGCATCGGCATCCCAAGGCGTGGCGGCGAGGACATCGCGGACAGCCGACAGGGTGGCCACCGCCGCCCCACGGTCGCGGTACCACGCCTTCCTGGCCGCCTTGGGGTCGTATTCGCGCACGGGGCCGATGTAGGGGCGTGACATTGCGGCCATCTCGGTCAGGGTGCGGCTTCGTGGAGCCAGCGCGGTGGCCATGCGCTCGAATGCTTCCCGCGAGAGCGCCACTCGGTCCGAGTCGACGCCGTCTCGGGCCAGTCGGTCGCGCAGGGCCGCCGCCCGCTCGCCGGGATCCATGCGGGCGATGTACTGGCCGTTCATCCACCAGAGCTTCTCGCGGTCGAATACCGCGCCCTTCTTCAGCACGCGTTCCAGCGAGAACTGCGCGACCATCTCCTCGCGGCTGAGAAGCTCCTCGTCGCTTCCGGGCGACCAGCCCAGCAGGGCGAGAAAGTTCGCCATTGCCTCCGGCAGAATACCTTCGTCCTCATACGCGTCCACCGCTTGAGCGCCGTGGCGCTTCGAGAGGCGTTTCCCGTCCGGCCCCAGAATCATGGGAAGGTGGCCGAAGGCCGGGACGGTCTCGCCCAGCGCCTCGTAGAGGAGGATCTGCTTGGGCGTGTTGGAGATGTGGTCGTCGCCGCGCACCACGTGGGTGATCGCCATCGCGGCGTCGTCGGAGACCACTGCCAGGTTGTAGGTCGGGGTCCCGTCGCTGCGCAGGATGACGAAGTCGTCGATCTGTGCGTTTTGGAAGCGCGTGGGGCCGTGAACCAGGTCGTGCCATTCGGTCGTGCCGTCAGGGACCAGGAAGCGGACCGCGAAGGGCTCACCCGCCTCGGCGCGGCGCCGGCTCTCGTCGGGGGGCACGCGCGCCGCCATTTCACGGGAGAGACGGGCGACGGTGCCCGTTCCCGCCTCGACCGCCGCGTCCCTTGCCTTCGCAAACTCCGCCTGCGTGGTGAAGTCGCGGTAGGCCCGTCCCGTCTCCAGGAGCCGCAACGCGTCGCGGCGGTGCCTGTCCAGCCCGTCGGCCTGGAACACCGGCTCCTCGTCCCATCCAATGCCCAGCCAGCTCAGCCCGCTCAGGATGGCGTCGACGTGCTCGGGGCGGCTCCGGTTCCTGTCGGTGTCTTCGACGCGCAGCAGAAAAGCGCCGCCACTGCGGCGTGCCAGCAGCCAGTTGAAGAGCGCGGTGCGGGCGCCACCGACGTGCGGATACCCCGTCGGCGAGGGCGCGAAGCGGAGTCTCACGGATCAGACCAGCCGCGCGGGCCTCAGGTTGCGCACCCACTTGATGGTCACGGCGAGGAACGGCCACGCCACGATCAGGCCCGCCCAGACCACGCCGACCCAGATCAGCACCGTCTGGACCAGCTCCGGCAGGCCACCGACCGAGTCGAACACGACATCGACGAACGCCACGTCGCCCCGAAGGCCCGAGACGAAATCCCACAGCGCGATCGCGCCGAAGACGAAACCGATCATCAGCACGCCGTAGAGCACCACATGCGTCAGCCACCGGACGGTGCTCACACGGCCGGATGCGGAGAAGTGCTCCGACAGGGTCGCGCGCGCCTTCGCGCTCTCGAAAAGGTAGTACAGCGCCGGGGTAGCGGTCAGGACCAGGAAGGTCGACGACGCCAGGCCTCCGATGAGCGAGTAGGCCAGCGCGTTCCAGATGTTGGAGTCCGCGGTCTCGCTGAACAGGACCAGCGGGAGGAGCGCCAGAATGGTCGTCGTGGTGGTCATCAGGATGGGCCGGACGCGTTCCTCCGTTCCCCGCACGATGGCGGCCTCCAGCCCCAGCGAGGACTCCCTCCTGTGCCGATTGATGTTGTCCACGAGAAGGATGGCGTTGTTGACCACGATCCCGCACATCATGATCACGCCCATCCAGGCCTCGCCGGTGAAGTTGGCGTCCAGCAAGAAGAAGAGCAGGAACACGCCGATCAGGGCCATCGGCACGGTAAGCACGACGCACAGCGGTTGTCGCGCCGACTCGAAGAGAGCCGCGGTGACCATGTAGACCAGGATGAGCGCGAGGCCGAGCACCATCGCGAGCTGCGACTGTTCCTCGGCGCCCCAGCGCCAGCGGTCCGCCTTCTTGACCGTGTAGCCCGGCGGGACTTCGGTCCCGTCGATGATCGTGTTGTGATAGACATCACCGAGCTTGTAGGGCCCTCGGAATTCGTAGGCCACGGTGCGCTCGTACTGCTGGTCCTCGCGAAGGATCTGGGCGAGCACCTCCCTGGACTCGATCGTGACGAGTTCGCCCAGGCGGACCGGATCCCCTCCTGGCGTGAGGAGCAGGGTCTGCCGGAGCCTGTGGAGGTCCACCTCCCGGTTCCCTTCCAGCTTCACGTCGTACCGGACCTCGTCTCCGCCGATTTTCAGCTGGTTCTGACTGACCTGCCCGCGAACGGTCCGGCCGATATCACCCACCAGCTGGGCAACGGAAAGGCCGTGGCGCGCGACGATGTCGCGGCGGATGTCGACGACGAACTCGGAAGCGCGATCCCGGCTGAAGAATCCGGATGCGTTCGGATTGACGTCCCGCACACGGGGGAATCGCTCCAGCCGTCCGGCCAGGTTCTCGGCGATCTCGCGGACCCTCTCGTAGTTGTACCCGAGGACCTGGATGCTGTAGTTCGGCGGCGAACTGCCTCCCCCGTAGAACGACGGGCCGTACCCGGTGACCCGGACATCCACGCCGGAGAAGCCGAGCGAGAAGGCGAAGAGCTGGTCCTTGATGCTCACCGGAATGTTGGTGTTCTGCAGTTCGTCCGGGAAGGTCACCGTGATGACGCTGCGCTCGCTTCTTAACACCCTCGTGACGAACTTCTCGACCTCCGGCATCTGACGCAGCCGTTCCTCGAAGTAGCCTGTGAGTTCATCGGTGCGTTCGATATCCGTGCCCTGGGGGAATTCGATGTTGATGTCGATTCGATCTTCCTGGCCCCATCCTCCACCGAAGAACATCCCCCTGTTGACGTAGTTCTGGAACAGGTAGGTCGACCCTCCCAGCGCGGACAGTCCTATCGCTACGACCATCCACGGCCAGCGCAGCGTGAGGCCCAGAAGTCCGCGGTAGAAGCGCAGGTATGCGGGTGGCTTCGAGTCGGGGAGTTCCGCGGGGTCGTCGCCAGATTCCCGGGCGGGGAGGATCTTGCCCACCAGCGCCGGGATGAAGGTGAACGCGACCATCAGCGACGCCAGCAGGGTCAGGGCGACGACGACCCCCAGCGGCAGATAGTAGACGCGCAGTTCGCCCTTCAGGTAGACGAACGGCGCAACGACGATGAGCGTGGTCGCGGTCGCGGCGATGACCGGCAGCAACACGTCCGACGCCCCCTTCGTGACCGCGGCCGTGGGGCCGTCCCCCTGTTGCCAGCGCCGGTACACGTTTTCGAGCACGACGATCGAGTTGTCGACGATGAGGCCGAACGCCAGCGCCAGTCCCGTGAGCGTCAGCAGGTTGAGGGAGTAGCCCGAGAAGAAGATCAGGTTGAGCGAGATAAGGATCGAGAACGCAATCGAGGAGAAGATGACCACCGCGGAGCGAATCGATCCCAGGAAGAGGAGGAGCACGCCGAGGATGACGAAGACCGAGACCGCGGCGCGGCTGCGGAGGTCGGACAGCTGGCGGCGGATCTCGCGGCTCTCGTCGTAGTCGAGGATGAAACGCGTGTTCGGAGGATTGCGCGCCTCGACGACCCTCATCCGCTCCTTGACCCGGTCGGCCATGCGTACCGCGTTGGCTCCGATCTCCTTGGAGATGGACACCCCGACGGCGGGGCGGGAATTCACCCTGTAGTGGCTCGTGACGTCTTCGTAGGTGTCGCGCACCACCGCCACGTCCGACAGACGCACGATACGTCCCCCGTCGCTCTTCACGATGGTGCTCTCGATATCAAGGGCCGACGCGGGCCGGTTGCGGATCGTCAGCGTCCACTGACGGTCCCCGTCGCGAACCGCTCCCGCCTCCCGAACCAGGTCCAGCTCGCCGATCCTCTGCGCGACATCGCTCGGTTCGACGCCCATGGCATTCATCAGCTCGCGGTCCAGCTCGATCTCGAGCAGCCGTTCCCGCCCCCCATAAGCCCTCACCACGGCCACACCCTCGACCTGGTTCAGCTCCGGAATGACGATGTCGTTGAGGTGTTCCCGCAGTGACTCGAGGGTGCGTGCGCCGGTGAACGTATATCTCAGCGCCGGGCCCCGCTGGGTCTCGAATTCGCGCGGCACGTAGGGGTCCACGACGACGGAACGCACGCCCGGGGGCAGTTCATTCTCCTCGAGCGTCGCGATGCGCTCAGACAGGTCCAGGCGCGCAAAGTCCATGTCCGTGTCGCGGGCGAACTCGACATTGATTGTGGCCAGGTTCTCCCTGGAGGTGGACGTGACCTTCTCGACACCCTTGATCAGCTGGATGGTCGCTTCGAGCGGCGAGGTCAGAAAGGCCTCGACCGTTTCGGGGGAGGCCCCGGGCCAGGTCCCCGTGATCGTCAGGCGCGGCAGGCTGGTATCGGGCACCAGCTCGATGGGGATGTTGCGCCAGGCGAACACGCCCAGCGACGCGACGGCCAGGTAGGCCATCGCGATCGCGACGGGACGGCGAACGAAAAAGCGAATCATGAGGAAGCAACTCCCTGCGTTGCCAGTTCAGGGGTGGCGTCCGAACCGCGCCGCTGTCCCTTCCAGGCCCTGCGAACATCTTCGACGATCGAATACACCACCGGTACGACGATCAGCGTAAGCGCGGTGGCGACGATCAGCCCCCCGATGACCGAGATCGCCATCGGAGCGCGCAGATCGGCGCCGCGACCGATCCCCAGCGCCATGGGGAGCAGCCCCAGCACCGTCGTCACGGTCGTCATCACGATGGGTCTCAGGCGCACTTCCCCCGCCTCCAGGATCGCGTCCCTGAGAGCCAGACCGCGCGCACGCCCCTGGTTGATGAAGTCCACTTTGACGATCGCGTCGTTCACCACAATTCCCACGAGGATCACCACTCCGATCAGGCTCATGGTGTTGAGCCCCTGCCCCGTCAGCGCCAGGGCCAGTATAGCGCCTACCAGGGCCAGCGGCACCGCCATCAGGATTGTGAAAGGATGCACAAACGACTCGAACTGGGCCGCCAGGATCATGTACACCAGCAGGATCGCGAGGCCGAAGGCGAAGGCGAGGTCGCGGAACGAACGGCGCATCTCTTCGTTTTCTCCGCCCACCTCGACCCGCGTTTCGAAGGGCACCGGCAGTTCCTGCAACGCCCCCTCAACCGAGGCGATCGCCGCAGCCAGCCCGCCCGAAGCGACATCCGCAAAGACCGTCACCACGCGCCCCTGGTCCTCGCGCTTGATCTCGGCCGGCCCGAGCGTCTGATTGACGGTCACGAGTTCGCGCAGCGGGATCCCGTTCACCCGCAGCATGTCCAGCGTTGCGGCGTCGTGACGCAGGAAGTCCGGCAGCCGCACCATGACGGCGATCTTGCGGTCGAAATCCACGAACTCGGTGGCGCGGTCCCCCAGCATGGCGGACTGGATCGTCTCGGCGATCAGACGCCGTTCGATGCCGTATTCGGCGGCAACGTCCTCGTTGATGGAGATCTGGAACTGGGGCTGCCCCCTCTCGGTGCCGATCCGCACGTTTCGAATCTCCGGCACGGTGGCGAGCCGCCGCTCCACCTGTTCCGCGAACGGATAGGTGCGTTCCAGATCCTCGCCCCGAACGCGTACCGCAATGTCGGCCTCCCCACCGCCGAGTATCTGCCCCAGGGCCGTGGCCTGGCCGGTCTCGAACGAAAGAGAGCCGGGCGGAAAACTGCCGGTCAGTCCCTGTAGACGGCCGACAACCTCCCCCGTCTCGGCGCGGTCGTCCAGACGCACCTGGAGGTGCGCGGTGTGGAGACCTGACGCCTGACCCTCGTCGCCCTTGGCCTGCACATCACGCCCGATGTGGCTGAAGACGGCGGCCACTTCCGGATCTTCCTGCAGGCCGCCCTCGAGCGACTCGACGGCGTTGGCGGTGGTCTCGAGCCGGGTGCCCTCGGCAAGCTCCACCCGCACGTCGAAGGCACCCTGGTCCACATCCGGGAGCAGATCCCTGTCGAGCGCCAGCGCAATTGCGGCGATTCCGGCGAGCGTCAGCCCTGCTATGCCGAGGACCACGGCGCGGCGGTCCAGCGCCGCCGACAGCACCCCGTGATACCAGGCCGCGAACACGCCGAAGACCCGGTCGAACGCCCGGAAGAAGGGGAGGAAGACCGTGGAGAGCATCTTGCCGCCGATCTCTCCCCAGTAGGCCACCAGCTGTCTGGCCAGCGACGCAGCGCCCCGGATCGCCCGAAACGGGAGGGTCACCAACCACACGATCGTGTTGCCGATCTTCGCGCGTGCAGTGGTTGCGCGCGGCCGGGCGGCTTCAGGGGCGAGATCCTGGGCGGGCGCCTTGCGCTTGCCACCCTTGAAGTGCCCCGCCATCGCAGGGAGCAGCGTCACCGCCACCGCGAGACTGGCGAGCAGCGAGAAGGCGACCGCCAGCGACAGCGCGCCGAAGAGTTCTCCGGCCACCCCCTGCACGTAGATGATCGGACCGAACACGGAGATCGTCGTCAGCGTCGACGCCGTGATCGCCCCCTGAACCTCCTCCGCGCCCCGGGCGGCGGCTTCCAGCGCCCCCAACCCCGCCTGGCGGTGCCGGAAGATATTCTCGAGCACGATGATCGAGTTGTCGACCAGCATCCCCACCCCGAGCGCGAGTCCCCCCAGGCTCATGATGTTGAGCGACACGCCGAACGCGTCCATGAGGGCGAATGTGCCGATGACCGAGATCGGGATCGCGAGCGCGATCGCAACCGGGTAGCGGGGGTCGCGCAGGAAGAAGAAGAGCACGATGAACGCCAGCAGTCCCCCCAGAATGAGCGCCTGCACGACATTGCTGATCGACTCGTCGATGAAGGTGGCCTGGTTCGACGCGATCTCGGCGGTGAACTCGGGGTACTGCTCCTTCAGCAGCGCCAGCGTCGCCTGGACGTCTTCGGACACGGCGACGGTGTTCGCGCCGGACTCCTTGAAGACGAGGATTCCGACCGACTCCGAGCCGTTGTACCTCGCGATCTCCTCGCGCTCGGCGTATCCGTCCACGACCTGGGCGACATCCCGCAGCCGGACCAGGCGGAAGCCGGCGTTCTCCTCTTCGGCTTCCCCCGCGCCCGCGCCGGCCGGAGCACGCGGACCGCCCGTTTCCTGCCTTCCCACGACGACGTCGTTGATCTCCTCGACCGTCTGGAATTCGCCCAGGGTCCGAAGCGGATACCGGTATCGCCCTCTCAGGATCGTGCCGCCGAGCGCCGAGTAGTTGGCCTGGTCGAGGGCACTCGACACCTCGGCAAGTGTGACCCCGTTGGATTCGAGCAGCTCCGGGAACACTTCGATCTGGATTTCGCGGTCCAGCCCCCCCGTCACGGAGGCCTGCGCAACCCCGTCCAGCTGTTCCAGGCGGCGGCGGAACACATCTTCGGCGATCTCCTTGTTGGCCAGGAGATTGCCGCCGCCGGTGAGCGAGATGGTGAGGATCGGCTCGGCCTGAGGGTCCACGCGCAGGATGGTCGGCCTCTCGGCGGTCTCCGGCAGCTCCTCGCGTATGTTGTCGAGCCGCTCCCGCACGTTGAGCGTGGCGAAGTCCATGTTCGTGCCCCACGCGAAGCGCAGGGTAACCAGACTCACGCCCTCCTGCGACACGGACGTGACCTTCTCCACGCCCGGCACCGCCGCCGCCTGCTGCTCGATCCTCTCCGTGACGAGCCGCTCAATCTCGGCAGGCGCCACGTTGGGATAGCTGGTGTAGACCACCAGGCGCGGGAAGCTGACCTCCGGAAGCAGGTCGATCGGAAGCCGGGCGTAGGAAATGCTCCCCAGCAGAACGACCGCCAGCACGAGCATCGCGACGGCCACCGGACGCCGCGTCGAGGTTCTCGGAATCGACACGGGCTCAGTCCTGTTCGCGGGTGGTGCTCAGTCCGGCCTCTTCGGCGACGATGCCGGCGGCCGTGTGGAGCTGCAGCAGCGCCGCAGCGAACTCGAACCGCTGCTGCACCAGGTCCCTCTGTGCTTCCGCCTCTTCACGTATCGCCGCCCGCAGATCCTCGATGCCCTTCGTCGCCAGCCGATACTCCTCTTCGACGATGCGGAGCCGCTCGCGGGCTACCTCCAGCACCGTTTCCTGAAGGCGGACATTCGCCCATGCGGTCTCCAGATCCACGTACGCCCCGGTTACCTCCTCCTCAAGCTGCAGCTCGGCAGCCCGGACCTCCTCGCCCGCGTTGCGCAGGTTCACGGAAGCGCTCGCAATCTGCCGCGACGTCTGGAACCGGGTGAAGAGCGGGATCGATACGTTGAGCCCGAAGGTGGCGTAGAAGTCACCGGTGTCGAGGTCGAACAGTGCGGATCGCTCGGATCCGGAGGCGCCACCGTAGAAGTTGGAGTTCAACGACAGGGAGGGCCAGCGGGAGGCCCTTGCAGAACCCAGTTCGGACTGCGTCACGGACCTCGCGGCCTCAGCCGCCCCCACGCGAGGGCTTTGCTGTATCGCACGCTGAACAAGTGCGGCAACATCCAGACCGACGGGATCGAACGGCTGCGGCAACTGTTGATCCACATCCACCAGCCGCAACGAGCGATCGCCTATGGCGCGCCGCAGGGCCAGCATCGCCTTCTCTACCTGGCCCCGCGCTTCCCTGACGGCCAGGCGCTGTTGCTCCAGATCGAGGTTGGCGGCGTAAAGATCGGAACGACCGATGCTCGCCAATTCGAACCGCTGCTCCGCGACCTGGTAGTCCCGCTCGCGGGAGACCAGAAGCTCCTCTTCCACGGCCAGTCTCGCCTTCTGCCGCTGTGCAACCACGAAGTGGCCCTGGACCTCCGCAAGCACCGTGTTCAGGTCCCGTTCCGCGCTCAGGCGTTCCACGCGCGCCTGGGCTTGGGCCCGTTGGAAGCCGTGAAAGCGCTCGCCGCCACGGAAGAGATCCAGGCCAGCGCTCGCGCTGTGACTCGAGTTGGAGGTGGTAATGGTCCGGATCACTTCGTTGTCGATCGGATTCCCGAAGAAGTCCACCGCCGTGCGTTGCCGACTGAACCTTTGACTAGTGCCATAGCTCACCCGCAGATCTGGCAGGAACGCCCCCCACGCCTCGCGCCGCTGCGGACCCTCCAGTTCCATCCGGTTCAGCGCCTGGCGGTACTGCGGATTGAACTGCGAGGCCCGCTCCAGCGCCTCCCGCAGCGTCAGGACCGTCACCTCCTGATCCCCACCCGCCGACTGCGCCGCCACTCCGCCCACACCCGCGATCACAACCAGCCCTAGCGCAACACTCATCGCCGCCGCCCTCATCGGGTCGGCCTCCCGCCGGCGGCCATGGGGTCGTCCACAAGTTCGATGGCTGCGTCGTGGGGGAGCATCTGGTGGCCGTCCACCAGCACGATCTCGCCCGGAGCCACCCATTCCACCTCTCCCTCCAGCAGTTCCACGTAGTAGTCGTTCTCCAACCCCACCGTCACGTAGCGCCACTTCGCCCTCCCGTCCTCCATCACGAAGAGGAAGTCGCGCCGGTCGTCCGTCTCGCGGATCGCCGTCTTGGGTACCAGGATGCGGTCCGGGAACTGTTGCGCCTCGAGGTCCGCCTCCGCGTACATGCCGGGCTTGATGCGGCCGTCGGGGTTGGGGATGTGGACCGTGACCCGCGCCGTGTTGAGTTCCGGATCGATCACCGGATTGATGGTCTCGATCCGTCCCGTGAAGGTCTCGCCCGGGAAGGCCGTGAAGGCGAGCGAAGCCGCGCGGCCCTCGGCCAGGTGCACCACCTCCGTGGCGAGTACCTGCACCAACACCTTCACCGGATCAATGTCCACCACCGTAAGGAGTTCGTCCCCTTCCCGCACAAACTGCCCCGCCACCACCCTCAGGTCGGCGACCCTGCCGCCGAAGGGCACGCGGGCCGCGGTCTTCGCCAGATCCAGCTGGGCCCGGCGCAGGTCGACTTCGGCCTGGTCGAGCCCGGTCTGCGCCCGCGCCAGCATGTCGCGCTGCCTGCGCACCTCGGGGTCCTCGAGCTCCTCGTCGAAGAGGACGCGCGTCCGGTAGTCGGACTGTGCCTTCCTCAGCGCCGCCTCCATGGTCGCGACCTCGAGGGCGTACTCGGTGGTGTCGATCTGCACGACGAGGCGCCCCGCCCCGACCGCCTGGTTCTCCCGCACGCCCACCCCGGAGATGATCCCCGACTTCTGGGCGGTCAGCTTCGCCTCGCGGAAGGCCTCCGCCCTCCCCCTCGCTCGAACCGAGATCCAGAGCGTGTCCTGAATCGCCACGACTCCGGTAACGGGCTGGGGCAGCTCGGTGCTGAACTGCTCGCGCACCGACTCGACGACCTCGCCGACCTCTTCCGACACCTCCGCCATCTGATCCTCCTCCTCTTCGGGAGGGGGCCGGAGGCGCCACCAGATGCCGGTGGCCAGTGCCCCCAGGATGAGGAGGGCGGTCAGGATTCCGAGTGTGGACCGCGATTGCGCCATCCGTGCAACTCCTTGGTGGGTAAATGTCTCGCTGCTCGCCCCGCACCCCCCGGCCCGGTACTTCGACACCCTGCGGGCAATCGGAGGTTGCCATTCCAGCGAGCGTTTCGGCGTTGGTCCCCTATCTATACCGAACGGGTGTCCCGGCCGTTACGCGCGATCGCTTCCGTGCGACCGTGGCGTGCCGTACCGGCGCTCGACGTACTCGCCAAGTATCTCCTTGAACTCCTCGACGACGCGATCTCCCTTGAGGGTGCGCAGGTGCGCGCCGTCGACGTACACCGGCGCCTTGGGCTCCTCGAAGGTGCCCGGCAGCGAGATCCCCAGGTCCGCGTGCTTGGACTCGCCCGGGCCGTTCACCACGCACCCCATGACCGCCACCTTCAGCTCCTCCACCCCGGGGTAGCGCCGCCGCCACTCGGGCATGCGCTCGCGGATGTGCCCCTGGATGTCTTCGGTCATCTCCTGGAAGAAGGTGCTGGTCGTCCGGCCGCAACCCGGGCACGCGGTCACCTGCGGCTCGAAGCTGCGGATCTCGAGCGACTGGAGAATCTGCTGCGCGATCTGCACCTCCTCGGTGCGGTCACCTCCGGGGCGCGGCGTAAGCGACACGCGTATGGTGTCGCCGATCCCGTCGAGCAGCAGCGGCGCGAGAGCCACCGATGTGGCCACGATCCCCTTCGAGCCCATGCCCGCCTCGGTGAGCCCCAGATGCAGCGGATACTCCGTGAGCGGCGCCAGCTGCCGGTACACCTGGATCAGTTCGCGCACCCCCGACACCTTGGCGCTCAGCACGATCCGGTCGGCGCCCAGCCCGGTCTCCTCGGCCAGCTCCGCCGAACGCGTCGCGCTCTCGACAATGCAGTCGCGCAGCACCTCGCCCGCGTCCTTCGGTTTCTCCCGCCGTCCGTTCTCATCCATCATCTGTGTGAGGAGGCGCTGGTCGAGCGACCCCCAGTTCACGCCGATGCGCACCGCCTTCCCGTTGTCGATCGCGATCCGCACGATCGCCTGGAAGTTCACGTCGCGGCGGCTCGTCCCCACGTTGCCCGGGTTGATCCGGTACTTGTCCAGCAGCGCCGCCGCGCGCGGGAAGTCGCGCAGCAGGATGTGGCCGTTGTAGTGGAAATCGCCGACGATCGGCACCGCACAGCCCAGGTCGGCGAGGCGCTCGAAGAGCTCCGGCACCGCCGCTGCTGCGTGCTTGTTGTTGACCGTCACGCGCACGATCTCGCTGCCGGCGTCCGCCAGCGCCTTGACCTGCGCAGCGGTGGCCGCCGCGTCCGCCGTGTCGGTGTTCGTCATCGACTGCACGACGACCGGGTTGCCCCCGCCGACCTTCACGCCTCCGACCTGTACCTCGATGGACCTTCTGGACACGAGTCCTCCGTTCCGGTGCCCAACAACGCGACCGCACAATCGCACGCCCCAAACATACAAGGAGTGCAGTCGCGCAACCGTCATCGAAACATCATACTGTTCGGGTGCCGCCGCTCGCGCGCCCGCGGGCCGATTCCCACAACGCACGGTGAAGATCATGAAGAAGGTCCTGTCGATCGCTCCTCTCCTCGCCCTCGCGGCGTCGCTGGCCACAACGGTCGCGCACGCCCAGCAGAAGCCCACCCTCACCCCCGACGACTACGACCAGTGGGAGCGGCTGGGCAACGCCGTCCTCTCCCCCGACGGGCGCTGGCTGGCGGCCGCCGTCTCGCGTGTCAACGACGAGAACGAGCTGCGCATACACGCGACCGATTCGGACTCGGTGGTGGTCGTCGCCTACGCGACCCGGCCGGCATTCAGCGACGACAGCCGCTGGCTCGCCTACGCCATCGGGGTCTCGCCCGACGAGCGCGAGCGGGCGCAGGAGTCCAGGCAACCGGTCCGCAACTCTCTGGGCCTCCTGAACCTCGCCACCGGCGAGCAGGAGACGATCGACGAAGTCGAGTCCTTCTCGTTCTCCGAGGACGGCCGCTACCTGGTGTTCCGCCGCTACAAGCCCGAGGACAAGGAGAGCAGCGGCGTGGACGCCGTCGTGCGCGAACTCGCCACCGGGTCCTCTCTCAGCTTCGGCAACATCTCCGCGCTGTCCTGGCAGGACGAGGGGCACCTGCTGGCCATGACCATCGACGCCGACGACCGGATCGGCAACGGCGTCAAGCTCTACGACCCCGCGACCGGCCGCCTGCGCTCGCTGGACACCGACGACGCGACCTACCGCGCGCTCTCCTGGCGCGACGAATCCGCCGACCTGGCCGTCCTCAAGACCTTCACCGACGAAGCTCACGAGGATACCGCGCATGTGGCGCTGGCGTGGCGCGATCTCGACGCCGACGCCCCGCAGGCCTTCGTCCTGGACCCGCGTGAGGGGCCGGCGCTGCCCGAAATGACGCGCGTCGTCGAGCACCGCACGCCGTCGTGGTCGGAAGACGGAGCGATCGTGTTCCTGGGCATCCAGGACCGCATTCCCGTGGACGAGCCTTTGGTAGAGGAGGAGGAAGAGGGCGACGAAGCGGGCGACGGCGAGGATGGCGAAGCCGACGGCGAGGGCGGACGCCGCGGTGGCGGAGGGGAGGACGACGAGGATGTGCCCGGTGTGGAGATCTGGCATTCCCGCGACGTGGACCCGGTGCCGCAGCAGCGGGTGCGTGAGCGCCAATTGCGGCAGGTGAACCACATCGGCGCGTGGAACCTCGACCGGGACGACTTCCTCCAGCTCGGCGGCGACCACGCCGACCGCGCCACGATCGTGGAGGGCGGCGCCCACCTCATCGCACGCGACGAGACCCCCTACGACGTCGAGGCCATGTTCCGCCAGCAGTTCTACGACATCTACTCGGTGGACGCTACGACCGCGCAGCGCAGCCTGGTGCGCGAACGGGTGACCCAGGACTTCGGCGGCAGCCCCGGGGGGCGCTACGTCATCTGGTTCGAGGGCGAGGACTACTGGACGCACGACCTGAACAGCGGCGAGACACGCAACATCACCGGCGAGCTGGGCGGCACGTTCGTCAACCTCGACGTCACCCCGACGCGCGAGCAGATGCCCTCGTTCGGCGTCGCCGGCTGGACGGAGGACGACGAGGCCGTGCTGATCAACGATCGCTGGGACGTCTGGGAGGTCGACGCCGACGGCTCCGGCGGCCGGCGCCTCACCGCCGGCGCGGAGGATGACGTGCGCTACCGGATCGTGCGGACCGACCGGGAAGCGGACTCCTTCGACTCTGATGAACCGCTCTACTATTCCACCTACGGCGAATGGACGAAGGAGGCCGGATTCTCACGGGCCCGCCCGGGCGACACCCCCGAGGCCCTCGGCTGGGACGACGCCGCCTACGGCTCCTTCTTCGCCGGACTGACGAAGGCCGAAGACGCGGACGTCTACACCTTCCGCCGCGAGCGCTTCGACGACTCGCCCGACTTCTACGTCGCCGGCGCCGAGCTCTCGGACGCCAGGCAGGTCACCCGCACCAACCCCTTCCAGGACGACTACGCCTGGGGGCGGACGCAGCTCATCGACTACGAGAACGAGTGGGGGCGGCCGCTGCAGGGCGCCCTGATCTACCCCGCCGACTACGAGCCGGGGCAGCTCTACCCGATGATCGTGTACCACTACGAGCTGCTGTCACAGAGCCTCCACCGCTACGTCGTCCCCGACGCCACCAACTACTACAACGTCCAGGCCTGGAGCCAGGACGGCTACTTCGTCCTGCAGCCCGACATCGTCTACCGCGACCGGCGCCCGGGGCAGTCCAACGTCGAGACGCTTCGTCCGGCCGTTGCGGCGGCGCTCGAAACCGGCATGATCGACCCGGAGCGCGTCGGCCTGATCGGCCACTCATGGGGCGGCTACCAGACCACCTTCTTCGTCACCCAGGACGACCTCTTCGCCAGCGCAGTCGCGGGCGCCCCGCTCACCAACCTGATGAGCATGTACCTCTCGTTCTACTGGAACAGCGGCGGCACCGACGCGCGCATCTTCGAAATCAGCCAGGGCCGCATGCAGGTCCCGTGGTGGGAGGACTACGATTCGTACCACGCCAACTCCCCCCTGCACCACATCCAGAACATGAACACGCCACTGCTGATGATGTTCGGCGACAACGACGGCGCGGTCGAGTTCAACCAGGGCGTCGAGTTCTACAACGCCGCGCGCCGGATCGGGAAGGAGATGGTCCTGCTGGTCTACGAAGGCGAGAACCACGGACTCCGGGAGGAAGCCAACCAGCGCGACTACCGCGACCGCATCATGCAGTGGTTCGCCCACTACCTGAAGGGAGAGCCGGCGCCGGACTGGATCACGAAAGGACTGCCTTACATCGAACAGCAGGACGGGCTGAAGAAGAGGAGGAGGCCGATCAGCTGAGGGGGGCGGGCAGCGCGTCGGCGGGGGCCCACGGCGGGGCGCCTGCGGGATGGTCAGCCCTTGCTCGCGGTGCGCGCACAGCCACATGGACACCAACCAATGTAAACGCGAGTTTACATTTTGACATGTGCGGTTGACATATTCAGCTCCGTGCCCGCCGCCACGCATCCTCGTAGACGTCGGGACGCACGTCCAGGTAACCGGGGTATTCTTCCCGCGCGGCCTCCAGCGCCGCCGGTTTCAGAGTGACCGCTGCAACCGGGTCGGTGGTCTCCAGGAGGACGTCGCCGGATGGCCCGATCGCGATGGACGGGCCGCCGATCACGCCGCCCGACCCCGCCCCGGGCCGATTGACCGAGATGACGTAGGCACAGCTGGTGACCGCGTTCGCGCACAGGACCATCCGCCAGCGCGAGTACGTCTCCGGCGGCGTCGCGCGCGGGGCCAGGATCGCCTCCGCGCCCATCGCGGCGAGCGCGTTGCAACCCTGCGGCCGGTTCACGTCCGAGCAGATCTGGACGCCGATGCCCCAGCCGGCGAGCCGCGCGGGGGTGTGCAGGTGGCCGCCGGGTTCGTAGTGGTGCGCCTCCCAGTAGCCCTCCTCGTCGGGGAGGTGGACCTTGCGGTAGCGCAGCCGCAGGTCGCCGTCGGAGCCGAAGAGGAGGGCGGTGTTGTGGCGGCGTCCCGTGGCCGGATCGCGGACGATCGCACCGCCGAGGACGGCAAGGCCGGTTTCGCGAGCGGCCTCCGCGAGCGCACGGTGGCGGGGGCCGTGCGGCTCCTCGGCGTCGGCGTGGGACGGTTGCCGGGTCAGGGGGGCCCACGCGTTGAGCGGCAGTTCGGGCAGGACCGCGAGTCGGGCGCCCAGTTCCCTGGCTGTTCGGAGGCGCTCCTGTAGGAGGGAGAGGGCGTCCGCGGCCGGAAAGGCGTCCGTGACGAGCGCGACGGTGAGGCGATCCGACGGCATCGGGAGGACGGGCAGCCGCGTCACCCGGCTGACAGGCCACGCATGGCCGCCCGGTGCAGTTCGGCGGAAGACTCGGCGAAGCAGCAGAACACGACCTGCGCGATTGCCTGGTCGGCCTCGAGAAACGCGGCCACCGTGCGGACCGCGATCCCGGCCGCGCGCTCTGCCGGGAAGGCGTAGACCCCGGTCGAGATCGCCGGGAACGCTACAGTCGCGACGCCGTTCTCGACCGCGACCTCGAGGCTGCGGCGGTAGCAGCTCGCGAGCAGGCGGTCCTTGTCCGCACCACCACTCCCCCAGACCGGACCCACCGTGTGAATGACATGCCTCGCGGGCAGCCGGTAGCCTCCCGTGATCTTCGCATCACCGGTCTCGCATCCACCCAGCGTGCGACACTCGCGAAGCAGATCCGGCCCCGCGGCGCGGTGGATGGCGCCGTCGACCCCGCCGCCGCCCAGCAGCGCGTTGTTCGCCGCGTTGACGATGGCGTCGACCTCCAGAGCTGTGATATCGCCCGTGGCGACGGTCATCCTGTCGCGAACGCCCACGGCTGATTCTCCTTCGAAGACCCGATAGTCTGTGTAGCTCCGCACCCGTATACTCTATGCCCTGCATCGCCGACGCCGAAACGGGAGAACCCCTGGCATGGACCCGCTGGACGACATGCGCGCGAGCCGCCGGATGGCGGTACGGAGACCGGCGTTTGCTCCGGCGCGGTGGGTGGGGTGGCTGCCGGTGGTGTGGGGGCTGGTGGTCGCGGGAGGCTGTGTCGAACGCCAGCCACCGGAAATCGAGGGAGACGCGGTTGTTGCGGCGCCGGCCGAGGAGGCCCCCTCACCCGGCACCGCAGCCGAAACCGGGCCTGCACCATCTCCCGGTCCCGAGTCCAGTACACCGCCGGATGGTGAGGAAGGGCCGCCGGAAGGCACCGCGCCGCCCTCTCCTCCCCCACCACAGCAGGCCGCCGGGGCCCAGAACCCGCCCCAGGCCACGATCGACTCGCTCGCGGCGGCGCTGCGCGACATCACGCAGGCGCAGCAGCTGATCCTTTCGCGGCTGGACTCGATCGAAGAAGGAGTCGCGGCGGCTCCGGGCGAGGCCGCCGACACCGCCACTGGCGTCGCCACACTCGAGGAGGCCACCGACGACGTGCGCAACCTCGGGGTGAAGATCTTCTGGGCACTCGTGATCCTGCTGATCTTCCACGTGCTGATCCGGGTGATCATCTGGGTGCTGGAGACGCTGTCCGAGCGGAGCGTGACGCGGCGGCTGACCTTCAAGTGGCTGATCCCGATCACACGCATGCTGCTGTGGGCGATTGCGACGTACCTGATCGTGCTGAACGTCTTTCGGGTCGACGCGCAGGGGCTGCTGGCGGCGAGCGCGGCGCTGGGGGTCGCGGTCGGCATCGCGGCGCAGGACCTGCTCAAGAACGTGCTCGGCGGGCTTATCGTGGTCTTCGACCAGCCGTTCCAGGTGGGCGACAAGATCCGCGTCGGCCGGAGCTACGGCGAGGTCGTCTCGATCGGCCTGCGGTCGACGCGGGTGGTCACCGCCGACGACGATCTGGTGACGATCCCGAACTCGCAGGTGGTCGGCGAACAGGTCGCGAACTCAAATGCGGGGCAATTGAACTGCCAGGTGCTGACCGACCTGTACCTTCCGGGGAGGGTCGACGAGCGCAAGGCGAAGGCGATCGCCTTCGAGGCGGCCGTGACTTCGCGCTACGTCTTCCTGAACAAGCCGATCGTGGTGCTCGTCCAGGACGACTTCCGCACGACGTTCGTGACGCGGATCAGGGTCCGGGCCTACGTGCTCGATCCGCGCTTCGAGTTCGTCTTCCAGAGTGACGTGACGGAGCGGGCGCGGGAGGGCTTCCGCGCGGCGGGACTGACGCCCGATCGAGACTGGTATCCGGCGGTCGATCCGGAGGGGTTGGCGCGGGCGACGGAGGTGGGAGACCAGTGAGCGGCGCAGGGAGACCAGGCGCTGATGGCGGGACGGTGACGCCGGGAACCGACGCCGAGGTCGCGGCCCGGATCTCGGCGGTCGCTCACGAACCCTTCCGCGAGGTGTGGCGGCGTCACGCCGAGCAGGTGTGGGAGCCGGTGCGGCGGGTGCTGGAGGAAGGGGTTGCGGCACACGAGCGGGCGCTGGACGAACTTGCGAGCGCGTCGGCCGGAGACGGGCCCGAGGGTGTCGGGCCGGCGAGCGAAGTCGTCGGGGCTCCTGATCGATACCGCCACGCGGTAGTGGTGGGCGTCCTCGAGCCGTTCCGGGCGGCGCTGCGGGATCACGATGCGGCCGGAAGGCTGCAGACAGCACTGGGACGTGCTGTGGAGCAGGTCGTTGTGGCGGTGGCCGAGCTTCCGGCACTGGTCCGGGCACCGATCTCTCCCACCGCTCTGGAACAGGCGCGGGGGCTCGGGGCCTGGGTGGCGCTCAAGCGAGTGTTTGCGCTGGCGCTGCGGCTGCTCATCTGGCGGCGCGAGGCCCGTGACATCCCCGTGGTGGCGGTCGCGCGCGCGCACGTCTCCCGTTTCGTGCTGCCGCAACAGGTGCGCGCCTTTCGCAACAGTCAGCGTCTCCGTGGAGAGTGGCTGGGGAGCGTCGAACGGAGTTGGTCCGGCTGGTTGGGCGTGGTGCTCGCGCGACGGGACGGCATGAACGCTGGCGGCGAACGTCGGCCAGAGTCGGCACGGGGACGAAATGACCTCGAAGCTTGCCTCGAAGCCGGCAACGTGCTGCATGAGCGGTTTCTCGCGCTCGTCCAACAGGTGGCGGGCGCCGCCGGGCAGTCCCTGGACCACGGTCTGGACCGATGCGGGGAAGCGCTGCATGCGACGGTGGGCGTGGCCGGCACGTTTGTATCCTCCGAGTCCTCCGAATCCGAAGGGACCCTGTTTGGCTGGAAGGGTCAGAGGGAGATTGCCGCCGACTGGGACCGGTGGGCCAGCGAGAGCGTGGCTCGTCTTGACCTGTGCGTGGAGCTGCTGAGGGCCCGACGCATGACCGACGGAGTCCGCCGTGAACTGAACGCGGACTGGACCCGCGCCGTGCGCGAAATCGAAGCCAGTCTGGACGAACTCGACGCGTGGCTGGCAGAGGGCCGGGAGCGGGCAGTCGCCATCGATGCCGAGAACGCGGCCCTTTCCGACGAACTGGGCCAGGAACGGCTCCGCACGGGTGCCGGACTCGACGAGGTGGAAGCGACGTTGGCTGACCCGGGACAGCTGCTCGATGTGCTCGCGGACGCGGCGACCCGGGCGGACAGGGAGCTCGAGGACCTGGCCGCCTCGATGCCGGAGGAGCTGGTGGTGCACCGCGTTCCGCCGGGCGACGCGAAGCTCCCTAAGCCCGCGGGGGCCGGCAACGCGGTGCGGCTCCGGGAAGCGGCTCGCCAATCGTTCGACACGCCCAGAATCGAGCGGATTCGCGCCGCGGCCACCGTCGTTCCCGGTGCGATGGACCGGGTGCACGCATTGGTGTCGGAACTGCGCGAAGTGGCCGGGTACGGATACGAGGCCGCGATCGGGGAACTGACCGAAGGCCGCGATCCCGGGACGGTCCATCCGGTGCTGGTCACGAACGGCCTCACGCGAGCTTCCGCGAAGGCCGACGTTGCACGCGGTGCCCTCATCGACGCCCTCGAAGAAGCGTGCATGCGGGTTGCAGACGAGGTCGCCGACGGGATGGCGCATCTTGTCCACCGGACCACCACCGATCGTCTGACCGGGCGCTACCTGGACGCACGCTCGCAGGTCGCCGCGGAAGCCTCTCGCGGACGTGAACTGTGGCGACGCTACTTCGAGGATGCGATGCGCCGCGGATCCGACGCCTTCTCCTGGATCCGCCAGCGTCTCTGGCCTGTGAAGCACGCCCTGGGCATCGGCACCGAGGCCGGTGGCCACGCCGAACTGAAGGGGCGCTCGCTGGCAGCCGTCGAGGAAGTGGAGAGCAAGCTGCCGGTTCTCTACCGCCGGCTCTTCTCGCTCGAACCGCTCACCGATCCGCGCCTCCTCGCCGGCAGGGACGACGCACTCGCGGCCGTCGAGAGGTCGTGGAATCGCTGGCAGACCGAGCCGAACGGGGCGCTGGTGGTGATCTCATCCCCAGGGGCGGGTGTCACCAGCTTCCTCAACGTCGTGGCGGGGCGCCTGGGGAGCGAGCCGCAGCGCAGGGTGCACCGGACGCTACGGGAGCGAATCCGGGACGAAGCCGGGCTTGCAGGGCGCCTCTCCGGATGGCTGGGCGCGGGTGACGCTCACGACCTCGACGGGCTCGCATGCCAAGTGCTGGACGCCTCGCGCGACGCCCTGCCCCACCTTTTCATCCTGGAAGGGACGGAGCACCTGCAGATGCGGGTAGCCGGCGGCGGCGAGCTCTTCGAGACCCTTCTGTCATTCATCCAAAGGACCAGCCCGCGCATCTTCTGGGTGCTGTCCGTGGGCGCGTCGGCCTGGCAGCTCCTCGAAAAGCGTTGTCCGGCCTGCGTCGGCGACATCGAGCAACTGCGACTCGGAGAGTTGAACGCCGAAGACCTGAAGCGGGCCATTCTGGCCAGGCACCGGCTCAGCGGACTGCCGCTTCGCTACGTGGAGCGGCGCACGGGGCGGGAGCTGCTCAGACGCCGGGCCGGAGTGCGCGCTTCGGAGAAACACCGGCGGCTCCTGGAATCCGACTATTTCGACCGTCTGCACCGCGCGTCACTCGGCTCCGTCCGCTCGGCACTCTTCCATTGGCTGCGCTCCGCCGACTTCCGCAGCGAGGAGGGAAGCCTCCTGGTCCGGCCGATCGAAACGCTTCCCTCGTTGATGGGCGTGTTCAGCCTGGAGCAGAGTTTTGCGCTCAAGGCGTTGCTGGACCACGGTACTCTCACGGTAGCCGAGCACTGCGAAGTGGCCCGCGGATCACCGGCCGAGGCGCGCCACCTGTTCCGCGCGCTCCGCGATCTCCATGTGATCGAAGCGGTCTCGCAGGATGGCGTGGGTGGCGCGGGCGTGCCTGCCGCCGGCACCCGCTATCGGATTCGACCACTCCTGGTGGGGGCCGTCACGGCTCATCTGAGGTCGCTGAACGTCCTGCATTAGCACTGGCGTCGGCCCCGGCGTCGTCACCGGTACCGCCCTCGTCGGCGGCACCAGAGCTGGCGATGCCGATCACGCCGTCCTCACGGCGGGCCAGGGAGAGCACCTCCTTCGGGCTGAAGAGCTCGAGGAGTTCTGGCGATGAGGTGCTGGCCAGCAGCTGGGACCCTGTCGCCGAGAACGCTTCATGAAACGCGGGCAGGCCGCTTGCGGGCAACGCGCGTTCAGGGTCGTCGATCAGGAAGACCCGGTCGGCGGAAGACAGGAAGGGAGACACCGTGAACGCCAGCAGGTGCAGCGTGCCGTCGGAGACGATCCACGAGGGCGCTTCCAGACCACCGCTGAAGCGAAGCACCAGGTAGCCGTAGCGGTCGGCTTCCCGGCGGGCGACGTCGATGTCCTCGAGCCCGGGCACGGCGGCGCGCAACAGGGAGATCCATGTTGCGAAGCGATTGGCGGACTCGCGCCGGAGCCGTGAGACGACCCAGGGAAGGTTGGAAGCGCCTTCTAGCAGCACTCGCTCGGGCTGGCCCGGGGGGCTCGGGCGCCGCATCGCCCGCACGTCGGGGCGGATCCTGATGACGCCGGTCTCCAGCATTCGCTTGATCGCCGTCGTAACCGGGCGAATCGCGGGCGAATCCGGCAGCGTGCCGAGCGCCGACCTCGACGGACCGAGCGCGATCTCAGTGACCCAGCCCTTTTCCGGGTCGCGTTCCCTGTAGAAACGGTCCGTTCCCCCCGGGGTCTTGCTCAACACTGTGCGCGATCCCGGCCGGCTCGACGCCAGGATCGTCCGGGGCGGTTTCGGCATGTCCGGGAATAGGCTCGGCTGCACGATGTCGGGAGCCTCGCGCACCGGACTGAGAATCCCCCGTTCCGTGTGTATGGATACCCCGTCGCCGTCTCCCCGCAGAGCCACCTCGTATCGGTAGACTTCAAAAGCGCTACCCGACGGAAGGTGATCGCGGGATTGCTTTGGAAGCTCGAACTCGACGGCCAGTTCGAAGCCGGGATCTTCGTCCGGCCGTCCCCACACGAGGTCGCGCAAGTCGTCGGCGCGTCGTGCGACGGCAACCCTCGGCCCCTGCCGAACCAGGTCGCGCAGGAACCCCAACGCGCCAATCAACGTGCTTTTCCCGCCTCCGACAGGCCCCGTCACCAGCATGCGCCGCCCCAGTTCGACATCCAGGTGACGCAGACAGCGGTAGTTGAGGACCTGGATTCGGCGGATCACGCTGAACGCCTCCTGCCGCTGGGGCACCGGGGGAGAGTGCGATTCGGTGACTGATCTTTGGGGTGTCGAAGGCCGGTCGTCAATCAGCGCCGGGCACCAATACGAGCCGGTATTCCGCGCGCGCCTCCACCGCCTCCCGCGAGAAGAGCATCGGGAAGTAGTCCTGGTCGGCCCAGTCCTCGGTGAGATTGCCGTAGTAGGGGCTGCCAGGCCGGCCGGACTGTCCGGGCGCGTTGGTGAACAGTGACCCGTCCAGGTCGGCGAAATCGACGATGTGACGGTAGGTCGCGCCCGTCGCGGCCACCGTGCCCGCGCCTCCCGACCGCTCCGCCGCCGGCAGGTCCCAGGCCGTCACCAGCGAGTGCGGGAACTCGTTGCGGTGGTCGCGTCCCCAGCGCCACTGGGCCGGGTCGTCGCCCTGGTCGGCCGCGATCCGTTCGATAGCGGCTGCCAGAATCTCCTCATAAGCGGTCGCTCCGGATCCGTTCGCGCTGTTCCGGTGCTCTTCCAGAGCCGCGCGGTCGAGCCGGCGGTAGATCGCGGCCGCCCGGCTGGCGCGGTCGAAGACCCCATCCCACGCGGCCAGTTCGGCACGGTAGGGTTCCAATTCCACGTCGTTCGCCGTCCATCCCCGAAAGAGCACCGCGTCGCGTGCGGCCGGAGCCGAGTAGGCGTCCTGCTGGAGCAGCCGGGAGTCCTCGAGCGTGAAGTCGCCGCCCGCGTTCAGCACCTCCTGCACCCGCGCGAAGCGGGCGAAGGGGCCGGCGGTCTTGAAGAAGAGCGGCGGATCGTATCCGGGCGGATGGATGTCGTGGTTGGCCGTTCCCACCCAGCCGCGCTCGGGGTTGAACTCGGTGGGGAGGTCGTCGCGGAAGCCGTTCCACTCGTATTCGCCGGTCCCCGGCACAGGCAGCCGTCCGTGCCAGTTGGGGCGGCTCGGCGAGAGCGCCGCGGCCTGCCAGGCGATATTCCCGTCCGCGTCCCCGCAGATCATGTTCTCGGTGGGGGCCAGCCAGTAGCGCAGTTCCTCGAGGAAACCGGCACAGTCGGAGACCACGTTGAGCCGCAGCCCGGAGAGGTATCCCGTAGTTCCGGGCTCGTGCATGGTCGAGCGCATGGCGTAGGCGAGGTTGTTGTCCGGGTCACGGTGGAAGATCGGGCCGTGGCGGGAGAACTCCAGCTCCATGGTCACGGGCTCGCCGTCCTTGACCTGGACGGTCTCGGTGATGGTCCGCACCTCTTCCCAGCCGTCGCCCCAGCGCACCTGCTTCGGGTTGTCCGGGTTCACCTGCTCGACGTACACGTCCGACTGGTCGGTACCCACGATCGTGAGCCCCCACGCGATGCGTCCGTTGTGCCCGATGGCCACCCCGGGGAGCACCGGCTCGGTCGAGCCGATGGCGGTCCAGCCGGGTGCGTCCAGGTGCACGACGTAGCGGAGCGACGGGTTCGTCACCCCTCGGTGCGGGTCGTTGGCCACGATCGCGTGGCCGCTCGCCGTGCGGCTCCCGTGAATCGCCCAGTTGTTGCTCCCGGGGGAAGTCTCGCGCGCGCCCAGGTTGAGTGCCATCTCCGATCCCGTCCAGCCGTCGTAGGGAGGGACCAGGGGCGGACTGCTCATCGCGTTGCGGAAGCCGGTCACTCCAGCCAGCACCTCATCCGGGATCAGCGACAGGTCGACGCCCACGGGCACCTGAAGTTCGCGCCAGGGAGTGGGGTTCGCCTGCCGGTTGGCTTCCTCCGCTCCCAGTTCGGCCACCCGCTCGGCCAGCCGCAGCTCGCGGCGCACGTCCCCGAGGGGCATCGCGGTCTGCATGCGCAGCAGCGGCGTCTCGGCGGTCCAGGGCTCGGGCTCGATCCCCGTCAACCGGAACTCGACGGGCAGTTCTCCCGCCGCCGCGGCGTGGTCGATGTAGGCGTTGATCCCGGACGCGAAAGCCTCCAGGATGCGTCGGCCCTCCGGATGGTAGCTGGTGTACTCGTCGTCGTCGAATGGCCCGCGGAACTTGAGCAGGCGCGCGACACGGTCGTGTTGGAGGGCGCCCGGGCCCAGCACCTCGGAGAGCCGCCCTTCGCCGGCCCGCCGATACATCTCCATCTGCCAGAGGCGGTCCTGGGCCTGTACGAAGCCCTGTGCGAAGAAGAGATCGTCGAGGTTGGATGCGTAGATATGCGGCACGCCCCAGGGATCGCGCAGCACCTCGACCGCGGCCTGTAGACCGGGGACCTGAATGCTGCCCTCGATTTGGGGAAGGTGCGCCTCGGCGAGGTCCTCGAAGCTCGCGCCAGGTGCTTCCGCGCAGGCGAGTGCCAGGGCGAGGAGGGGAAGGATGATGACGGGGGTGGGACTGCCGGGGCTTCGGTCGAATCCGGGGGCTCGAGGCGGGCGCATGGGTTCCTCCGGGAGAAGTCCGTGACGCTCAGCGGAGGGAGTGTCGTTCTCTACGGGGTTCCGAGCCATTCCACAAGGTATCGATGTGATCGTAACTCATTGTCACCGTTGCCTATACCCATCCATTGGCGTGTCATGATCCTACAGGTGCTGCCCACCGGCAGCAAGCATTGAGCACCCCAGGGCATTTCGGGGACGCTCCGCGTGGTGGATAGCCCAGGTCTGCCGCGTGATGGTCAACGGCCAGCGACACCCTGATTGCGAACGACTATACCGGCCCAATTGCCTTGGTCTGGGAGTCATTCCAGATTCACGGGTGCGCTCCTTTCAAGGCGCTTGCCGAGTTCGAAAGGACGTGATCGGAGGAGTGCGTGCGGATACTGACCTCGCTGTTGGCTTTGCTCTTTTGCGTGCCGGCTGCATTGCGTGGGCAGACCACGTGTCTTACGCCATGGTCGTTGGAAGAAGTCCTGCGGATCGGCTCCCGAGAGAGCCGGGACCTGATTGGAAACATCAACGATCTCGCGGTAGGGCCTGACAGCGTCCTCTATGTCGCCCAAGCCATGGTGCCCGCAGTCAAGGTCTTCTCACTCGACGGCCAGTTTCTACGGGAGATCGGCCGGGCGGGACAGGGACCAGGTGACATCTCCGGCGCGGCCTCCGGAGTGGGGTGGATCGGAGACACTCTTTGGATAGCCGACCGAAGGCGTATCCAGCTGTTCACCACGAGCGAACGCGTGCCGGACGAGGTCATACAGTTCACCATGCCCAGGCCCGAGGAAGGAACGCGCCTGACGCCTGGCCGAATGCTGGCGGACGGAACATTGGTCGCAGGGCGCCGCAGCATCACTGACTGGAGAGCCTGGTTGACCGCAACCTCGCTCCCTCTACGCCGCGTATCACGATCGGGAGAGGTCATCGACACGTTGGCGATCGTCGATTGGTCGAGCAACGCCGTAGAGTATGAGGCGGACCCCGGTCGACCGTGGCTTGCCATACACCCGCTCAAGGACCTGCCGACACAGGGACTCAACGAATACCTGACGGCACTCAGGCCCGACGGTTCCGCAGTGGTGCAGGTCGCGAAAGTGAATGAAGACGGAACTCCGCCTTCGTTTGACATCCTGGTGATCTCCATCGGTGGAGACACACTCTTGCATCGAGCGGTCGAGTACGAACCGCGCGAGGTTACTTCTGCGATGGAGAGCCGCCTTGCGGACGAATTCGCGGCAATGGTGGTCGGGGATCACATCAGCCCATCCTTGCGAGTCCCCATGAGCGAAACGGCGCGCTCGCGCCGACGCAGTGCGGCTCGCAGCGCGTTCTGGGTTCCGGAATACCATCCTCCGGTCAGGGAGGTAGTAGCCGGAGCGGATGGGACTATCTGGTTGCTACGAGAGATGCGTGGGGACCGTGTCGATGTGTGGGAGATCTACGGTTCGGATGGAACGCTGGAAGGTACAGTAGAGATTGGGGACGGTCGCAGTTCGCTGGTTCCCTGGGATCCCCGTCTCGCGATCGCCCTCGCGAGCCGTCAGGAAGTCTGGGGTGCCACGTATGACGACTTGGGCGTTCCCTACCTTCACCGGTACCTGGTTGATCGGACGTGCGTGCGCTAGAGGCGCAATCGCCTCCGGCTCGACACCGTTCGAATCCCCTTCCCTCCAATCGCTGACGCTCAGCGGAGGGAGTGGGATTCGAACCCACGTGTCCTTTCGGACGCCGGTTTTCAAGACCGGTGCATTGAACCGCTCTGCCATCCCTCCCAGGCCGAAAGATGGCGTCGAGCACGGGCGGGCTCAAGCTCCTGGCGCCCTGTCGGTGCCGGGCTAGTGCCGGAACAGCCTCCGTCCGGTGAACACCATCGCGATGCCGTGTTCGTCGGCGGCCTCAATCACCTCGGGGTCGCGGATCGAGCCGCCCGGCTGGACGATCGCCCGCACGCCGGCCTCGGCAGCCGCATCGACCCCGTCGCGGAACGGGAAAAAGGCGTCCGAAGCGAGCGCGCACCCTTCAAGCTCCGATTCCAGACCCACCTCGTGGGCCTTCCGGACGGCCAGGCGCGATGAATCCACGCGGCTCATCTGCCCCGCTCCGATACCGACGGCCGCGCGCCCGCGCGCCAGTAGAATCGCGTTCGACTTGACCCCCGCGACGGCGGCCCACGCGAAAGAAAGATCCTGCTGCTCCGCCTCCGTGGGCTGGCGCGCGCTCACCACCTTCCACCCTGCAGAGCCGATCCCGTAGAACGGCGGATACGGCAACGACTGGAACAGCACACCACCGTACAACGAACGGAAGGACCGTGCACCCACATGACCCGCCGCACGCGCCAGGAAGCGGGCAGCCGCGCGAACGGGCTCGTCCAGCGTGCTCCAGCCGCTGTCGCCGACGGGCTCCGCCGGATGGGCGTCGGCCGAATCCGCGAAACGCAGAAGCCGAATGTTCTTCTTCGCGGACAGGACTTCAAGCGCCTCGTCGGTGAAACCGGGCGCAACCACGCACTCCACGAACATTCCGCCGATCCCCTTGGCGGTCTCGAGGTCCACGGGGCGATTCATCGCGATCACCGAACCGAACGCCGACACGGGATCGGTCGCCCGCGCCCGCTCAAAAGCCGCCGCCAGCGCGGGACGCACCGCGAGCCCACACGGTGTAGTGTGTTTGACGATACAAACCGCCGGGTCGACGGAAAACGCAAACGGCGCGAGGCTGAGCAACGCACCGTCCAGATCGAGCAGATTATTGTACGACAGTGACTTGCCATGCAATTGTTCAAGTCCTGCAATACCATCGCCACCGCGTGTCGCCGCCGCGTAGAAAGCCGCGTCCTGGCCGGGGTTCTCGCCGTACCGCAGAAGGTCGCGTCTCTCCAGTTCCAGTGTGACCCGTTCGGGCATTTCGACGCCCGTTTCCGTGCCTACGCCGTCGCTCTCTCCCAACCCTTCCAGGTATCCTGCAATCGCCTGGTCGTAGTTCGACATCTCGCGGAATACCCTGGCGGCGAGTCTTCGCCTCAGCGCGACCGATCCGCCCTCCCCTCGAGTGGATTCCACAGAAGAGACGGCCTCCAGCACCGCCTCGTAGTCGTCGGGATCGACCACCACCCACACGTCACGGTGGTTCTTGGCGGCGGCGCGGATCAGGGTGGGACCGCCGATGTCGACGTTCTCCATGGCCAGCGCGGGCGTAACGTCCGGCGCCGCAATCGTTTCGCGGAATGGATAGAGGTTGACCGCGACGAGGTCGATGGGGCCGTACCCCTGCCGCTCAAGCTCGGTCATGTCGTCCGGATGCTCGCGGCGCGCAAGCAGTCCCGCGTGGATTGCGGGATGCAGCGTCTTCACGCGTCCGTCCATCATCTCGGGGTGCCCGGTGACGACCGCGACCTCGGTTACCGCAACCCCGGCGTCGGCCAGCACCCGCGCCGTCCCCCCGGTCGACAGTATATCCCAACCCTGCTTCGCCAGCGCCCGACCGAGCATGACGACGCCCGTCTTGTCCCACACGCTCAGCAACGCCCTACGCGGCCCCACGCCCACCCCCGAAACCGGCGACGATCGCCTCTCGCAACGTTGCCCCGCGCGCCGCGCCACCGTCGGCGCACCATGCAAAAGACGGGGCCGCCCCCCCGTCGGGCCACCCGTCCAGGACCGCACGCGCCAGCGCATCCGCCGCCGCGGGGTACAGCGTGTGCTCGACCTCGAGCACCCTCGCCGCCAGCGTGTCCGCGCTGTCCCCGGGACCCACCGGCACGGGCCACTGCGCGAGGATCGTGCCCTCGTCGTAGCGCTCGTCCACGAAGTGGATCGTGGCTCCGGAGAGCGTCGCACCGGAACGAAGGACCGCCTCGTGCACGTGGTGCCCGTACATTCCCTGGCCGCCGAACGCCGGGAGCAGCGCCGGATGGATATTGAGGATCCTGTCCCGGTAGGCTCGGCAGACCGCAGCCGGAAGGAGCTTGAGGAAGCCGGCCAGCAGAACTCCCTCGGCCCGGTGGCGCGCCAGGAGAAGCAACAGTTCACCGCCTGCGGCATCGTCATCGAAGTCGATCCGGCACACGGTCCGCCCCATCGCGCGCGCGCGCTCCTCGGCCACGCACGGCCGATCGGTAACGAGCAGCTCGATGCGGTAGGCCGCCCCGTCGCCCTCGTGGTCCAGCAGCGCCTGCATGTTGGTTCCGGATCCCGACGCGAGAACTGCGAACGGGACGGTCAAACCAGTTCGCCCCCGTAGACGGGGACCAGGAATGGGTTGGTGCGCTGTTCGTGCCCCACGGTGGTCTCGGGGCCATGCCCCGTGTAGAGCCGCGTTTCCGGAGGAAGCGTCAGCACGGTCCGGTGGATCGAATCGATAAGGGTCCTGTAGTCGCCGCCGGGCAGGTCGGTCCGACCGATGGACCCGAGGAAGACCACGTCTCCGACGATCGCGACGGGCTCTTCGGTGGAGACGAAAACGACGTGCCCGGGTGCGTGGCCCGGTGCGAACACGACCTCGAACCCCGATCCGCCGAAGGTGAGCGTATCGCCCGGCACCAGCTCCAGGTCCGGTGGCGGCTGCTTCTCGAACGGCACGCCGAAAGCCGCCGCCTGGGCCCAGATGTTGTCGTAGTAGATGCGCTCCGCGGGGTGAAGATGGACGGGCGCGCCGGTGGCCTTCTTTGCCACCGCGACTCCCTCGATGTGGTCGAGGTGAGCGTGCGTCAGCAGAATCGCGACCACCTCGAGCCCGCGTTCCCGTGCGGCGGCAAGCGCATCCGGCGTCGCGGCCCCCGGGTCGATCAGGACGCCGGAGCGCCCGTCGGCGCAGACCACAAGCACCGTGTTCTGCATGAAGGCGCCGCCGGTGAAGGAAAGGATCTCGATCGTCGACCCGGCGCGGCTAGACGGTGAACGAGCTGCCGCAGCCACAACCACCGGTGGCCTGCGGATTCCTGAAGGAAAACCCCGAGCCCATCATCGAACTCACGTAGTCGATCTCGATCCCCTCCAGGTACTGCGCACTGAACGGGTCCACGAAGATCCGGATTCCAGACCTCTCGAGAATCTCGTCGTCGCCCTCCGGCGCCGCGTCTATATCCACTCCGTACTGGAAACCGGAGCATCCGCCGGGAAGCACCGAGACCCGCAAACCGGCGTCGGGGCTCTCACCGAACTCCTGGAGGAAGCCCTTGACCTTGCTGGCCGCCTGGGGGGTGAGTGTCAGTTCCATCGCATCTATCCCGCACTTCCATATCTTGACCAGGGGCTGATCAACAGCCGAAAACAAAAGCTATTCGAGCCGCCAAACGGGGTCAACGAGCCGGAGGCCGTCAGGGCGCCGGCGAACGTCCCGGGCTCTCGCCGCCCGACTCCAGACGCCCGATCAGCTCCGCGGCCGCGGCCAGGTCGTCCACAACGCGGAAATCGTCGTCGAGGCCGTCAGCGTGCATCGCTCCGTGTCCCGTGCGCACGAGGATCCCCGTCCCGCCGAGCTTTCGCGCCGGAAGCACGTCGCTGCGCTTGTCACCGATGAAGTAGGAGTTGGAGAGCTCCAGCTCGAGGTCGCGGGCGGCTTTTCGATACATCACCGGGCTTGGTTTGCGGCAGGTCCTGCGGGGATCGCCGCCTGGGCCGTCCGGGCAGAAGTACGTCGCGTCGACGGCCATGCCCGCACGGGCCAGCTGCCGCTCGGTCTCGGCCGCCACGCTGCGGTAGTCGGCCAGCGTGTAGAGCCCCCTGCCGATCCCCGACTGATTGGTCACCACCACGAGCGCGAACCCCAGCTCCCTCATCTTGCGGAGCGCCGCAGTGGCCCCGGGGATCAGCGCGACGTCCGCCGGATCGGCGACGTAGTACCGGTCCTCGATGATCGTCCCGTCGCGGTCGGCGAAGACGGCCCGGCGCCGCATCAGGACACCGACGCAGCGAGAGCGGCGAGCGCAGCCGCAACCACCGAGTCCTCCTCGGGCGCGATCGTCCTCAGGTCGAGGAAAAGGCGACCCCTGCGCCGGCGCGCGACCACCGGAGGCTTGTGGGCGCGCAGGCGGGCCAGCCACTCCCCCGCCTCATCGCCTGCGCCCAGCGAGATCGCGGCGCTGGGGATCCGCGCGTCGGGGAAGGTGCCACCGCCCACAAGCGAATCGGTGGCGACCACCTCCGCGCGGAGCGCGCGCCTCAGCCCGGCTCCCCTGCTCCCCACCGCGGCGAGCACGGCTTCGGCCCGGCGTTCCAGTCGCCCGCGCGGCGTACCGATCATGCGGAGCGCCGGGATGCGCTCTCGAGCACGTTCCGGATCCCGGTACAGCGAGAGCGTCGCCTCGAGTCCGGCCAGCGTGACCTTGTCGCTGCGAAGCGCCCGGCACAGCGGGTGCCCCCTCGCCCGGGCCACGCACTTCCCCGTCCCGGCCAGCACCCCCGCCTGCGGTCCTCCGACCAGCTTGTCGCCGGAGAAAGCCACCAGATCCGCGCCGGCCGCGATGCTCTCGGCCGGCGTCGGTTCGTACGGCAGCCCGAGCGCCGCGCTGTCCATCAGCAACCCCGAGCCCAGGTCGTGTATGACCGGGACGCCGTGCGCGACCCCCAGTTCGACGAGTTCGGCCAGTTCCGTCTCCTCGGTGAAACCCGAGATCGAGAAGTTGGAGCGGTGTACTTTGAGGATCGCGGCGACATCCCCGCGCTCGATCGCGCGTGCGTAGTCTGCGGGGCGGGTGCGGTTTGTCGTGCCCACCGTCACCAGCCGCGCCCCCGCCGCCTCCACGACCTCGGGGATACGGAACCCGCCCCCGATCTCGACCAGCTCCCCGTGGGAGACCGCCACCCCCCGCCCCGCGGCGAAGGTCGTCAGCGCGAGCGCGACCGCACCGGCGTTGTTGTTGACGACCACCGCGTCGTCGGCGCCGGTGATTTCCCGCACAAGCTCCACGCAGTGGTCGTAGCGCGATCCGCGCTCTCCGGTGTCCAGGTCGAATTCGACGTTGCCATATCCGGCGGCCGCGGTCATCGCGCGGCGCGCCTCGGCAGCGAGCGGAGCGCGGCCCAGGTTGGTGTGAAGTACGACGCCGGTCGCGTTGACAACCCGCTTGAGCGATGGCGCGGAGGCGCGGGCCACCTCGGCGCGCACCAACGCGGCGAACCCGTCGTCACTGTCGGGGACCGGCCGCTGTCCCGACCGCATCTCGTCGAGCACGGCGCGCACCCGTCCGGTGATCCAGTTGCGGCCGTGCGCCGGGATCAGGTCACGGCACCAGGGACGCTCCAGAAGGCGGTCGACGCCCGGGATCGAACGGCGGGGGTCGGGCGCGACCACCGTTGCTCAGCGCTCCCCGCCCGCGTCGCGCACCAGCAGCCGCCGTCGGGAGCGGTCCGGCGGAGACAGGATCCCGCGCGGTCGCGACTCGTGAACGAAGGGGGGAAGAGCGGCTTTGGTCGTGTCGGGTCCCACTCGGGTAGTGTCGGGTCCGGCAGTGGTCGTGTCGGGTCCGGCCTGCGTCGTGTCCGGTCGAGCCTGCGTCGTGTCCGGTCCTGCTTGCGTGGTGTCGACCTGCACCGAATCGCCCACCTGAGCCGAGTCCCCGGCCTGCAGCGAGTCCTCCACGGCAAGCGAGTCGCCCACCGCAAGGGAATCACCCGCGACCAGCGTACTGTCCGCCGTTGCCGTATCGGGCGGCGGCAGCTCCCAGACCACGACGGCCGCGCCCCCACCACCCGGCACACCCCCGAGGTTCACCACCCCGGCTACCGACGCCTCGTACGGCGCTCCCCTCGCCAGCGCCTCGTCGAGAACACCGGTCAGGGTCTGAGTGGGTAGAAACTCTCCGGAGAGGCCGACGGGTGCGAGAGGTGCCTCGGCCGTGTCGGGCTGTTCCTCTTCCTCCTGGGCGGGCGGCAACTCGCCGATCTGCGCGAGCGAATCGATCATCGCCTGCTCTTCCGCCCGGGCGATCGAGTCGGCCACCTCCCGGTTGCGCCGTTCGTATTCGTGGTCGTGGTAGAAACGGATCACGATCGTGTCCTTGCCCGGCGGCACGGTCACCGTGTCGGCAAACTCGACCTGTGCGGAGTCGCCGGCCTCGACATCGAGCGAGTCGCCGGGCACCTCGGCGCTGTCGCCCGGCTCGCCCGGGGCCTCGGGCGGTGGCGGCTCCTGCGCGGCCGCGGTGTCCTCGGGCTCCGCAATCGTCGCCGTGTCCCCCGGTACCGCCGCGCCCGCACTGTCGCCCGCCGCGGCAACCATCGCCGAGTCGGTGAGCCGAGCCAGCACGAGCTGCCCGGTGAAGACGACGCCCGGCATGGCCGGCTCGAGGTAGTCGTCGAACTCGAAGCTCAGGGTGACCGAATCCTGCACCTCGACGCGGGCCAGCCGCGCCGGCGTCGTGTCGGGCTCGATCAGCGTCAGGATCGTGAAGGTGGTGTCGGGCGAGCCCTCGAACGTGCCGGCCGAGATCGCCGACTGGGGCTCGAAGTCACCCACGGACCCGTCCCGGTCGCGATCCTCCCATGCGATCACCTGGAACGGTTGCCCAGGCACGTAACGCATCGAGAAGACCCCGTCGGAGCCGGTCAGGTTCCAGTGCGTGAGCGTGTCGCCCTCACCGCCGAAGCGCGCCTCGACGCGGACGTCGGGCACCGCCTGGCCGGTGATCCTGTCCTCGACCATTCCGGCCACGACGTTGGGAACGAACTCCCCTCCCGTCGAAAGCACCAGGTCGAACGGGTCGCGCAGCGTGTTGCTGAACATGTCGTTGATCACCGGCAGCACCGTCACCCGGTAGAGGCGCCCCGGCGCAAGTCCCTCCTGGGCTTCGATGGTAATGCCGTCACGGCCGTGGCGGACGCGGGCGGCCCCGAGCGACGGCGAGATCACCACGGCGTTGTTCAGCTGCCCGGTGGAGGGACGCTCGCTGATCCGTTCGTTGAAGCGGAAGAAGAACTCACGGACGCCGGGCTCGACGACCGCGAAGGTGTCCGGGATCGTTTCAATCACCACCGGAGGCACCCGGTCCTCGGGGCCGCCGGGGGGGGCCTCCGGCCGGGCGCAGGCGGCCGACAGAACCAGCAGCGTCAGGACACAGCGCCGGATCACGACCCATGTCCCTCCAGAGATGTCAACTTCTCTTGTAGTTTTGTAAACTGCACTTTACATGTCTGGAGTTTGTCGCGCTCCCGCTCCACGACCGCCGGGGGTGCACGGGTGACGAAGTTCTGGTTGGCAAGCTTGGCCTCGAGTCCGCGCAGCCGGCCCTGTAGACGCGCCGTTTCACGCACCAGCCGCTCGCGCTCCCGTTCCAGGTCGATGACATCCGCGAGAGGCATGAAGAGTTCGGTGCCGTCGCGCAGCACGGCGCTCGCACCGATGGTGCCGGGTGCGGCCCGCGCGGTCTCCACGCGTCCGATGCGCGCCAGCCGCCGCAGCACCTCGCCCCGCCCGTCGAGCGGGAGCCTCCCCTCGCCGCCGGACGCATGCAGCACGACTTCGCGCCCCTCGCCGACCCCGTACTCCTTCCTCATCGCCCTCACCTTCACAACCAGATCACGCAGCCGGTCGAAGCGGTCTTCGGCGTCCGCGTCGACCAGTTCGCCGCACGGCTCGGGCCACCGCGCGACGATACAGGGGCCGTCGCGATCGCCGGAGCCGGGCAGGAGGCGCCAGAGTTCCTCCGTGACGAAGGGCACCATGGGGTGCAGCAACCGGCAGACCGTGTCGAGGACGTGCACCAGGACCGCGCGGGCGGCGTCGCGTCCAGGCCCGCCGGGGCGCAGCCGGTGCTTGACGGACTCCAGGTACCAGTCGGCGAATTCGCCGCGGAAGAAGTCGCGCAGCACCTCGGCGGCGCCGTGGATGCGGAAGGCCTGGAGTTCCTCGCTCGCGCGCCTAACTGCGAACTGCCGGCGCGAGAGGATCCAGCGGTCCTCGAGGGCGAGGTCGTCCTGCACGTCGGCGAGCGGCGGGACCGGATCGTCTCCGAGGCTCATGAGAGCGAAGCGCCCGGCATTCCAGAGCTTGTTGACGAAGTTGCGCCCGGGGGAGAACGCGGCTTCGAGGTCCTCGTGGTCCAGGCGGATGTCGGCGCCCACCCCGGCGTTGGCGATGAGTGTGAAGCGCAGCGCGTCGGCGCCGTAGAGCTGCACCACCTCGAGCGGATCGATCCCGTTGCCGAGCGACTTGGACATCTTGCGGCCCTGGATGTCGCGCACGGTGCCGTGCAGGTACACTCGGCGGAAGGGCTCGGCGCCCATCGCGTGATACCCCGACATGATCATGCGCGCGACCCAGAAGAAGAGGATCTCGGGCGCGGTCGAGAGCGTGTGTCCGGGGTAGAACGCCTTCAGGTCCGGCGTCTCCTCGGGCCATCCGAAGACCGAGAACGGCCAGAGCCACGAGGAGAACCAGGTGTCCAGCACGTCCGCGTCCTGTTCCAGCGCGGCGGACCCGCACTCGGCGCAGGCGTCGGGGTCCTCGCGGCACGCCGTCGTCGCACCGCAGGCCGAGCAGTACCACACCGGGATGCGGTGTCCCCACCAGAGCTGCCGCGAGATGCACCAGTCGCGGATGTTGTCCATCCAGTGTTCGTAGACGCGGGTCCAGCGGTCGGGCACGAAGGTAACGGTGCCGTCGCGAGACGCCTGCAGCGCCGGGCGGGCGAGCGGTTCCATGCGCACGAACCACTGCTCGCTCAGGCGGGGCTCGACCACGGTGTCGCAACGGTAGCAGCGAGGGACGGCGTGCTCGTGGTCGTCGCGCCCGGCCAGGAGGCCTTCGCTGTCGAGCGCGGCCGCCACCGCCGTGCGCGCCTCTTCCCGTGTGAGGCCCTGGAAGGGGTCTGGTGCGTTCTCGTTCATGACGGCGCGCTCGGTCATGACGTTGAGGACCTCGAGGCCCGTGCGCGACGCGATGTCGAAGTCGTTGGGGTCGTGGGCCGGCGTCACCTTGACGAGGCCTGTGCCGAATTCGGCGTCGACGTGCCGGTCCGCGACCACGGGGATGGTGCGGCCGGTGAGCGGGACTTCGACCGACGCGCCGACCAGGGAGCCGTAGCGGGGGTCCGACGGGCTGACCGCGACGCCGGTGTCGCCCAGCATGGTCTCGGGGCGCGTGGTCGACACCGTAAGGTACCAGCGTCCGTCGGGGAGACGGTCGATCGCGGTGGCGCCGGCCGCGCGCGCTTCGGCGGCCGCGGATTCGTGCCCGGCCGCGAAAGGGTAGCGAAGGTGCCAGAGCGACCCGCGCGCCTCGGCGCCCTCGGCCTCCTCGTTGGAGAGCGCGGTGAGACAGCGCGGGCACCAGTTGATGATGTACTCGCCGCGGTAGATCAGCCCGTCCTCGTAGAGGCGCACGAAGATCTCGCGCACGGCGCGCGACAGCCCCTCGTCGAGGGTGAACCGGGTGCGGTCCCAGTCGCAGCTGCAGCCGATCGCCTTGAGCTGTCCGAGGATCCGGCCTCCGGTATCGCGCACGTGCTCCCACACGCGCTCGACGAAGGCTTCCCGACCCAGGTCGTGCCTTGTCTTTCCCTCGGCGGCGAGGCGCTTCTCCACCACGTTCTGGGTCGCGATGCCCGCGTGGTCGGTCCCCGGCACCCAGAGCGCGACGCGCCCCTGCATGCGGCGCCACCGAATGAGCACGTCCTGGATCGTGTTGTTGAGGCCGTGCCCCATGTGCAGCACCGCCGTCACGTTCGGCGGCGGGATCACGATCACATAGGGGTGCCCCCCCTGCTCCACCGCGTCGGACGCTGCGCCGAAGTAGCCGCCGTCCTCCCACATGCGGAGGATACGGGACTCCACGGCGCGCGGATCGAAGGTCTTGGGCAGTTCCCTTGCCCCGGGGCGTTGCGGAGTCAACGGAGGTTCTATCGCCGTCGGGACGCGCCGGTCGTATCGGGCCTGACTACCGGAGGCGCCTTCTCCCTCTCGGCCTCCTCCGCCGCCCGCCGGGCCTCGCGCCGGCGGCGCATGACTTCCATCCGTTCCTTCCAGCTCATCCTCACCGCCAGGCCTCCGGCGGCGCGGTCGATGTCCGCCATCCGGAACGCCCAGTCGGCCTGGTCGCCGTTGTAGTCGGGCGGTGGCCCGAAACCGAAGGGCAACGGAATCTCGGTGTCGCCCAGGTGGATCCTGCCCGGTGAGATTCCCCACCGCTTCCCTTCGGCGTCCGTGTGGGTCCAGTCCGTGGCCGTGGCCAGCCGTTCGGCTTCGGCGAAGGCCGAGTCGTTCGCCGCCTCGATCGCAGCCGCAAGCCGGAGTTCCAGCAGCTCGTGCGGAGTGGGCGCCAGGAGCTCCGGATCGAGCGGCTGCCACAGCCTCGGGTCTCCCTCGCCGATGCGCAGCCGCTCACCGGGGGAAGGATACCGGCCCGGGATGTAGACTTCGAACTCCTCCTCAAAAACGGGCGCTTCCGCGTCGACATCGGGCTGGTCCGGGTCTTCGATCTCCACCGGATCACTGGGATCTCCCACCTCGGCGTCCGGGATTTCGACAATCTGCACGGTGCGCATCCCCGCGACCTCACGCACGGCGGGCACGACCAGAACCCCCGCCTGCTCGGGACGAGGCCCGCCCAGGAACGGGTAGAGCACGACCAGGAGCAAATGGGCCAGAGCGGAGAAGGCCAGACCGGCGTACAGGGGCCGACGGCTCGGCCGGCGGCGGTCGCCGACTCCGGGCGTCCCGAGCTGCTGTGCTCCCTGTCGCATCATGTGACTACCTGTTAAGGCCACCGGCCCGCGGCATTCATCGCGCTGGCGCCAGGGCGTCGCCTCCTTCGACCGGGTTGCTCACCGAGGAGCCGCACGAGAGCGACACCTCGACCACATCTCCGGCCGACAGAGGGCCCACCCCCTCGGGCGTCCCCGTGGCAACGAGGTCCCCCGGTTCGAGAGTCATGACGTGCGAGATGTAGCTCAGCAAGTGGCGCAGCGAGAATACCATCTGCTCCGCGCCAGCCTGCTGCCGCACTTCGCCGTTGACCCGGGTGGTCACCGCCAGCTTGTCAGGTTCGACTTGCCCTGCGGAGACAACGTTGCCCACCGGGCAGAAGGTATCGAGTCCCTTGGCGCGGGTCCACTGGCTGTCCTTGCGCTGGAGGTCGCGCGCGGTCACGTCGTTGACCGCCACGACTCCTCCCACGTGTCCCCAGGCATCGGCCTCCGACACCCTCCTGCAGCGCCGCGAGATCACCAAGCCGATCTCGCCCTCGTAGTCGACGCGTCCCACGTCGGGTGGGCGCCGGATGGGATCGCCCGCGCCGATCACCGACGACGGCGGCTTGAGAAAGATCAGAGGTTCATCCGGCACGGTGCCACCCAACTCCGCTGCGTGGTCGGCGTAGTTTCGCCCCACGCAGACGATCTTGCCCGGCCGGGCGTTCATCGCCGATCCGGAGTTGCCGGGTTTGTCGGCCATGGTCTTACTGGTCGGTGGGCCGGGTGTGAATCGCGGTGCCGATGACCGCGCCCGTGCCCGCGACGCCCAGGAAGCAGCTGATGACCGTCCACCAGAAGCCGACATCGCCGTGGCCCCCCGTCCAGCCGATCCATGCGGTCTGGAAGGCGCGCGCGGCCAGCGCCAGGAGGAAGAATCCAGCGAGAAACCCGAGAGCCTTCTTCATCGTGTTCACCAGGGTTGGAGGATGATCCGGGCCGGGCGGGACGAAACTAGACTAGGGGACACTTGGGCGCGCCTGGCCATTACGAATCTACCGAGCCCGTGTCCGGGAGCAAGACGGCCGAGACCCGCCGCTCAGCGATAGAACTCGGCCACCCTGTCCCGAACCACTTCCCAGGGTCCCCTGACGAGCGGCATCGTGGGCAGCGCCTCGCGGATGACGCGCCCGTAGCGCCGGGTGAGCAGCCGGTCGTCGAGGAGCAGCACGGCGCCCCTGTCGGTCCGCGTGCGGATGAGACGCCCGATTCCCTGCTTCAGCCGCACCGCCGCATCGGGCACCATGAGTCCCCAGAAGGGGTTTTCTCCGCGCGCAGTCATGGCCTCGACCCGAGCCTCGGTTATGGGCTCGGTCGGCACGCGGAAAGGCAGCTTCTGGATCACGAGCGCACGCAGCGGCCACCCCGGAACATCCACGCCCTCCCAGAACGACGAGGTGCCGAGCAGCAAGGCGGATCCCGAGCGAGTGAAGGCGCTGAGCAGCTTCGACCGGTCCGATTCACCCTGCACGAAGAGAGGCCAGCGTGCCTCGGCACCCCTTCGACGCAGGTTCCTGGCCACGGCATTCAGCGCGGAGAACGAGGTGAACAGGGCGAAGAGACCGCCGTTGGTGATCCCGGCCACCTCGTGGATGATGTTGGCGGTGGCTTCGTTGTACGCGGAAGAGGAAGCCGCACCGCCCGGGCGTGGCAGACCGGTGGGTACGATCAGGCAGCTCTGCCCGGCGTGGTCGAACGGGGAGCCGACGACCGACTCGGCAACGTCGATGTCTTCCGGGGTGATGCCGGACCGTCCGATGTCGGTGGGGTCCGCGTCGAGGAACATGTCGTGTTCGGGGACGGCGGCGCCCGCGGTGAGGCCGAGGCGGCGGCGCAGATAGGTGAAATCGCCGTTGACGGCCATGGTCGCCGAGGTCAGGACGCCGGTCTCGATGTTGCCGAAGAGGTGCTCGGCGAGGACCGGACCCAGGTCGACGGGCGCCGCGAGGAAGGCGAGGTTGTTCACCCTGCGCGGTCCCGCGCGGCGCATTTCGAGCCAGCGCACCATTGGGACCCGTCCGTTCTCGGGGAGGAGACAGAGCCGCAGCGCGCGTTCGGCGCGGCCCAGGCGGTTGCGGCAGGAGCGCAGGTCGAGCAGGCGTCCCTGGAGCTCGGAACCGATGTCCTCGCCCTTGTCCTCGCCCAGGCGCTCGATCAGCCTCTCGAGCTCTCGCTGGAGGTCGCCGAGCTGCAGAAGCGTGGTCTCCAGCGCTTCGGAGACCGCGGGGTCGGCGGCGGGTTCGGGCGTCGCAGGGGCGTCGGGGCGCTTCGGCCGACCGAGGCGGAGGCTGCCCCCGTCGGCGTGGGTGTCGGCCCAGGGCTCGACGAGGTCGAAAAAGTCGTCGAAGGCTTCCCGCAGGCGGCCGGCGAGGGGCCGCGTGCGGCGCTGGATCCGCTTCAGCAGGTGCCGGGCCGATATCGACGTCCGGGCAGCCTTCAGTATCTCCTCGACTGAGGCGAGGATCCCCTTGCCGCCCCGGTCGAGGCGGGCCAGGGCGCGGTACATCGCGAGGCGCGTGGTCTCGACGCCGAGCCGGGGGGTGGCGGCGTCCTCGAGGTGGTGCGCCTCGTCGAAGATCACGCGCTTGTACGGGGGCAGGACGGCACCGTCGGTGAAGTTCTCGGTCGCGATCCGGATGGACAGGTCGGAGAAGAAGAGTGCGTGGTTCACGATGACCACGTCGGCCGACGCCCCGGCTCGCCGTGCCCGCTGGTAGTGGCACTGCTGGAAGAAGGGGCACTTGGCGCGCAGACAGGCATCCGTCTCGCTGCGCACCTCCTCCCAGACTTCCCGCCCGGGCACCAGGGGCAGATCGGCGCGCGATCCGTCGTCGCTGCTGTCGGCCCACTCGACAAGCGCCTGCAACTCTTCGGAGCGGTCGTCGGGAAAGAGGCTCGCCGCCGACTCCGCCGCCAGCCGGGCGCGGCGAATGGAGATGTAGTTGCCCCTTCCCTTGATCAGCGCCCACTTGAGCCGCTCACCGATGATGTCGGCGACGATCTCCAGATCCTTGCGGACGAGCTGCTCCTGGAGGTTGATGGTGTTCGTGGATACGATCGCGCGCTCGCCGTTCATGACCGCCCAGCGTGCCGCCGGCAGCAGGTAGGCGAGCGATTTGCCCGTTCCGGTACCCGCCTCGACCAGCCCGATCCCGCCCTCGTTGAACCTCTCGGCCACGAACCGGAGCATGCTGCGCTGGCCCCGCCGGTCCTCGTACCCCTTCATCGCCGCCATCGGCCCGTCCGAGCCGAGCAGACCGGAGAGCTCGTTCGGTTCCAGCGGCTCGACGGTGCGCGGCTCCGGAGGCTCCACCACCACGTAGATCCGGTCCGCCGCGTTGGTGACGATCGCGGTGCCGATTCCGCGGTCGTAGACGCTGGCGGCGACCGCGAGATCCGCGTCGGACGGCTCAAGGAGCCCCGAGGGATGATTGTGGATCATCACCGAGCCCTCGCGCGCGTCCCTGGCCACCGCGAGCACGGCGGACCGGTTGCCCCGCGCCACCGCCCGCGGGCTGACGATCACCCGGGAACGGGTCACTTCGGCGAGAAAGGAGACCTCGCGGCCCCCGGCCCTTGTCACTTCGTCACGGATGACGCGGGCAGCCTCCGGCGCAAGCCGAAGGGGGAGCGACGTCACGTCTTCAGCGTCTTCTTCTTCGCCGCGGGGAACAGGACGTTATTGAGGATGAGCCGGTATCCCGGAGAGTTGGGATGCAGTTCGAGGTCGGTGGGGGGATCGCCGATCTGGTGCTCGGGGTCTTCGGGATCGTGGCCGCCGTAGTAGGTCCAGGTGCCCTCTCCGAGGTTCCCGTGGATGTACTTCGCCCAGCCCCCCTCGATCCCGAGCTTGACCACGCCGGGCTTCAGGCGGTCGATGGCGAAGGAGGTCGTCAGCCCGTAGAAGTCCGGCAGCACCGATTCGTGATTCTGCGTGAGCATCGCCGGGACCGGGTCGAACTTGGCCGAGAAGTCGAAGAGGGTGAACGCGCCCAGCTCCTTGCGCCATGGGGTGTTGACCTGGTGGCCGTCGATGTCCGAAAACGAGTTCACCGATGGGGCGACCTGTATCTCGGCGTCCTGGAAGGCCATCGACAGTCCCCAGTCCACCTTCGAGCCCGCGTCCGGATCCGGCGGCGTGCCGTCCGAGTACGCCGCGGCAATGTCGACCGATCCGGCCGCAAGCGCCAGTTCGAGAGTTTCCGGTGCCGAGCACATCGCGAAGAGGAAGCCGCCATTCTCGACGAACTCGCGGATACCGCGGCTCACGGCCTTCTTGAGCGCGGGCACATTCGCGAATCCCAGCGACTGGGCCGCCTCCTCGTTGCGGGCCACCTCCTCCTCCAGCCAGGGGGCTCCCGCATAGGTGATGTAGAACTTGGAGTACTGTCCGGTGAAGTCCTCGTGATGGAGGTGAAGCCACTCGTAGTCCTCCAGCTCACCGCCTACCACCTGGTCGTCCCACACCTTGTCGTAGGGGATTTCGGCGTACTCGAGCGCCATCGTCACCGCGTCGTCCCACGGCGCGCTGTTGGGGGGCGTGTAGATGGCAATCTCGGTCGCCTTCTCAAGCACCACCGATTCCATGTTGGACTGCGCGATGATCCCGCGGATCCTGGCTTCGTCGGCCACGCCGACGGGCTGTATGGTGACGCCCATGAGCGCCGCCTTGCGCCGCGTCCCCTCGGTGTCGGGGAGCAGGAACGCGCCGCCCTGGAAGTTGAGCAGCCACTCGGCGCGGCCGTCCTGTTCCAGCACCCAGTAGGTGAGTCCGTACGCCTTGAGGTGGTTGGCCTGGGCGCGGTCCATGGGGACGAGCAGCATCTGCCCGGCGACGGTTTCGAACGAAGCCAGGGCGGCCGTGCACAGCGCGGCCACGGTACAGAATGCCCGGACCGATGAAATGAGTGTCATGCTGAACCCCTTTCCTGAATCCTTCTCAGCTCGCGGCGCGCCCCCGGTACCACCGGGCTGTCGGGACGGCTGACGATCAGCGCCTCCAGAATGCGTACCGCTTCGTCGCGGCCACCCGGCTGGGCGGCGACCGCGAGGGCGAGACGCAGCGCCGCCTCGGGAAACTCTCGGGCTTCTCCGTGTTCGGCAACGATGCGGCGACGGAAGGTCACGGCGATGTCTGCGAGGCCGGCCTGGTCCGCCGCACGGGCCCCCAGTGCGAGGATGGGGGGCCGGTCGGGTGCAGGCACCGCGTCGATGCGCTCGTCGACGGCGAGCACCCCCCGCTCCGGGTGGCCGCGGTGCTTTGCGATCGCAACTTCGGCGAAGAGCTGGCCGCCCGGCGGGGTGAGTTCGCTCAGCGCAAGAGTCAGCTCCAGCATCTCGGTCGCGTCGGTGGGCTCCAGTTCGGGCAGGGACGCCTGCAGGGAGGCGATCCCCTCCGGGAACGCGCCGCCCTCCAGCAGGAGGAAGGCCCGCTCCAGCGCCGCACCGGGACCTTCGATGCCGCTCAATACCTCCATCGCCTCCGTGCGCATACCGCGGCCCAGGAGGCGCGACGCCAGCGTGGCCGACAGCTCGTCCAGGTCCGGCGATTCCGGGAACTCCTCCCGGTAGTCGGCGACCGCCGCCATCGCCCCTTCGGCGTCCTGCGACGCGACATGGACGTGGAGTTCTTCGGTCCACGCGGTGCGCCTGCCCGTCGAACCACCCGCATACGACAGCGTCACCCTGCGCATGGCCTCGAGCGCGGCGGTGGTGTCGCCCGCGGCCAGCGCCGCCTCGGCCAGCCGCTCGTCGGTCGCCCGCGCCTCGCCGGGGTCGTCGGTGATTTCGCGGAGCTTCCCGTAGGCCCAGAGCGCGCTCCCGTCTCGCCCGAGGTCCTCGGCCTTGCGGGCGAACCCGTTGAGGAATCCGCGGGACTCGCGGTCGTCGAGCTTCTCGAGCGCGGCCTGCATCAGAGCGACGGCTGCGTCGCCGAGATCGGCGCGCAGCGCGAGTTCGGCGCCGGCTTCGAGTCGGGACACCGTCGTCGGCTCGGTGCCGAGCGCGGCGACGATCAGAGCCGCGGCCTCGCCGGTCTCGCTTCCAAGATCCTCGATGCGGCGAAAGATCGCGCCGCGCCGCGCCCGGTCGCGCCCAAGGGCGCGTGCCCACGCCGCAGCCCCGTCCTCGAGGTTGCCGGCCGCCACATGCAGATCCCCCAGCTCTATCAGCAGCTGCGGAAGCTCGCCGTGCGCCTCCAGCCCCGTCTCGAGCAGCTCGGCCGCCCTGCCGGGGCCCAGTGCATCGTGGAACGCCCTGGCGCCCTCCAGGTACGGGTCGGAGGAAGCCGGCTCGGCATCGCTCCACTCACGCACGGCCTCCTCGAGCTCCGAGCCGGCCCCGGTCTCGACGAGCACCTCGATCTTCAGCGCCCAGACGCGGCTCGCCGAGGGGTTCAGGCCAAGGAAGGTGTCCAGCACCGGGAGCAATTCGGGCAATCGGCCACCGGCCCGGAAGATCCTGTCCAGAGAGAAGACCGCCGACGATGACGCGGGTTGAAGCCTGAGAAGCTCTCGCAGCGTGGCTTCGGCCTCTTTCAGTTCGCCGCGCGCCTCCTGTCCCGATGCCTGCCGGAGCATCCGGTTCTCGAGCCGCGGATCGGGCCGGGATTGAAACGCACCAAGCGGTACGGCAGCCGCTGTGAGGACGAACGACATCACGACGGGCGCGAAAACCCGCCGGATCACCGCCGCTCTCCGCCGACCGGTCCCGGGTTCCCGGTGTTGAGCCGTTCGAAGTAACGGAGCACCAGCGCACGCTGCGCGGGGGGAAGAGCGCGCAAGCGGGCCGCGGCCGGGAGCTCGAAACGCAGCACATCCAGGTCGTCCGCGCTCAGGGCCCGCACGCCTTCACGGGTGAAATCGCCGGGCTGCTCCGATTCACGCTCTTCCGACTCCTCGTCGCGCTCCAGCGTACGGCCCGCATCGAGCAACCGGTGGAAGAGCTGCTCCTGGCGCCGCAGCACCTCGGGATCGAGCCGGCCCTGGGCCAACGCCTCGGCCAGGCGCCGCGCTTCCTCGGCGAAAGCGGAGAGGTCGCCCAGCGGATCGGCTTCCTCTGCGCCGTCTTCCGACATCTCGCCCAGTTCCTCCGCCACTTCCTCCTGGCGGCCCGCCACCTCCTCGATCTGTTCCTGCATCGTCTCCTGGCCCAGCCGCATCGGGGTGAGCGAAGACGCGTCCTGCATGATCTCGCCCTGTTGCTGGGCGAGCTGCTGGAGCTGCTGCATCATCTGTTCCGACGCCGACGCCGAGCCCTGGGCCTGCCCCTGCTGGCCGGAGGTCATGGCCATCTCCGCGACCTCGTTCAGGGTGCGCACCACCTGCTCCGCCTCGGCCATCGGCGAGGGGCCCTGAGAGCGCGGGTTCTCCATCGCCGTGATCGTCGCGTCGAGTTGCTCCATCGCCTCGCCGACCGCCGTGAGCAGGTCCCTGGCCCCAGGGGCCATCATCTCGGTGTCCTCGGCGTAGTTCTCCGCGAGGTTGCGGATCCCCTGCGCGATCGCAGCCTCGTCCGCCCTCATCCCGGCCAGCTCCGCGGCGCTCGCGCCCTGCATTTCGATGCGCAGTTCCGACTGACGGCGGGCAAGCGCGAGCGCATCGGAGGCGGTCTGGCCAAGCGCCGTTCGGATGGCCTCCATCTGCTGCATCTGCATCTGCATCTGCGCCTGGCCAAGCTGCTGCGAGACCTCCGACAGGTCGCCCGCGGCCTGTTGCGCCTGCTGGCCGGCGTCCTGCTGCTGGCCCTGCTGCATCATCTGCGAGGCCTGCTGCATCTGCTGACGGGCCTGCGACAACTGGTGCCGTGCTTCCTGCACCCCGGCTCCCGCATCCATCTCGCCGGCCTCGGCGAGCCGCTGCTGCAGTTCCTCGAGGTGTTCCTGGAGTTCCTGCGCCTGCGCCTCCAGCGCGGCCTGCTGCTCGGCCCGCAGCTCCTCGTCGCCGCCCTCCATCATCGCACTTGCGAGGATTTCCTGCTCTTCGGCCAGCTCCTGCGCCTCCCTTTCGGTTGCGCGGAAGTCCTGTTCGATGGCGGCGTCACGGAACTGCTCCAGCGAGTCCTCCAGGCGCTGCCGCATCCGCTCCTGGTCGAGCGCCATCTGTTCCAGCGCCTCGCGAAGCTCCTCGGGATCCATCCCGGCGAGCTGGTCCTCGAGTTCGGAGAGGGCGTCCTCCTGGTCCTCGGGAGCGACCTGGTCGAGGAGCTGCTCCAGGTCCTCGATCGTCTGCTCCATGTCAGGGTCGGCGAGCCCGGCGTCCTTCAGCGCCTCGCGCAGTTCGGCCAGTTCCCGCTGCAGCGAGTCCACCGCCTGCATCATCTCTTCCTGCCGCTGGAGGGCCTGCGCGATCTCCTCCCGGTCCGCGAAGTCGGCCTGCTCCTGGCGGTTGCGGTTGCGCTCGCCTTCCGCCTCCGCCCGCGCCTGCAGGTCGCGCGCCTCCTCCTCGGCCTGGCGCGCCTCCTCGGCAAGCTCCTCCACCGCCTCGGCCGCGCGGCTCAGCTCCTCCTCGGCGACGCGTCCGAGTTCCGTCGCGCCTCCGATCCAGAGCGCATACTCCGCGCTCTCGCGCATCTGCTGCGACGGGTGGTTGTCGACCGCGCGGGCCAGGTACCGGATCGTGTCGCCCGGCGACAGGTCCCATGACGACACGTCGAGGATCGGACGAACGATCGCCCCCGCGGACCCACCCAGTTCCACCCCGTGCACCACCGGCTCCCCGGACTCTCCGAACGAGCTGACACGCCGGACCACGATGTCCACGCGGGCGATACCGTAGTCGTCCTGGGTCTGGATGACGAGCGGCTGGCGCAGGTCGATCGGCATGATGGTGTCGGCTCCGGGGTAGACGATCTCCACCGCGGGCGGCTGGTCGGGTATGAGGTCGATCACCAGGGGCTCCGGCGCCACGGCCGCGTCACCCCCGCCCTGGTCGGCGAACGCCCAGGCATAGGTGCCGCTGCGTCCCGGCACCCAGCTGCCCTCGAAGCTGGCACCCTGTATCTCCAGCGCCGTCACCGGGTCCCCCTCCTCGTCCAGCAGCGCGCCCATCCCGATTCCGCGGCTCCCCTGCCCGCGCATCCGCAGGTGCGTACCCGCCGGGATCGCCAGCGCGGGGATCTCGTTCTGGTACTCTGCGGGCGGCAGCCCCGTGTGCGGGGGATGCGTCACCTCGACCGTCAGCGTGCTGACGAAGAGCGGATCGACGGGAGTGAGGGTGTGCACCTCGCTGCGGGCCCCGTCCGGCGCTTCTATCCAGTAGCGTGTCGCGGCCCCCACCGGCGGCAGCGCCGCCGAGCCGGATCCGTCGACCAGCGCGATCGTGCTCGTCCGCGTGACCTGCCCGGTCACGTCCCAGCGCAGCACCACGCTGTCGCGCAACGGTGCGTGGGCCGACACCTCCACGACCGCCCCCCGCGCCACCTCCACCGTGCCCGGCTCCACGCTGATCGCAGGGAGCACCGGCTCGACCAGGACGGCCAGCGGGTGCAGCAGCCCGCCCCAGGCGCCGAGCGTGCGCGTGGGCGCCAGCAGGAGCACGACCAGCACCGCCCCGGCCGCCGCGAGAACCGCCGTCAGGCCCCGCCGCAGGTCGCTCGCCACCTGTTTGCCGAGCTCGCCGGAGAGCTTCCTGGGGTCCCCGGCTCCGGAGAGGCGGCTCCCCACCTGTTCCAGCGCCAGCTCCCGCAGCCCGGGCGACGTCCCGGGGGGTGCGAACCGCGACAGCTCCAACCCACCCAGCACGGAACCCTCGTCCAGCCCGGCCGTGCCGTCCATCGCCCGCGTGACACGGTGCTCGGCGCACCGGCGACGTCCCAGCCGCCGCCAATACCACACTCCCGCAGGCACGACCGCGAGGAGTATCACCACAATCAGGATGGGACCCGGGCTGCCGGCGCTCCATCCTTCACCCCCCGCAAACGCCGGCGCCAGCATGAGCAGGCCCAGAGCGGCAACGGCGCACCACGCCGCGACCGTGAACCCCAGCGACCGCGCGAGGTAGTCGCGAACACCCCGGACGGCGCGGCGGATCCGCTCGGCCGCGCTCACGAAGCGCTCTGCATCAGCGCGTAAAGGAATATGTTCACGCCCATCCTAAGCGCGTCCTCTCTGACCTCGGGCGGGTCCTCGTGCACGTCGGGGTCCTCCCAGCCGTCGCCCAGATCCGTCTCGTAGGTGTAGACCACGACAAGCCGCCCCTGATGGAATATACCGAATGCCCGGGGAGGCGCGCCGTCGTGCTCGTGGATTTTGGGGACGCCGTCGGGGAATTCATAGGGGGAGCGGAAGATCGGGTGCTCCGGCGGAAGCTCGACAAGCTCCCTGTCAGGGAAGATGCGGCCCATCTCCTGCCGGAAGGACTCGTCGAGCCCGTAGTTGTCATCGGCGTGCAGGAAGCCCCCCTCGAGGAGGTAGCGGCGCAGCGCGAGGCGTTCGTCGGGAGTGAAGCGGACATCGCCGTGACCGGTCATATAGAGGAACGGATAGTCCCGCAGTGCCGGATCGCCGGGCCGGATGGCCACCTCCCTTTCGGCGGTGGGAATGCCGGTCCTGGCCTCGATCTCGGTCAGAAGGTTGGGCAGCGAGGACGGGTTGGCGTACCAGTCCCCTCCGCCTTCGTACTGAAGGCGCGCAATGGTGACCGGACCGCTGCCCTGGGCGAGGGCGACCTCGGCGGTCGCGGCGACGGCGACGGCGAGCAGCGCCGCACCGGCTCTTGCGCTCACTCCGGTCCCTCCTCGCCGGCCCGCCGACCAGCCCTGGCCCTCTGCACGGCTTCGTAGGCCACGCCTCGCGCGACCCCCGACCGCACCGCCACCTCGCGCGCGGCGGCGGTCGGAGCCAGCCCTGCAGCCAGCGCCTCCGCGGCCAGCGCCTCCAGTTCGGCCGCCGTCGCTTCCCCTCCCCGCCGGGGCCGCCCCTCCACCACCACCGTCACCTCGCCGCGTGGCGGGTTCTCCCGGTAGTGGGCGGCGCACTCGGCGGCGGAGCCCCGGAACACCTCCTCGTGCACCTTGGTCATCTCGCGGCAGACCGCGACGCGGCGCACCGCCCGGGGCGCAGTGGACATCCGCGAGCCGGCCTCCTCCGTACCCGACTCCCCCATCCGCGCCGCCAACTCGTCGAGCAGGCCGACCAGGCGCGAGGGAGACTCGAACAGCACTGTGGTCTCTGTGGCGTCGATGATCCGCTCCAGCGCTCGGGCCCGCCGTCCCGCCTTGCGAGGCGGGAATCCCACGAAGGTGAACGGCACACAAGGTAGACCCGACACCGCCAGTGCCGCGAGTATCGCCGAAGGACCGGGAATCGGCACGACATCTCCGCCCATTTCGATCACGGCCCCGACCAGGCGCTCTCCCGGATCGGAGAGCAGCGGTGTGCCGGCGTCCGAGACCATCGCGACATCCTCGCCCGCCCTCAGCCAGCGCCGCGCCAGCGCCACCCGGCCGGCCTCGTTGTGGGCGTGGAGCGAGACGGGCCTCGTGGCCACGCCGATGTGCGACAGCAGCACCCGTGCGCGCCGCGTGTCCTCGGCAAGGATATGGTCGGCCGCACCCAAGACGTCGCGGGCGCGCGCCGAAAGGTCGGCCAGGTTGCCGATCGGCGTGGCCACGACGTAGAGCGTGCCCGGGCTCACGCCTGGCGAGCCCGCCTACAGGTGCTGCTCGATCTTCTGCTGCAGCTGCGCCTTCGGCACCGCGCCGATGACCGTGTCCACGTGCTCCCCCCCCTTGAAGAAGAGGATGGTCGGAATCGAGCGGACCCCGAAGCGCATCGACGTGGACATGTTCGCGTCCACGTCCAGCTTGCCTACCCGCACGCGCCCCGCGAAGTCGTCGGCAAGCTCGCTGACGAAGGGAGCGACGATCCTGCAGGGGCCGCACCAGGCAGCCCAGAAGTCGACCATCGAAAGGCCGTCGTAGTCCTCGATCTGTTCCGTGAAGTTGTCGTCGGTCAGCGTGACGAGATTCGCGCTATCGGCCATTATGGATATCCCCGAGTTTGAAGTGACCCAGTCGTGTTACCCGCTGCGAAGACTCTCACATGTATTCTACACCCGCAGGGCCGCGAAATTGAACACGCCCCGTCCCGCGCACCCCGACTCCCGGGCCCGCGGCCATCCCGCGCCGGACGCCGGCAGGCCCGCTCCCGTCCCGCTACCGGCGTCGCTGGAACTGGACCATGTGGCCATCGCCGTGCGTTCCTTCGACGAGGTTCAGGGGCTCCTGGAGGGTCTGACCGGCCACTCGGCCACCTCCCCGGAGCGCGTGGAATCGCAGGGTGTGGAGGTCTGCTTCGTGGGAAGGGTGGAGTTGATCCGCCCCGTCGCGCCGGACGGCGGCGTGGCCCGCTTCCTGGCCCGGCGCGGGCCCGGCCTCCATCACATCGCCTACCGCACCCCCGACGTGGCCGGGCTGATGCGCGAGCTGGAGGCGCAAGGCTACCGCTTCACCTCCGACGGCCCGATGACCGGACGCGGCGGACACCGCATCGCCTTCATGAACCCGAAGTCGACCGGAGGGGTGCTGGTGGAGCTGGTCGAGCACGGCTGAGCCGCGTCAGCCCCCCGTCAACGGAGCGAGGTCGACTTCTTCGACGAGCCACGCCCCACCGTCCGCCCGGATCAGGACGAAGGGGACGGGGACACGCTCCTTCGCCACCGTGTCCATCTCGACCTCGACGCGGGTCGCCGGGCGGCCTCTTCCCGCCACAGTCGCCTGGCCGGTCACCCGGTGCGAGTCGTGGGCGAGGATGGCGGCCATCAGGTCCATGCGCAGTTCGACCTCCTGCGCGGTGAGGCATCGGTCGCCCAGGCCGATCCAGGAGAAGATCTTCCGGAATGAGCAGCCGAGCGTGCCGCCGCGGTCTTCGATGGGGCCGGCGGCGGTGCCGAAGTGTGAGGCCATGACGGCGTGGTCGCGCCGGTTGGCGGCGTCGAGAAAGGCTGCCACGACACGGGCGGGTTCCAGCGACGGGTCCGCGCGGGGTGGCGAGTGCGCCGCGGGAGGCGAGGCGGTACCGGCGCAGGCGGCCAGAGCAAGGAGCGGCAGCCAGGATGCCGGTCGCGTGCCCGGGACAGCGATCCGCCCACCTCCACCCGGCACCGCGCCGACACGGTGACTCTTTCCTTGCCGGCCGCCTGCCCGCGCGAAAAACGTCGCTCTCAGCCTACTCCTCCCCTGCAGTGGTGAACGCCAACGCCCCGTCGGCGCCCCTGTCGACCCGCACCGCACTCCCGGGCGCCACACCGCCGTCGAGGAGCGCCATCGCCAGCGGGTCCTGGACCAGCCGCTGCACGGCACGCTTGAGCGGACGGGCCCCGAACGCCGGATCGTAGCCTTCGCGGGCGATGATCTGCCTGGCCTCGTCGGAGACCGTGAGCGTCACGTCCTGGGTTGCGGCCAGCTTCGCCACACGGTGCAGCTGAAGGTCGACGATCTCCTCCAGGTCGCTTGGGGACAATGGCTTGAATACGACCACATCATCCACACGGTTAAGGAATTCGGGGCGGAAATGTTCCCTGAGACGCCGTCGCACCATCTCCTCGACGCCGCTCCAGGGGCCGGCTTCGGCGCGGGCCAGGATCTCGGGCCCGGCAATGTTCGAAGTCATGATGATGACCGTGTTGCGGAAGTCGACGGTGCGGCCCTGGCCATCGGTGAGTCGGCCGTCGTCGAGGATCTGCAGAAAGATGTTGAAGACCTTGGGGTGCGCCTTCTCGACCTCGTCGAAGAGGATGACCGCGTGGGGACGGCGGCGCACGGCCTCCGTGAGCTGGCCGCCCTCGTCGTAGCCGACATAGCCCGGAGGCGCCCCCACCAGGCGCGAAGTGGCGTGGGCTTCCATGTACTCGGACATGTCGATGCGGACCATGGCGCGCTCGTCGTTGAAGAGGAACTCGGCCAGGGCGCGCGCGGTCTCGGTCTTCCCCACCCCGGTGGGCCCGAGGAAAAGGAACGAGCCGATGGGCCGGTTGGGATCCTGAATACCGGCGCGGGCGCGGCGGACGGCGCGTGAGACGGCGCTCAGCGCCTTCTGCTGCCCGATGACCCGCCGGCCCAGGAGCGCCTCCAGGCCGGCCAGGCGCCTCCGTTCGGAGTCCAACAGGCGGGTGACGGGGATACCGGTCCATTCGGCGACCACTTCGGCGATGTCGTCGGCGGTGACCTCTTCCTTCAGGAACTTGCCCTCGGTCTGCAGCGCGGCGAGGCGGTCCTCGACCTTCTTGATGTCGGCCTCGGCGGCCGGGATCTCGGAGTACTGGATTTCGGCGGAGCGCCCCAGTTCGCCGCGGCGGGTCGCCTGCTCGGCCTCGGTGCGCAGGCCTTCCACGCGCTCCTTGAGCTGCTGGATGCGGGCGATCTGGATCTTCTCGGCCTGCCAGCGCGCCTTCATGGCCTGGCTGGACTCGCGCAGTTCGGAGAGCTCGGCGTCGACGCCGGCGAGGCGTTCGCGCGCGCCGCGGTCGTCCTCCCGCCCCAGTGCCTGCTTCTCGATCTCGAGCTGGATGATCCTTCGCTCCACTTCGTCGATCTCCTGGGGGAGGGAGTCGATCTCGATGCGCAGCCTGCTCCCCGCCTCGTCCATCAGGTCGATGGCCTTGTCGGGCAGGAAGCGGCCCCCCACGTAGCGGTCCGACAATCTGGCGGCGGCGATCAGCGCGTCATCAGTGATGCGCACGCCGTGGTGCACCTCGTAGCGCTCCCTGATGCCGCGCAGGATCGTGATCGTGTCCTCGACCGAGGTGGGTGCCACGTAGACCGGCTGGAAGCGCCGCTCCAGCGCCGGATCCTTCTCGATGTGCTTGCGGTATTCGCCGAGCGTGGTGGCGCCGATCATGCGGAGGTCTCCGCGGGCGAGCGCGGGCTTGAGCATGTTGCCCGCGTCGACGGCGCCCTCGGCAGCGCCGGCGCCCACGATGGTGTGCAGCTCGTCAATGAAGAGGATGAAGCGGCCTTCCGCTTCCGTGACCTCCTTGAGCACCGCCTTCATGCGCTGTTCGAAGTCGCCGCGGTACTTTGCGCCGGCGAGCATGGCGGAGATGTCGAGCGAGACGAGCTGCTTGCCGGAGAGCGACGTCGGCACGTCGCCCGCCACGATCCGCTGGGCCAGTCCCTCCGCGATCGCGGTCTTGCCCACGCCCGGCTCGCCGATCAGCACCGGGTTGTTCTTGGTGCGGCGGGCCAGGACCTTCATGACCCGGCGGATCTCGTCGTCGCGGCCGATGACGGGGTCGAGCCTTCCCCTGCGGGCGCGTTCCGTAAGGTCATGGGAGTAGCGCGTGAGCGCCTGGTACTTGTCCTCGGGATTCTGGTCGGTGACGCGGTGGGAGCCGCGGATGGCCTCCAGAGCGGTATCGAGGCGGTCGCGCGTGACGCCGTGAGCCTTGAGGATGCGGGCGGCGTCGCTGCCCGCGGCCATCAGCCCCAGCAGGAGGTGCTCGGTGGAGATGTAGGCGTCGCCGAGTTCACGGGCGGCTTCCTCCGCCGCGTCGAAGGCCCGGCGCAGGTGGCGGGATGCGCCCGGGACGGCTCCGCCGCTCACCCGAGCGCGTCTCCCCAGTTCGTCATCGACGGCTTGGGCGACCCTGTCGGGCGACACCTCCATCTTGTTGAGCACCGGCACCACCACGCCGTCTTCCTGCTCGAGGAGCGCCTTGAGCAGGTGGAGTCCCTCGAACTCGGGGTGTTCGGCGCGCCTGGCCTCTTTCGCGCCGGCGGCAACGGCCTCCGCGGCCTTCACGGTCAAACGGTCGGCGTTCAGCATATGTCGATCTCCTGTTGCGATTGCGTTCGGTAAACTGCCACTTTGGCAGCGTCGGCGCGGTGCGGCGCCCGCTGAAGCCGGCCAAACCGGCAGAGGAACTGCCGAAATGGCAGGAAACCTGTCAGAATGGCTCGCGGGGCTGCCGTTTTGGCAGGCTTTCCCGGCAGCGGCGCGCGTGCATCTGACGTCACCATGGAAGATCCGGGCCACGCCCGGGCGACTCGACACCCCTGAAATCGAGGACACGACATGGCATCGGTGGATCCCCCTGCCCGCAAGGGCCTCCCTCCGGAAGCGTACGAGGTCGTTCCGGGCAGCGAGTACCGCCCCTACGTGCCGCCCGACAAATCGATGGCGGAGTTCACCGTCAAGGCGGTGGTCGTCGGGATCCTGATGGCGGTGGTGTTCGGCGCCGCGAACGCCTATCTGGGGCTGCGGGTGGGGCTGACGGTGAGCGCCTCGATCCCCGCGGCGGTGATGGCGGTGGCGATCTTCCGCGCGTTCAGGCGCGGCACGATCCTCGAGACCAACATGGTGCAGACGATCGGCTCCGCGGGAGAATCGGTGGCCGCGGGCGTGATCTTCACCCTGCCCGCGCTCTTCATCTGGCAGCGGACCGACCCGACGATCATGGTCGACCTCGTCCAGGTGTCGGTGATCGCGGCCTTCGGCGGTCTCCTGGGCGTGCTCTTCATGATCCCGCTCAGGCGCTACCTGATCTCGCGCGAGCACGGGAAACTCCCCTACCCCGAGGGCACCGCGTGCGCCGAGGTGCAGGTGGCGGGGGACACCGGCGGCGGCAAGGCCAGGCTCCTCTTCACGGGCCTGGGGATCGGCGCCCTCTACCAGGCGCTGGCGAACGGCAACGGGCTCGGCCTCTGGAACGAGGGCCCGCACGTGACGCTTCCGGAGAAGGCGCAGATCGGGGGCGACTTCACACCCGAGCTGCTGGGCGTGGGCTTCATCATCGGGCCCCGCATTGCGGCGATCATGTTCGGCGGGAGCGCGCTCTCGTGGCTGATCATGATACCCGCGATCAACCTGTGGGGTGGCGACAGTGTGGTATACCCGGCGTCCGACCCGATGTCGTCGCTGGCGTCGGCCGAGATCTGGAGCTACTACCTGCGGTATGTGGGGGCGGGAGCGGTCGGCTGCGCGGGCATCGTGACGCTGATCAAGTCGTTCCCGACGATCATCGAGTCGATCAGGCTCGGCATGGGCCACGTGGCCGGGGGCACCGGCGGTGCGCTGCCGCGCACGCAGCAGGATCTGCCGATGAAGCTGGTGCTCCTGCTGGCGGCGCTGATGGCGGGGGCGCTGTGGCTCTGGCCGGGCGTGCCGGTGAACATTCTCGGCGCCCTGCTGATCGTGGTGTTCAGCTTCTTCTTCGTGACCGTGTCGAGCCGGATCGTGGGTCTGATCGGGTCGTCGTCGAACCCCGTGTCGGGGATGACGATCGCCGCGCTGCTCCTCACTTCCCTCATCTGGGTTGCGCTGGGGCTGAACGACGGCGGCTCCGCGACCAAGGTGGCGGTGCTGGCGGTGGGCGCGGTGGTGTGCATCTCGGCCGCCGCAGCCGGCGACACGTCGCAGGATCTCAAGACGGGGTTCCTCGTGGGGGCCACCCCGAAGCGCATGCAGGTCGGCGAAATGCTGGGCGTGCTGTCCTGCGCGGTGACGATCGGCTTCGTCCTGATCGTGCTGAACGAGTCCTACGGGATCGGCACGGTGGACGGGCTGCCGGCCCCGCAGGCCACGCTGATGAGCCTCGTGATCGACGGCGTGCTGAACGCGTCGCTGCCCTGGACCTTCGTATTCATCGGGATCGCGATCGCGCTGGTCGTCGAGTTCGTCTTCAAGCTTCCGTCGCTGGCGTTTGCGGTGGGCGTATACCTGCCGGTGTCGCTGATGACGCCGATCCTGATCGGGGGCCTGATACGGAAGGCGCTGACGAGGAAGTACGAGGACGCGGGTGAGGACGAGGACGGGGTGAGCGTGCTGGCCGACAAGCGCGAGCGGGGCGTGCTGTTCGCCTCCGGGCTGATCGCCGGCGCGGCGCTGGTGGGCGTCCTCATCGGCGGCGCCATTTACGCGGTCACCCAGGTCACCGGAGATCCGGGAGCCGCGTCGATGTGGCAGTTGGGGCACGCGTGGATGGACACGGCGCTGCCGTGGGTGTCGAGCATTGTCGGCACCGCGGCGTTCGCCGGGCTGTGCTGGCTGCTGTGGCGGGCGGCGACGCGGGAGGGACGGGCTTGAGCGGGGTGCGCGGCAGGCGGGCGGGGCTGGCGGTCGTGATTGCCGGCCTCGCCGCCGCGGCGTGCGCGCCGGGCGAACCCGAGACGATCAGCCGCGAGACCTTCGTCCAGACCTACGTGGCGCTGCGGGCCGCCGAGTTGCGTTCGTCGGAGGCGGTGATCCCGGACGAGGACCGGGAACGCGTCCTGGCCGAGATGGGGGTGAGCGAGGAGGATCTGCTGGCCTTCGCCGAGGTGCATGGCGACGACGTGCTCTTCATGGAAGCCGTGTGGACGGACGTGCAGAACCGTTTGGTGGAGTTGAGCAGCCGGCCCGACACGACCGGGTAGGCGGCCATCCCCCCGGGGGGTATCAGTGCGGGTGGGGATGCGGGTCGAGGGCGCGGCGGGGATCGCAGCTCCGCGCTTCACTCCCACTCTATCGTTGCCGGAGGCTTGGAACTGATGTCGTAGGTGACGCGGTTGACGCCCGCGACCTCGTTGATGATGCGGGTCGAGACGCGGGCCAGAAAGGCGGCGTCGAAGGGGTACCAGTCGGCGGTCATGCCGTCGCGCGAGGTGACGGCGCGCAGTGCGACGACGTGCTCGTAGGTGCGGCTGTCGCCCATGACGCCCACGGCGCGGACCGGCAGCAGGACCGCGAAGGCCTGCCAGATATCGTCGTACAGGCCGGCGGCTTCGATCTCGTCGAGATAGATCGCGTCGGCGCGGCGCAGCATCCGCGCGCGTTTCGCGGAGACCTCGCCGAGCACGCGGATCCCCAGCCCCGGACCCGGGAAGGGGTGGCGGCGGATGAACGCGCGGTCGAGTCCGAGCGTCCGCCCGACCCCGCGTACCTCGTCCTTGAAGAGCTCGCGAAGGGGTTCGATCAGTTCGAAGGGCATGTCGTCGGGCAGGCCGCCGACGTTGTGGTGCGTCTTGATCGTCGCCGAGGGGCCCTTGACCGAGAGCGACTCGATCACGTCCGGGTACAGCGTCCCCTGCACCAGGAACCGGGCGTGCGTCCCCAGTTCGCGGGTGGTGCGCTCGAAGACACGGATGAAGGTCTCGCCGATGATCTTGCGCTTGGCCTCGGGGTCGGCGACGCCCCGGAGGGGTGTGAGGAATTCTTCGGCCGCCTCGACCACCTCCAGCCGGATCCCCATGTGTTCGCGGAAGGTGCGCTCGACCCCTTCGCGCTCGTTCATCCGCATGAGCCCCGTGTCGACGAAGATGCAGGTGAGCCGGTCGCCGACGGCCCGGTGCACAAGCGCCGCGGCCACCGCGGAATCCACGCCGCCCGACAGCCCGCAGATGACCTGTTCGCCACCGACCGTCCGCCTGATCCGCTCGACCGACTCGGCCACGAACGCTCCTGGCGTCCAGTCCGCGCTGCAATGGCAGATGCGGAAGAGGAAGTTGTCGACGATCTCCTGACCGCGGGGGGTGTGCGCGACCTCGGGGTGGAACTGGACCCCGTAGAGCGGGCGGGAGCGCGACCGGAACGCCGCGACGGGCAGGTCGTGCGTGGCCGCGATGGTCTCGAAGCCGGGAGGCGGCTCGTCGACGTGGTCGCCGTGCGAGCACCAGACGGTGACATCCTCGCCGGGCCGGAAGCCGTGGAAGAGGTCGGCGGGGTCACCGTCCGGCTTCGTGTGCGTGTCGGCGCCCGGCGCCGCGTCAGGATCCAGCACGCGCAGGCTGGCGCGACCGTATTCGCGCCTGCCCGGGACGACCCTGCCCCCGCGGTGCTGGGCGATGAGCTGCATCCCGTAGCAGATGCCGAGTACGGGGACGCCGATTGCGAGGACGCCGGGGTCCAGGTCGGGCACATCGTCGTCGTAGACCGAGGACGGTCCGCCGGAGAGGATGATCCCGGCCGGCGACCACTGCCGCACCCAGTCGGCGGAGCGCGTGGGCGGATGGATCTCGCAGTAGACGCCGGCCTCGCGGATGCGGCGTGCGATGAGCTGCGTGAACTGGGAGCCGTAGTCGACGATGAGGATGCGGCTGCGTGTACGGGTGTTCATGAACGTTCGTTGCGGACGAGGTCGCTGTACCGCTCGCGGCGGCGGACCAGCGCGGCGCGGCCGTCCTGCACGAGCACTTCCGCGGCGCGCGGGCGCGAGTTGTAGTTCGAAGCCATGGCGGCGGCGTACGCGCCCGCCTGGTGGACGCAGAGCAGCGTGCCGGGGGACGGGAGCGGCAGGCTGCGCCCGCGGGCCAGGAAGTCGCCCTGCTCGCAGACCGGGCCCACGATGTCCACCTCTTCGGCCGGTGCGTGGCGCCCTTTGCGCACCCGCGTGATCGCGTGCTCGCCGCCGTAGTGGCTCGGGCGGATCAGCTCGGTCATCCCCGCGTCGGTCACCACGAAGGTCTTGCCTCCGCTGCGCTTGACGTAGAGGACGCGGGTCAGGAGCACGCCCGCATCGCCTACGAGGAAGCGGCCGGGCTCGACGACGAGTTGGAGGGGCCGGGACACCTTCTGCAGCCGCAGGGCGACCTCACGGCCCAGGGCGGGGAGATCGAGTTCTCCGGCGACCGGGTCCTCGATGCCGAAACCGCCGCCGAGGTCGACGTATTCGATGGGGGCGCCGGTCTCGCTGTGCGCCCGGGCAGCCACGTCGAGGATCACGTCGAGGGCACGCAGGAAGGGGCTCGATTCACGCACCTGCGAACCGATGTGCACGTCCACCCCCACGGCGCGCAGGTGGGGGTGTTCGGCGATGCGACGGTACAGCGCGAGCGCTTCACGGGGCGAGACCCCGAACTTGGCGCGCGCGTGCCCGGTGCGCGTGAAGGCGTGAGTGGGGCTGTCGACGTCGGGGTTGACGCGCACCGCGACGGTGGCTTCCCGGCGCAGCTCGGAGGCCAGGGCCCCGAGCACTTCCAGTTCCTGCGCACTCTCCACGTGGAAGGCGCGGATGCCGGACTCGAGGCCGTAGCGCATCTCGTCCCGTGTCTTGCCCACGCCGGCGAACACGACGCGCTCGGGCGCGATGCCCGCGCTGAGCGCGCAATAGAGTTCGCCGCCGCTGACGATGTCGGCGCCGGCGCCGGCCCGGGCGAAAAGGTCGAGCAGGGCGAGGTTCGGGTTGGCCTTGACCGAGTACGCGACGAGCAGTTCGGGGCCGCGAAAGGCGGCGCGCACCGTGCTCAGGCGTTCCAGGGCGCGGTCGCCGTCGTAGACGTAGAGCGGCGTGCCGTGTTCGTCGGCGAGGGCTTCCAGGGAGTGGGAGCCGCAGTGCAGCACGCCCCCGAGGCGGGGGAATGGTGGCCGCGCCGTGCTCAATACGCCCGTGCCCACACCACTTCCATCTGCGCCGGTCCCCCGCCCACGCAGCGTGTCGGGGGCGTGGCGGAGCGGAACTCCTCGCTCGGGATGACCCGGATGGTGGCCCTGGTGGCGTCCTTGACACGCGCCTCGATCGACGGATCGCCGCTCCAGCCCGAGTACACGAATCCCACGCCGCCGTCGAGCAGCTCTCCCAGCTCGTCGACCGATGAGACTTCGCCGCGGTGCGTGTCGGCTTCTCGCCTCGCGCGCGCAGTCTCGCACAGCCGGGTCTGGAGCCTTTCAAGCCGGTCCGCCATCTCCGCGACCGCCTGCCCTTCCGGCAGCGCCTCCTTTCGAGGCCCGCTTTCGGCCGTTACACGCGGCACCACCACGACCTCGCCGCGATCCACGTCGCGAGGTCCGATCTCGACGCGCACCGGCAGGCCCTTGCGCTCCCAGTCGAAGAACCTGGCGCCCGGGGACAGGTGCATGCGGTCGTCCATCGCCGCGCGCACACCCCGCTGCTCCAGTTCGGCCACGATCGCGGCCGCCTTTTCCACCAACATCGCCTGCTGGTCATCGTTGCGGGCGATCGGCACGACCATGACCTGCGTCGGCGCAAGCCGGGGCGGAACCACCACCCCACCGTCGTCCCCGTGGGTCATCACCATTCCGCCCACCAGCCGCGTCGAGACGCCCCACGAGGTGTTCCAGGCGTACTCCTCCCTGCCCTCCTCGCTCTGGAACGTGAGACCGAACTGTCGCGCGAAGTTCTGGCCCAGCATGTGCGAGGTCCCCGCCTGCAGCGCCCTCCCGTCCTGCATGAGCGCCTCGCACGCATAGCTCCGCACGGCGCCCGCGAATCTCTCGGATTCGCTCTTGAGCCCGGTGACGGGCGGCATGGCGATCCAGTCCTCCATGAAGGTGCGGTAGACGGCCAGGATGGTGCGTGCCTCCGCCTCGGCTTCATCCGCCGACGCGTGGGCGGTGTGGCCTTCCTGCCAGAGGAACTCGGCCGTCCTCAGGAAGAGCCGCGTGCGCAGCTCCCAGCGCATCACGTTGCACCACTGGTTCAGCAGGATGGGGAGATCGCGGTAGCTCTGCACCCACTTGGCGTACATCGCGTAGATGATCGTTTCGGAGGTGGGGCGCACCACGTACGGCTCTTCGAGCTTCTTGCCGCCCGCGTGCGTGACCACCGCCAGTTCGGGCTTGAAGCCGGCGACGTGTTCCTTCTCACGCTCAATGAAGCTCATGGGGATCAGGAGCGGGAAGTATGCGTTCTGGTGGCCCGTCGCCTTGAACATGTCGTCGAGAGCGCGCTGCATGTTCTCCCAGATCCCGTAGCCCCACGGCCGGATCACCATGCTTCCGCGGACCGGAGAGTAGTCCGCCAGCTCCGCCTGTTGCACGACCTCGTTGTACCAGGCGCTGAAATCCTCGGACCGGGGTGTAAACCCCTTGCGTCTGCCCTTCCTCTTGCTCATCGGCCTTGCTTCATTCGGGTTGGTCCTCGTCTTGCGCCGCGCCTTCCCTGTCCGGCGCCGCATTCCGGCTTCGGCGCTCAGCGACCATTGCCAGCGCGCCGGGGATCAGAAAGAGAAGCAGCGAAGCGATCATCCAGGTGGCTCTGAACGGTAAGCCGAGAGCGCTTCTGCCCAATAGGGCGGCCAGCCAGCCGCCGACCAGTGAAGCGATGGCCGCGGCCCCGAGCAGGATCCACTCGAGGACGTTCAACCGCCGGATTGCGCGGGTCATCACCTTGCGGGCGGCGCGCGTGTCCTCGGTGCCGGGTTCGTGGGCAGGAGTGCGGGAGGTCATGGCACGGCTCGCTGCGTGAGAAGGGACTCCAGCGACAGCGTCTGCTGACTGCCCGTCGCGAGGTCGCGGATCGTGGCTGCTCCGGCAGCCGCTTCGTCGGGGCCGATGATCACGGCCGTGGCCGCGCCGCACCGGGCGGCCTGGCGCAGCTGCTTGCCCACCGCCTGCGGGCGGTACGTATACATGACCGAGCGTCCCGCTTCGCGCAGCCGGTGTGCCGCGTCGAGAGCCGTGGCGCGCTGCTCCGCCTGTACCCAGATCATGAAATAGTCGCACGACGGGGCGGTCCGGGGAGCCAGGCCGCGGTCGCGCAGCAGTTCGCCCAGGACCACGTCGCCCATTCCGAAGCCGACGGCCGGGAGGGGTTCTCCGCCGACCAGCTCGAGCAGGCGGTCGTAGCGGCCCCCGCCGCAGATGGCGCGCAGTTCCCCGGCCCGGTCGAAGAGCTCGAAGACGATGCCGGTGTAGTAGGCGAGGCCGCGCACGACGGTGAAGTCGAACTCGACGAAGCCGCCGAGCCCCATCGCGTAGAGAATGGTCCGGTGTTCCTCGAGCGGCTCCAGCGCCGCCAGCACGGGCCTGTGGTTCGCGAAGAGGCGGCGGACGTTGGCGAGGGATCCGTCATCCACAAGTTCGGCGACGGTCTCGACGGCACCGGCCGGGACGCCGATCTCGCGCAGAGCGTCGCACGTCTTCGTGCGCCCCGCGCGGCCCGCTTTGTCGACTACGACGAGGCAGGCCGTGTGCAGCGACGCCGGTATCCCCAGTCCCAGCATGATTTCGGCGACGAGGCGCCGGTCGTTCACGCGCGCGACGAAGTCCGACTCTTTCAACCCCAATCCCCTGACCGAGTCGATGGCCACGGCCAGGACTTCCGCGTCGGCCGCGACACCGGCCTCGCCTACGATGTCGACGTTGAGCTGAAAGTGTTCGCGGAGGCGGCCGCGCTGGCTGCGCTCATAGCGGAAGAGCTGCGGGATCGAGAACCACCGGATCGGCTTGGGCGTCTGCCGGCTGTGGATGGCGAGGATGCGGGCAAGGGACGGGGTCATCTCCGGGCGGAGCGCGACGTCGCGGCCGCCCTTGTCACGGAAGTTGTAGAGCTGTTCGACGATCTCGGCGCCGCTCTTCTCCACGTAGAGGGCCAGTGGTTCGAGCGGCGGGCCGTCGTACTCCTGAAAGCCGTAGCTGCGGGAGACCCGGCGCCAGGTCGAAAAAATGCGGTGGCGAAGCGCGAACTCGCCGGGCACGAAGTCGCGGAAACCGGGGAGCCTCGCGAAGGAACGATCGGAGGACATGGCGGCGAATCTAACCGGGGGGGAGGGATTATCAATCCCGGCCCGGGTCGGCGGGCGGTCGGCCGGGAGCCCTGGACGCGGTGGTCGAGGCGGTGGAGGGTCCGTCCGAATCGCAGTCGGGTTCGAACGGGCTCAGCCCCAGTACGACAAGTACGTCCCCCACCGTGTGGCACGACCCCGTGACGACGACCGTCCCGCCCCTCGCGAGCGCCGTGGCGCGATCCAGGGCGGTGTCGACCCGGGCCCGCACTTCGATGGGCGTGCCGCGGGCGACCGTATCCGCCACCTTGCGCGGGTTCCAGAGTCTTTCGGCGGGTGCCGACGACGGTACGGTGAAGACCGCGCGGTCGGCGAGGTCAACCAGGGGAGGCAGCATCCGCGACCAGTCCTTGTCGCCAAGGATGCCGGTCAGCAGCACGATGGGCCTGGGAGGCGCCAGGTCGGCCAGGACGCGAACCAGCGCTTCCACACCGGCCACATTGTGCGCGACGTCGAAGATGAAGAGCCGGTCGTCGATCCGGCGGATCTGGCCGCGTCCGGGCCATTGCACCCTGGCGACGCCCGTGGTCATCGCGTCCCGTGAGGGCGGGCCGGGGAGCAGTTCGAGGGCACGCACGGCCAGGGCCGCGTTCGTGGCCTGATGCGCGCCGGGAAGTGGCGTTTCGAGCTCGATTGCGCGTCCAGCGCCAGCACGAAGGGTGAAGCGGGTTCCGGCCGGACCGAGCCTGAGGTCCGTGATGTCCCGCCACGGCTCCACCCGGTGGAGAGGCGCGCCCACCTCCTCCGCCCGCGCCCGCAGGACTTCGAGGACCGCGGGCCTGCCCTCGGCGGTCACAATGGGAACCCCCGGCTTGATGATCCCGGCCTTCTCGCGCGCGATCTCCTCAAGGGAGTGTCCGAGGTATTCCTGGTGATCGAGGGCCACGTTGGTGATCGCGGAGACCTCGGGCACAATGACGTTGGTCGCGTCCAGGCGTCCGCCCAGGCCCACTTCGATGCAGGCGGTATCCACCCCCTCTTCGGCGAACACGACCATGGCCAGCAGGGTCGTCGCTTCGAAGAAGGACATGCGCAGTTCGCTGGCAAGCGGGCGCAGCCTGGACGCGGTCTCGACCAGGCGGGTCGCCGGGACCGGCCGTCCGCCCACCATGATGCGCTCCCGGAACGAGCAGAGGTGGGGCGAGGTATACAGCCCGGTGCGGACATTGTGACGTTGCAGGATCGAGGCCCAGGTGGACGCGACGGACCCCTTGCCGTTGGTCCCCCCGACGTGGAGGCAGCGGTAGCGCCGATGGGGATCGCCCAGTTCGGCGAGGGCGGCCCTCATGCGGTCGAGGCCCCAGTCCACCGTGCTGGGAGCGTCCGGGAACAGGGCATCCAGGAGCGGGTCGGCTCCGGGTGCGCGGCCCGGATCCGGCGACGTGCCCAACCGCGGGCGTGTTTCGATCGGCCCCGGCGGGAGCTCCTGCGAGTGTCGCCCGGTCAGCCCCAGGGCCGCCACCCCTCCCCTGTGTGACGCAGCAGCTGGGCGATCGCGCTCTTGAGTTCACGGCGGTCCACTACGCGGTCCACCATCCCGTGCTCTTCCAGGAACTCGGCGCTCTGGAAACCCGGAGGCAACTCCTGCTTGATCGTCTCGCCGATCACGCGCGGGCCCGCAAAGCCTATGAGCGCACCGGGTTCCGCCAGGTTGACGTCGCCAAGCATGGCGTAGGATGCCGTAACCCCACCGGTGGTGGGATCGGTGAGCACCGAGATGTACGGAAGGCCGCGTTCGTGGACGCGGGCCAGGACCGCCGAGGTCTTCGCCATCTGCATCAGCGAGAAAATCCCCTCCATCATGCGGGCACCCCCGGACGCGCTCACCACGATCAGGGGGAGTTCGCGGTCGAGGGCGTCCCGTCCTGCGCGCGCAATCTTCTCGCCGACGACCGATCCCATCGATCCGCCGATGAACGAGAAATCCATGACGGCCAGGACCACCGGGATCCCCTCTATGCGCGCGCGTCCGGTGATCACCGCCTCGTTTCGTCCTGTGCGCCCGCGTGCCGCCTCGAGTCGGTCCCCGTATCGCTTGAGGTCGGTGAAGCGGAGGGGATCACCGCTCGTCATCTCCTGATCCACCTCTTCGAAGGACTCTTCGTCGGCAAGGAGCTCCACATAGCGAACCGCGGGAATCCGGAAATGACAGCCGCATTCCGGGCACACGCCGACGTTCTGCTCGAGGCGCTCCCGATACAGGATTTCGCCGCAGCCGTCACACTTCTCGAAAACGTCACGTGGAAGATCCCGGCGACCCTCCGAGGTGAGGCGTGTCTTCTGTTTCTGAAACCAGGCCAAGCTGCTCGCCCCGCTTTCTTCGGCGTCCTCCGGACTCAGCGCACGTCTCTGGCCATCCCCACGACAAGCCCGGCGGCCACCCAGGACATCAGGAGAAACGAGCCGCCGTAACTGATGAAGGGCAGCGGTATTCCGGTGATCGGGACGACCCCCACGGTCATTCCCACATTGACGACCACGTGCGTGAGCCAGACCCCTAATATAGCGAACACAAAAATGCCGGAGAAGGGATCGTCGAACGCCTGCGCCAGGCGTATCATGCGGAAGAAGAGATAGCCGAAGATGACCAGGGCGAGTGAAGTCCCCACAAAACCCAGTTCCTCTCCTACCACGCTGAAGATGAAATCGGTGTGCTGCTCGGGAAGGAAATTGAGGCGCTTTTGCGTGCCAAGGGTGAATCCCTTGCCCAACACCCCGCCGCTTCCCACGGCCACCTTGGATTGAACGAGCTGCCACCCGGCTCCCTGGGGATCGATGTCCGGATCCAGGAAGACCAGAATCCGGTTTCGCTGGTATTGCTGCAGCGAGTTCCAGAGGGGTTGGGCGATCGCGCCGGCAGCGAGGTTCGCCAGGATCACGCCGAGGGACTCCACCAGGTAGAGCCTGTAGCGGTAGATGTAGAGCCCGACGATCAGCGACAGGAAGTACGCGGACCAGATCCACGTGCTGAAGGACAGGATCAGCGACAGCCCCGGGGATGCTGTAAAGAGGATCATCGGCCACGGCGTGCCTGCCCAGAAGATCGCCGCAAAGAAGATGCCGACGAAGGCCAGGGCGGTACCCAGGTCCGGTTGAAGCACCACCAGTGCCAGCGGCGCGCCCACGATCGCCACCGGCCAGACGAGATCGCGAAGGTGTTCCGGCCCGTCGGCCTTCCTTGCCAGCAGTTTCGCGAGCGCAAGCGCGGTGGTGATCTTCGCCGCTTCGCCGGGCTGGAACTGGAAACCGGCGACGGTGAGGAAGCTCCTCATCCCCTCTGCGGTCCCGGATCCGGTGCCGATCACGAGAGTGACGGCCAGCACACCGAGCGAGAGCAGATAGAGGGGAATCGCCATCCACTCGAACCATCGGGACGGAATCTGCGAGAGTCCGATCAACACCAGGATCGATCCCAGGAGCACGATGGCCTGACGAACCCATATCCCTTCCGTGACCGGGCTGGGGATGTTCTTCACCCCTGCGGAGTAGATCATCGCCACGCCGAAGATGGAGAGCGCCAGCACCGCGCCGGTGAAGGGCCAGTGCCGGGCCCACGGAAGACCGTCCAGCTTCACCGCGCTTCAGGCGTCGGGAGAGCCCAGGCAGTGTTTCTGCGCGCGTTGATATAGTCGCGCAGCGTCTGGATCGTATCCCTCGGGATGCCGTGCTGTCCGCGAAGGTAGAAGTCGGCCGCTCGCGCCACGAGGGGTGCAGCGACCTCCGATCCACCGCCGCCGAACTCCACCAGCGCCACCACGACGATTTCGGGCTCACCTCCCCGCAGGCCTGCGGTCGCTCCGAACCACGCGTGGGTCTCCCGCCTCTCCACGCTCTGGGCGGTTCCCGTCTTGCCCAGCAGGTCGAAATGTTCGAGCGAGGACAGGTAGGCAGTGCCGCCCTGCTGCGTCACGCGGCGCAATCCTTCGCGCACCACCTCGAGCGCTTCTTCAGACACGTCGAAGCGAAAACCCTCTCGCGGAGGCGCGCCACGGTAGAGGGTCGGGGCCGGGGCGGACCCGTCGCGAGCGACCGCCAGAAAGTACTGGGCGACCATCAACGGAGTCTGTTCGATGGGTCCCTGGCCGATGGCAAGGTTAAGCACCTCGCCTTCCCGGGGTGAGTATCCGTAGCGTCTGACCCAGAATTCCGGGCCTTCGGGGTAGGTGCCGGCCGCCTCGCTGGGCAGATCGACACCGCATCTGCCGCCGAAGCCCATGTCGTTGACGCGCTCGAGCATGCGTGCGAGCCCGATCCGAAGGCCTACCTGGTAGAAGTACACGTTGCAGGAATTCTTGATCGCATCGGCGAGATCCAGCGATCCGTGCCCCTCTTCCCTCCAGCAGCGCCAGAGACGTCCGCCGTAGGAGTACCCGCCGCCGCAGGCCACCGGCATCCGGTCCGACGGGGTGATCACACCCGCCTCCAGGGCCACCAGAGCCGTGATCAGCTTCATTGGGGAACCTGGCGGATACTTGGCGGAAATGGTCCGGTTGAAGAGGGGGCTCTGAGGATCCCGGTTGAGTCGGTCCCATTCCTCCTGGTCCACCACTCCCGCGAAGACGTTCGGGTCGTAGCTCGGGGCCGAATACAGCGCCAGGATCCCGCCGGTCTCGACCTCCAGCGCCACGACCGCCCCGCCCATCCCTTCGGGAAAGATGTGATGGATCCACTCCATCAGTTCCCGATCCAGGTGCAGGTCCAGATCCTGGCCCGGTCTCTCCTCCACCCTCCGGAAACCTCTGAACGAGCCCACGATCCGGCCGGTCGCATCGACCTCGACATAGCGGACTCCCGCTTCGCCCTGAAGCGTCGATTCGTACTGCCATTCTATCCCGGACCGTCCCACGATGAGTCCGGGCTCCGCCCCCTCGAATTCGGGCGAGTCCAGTTCCGCCTGGTTGATTTCACCGACGCTGCCGATGACATGGGCCCCTATCTCGCCGACCGGATAACGACGTTTCGGCCGGGTCTCGATCAATACGCGCGGAAACATCGCGCGACGCTCCTCAATCGCGGCTACTGCCTCGAAGGGCGCGTCGACGGACACGAGTATCGGCTGGGGGCCGCCCGCACGCGCCTGCTCTTCCAGACGCCGATACCTGTCACCGTCGATTTGCAGGTACTGCCGCATGCGCTCCAGAGTCGACAGCATCGAGTCCGGAACAGCCGACAGGATGGAGACCGAGTATCCGGGCACATTGTCTGCCAACGGGAGTCCCGCACGGTCCCTGATCGTTCCGCGCGGCGCCGGCAGCGTCAGGGGCCGGAGCCGGTTGGATTCGGATTGCAGGCTCCAGTCGGCAGACCGGTAGACCTGGGCGCGAAAGAACACCGCCACCAGCAGCCCCAACAGTGTCATTACGAAGATTCGCGCCTGCACTGCGCGCAGCCTTCGCTGATGGTGATGGTACTTGTTCATGCTCGTCCGGATCCCTTGAGCACCAGCAATGCGATCACCGTGCCGACCACCGAAGTGTACAATGCCAGGAGGGGAGACTCGAACAGAAGGTAGTCTCCGAACGCACGACGCGTGGCCGGATCGGACACCAGCCATGACAGAAGGTCGCGAAGCCACTTTCCCAAAGCCAGATAGCTCACCAGGAACGGCATCGACTTGCCGACGAAGAAGTATCGGGATTGCGCGCCCGCGGCCCCCAGCATGGTGAGCGCAAAGATGGTGGCCCCGAACGAGGACACTGAAAACGCGTCCTCAAGGAGACCGACGGCGAATCCGAGGACCGCCCCGCTGCGCGGAGTCAGGTGACGACTGCCGAGGAGAACAGCCAGCAGAAAGAGGTCCGGCGCCTCGTTTCCCAGTCCGAGAGCGACCCGCAACAGGAGGTGGGCAACAACAAGGCCCAGCACCAGCGCGGCGGCACGCGATGTCACGGCGGCCCCTGGGCGCCAGGATCCGCCGGCGCTTCGGGCGTCACCGAGTCAACCGAGTCCGTAGCAACCGGAAGAGTGATCGCGGCATGGGTCACCGCCCCGGGATACACGGAAGGCGTGACGTAGTAGCTCCGGCTCCAACCGGCCAGGGTCTCCGACACACCGGCCACCCACCCAATGCGAACGCCCCTGGGAAAGGCCCCCCCACGTCCCGAGGTGAGCACCTCCGTGCCGGGTTCCAGCTCCGCCAGGAAATCGACCCCGCTGAGCACAAGGCGGTCCTGTTCACGAAAGCGTCCCCGCACAGGTTCGATGATGCCGTGGTTCTCTCCGTCGCTGGTCATGGCCGACACGCGAAACTCCGGATGCGACCAATCGATGGCCAGAGCGTAGTCCGTCTGCACCTGCTGCACCTGGCCCAGCAATCCGTGGTCCGTCACAACGGCGTTGAATGGTCCGACTCCCTGTCCGGTCCCTGCGGCGACCCTGAAGACGCTTCCGGTACCGGATGTTCCGGTACGCATGATGGAAGTCGGCAAATAGCGGACTGACTGCCGTTGACCGAGCAGCAGAATCTCTCTCAACTGCCTGTTTTCCTCAGCCAGCGTTGCGTGAGCGGCGACGAATCCCATTGCCGAGTCCATCTGGGCTCGCAGTATGTCGAAGTCCCGTGCTCGCGCCCTCATCCCGGCCAGGAACGCATGCAGTTCGGTGAAGGGCATGAGCACCGATTGCCTCACAACATGCGCGATCGCCTGCTGCGGCGCGGAAGGCAGATAGACGGTCACCAGGGACAGAAGGACCACCCCCACCGCACCCAGCAGCTGACTCCTGCTCCCCTCGTTTCCGCTCCCGGACAAGCCCGCCATTTCAGTCCACCATTTGCAACGCTTGGCACTCTCCCGCCCCCCGGACTATCCGCAGCATGCCGTCAGGCGGTCAGGATGGAACGGAACTTGATGAACTCGTCGAGGATCCTGTTGGTGCCGCGCACGACGCACGTCATGGGTTCGTCGTCAACGTGAATCGGCAGATTGGTCTCCAGCGCAATGAGCTTGTCCAGCCCGCGGATCATCGCGCCGCCGCCGGTCATGACGATCCCGAAGTCCACGATATCAGACGCGAGTTCGGGCGGTGTAATCTCGAGCGCGGAACGGACCGCCTGCACAATCGAGCGAATGGGCTCCTGAATGCACTCCCTGATTTCCTGCGAGTGGATCAGGATCATCTTGGGGATCCCTGACACAAGATCACGACCCTTGACTTCCATCTCGCGCTCCTCGCCCGATTCCATGGCCGAGCCGACCTGCATCTTGATGGCTTCGGCCGTAGGTTCTCCGACGAGCAGGTTGTAGTTCTTTCGGAGGAAGGTGATGATGCACTGATCGAGTTCGTCACCTCCGATCCGGATGGAGGTATCCGAGACGATGCCGGCAAGGGCGATCACGGCGATCTCGGTCGTGCCGCCGCCGATGTCGATCACCATGTTGCCCCTCGGTGTGTCGATGGGCAGTCCCACCCCGATCGCGGCCGCCATCGGTTCCGCCACCATGTACACTTCGTTCGCTCCGGCGGCCTGCGCCGAGGATCTGACGGCCCGCCGCTCGAGTTCGGTGATCCCCGAAGGGACCCCCACCACGACACGGGGCTTGATCCTGAAGATGCGCTTGGACATGACCTGCTTGAGGAAATGGCGAAGCATCAACTCGGTCACGTCGACATCGGCGATGACTCCGTCCCGGAGCGGCCGAACCGCTTCGATCCCTTCGGGCGTGCGGCCGAGCATCCGCTTCGCCTCCAGGCCGACGCTCATGATTCGCTTGGTTCCCCGCTCGACGGCCACCACCGAAGGCTCGTTCAGGACGACCCCCTCGCCCCGGACGCACACCAGAGTGTTGGCGGTTCCAAGGTCGACGCCGATGTCGCTCGTGGGAACAAGCCGTTTGGAACTGAACCAACTGGAAATTGGAGACAAGTTTGCTTTTCCGGGCTCTGCGGCTCCAGTACCGAGGGTATTATGCGGGGGAAGTGATTGGCCTCAAGGTAATCAACCCCCTTCTATCACTCAATTGACGCCGGTGCTCCCGAACCCTTCCCGGCCACGCTCCGTGGAGGTCACTTCTCCGGTCTCCCGGACGTCAGGGGCTACGAAACGGCTGAACACGAGCTGTGCGATGCGGTCGCCCCTCCGAATCTCCACGGTTTCCGTCCCCAGGTTCTGGACGAGGATCTTGAGTTCGCCCCGGTAGTCGGGGTCTATGGTGCCGGGGCTGTTGGGGAGTGTGAGCCCCAGGCGGGCGGCCAACCCTGAACGGGGACGCACCTGGCACTCGATCCCCGGGGGAAGCTCCATGATCAGGCCCGTACTCGCGGCGTGGATACAACCGGGGGCCAAACGGAAGCTCTCGCAGCTGCGGATGTCGTGACCGGCGGCTTCGAGGGTTGCGCGTACGGGGAGTGCGAGGTCGGGGTTCGAGTCCAACCTCTTGAAACGCACCGCAGGTCGTTCTGTTGCAACCGCTTCCATCCCCCGACCATCCCTGTGCGAAGGTCTCGCTGCGGGGCGCGTGACACTGAACACCGAGTCCAGCGACGTCATGTCGAAGGCCTCGGCCACGCCGGGGTGCGTGACTCTTCCGCAAGCGATGTTTACCCCCCGGGCGAGATCCGGATCAGCGGCACACGCCCGCTCCCATCCCAGCGACGCGAGTTTGAGCGCGTACGGCAGGGTCGCGTTGGTGAGAGCAAGCGTCGAAGTCCGCGGTACGGCTCCCGGAATGTTGGTGACTCCGTAGTGAACGATTCCGTCGACCTCGTACACCGGATCTTCATGAGTCGTGGGCCGGATCGTCTCGACACACCCCCCCTGGTCGACCGCGACATCCACGATGACCGATCCTGGGCGCATCGTGGCGAGGTCGCTTCTCTTGACCAGCCTGGGCGCCTTCTTCCCCGGCAGGAGAACGGCGCCCACCACGAGGTCGGAATCCCGCAGCTGCTTCCTGATTGCGTAGCGGGTGGAGTACAGCAGGTTCACATTGGCCGGCATGGTCTCTGCCAGGCGACGCAGCCGGGACAGTGAAATGTCCATGATGGCGACCCGCGCTCCAAGACCTGCAGCCATGCGCGCCGCATGCGTCCCAACCACGCCGCCCCCGAGAATGAGCACCTTGGCCGGAAGGACCCCCGGGACACCACCCAGAAGGACGCCTGATCCCCCCGCGGGCGTTTCCAGGTACTTCGCCCCCTGTTGAATCGCCATCCTTCCGGCAACCTCGCTCATGGGCGTGAGAAGAGGCAGCCTTCCATCCCCCGTACCGACGGTCTCGTAGGCGACCGCCACCGCTCCACTCTCCAGCATGGCCGTTGTGAGGGGCTCCGAGGCCGCGAAGTGGAAATAGCAGAACAGAACCTGTTTCTGACGAATCAGGGGCCACTCCGTCGGAACCGGTTCCTTGACCTTCATGATCAGGTCCGCGCGGGCCCACACTTCTTCAGCAGTGCCAACCACCTCCGCACCGGACCGCGCATAGAAGTCGTCGGTGAAACCGCTATCCCTTCCTGCACCAGACTGAATGAGCAACCTGGACCCGGCTTTTGCGAGCGCCTCGGCGCCCGCGGGAGTCAGGGCGACCCGGTACTCGTTGTCCTTAACTTCCGCCGGAACCCCTACGACCATACCCCGTCCTCCCTCAGAGTCGAACTGTGCGAGCCCCGTCCGGATCGTGCGGATCCCCGGCGGAGCGGGCCGGATTGCGTGGGCCGAGGGTCAGCACATACCGTCGCCCCGGCCCAAGGGCCTCGCTGGCCACTCGCACAATATCGCATTTCGTGACGCCGTCGATCAGATCGGGGAGGACTTCCATCGGAATCCAGGGCTCGTTCCGAAGGGCGAATCCCGCCAGTCGGCCGACTCTGGCGGCGGGTGACTCCAGGGAAAGCACGATCTCGCCCTTGACCTGTTCCTTCGTCCGATCCAGTTCATCCCCCCGGAGTCCGTCCCTTGCCACCGCGGCGCTCACCTCGTCCACGGCGGTCAGCGCTGCAGCAGTCCACGCCGGGCGCGTGCCGAGATACACGCCGAACAAGCCCGCGTGTGTGTAGAGCGTCTGGAAGGTGTAGATCGAATATGCCAGAGCCAGTTCTTCACGAACCCGCTGGAAAAGCCTCGAACTCATGCCCCCGCCAAGTGCGGCGGAGACCAGGAGCAACACATAGCGATCCGGATGTGAAGCCCCTGGCACGGGAGATCCGACCACGATGTGAGTCTGCGCGGAATCCCTGTGAACATCGTCCATCCCCAGTCTTGCGTCGCGCGGAGCGACGACCGGAGCCGCGGCGGTGCCTTGCTCGAGGCCGCCGAACCACTCCTCGGTCATGGCGCTGAACGAGTCGTGATCGACGCGGCCCGCAGCGGCGACGACGAGATTGGCGCCCACGTAGGTGTGTCGGTGAAGCTCGACAAGGTCGGCCCGCGTGATGGCCGCCACCGTTTGGCGTGTTCCCAGGATCGGACTGCCATATGGATGCCCACACCACATCCTGTTGCCGTGACGTTCGAAAACGAGATCGTCGGGAGTGTCTTCCACCGCGGCGATTTCCTCGAAGACCACTTCCTTCTCCCGCTTCAGGTCCTCGTCACGAAGCAGGGGATTGCGGACCAGGTCGGAAAGAACCTCCACCGCCGCCCCGAGATGCCGATCGAGTACGCGGGCTTCATATCCCGTATGCTCGCGGGCGGTATAGGCGTTGAGCGAACCCCCGAGGCCCTCCAGAGCCGCCGCAATCTGCCGTCGCGACCGGTTCCCGGTTCCACGAAACACCATGTGCTCCAGAAGGTGGCTTGAACCTGTCAGTCCCGAAGGGTCGAGCGCCGAGCCGTGGCGAAGCCAGGCACCGACGGCTACGGACCCCACTCCGTCCATCCTCTCGGAGAGGACCTGGACTCCATTGCCAAGTCGTGAGCACTCGTAGCGGTCGTCCTGGCGACCCCCGGATTTCTGGGCCCCGTTCGCTGTCACCTGGCGGTCGGCAAGCCGCGTGTCGCAGCCAAACTCAGGAGCGCGCGCCAGCCGGCTGTTGCTCGCGGGGCGCACCCTCTTCGGCCGCCGCAGCCTTCATGGAAAGCCGCATCCGGCCCTTTTCGTCGATCGAAAGAAGCTTGACACGAACCACGTCACCACGGTTCACCACGTCTTCCGTCTTCCCCACCCGGTAGTCGGCCAGTTGGGAGATGTGGCAGAGTCCCTCGATCCCCGGCATGATCTCGACGAAAGCCCCGAAGGTCGTGGTGTTCTTGACCGGCCCTTCGTAGATCCTGCCCACCTCGGGTTCCTGGACGATTGCTTCGATCATTTCCCTGGCACGTCGGCCCGCTTCTCCGGAAACGGCCGCGATCTTCACGACGCCGTCGTCGTCCACTTCGATCGTCGCGCCAGATTCCTCCTGGATCGCGCGGATCGTCTTGCCCTTGGGTCCTATGATCTCACCGATCTTCTCGGGGTTGATCCGGAGCGAGACGATTCGGGGAGCATGTTGTGAGAGATCGTCACGCGGCGCAGACAGAACCGCGTCCATTCGGTCGAGAATGTGCATGCGTCCCGTTCTCGCCCGCTCCAGCGCTTCGGTCAGAAGTTCCACGGTAAGGCCGTCGACCTTGATGTCCATCTGGATCGAGGTGACGCCCTTTCGGGTTCCAGCGACCTTGAAGTCCATGTCGCCGAGCGCATCCTCGAGGCCGAGGATGTCGGTCAGGACCACGACCCTGTCACCCTCGGTCACAAGTCCCATGGCGACGCCGGCGCAGGACGCCCTGACGGGAACGCCCGCGTCCATGAGGGAGAGGGACGCCGAGCAGACGGAAGCCATCGACGAGGAGCCGTTGGATTCCAGGATGTCCGACACTATCCGTATGGTGTACGGGAAGTCGTCGTAGTCGGGCAGGAGAGGCTGGATCGCCCGCTCCGCAAGGGCGCCGTGCCCCTTCTCGCGTCGGGAGGTGGACCGTATCGGACGGGCTTCACCGACCGAGAAGGGCGGGAAGTTGTAATGCAGCATGAAGGACTTGGTGATCTGCTCCGGAGTGTCGATGGAGTCGATCCGCTGCTCGTCCCTCGAGGTGCCGAGGGTGACCACACCGAGTGACTGGGTCTCGCCGCGGGTGAAGAGGGCCGAGCCATGGGCCCTGGGAAGCAGGCTCGTCTCGCACACGATCTGACGAACCTCGTCCACACCCCTGCCATCGGCTCTGATTCCCTCGTCCAGAATGCGTGCGCGAACGCTCTTCTTTTCCAGGGAACGGACGACGTCCGATATCTCACTGTCCGCGGGCGCGCCCTCGGGGTTCTCGTCTGCCAGCTGCCGGGCAACGTCGGCGGTCACGGCGGATAGCGCTGTGGCGCGTTCCGTCTTGTCCGGGATTTGTACGGCATCGGCGACCCGGCCGCCGACCAGGTCCTCGATCCGCTTCCGCAGCTCCGTCGGCACGGCCCTGGGTTCCCAGGACATCTCCGGCTTGCGACGAGGTTCGATCAGAACCTCCTGGATCTCGATGAGTTCCCGGATCGCATTGTGAGCGATCACCAGTCCCTCGAGAATCTCGCTTTCGGGCACCTGCATCGCTCCGCCCTCGACCATCACGATGGCCTTCGCCGTGCCGGCGACCACGACATCCACGTCCGCGTACTCGAGCTGACGGAAGGTGGGATTGACGACCCAGTTTCCCTGAATCCGTCCGATCCGAACCGAAGCCACGGGCGTACGGAAAGGGATGACCGAAGTGTTGAGCGCCACCGACGCCCCAATGAGGGTCAGCACGTCCGCGTCATTCTCCTGATCGGCGCTCAGGACCTGTGCGTGAATCTGGGTCTCGTGGTAGAACCCATCGGGGAACAGCGGCCGCAGGGTCCGGTCCGCAAGCCTCGCCGAAAGGACCTCCTTTTCCTGGGGAGCCCCTTCCCGCTTGAAGAACCCGCCTGGAATCTTGCCCGCCGCGTAGGACTTCTCACGGTACTCCACCGTCAGCGGGAAAAACGGCAGGTGGGTCTGCCTGTTCTGGACCGTTGCAGTAACGAGTACAACGGTTTCACCATATTGGACCAGGCAGGCCCCGTGCGCGAGGCGGGCCATGCGGCCGACCTCGAGGACGAGTCGCCTGCCGGCAAATTCGCGCTCGATTCTCTCCATCATCTCATCTTCCGGAACTGCCGCTGGACCCTGCGGCGGGGGCGGACGACAGCACTACGGAAGAGGCACGGCACGGAGGCCGGTTTCACTCTCACCGGTCAATGGCGCAGTCCGAGGTCTTTGATCAATTCTCTGTACCCGTCGACGTTGGTTCGCTTCAGGTACTCCAGGAGCTTCCTTCTGCGCCCCACCATCTTCAGGAGGCCACGGCGGCTGTGATGGTCGTGCTTGTGGGCATCGAAGTGATCGCGAAGATGGTTGATTCTCGCCGTCAGGAGGGCGATCTGAACCGGTACGCTTCCAGCGCCGTTCTCATGGGGCTGGTACTTTCTGACGATCTCTTGCTTGTCTATGCCCATTCTGTTCCGTATCTCCGGATCTCCTGACGAGACGCACGCCGTCGTGGAAGCGAAGCCGACCGGCTCAACCGATGGCGCTTCCGCAGGAAGGTTGCCGCTCTGCAGGGTGTAACCGGCAGGCGTACAGCCTTAAATGATAGCTGTCCGTGACCATGTGAACAAGAGGAAGTCCTGTCTGGAAGGTTCCGTCGCGAGAAGCGAGTCCGGACGGGGAGAGGATTCAGACGGATTCCAGCAGACTCCGAGTCCTGGCCACATCCCTTGCCATCTGCTTTTTCAGGGCCGCTATCGTATCGAAGGCAACGACGGCACGCAGGGCCTCGACGAGTTCCACCCGGATTCGCTGGCCGTAGAGGGCGGAACCGTCATGGTCCAGCAGGTGTACCTCGAGCGTGGGTTCCGCTCCGGGAAAGGTGGGCCGGGGCCCGACATGCAGCGCTCCCATCAACCGTTTCCGGCCGACGGTGGCCCAGCAGGCGTAGATCGCCGCGGCCGGAATCAGCTTGTCGGCTCCCGCTACGAGAATGTTGGCGGTGGGGAACCCCAGATCGCGGCCGCGGCCGTCCCCGCGCACCACGACCCCGGCGATCGGGTAGGGGCGCCCCAGTGCCGTGTTCGCCTCACTCAGTCGGCCTTCCAGCAGTGCCTTGCGGATAGCGGTCGAAGAGATGGCGGTCTCGTCGGCGTTGACTGCCTCCACGACGTCCACACGGAAGCCGCATTCCCCCGCGATGGTTCGCAACATGTCCACGTCGCCGGAACGGCCTCGGCCGAATCCGTGATCGTAGCCGATCACCAGTTCGCTCATTCCCAGCTTGCCCAGCAGGAATTCCGTCACGAATCTCCGCGGCGAGTACTGCCTGAGTTCGGGTGTGAACGCGACGAAGACAACGTAGTCGAGAGGGCTCTCGGCCAATACGGCCTTCTTTTCCTCGAGGGTGGTGAGGAGCGCCGGAGCGGCCGCCGGACGCACGATCCGTAGCGGGTGGGGGTCGAAGGTGACCAGGACGCTCCGCCCGTTGCATGCCGCAGCCCTCGACCCGATCTCCTGCAGAACGCTCCAGTGACCGAGGTGGACGCCGTCAAAGGTACCCACCGTCACGATCACGGGCCGGTTGTCACGCGGGAGACCGGACGCACCGGGCCGGAAGACGCTGGCACGCAGTTCGTCAGACACGGCAGAATACCTTTCTGGACTCCAGCATGCCGTCGCGGACCGCGCCGATTGCCACCAGTTCGTCCCCCGGCAGGAAGAAAGCCACCGGGCTCGCGTCCCGGGCTTCTGTTCGGATGCGCCTTCCGGTCGACAGCATCGCGGCTTCTTTTCGGTCGACTTCCACCCGATCGAGGTGGCTCAGCGACTCGCCGACACTGATCCGGGCTCGGTCCGGAATCCGCCCGGTACGCAAGGAGTCAACCGAGGAAGCGCGATCCACACGGAAGTCTCCTACCCGAACGCGTCGGAGAGCCGTGAGGTGGGCCGCCGTACCCAGCCGCCGACCGTACTCCGCGGCAAGACTTCGCACGTATGTGCCGCTCGAGCACTCGACCCTGAAGCGGACTTCGGGCAGGTCCACGTCCAGCAATTCCATCGAATGGACGGTCGCGGTGCGGGCCGTCAGCTCGACCTTCTCTCCTCGTCTGACCCGCCGATGGGCGGGTACTCCCCGTACCTTGATGGCGGAGTAGCGGGGTGGCGTCAGCATCAGACGACCCGTCATCCCCGTCAACGCACCGGACAGCCGGTCGTGCCCCAGACCGCGCCAGTCGTCATCCTCGAGAATCCGCTCCCCTTCAGGATCGAGCGTGTCGGTAGCTGCCCCGAGCAAGGCCCTGGCTTCGTAGGTCTTGGTGAGGCCGACCAGGTATTCGAGAATCCGGGTTGCCTTGCCGATCCCCAGCACGAGAAGACCGGTGGCAAAGGGATCGAGAGTGCCGGCGTGCCCGATTCGGGTCCCTGAAAGTGCGCCCCGAGCGAGCGCGACCACGTCGTGAGATGTCCAGCCCGCCGGCTTGTCGACCAGCACCACCCACGGTTCCGATGCCGACTCTCTCAAGAGTCGCCGCGCGTCTCCACCGGGTCGCCGTCCGGGTCACGAAGCCGATCTTCGGCCCCCGACCCGGAGTCCTCGGAAGGCAGGACGGCGTCGAGTATTTCCTCGATTCGCCGCCCCGCCTCGATGGATCGGTCGCGGTGGAAGCGAAGCTCGGGCATGCGGCGGATGTGCAGTTCCCGGCCAAGTACCGACCTCAGAAACGGCGCCGCCCGGCGCAATGCGGCCATGGTCTCCGACCGCTGCTCCCCGGACCCGTGCGCCTGCACGTAGACGCGCGCCAGCCACAGGTCCGCGGTTACGTCGACACCGGTCACTGAAACCGGCCCCAACCCGGGGTCTCTCACCAGGTAGCGCAGTTTAAGCGAGAGTTCACGGCGCAACTGCTCACCGAGACGGGAACGCCTTTTCCCGGCCATCAGAATCGCTCGCTGGAGCTGTCGATGACCACTGCACCCCGCGCTCCGGCAATCAACCGGTCCACGGACATCAGAATCGAGTCAGCCTGCGCCGAGTGAGCCGCCAGAAACGCGACGGTGATGCGGCCACGGTTTCGAACATCGTGAAGCCCCGACTCAGCAACTGAAACGTTCATTCTTCCCAGCCGATCCTTCAACGATCTCAGCACCGCCCGCTTCTCCTTCAGCGAACGGGAGCCCGGCATCGACAACTCCCACGTGGATACCGTTACGACCATGGCGGTCACTTCGACGCGATCCGCTTTCCTCTCAGCTCCCGGAGACGCCAGCCAGCGTGCGCGCGACCTCCTCAACGCTGTACGTCTCGATGATGTCGCCCGTCTTGAGGTCGTTGAAATTGGAGATCCCGATCCCGCATTCAAACCCGTCCCTGACCTCCCTGACGTCGTCCTTGAAGCGCCTAAGCGAGGCGACTTCACCCTCGTAGGCGACCACGCCGTCGCGAATCACGCGCGCCTGGACCCCGCGCTGTATCTGTCCGTCGACGACATAGCTGCCGGCAATCGTGCCCACGCCACGGATCTTGAAGACCACGCGAACCTCGGCCGCGCCCATGATCTTCTCCCTGCGCTCGGGTGCCAGGAGCCCTTCCAGGGCTGCCCTGACACTGTCAACGGCTTCGTAGATGATATCGAATATCTGGATCTCGATCGCCTCGCGAGCGGATGCCTGGCGCGCCCCGGCGTCCGGCCGCACCCGGAATCCGATAACAACGGCGCCGGCGGTCAGCGCGAGCATCACGTCCGACTCGTTGATCGCTCCGACGCCGCGATGGATGATCTCGACCCGGACCTCCGAGGTCGAGAGTTGCTCCATCGCGTCGCAGACCGCCTGAACCGAACCGTCCACGTCACCCTTGACCACCAGCCTCAACGTATTCACCTCACCGGCCGCCAGCAGCTTGCTGAAGTCGCCGAGCTTGATTCCGCGTTCCCGGATGCGGAGTTGCTTCTCCCGGTCGAGCCGTTGGCGGGTGGTCGCAATGGAGGTCGCCTGCACGTGATCCATTACCTGGAGGACGTCGCCCGCCTGGGGAACGCCGGTGGTGCCCACGATCTGTACGGGACTGCCTGGGCCGACCTCCTCCACATGGTTCCCACGCTCGTCGAGGAGCGCCCGCACTCGGCCCGAATACAGCCCGGCCACGTAGCTGTCGCCCACCCTTAGCGTGCCGTTCTGCACAAGGATCGTGGCAACCGGGCCCTTTCCGATATCAAGCTCCGCCTCCACGACCGCTCCGATGGCATCCCGGAAGGGATTGGCCTTCAACTCCAGCAATTCCGCCTGCAACAGGATCTTCTCCAGAAGGTCGTCCATTCCCTGCCCGGTCTTGGCGGAGACTTCGGCGACGAGCGTGTCTCCGCCGTAGTCCTCCACCGTTACCTGCTGCCGGAGCAGTTCCTGCTTGACCCGGTCCGCGTCCGACGTGGGGAGGTCGATCTTGTTGATCGCGACCACCATCGGGACTCCGGCGTTGCGCGCATGGCTCACGGCCTCGATGGTCTGAGGCATGACGGCATCGTCGGCGGCCACCACGAGCACCACCAGATCGGTTACGTCGGCGCCCCGGGCGCGCATTGCCGTAAATGCGGCGTGTCCAGGCGTATCGAGGAAGGATATCGCGCGGCCATCGTCGAGTTCGACGTGGTACGCACCAATGTGCTGCGTGATCCCACCGGCTTCCCCGGCCACAACGTTCGTATTGCGAATCCAGTCGAGCAACCTGGTCTTGCCGTGGTCGACGTGTCCCATCACCGTCACCACCGGTGGACGCGCGCGTAGATCGGCGGGATCGTCCACCTCGGCGACCTCTTCGGTCGGAAGGTAGTCGGTCTCTCTGACCGCCTTGAAACCGAAGCCATCGAGCAGGAGTTCGATCTGGTCGAAGTCCAGCCTCTGGTTGATTGTGACCGGCAACCCCATATCCTTGAAGGCGGAACCGATGATCTCGGCAGGACTGATGTCGATGAGTTCCGCCAACTCGGCGACGGTCAGGAATTCGTTCACCCGAATCGTGCGAGCCTCGGCGGCGCTCTTCCTTGCCGCCTGTTGCTCGGCGGCAACGCGCTCTTCCCGAGCCGCCGCAAGGGAAGCCTTGCCCTTGCGGCGCTTCTTGCGACCGCTCTTGATCTCGGCCATAACGCGCTGGATGTTCTGCCTGGCTTCCTCACGTCCGACCGCGCGGCGGCGTTTGCCTTTCTTTCTCGCCTTTTTGCGGCGGCCATCGGAAGTGTATCCCTCGGCCTGGATTCGCACGGTCCCACCCGGGCCGGCACTCGCCGCCGGAGCGGGACGCTCCCCTGCCTGGATCGGCAATCCTTCCCTGGCCGGTGCCAGAGGCAAACCGCGTCTCGCGGGTGTCAATCCTTCCGCAACAGGCGTCGGCGGCTGGCCCTCGGCAGCCCGGTCGGGCCGAGCATCGGGGGGCACACCGGGGAGATCTGACTCGGCCGTAGTCGGTGTTGCCGGTGCAGCCTCGGTGGCGGAGTCGGCCGCGGGTTCCGTTGCGGCGGCGTCCAGGGTGTGCTCCGCGACCGCCGGCAGGGAACCGTCGGCGGCGGCCGTTGCCGCGGGCAGCTCTCCGGTCTCGTCCTGGCCGGGTTTGGGACCATCGGGCGTCGCCTCCGAATCCGGCGAGGTCTGGGGAGACAGCCCATCGCCGTCCCCGGATTCACCAACAAGCTCGGCGGAAATCGCGAGGTCCGCAGGTGTCTCCGAGGCTGCGGGCATCGCCTCCTCCTGCGCCGCCGGCCGTCCGGTGGTCGCGAGCAGCGACGTGTCGGACGCAGCTACGGTCTCGGTGAGGGTTTCCGCGTCCGCCACCGCGAGTTCGGTCGCGGGGACTTCGCCCGCGGTGTCAAGGTCCCCGGTCGCGGTGACCTCCTCGACAGCCGGCAGAGACGGGGCCGTTCTCCTGCGCCTCACCCGCCGTCTGCGGCTCTTTGGCCTGCTCCCCTTCACCGCGTCACGCATCACCTCGGCGGCATTGCCGCGACCCGCCCGCCGTTCCCGCTCCAGCCGCATGCGCACCCGGGCCACATCCGCAGCTCGAATCGAAGCATCGGCGTGACCCACCGCAACACCCGACTTGCGCAGGAATCGCAGCAGGACTTCGGTGCCTACCTTCAGATCGACGGCCAGCTCCCGCACACGCATCAACCAGGACCACCTTTCACGCCCAGAGAGGCATCGCCGCCGCGACCCGCATCCGAGTCGACCACGGTCAGGTCGTCGATCAGTTCAAGCAACTGATCCACAGCTTCCTCCGTGATCCCCTCCACCGCGAGGAAATCCCCCCGATCAAGGTCGATGATGTCCAGAAAACTCCGGTATCCGGCCGTGGCCAGGGCGCCGAGGGTCGTACGGTCCAGCGACAGCTCGGTGAGGGGGAAGTCCGCAGTCTCGTAGGAGTCCTCCTCGTCCTCGACGAAGACCGACATGTCCGACCCTCTCTCCAGCCACTCCCGAGAGCCGTAGAGGTCTATCTGCCAACCGATGAGTTGCGACGCCAGGCGTACGTTCTGGCCGTTCCTTCCGATGGCGAGTGAAAGCTGGTCCTCGTCCACGATTGCGGTGATGACCTGTCTGCGCGGATCCGAGATGACCTTGGCCACCCGTGCGGGCGCCAGTGCACGCCGTGCAAAGATCTCGGGGTCCGGATGCCAGGGAACAATGTCGATCCGCTCGCCCCCCAACTCCGAAACGACCGCCTGAACGCGCGACCCCTTCAACCCGACGCAGGCACCCACCGGATCGATGGAATCGTCCCGGCTGTGAACCGCGATCTTGGTGCGGCCGCCGACCTCGCGGGTCAGTTCCTTGATCTCGACGATGCCCTGATAGATCTCCGGCACCTCGAGCCGGAAGAGTGCCGCCACGAACAACGGGTCCGCCCGGGAAAACACCAGCCGCGGCCCCTTCGGCGTCTCCTCGACCCTTTTGAGCACCGCACGAATCGACTCTCCCTGGCGAAACCGCTCGCGCGGGTTCTGTTCCTTCCAGGGAATGATGGCCTCGGCATCACGCGACCGATTGAGCATGAGGACAAGCTTGCCGCGTTCGATCTGCTGCACCTCTCCCGAGAGGAGTTCGCCCACGCGGTCGCTGTACTCTTCGCGGATGCGCTGGCGCTCTCCCTCGCGAACCAGCTGAACGATCCTCTGCTTCGCCGCCATTACGGCATTGCGGCCGAACTCGGAGAATTCGACCGGTATCTCCATCACATCGCCGACCTCATAGGTCGGGTCGTCCCATCGGGCCTCCTCGACCGACACCTCGGCCGAGGGGTCCTGCACGGTTTCGACCACCCGCTTCAGAACCAGCATCTCGATATCGCCGGACATGTCGTCGATGGTGATCTCGGTGTCCACATTGATTCCGTAGATCCGCGCCAGCCCCGCATGAATCGCGTCCCGGATCAGTTCGTTCACTTCGTCCGGCTCCAGGCTCTTCGACGCCGCGATATCGCGGAAAGCCTTGAGGATCAGACCGGTATCCGTCATGAAATCGTCCAATCGTGAACCAGGTGGGCGTCCTTGATGCTGGCCCGGGGAACCTCGACCTCATCCCGGCCGTTCAGACGCAGCAGCACCGCCGCGGCTCCGTCCTTGTCAGCCGGCCCAAGGCCCAGAAGCTCCCCTTCGAGACGAGCCGAGCGGCCGCAGAGCACTTCGGTGCCGGTTACGGCGACCCGCCGTCCTCTAAAGCGCCGGAAGTCCCTGTCTCTGGCAAGCGGGCGCTCCAGGCCCGGCGACGAGACCTCCAGGACATAGCGGTCCGGGACGGCCGATTCCCCGTCCAGCCACGATTCCAGGTGTCGGCTGACCGCGGCACAATCGTCCAGGGAGACCGCGCGGTCCGGGGCCTGGTGCTCCACGCGGAGTCGAATCACCGGTCGACGGGCGTGGCCGGCCCACTGCAACTGCACGAGCTCGAATCCCAAGCGGGCCAGTCGCTCCTCGAACCTTGTTCGAAGTTCCAACCGGTTTGATTTCACGCCACACCCCCCATGCAAGCGGACAAAAAAGAGCGGGGGACACCATCCCCCACTCGATTAGGCCACCCAGAAAGCAGCCCGGCCACCGTATTTGAAGTATAGCTGAATCCCGGCCCCCCGGTCAATCGAGGCGTTCTATGCTGGCCCCAAGTGCGGAAAGACGCTCGTCGATGCGTTCGTAGCCCCGTTCGATCTGCCCGGCGTTGCGGATCAGGCTGGTACCCCGCGCCCCGAGGGCGGCGATAAGGATGGCCATCCCGGCCCGGATGTCCGGGCTCTCCACGCGGGCTCCCCGCAGTTGCGACGGGCCGACCACCACTACGCGGTGCGGGTCGCACAGGACGATGCGTGCCCCCATCGCAACCAGCTTGTCGGTGAAGAACATGCGGGATTCGAACATCTTCTCGTGGATCAGCACGGACCCGCGCGCCTGCGTGGCGGCTACAACCGCTATGGAGGTGAGGTCGGCCGGAAACGCGGGCCAGGGGCCGTCGTCGACTTTCGGCAGATGGCCGAACGCATCCATCTGGATAACCGGCTCGCGGCGCCCGTCCACGACGAGGTTGCGACCCTCCACCCGGCAGTCGATCCCGAGTCGCCGGAATCCGATGAGTATGGAGTCGAGGCTGTCGACGGGCGCGTCCTCGATCACGAGCCTGCTTCGGGTCACCGCGGCCAGCCCGATGAATGAACCCGTCTCGATGTGATCCGCGCCTATGTCGAATTCGGCTCCGCCGAGCGACGAGACGCCTTCGATCGTGAGGTTGGGCGTCCCGATGCCCCCGATCCGCGCCCCCATCCGGTTCAGAAGGCGGCACAGGTCCTGCACGTGAGGCTCGGCCGCGGCGTTTCGGATCAGGGTCTCGCCGGGGGCGAGTGTGGAGGCCATGATCGCGTTCTCCGTGGCCGTCACCGAGGGCTCGTCGAGAAACATGGTGCCGCCGCGCAGAGACCGAGCGTCGATGTCGAGTCCCGCGGTGGTCTCGACCCTGGCCCCCAACGCGCGGAAGGCGAGCAGGTGGGTGTCCAGGCGGCGGCGGCCGATGACGTCCCCCCCGGGGGGCGGCAGGAACAGGGACCCGAAGCGTGACAGCAGGGGACCCGCGAGCAGGATCGATGCCCTTATTCGCTGCGAAAGCTCCGGATCGAGGCGGCCCGGTGTCACATTGGCCGCGTTGACCTCAACCGTGTCGGGTCCGGTCCACGCCACGTCGGCACCCAGTGACTCCATGATGTCCAGGAGCGTGGCGACGTCACGGATGCGAGGAACGTTGCCCACCGTGACCGTCTCCGCCGACATCAGCGTGGCGGCCAGAACCGGAAGGGCCGCGTTCTTGTTTCCGGCGGGCCGTATGCTGCCGGAGAGTTCCTGACCGCCCGATACGACGAAGGAAGGCATGCGAGTAAGATAGCGCTGGATCGCACCGGGTAGAATCCCCATATTCGGACGATGGAACCCGCTGCCGGTGAAAGGCATGATGCCCTCTGATATTCTTCCAGCCGTGCAGGACACGACGGTCGTTGCACTCGCCCCCGACGGTCTGGCCGCCTTCGCGGCCTGGGCCCTGGGCGGTGTCATGCTGGCCTTCGTCGTGTTGGTAGTGGCGGTGCTCCTCGTGCTGGCCGAGTTGAGGAGGTTGTCGGCCGCCTGGACGGATTTCCTTGCCAGCACCAGTTCCCGCTCCGAGTCACTGGTCGCGTCGGCTACCAGCGCCGCACGGAACATCGATCAGATCACCGCCACCGTGAGGGGAGAGGTGGGGCGCCTGCAAACTTCAGTCGGGGGGCTGGCGGGGGGATTGGAGCAGGCGTCCGCACAGTTGCAACGCCGCTTGAAGGACCTGCTCGCACTGGTCGACCTGGCGCAGTCCGAAGCCGAGGAAGCTGTGTTGGAGACCGCTGCCAGGGTCCGTGCGCTCCGTGCGAATGCGGGAGGGTTCCTGCTTGCCCAATTGCGTCGAAACCTCACCGGGGATGCGGCCGAGGACGGCACTCGCAAGGGCGAGGACGGGCCCGCAGCGGAAGGCTGGCCGGAGACGGAAGAGGCAACCGGGACGGATGGATCACCGGCTGCGGAGGCGTCACAAGCCGCGGGTGGGCCCCCGGTGCGCGAGACGCCCGGGTCAGGACCCACATCGCCTCAGAAGTAGTCCTTCTCCAGCCCGGCGTAACGTACTACGAGTTTCTTGCGCCCCGCCTCGCCGAAGTCGACGGTGACCTTCATGTCCGGTCCGAATCCGGAGAGTTCCACGATCACACCCGAACCGAAGGTCTGGTGGACCACGCGTTCGCCCTTGACGTAGCTCGGACGATCCTGATTGAAGCCATCGTCGTAGCGTGGTTTTCCGGCCCAGGCGGCGGATGACCTGCCACCTCCCGATCGATGACCGACGCTCCAACGCGACGCCCGCAGGCGATCGGTCCGAATCTCCTCCAGGTCCTCCAGCACATCCATGAACGTGGAACCACGCGACCGCAGGACCTCGCCGGCCCGGCGCCTCGACCGGGCGTGGATCAGATACAGCTTTTCGCAGGCACGCGTGATGCCCACATAGAAGAGCCTCCGTTCCTCCTCGAGAAGCTGCTCCTCGTCGTACGCCCGGGAGAGCGGGAAGAGTCCCTCCTCCAATCCGCTGATGAATACGACCGGAAACTCGAGCCCCTTGGCACTGTGGACGGTCATCAGTGTGACCGCATCGGCGCCCGGATCATGCCTGTCGATGTCGGCGACGAGGGCCACGTGCTGCAGGAAGAGGCTCAGGTCCGTGAATGTGTCGCGGTCACCCTCGTCCAGTTCCAGCAGCTCCTCCGCCTCGAACTGTCGGGCCGCCGCGACCAGCTCCCGCACGTTTTCCGCCCGGTCGTCGCCGTCGGGCCCCTCCTCCCTCAGCAACCGGACCAGGGCCAGTTCCTCGATGAGAGCCTCGAGCACCCGTCCCGCCGAATGATCCGCCGCCCTGGCCGAGTAGCGGCGGATGAGATCCGCCAACCGTGACAGTCCCTTCCGTGGAGACTTGCCGAGACCCGGCACCTCGGCGGCGCGTGCCGAAGCTTCCAGCAGATTGATCCCCGCTTCCCGGGCAAATGCGGACAGCCGGGCGAGCGAGACGGCTCCGACTCCGCGTCGCGGATAGTTGACCACGCGTTCGAAAGCGTCGGCATCGCGTGGGTTCACTATGAGACGGAGGTAGGACAGCACATCCTGGATCTCGCGACGCTCGTAGAATCGAACGCCCCCGACGATCTGATAGGGGACGCCCCTGCGCCAGAAGCGGTCTTCCAGGGCCCTGGCCTGGGCGTTGGTTCGGTAGAGCACCGCGAAGTCCCGGTGGTCGAGGCTCGGTTCCGAGAGCATGCTGCGCTCGATCTGCTCGACGATCCAGCGGGCCTCGTCGGTTTCGTCGGCCGCCTCCACCCGGGTCACCGGGGGACCGCCGACGCGCTCCGTCCGCATCGTCTTTTCCTTGCGGTACAGATTCTGCCGAATCACGACGTTTGCGGCAGTCAGGATCACCGGGGTCGAGCGGTAGTTCTGTTCGAGCCTCACTACACGCGCTCCCGGGAAACTCCGTTCGAAGTCGAGGATGTTGCTGATGTCGGCGCCTCTCCAGCCGTAGATGCTCTGGTCGTCGTCGCCAACCACCATCAGGTTCCGATGGCTGGAAGCGAGCAGCTCCAGGAATCTGAACTGGGCGCGGTTGGTGTCCTGGTACTCGTCCACCAGGATGAAGGCGAAGTGCTCCTGATAACGCTCGAGAAGACACCGGTTTTCGGTCAGGAGCCGGACCGGCTGGAACAGGAGATCGTCGAAGTCCATCGCGTCCTGCTCCCGTAGGGATTGCTGGTACACGGGGTAGACGCGAGCCACCTTCCTCAGCATCGGGTCGGCACCATCGGCGTGGGCGCGAGCGAACGTCTCGGGATCCACCAGTTGGTTCTTGGCATCCGAGATGCAGCTGCGAACGGCTTTCGGGGACCAGCGCTTGATGTCGACCTCCGCGGCCTTCTGCGCCCTCTTCACCTCGCGCAGCGCCTGTTCCGCATCACGTATCGCAAAACCGCGAGTCCACCCCACTTCCGGCGCATGACGCCTGAGAAGACGGGCTCCTATCGCATGGAATGTGCCGATCCACGCCCCGGCGCGCTGTCTGTCCAACATCGCGGCGACACGCTCGCGCATCTCGCCCGCCGCCTTGTTGGTGAAGGTGACAGCCATGATCCGGTCGGCGGGCACCCCGTGTTCGATGATCAGGTGCCACACCCGGGTGGTGAGCACACGGGTCTTCCCCGACCCGGCCCCGGCGAGCACGAGGCTGGGACCCTGGAAGTGTTCGACCGCCTCCCGCTGCTCTCGATTCAGAGAGTCCAGAAAGGCCGTCACGCCTCGACCGCCTGGGGCAAGCGAGCCTGGAAGGTCACACCCCGGTCGCCCCGGTCCAGGAACTCGACCCGCCCGCTGTGAACACCCTCCACGATCCGGCGCGTAAGGGTGAGTCCGACACCCCATCCACCCGACTTGGTAGTGACTCCGGGATCGAACAGCCTGTCGCGTATTTCGAAGGGAACACCCGGCCCCGTGTCCCTGATTCGCAGGAGAACCCAGCGTCCCTCTGAAGCGCGCGCGGAAATCGTGATCGCACCGCCGGTTCCGGCCATCGCATCGAGCGCGTTCTTCACGACGTTCTCCAGCGCCCACGTGAGGAGAACTTCGTGGCCCTTCACGTCGGGAAGATCCTGGGGAACGTCGACATGCAGCGCCACGCCGGGGCCCAGCCGTGGCAGCCGGACTTCCATGTATGCGCGCAGTTCTGCCACCACGTCCTGCAGGGAAACGCGCCTGAGCTCGGGATCCCTGCCGATCAGTTCGAAGCGCCGGCTCACGCGCTCCAGTCTGACCAGGTCTTCACCGATCGCGTTGGCGATCTCCACCTGGGGCATCCGACCCGGCCGCTGGCCCGGATCCAGGCCGAGTACTTCCACCCAGCCCTGGAGCGAACTGATCGGGGTCCCGAGTTGATGAGCCAGCTCCCGGGCCATCGCGGTCCACGCCTGTTCGGCGGCCGTCCTCCTCTGATAGCGAAAGACGGTTACCGCCAGCAACAGCGTCAGGAGGAGTCCGGTCGCCCAGAGCACCGGCATCCAGCGGAGCCGGGCGGCCTCGGGGGTGATTCCGTAGTGGACCAACTGGCTGGCGGGGTCCCCGACCGGCGCGTTTCGGGCGTCCAGTTCCTCGGCGTATGCCAGGATGCGCTCCACGTCATCGGGAGTCGGGGGATCGGATACGGAGAAGGGGAGGTTGACCGAAGTGTTGTAGTTTCCGCCCGGCTCCGAAGTCACCACGAAGGGCACGCCGAGTTCCACCAGCAGTCCCTGAAGGTTCGTGAGGGCGGCGAGTTCCGCTCCCGGCTCCTGGCTCGTGAGCCCGTGCTGCACCTGGGCGTACACACGGGTAAACGTCTCGGCATCCGCTTCCCGGGAACGAACGATTTCGCCCGTGTAGATCATGTACAACACCAACAGCGTCGAGAAGAGGACAGCCAGAGTGATGGGCCATTTGCGGGACACGCCCGCATGACTGGCGCTGCTCCCCCTGCCCTTCCGGTGCCGTGCCTTTCGCTTTTTCATCGCAAACCCCGGCCAGACCGTACCGATAGGGCCTGTTTATCCCGTCTGTGTAATGGCCCTCGGTGCCCGGTCGGATTCATCCGTGACCCACTAGCCCTCCGGCGTAATGTCGGCGAAGCCGAGAAACTGCCGAAGCACCTTCGGGAGCCGGATGGACCCGTCTTCACGCTGGCAGGTTTCCAGGAGCGCGACCATCAGGCGCGGAAGCGCCAGCCCCGACCCATTGAGCGTGTGGACGAACTCGGTGCCGCCTGCCTGCTCCCGCCGGAAGCGGATGCGCGCCCTCCTTGCCTGGAAGTCCGTGAAGGTCGAGCAGCTTGACACCTCCAGCCATTGGCCCACCCCCGGCGCCCACACCTCGAGATCGTAGGTGAGCGAGGCGGAAAAACCGAGATCGCCAGCGGCCAGCACGACCACTCGGTACGGCAACCCGAGCATTTCCAGAACTCGTCCGGCTTCGCCTGTGAGCTCCTCAAGCGCGGCGGAGCTGGCCTCGGGCTTTTCGAAGCGCACCAGTTCAACCTTGTCGAACTGGTGCACCCGCAGCATGCCGCGCGTGTCCTTCCCGGCCGCGCCGGCTTCGCGTCGAAAACAGGGCGAGTACGCGACGTACTTGATCGGCAGCGAGTCGCTTCGGAGTATCTGTCCCCGGTGCAGGTTCGTGACCGGGACTTCCGCAGTCGGGATCAGCCACAGGCCGTCGCGCCGCGTGACATAGGATTCTTCGGCGAACTTCGGCAGTTGGCCCGTGCCGGTCATCGCGTCTTCATTGACGAGGTAGGGCACTCGCACTTCCGAGTAGCCGTGTTCCCGGGTGTGGAGGCCGATCATCCAGTTGATCAATCCGCGTTGGAGCGCCGCGCCGCGTCCACGCAGGACGAAGAAGCCCGAACCGGATACGCGGCTCCCGCCGGGCAAATCCAGGATCCCGAGGGATTCTCCGAGCTCCCAGTGCGGGCGCAGTGAAAAGGGGGATTCGGTCGGGCTTCCCCACGTGCGCACGACCCGGTTGGCCTCCACGCCACCCGGCGGCACCTGCGGATCCGGCAGATTCGGAATGTTCGCCAGAGTTTCGGCGATCCAGGCATCGGCGTCCGCCACCGCTGCGTCCAGCTCGGCTATGTTTGTGCGCACCTCGCGCATGACCGCGATCTGCTCGTCCGCAGACCTGCCCTGGCGCCTGGCTTCGCCGATCTCCCTGGAAGCCCGATTGCGCAGTTGCCTGAGTTCATTCCCCCGCGCGAGGGCGTGCCGCCGCGACGTGTCCCGTTTTCGCACGGCGTCGACCAGCGCAGCCGCGTCGGTCAAGCCACGCTTCGCGAGCGTAGCGGCCAGCCCCTCGGGGTCGTGGCGGAATGCCTTGATATCGAGCATCCGGCGTCAGCAGCCCGCGTCGCCAGGCCTCAGTCCGGTGGAATGAGATCGCGGTTGTTGCATGCCTGGCTCACATCGAACTGGAAGTGGATCGAGCCCGAAACGAAGTCCGTCGCCAGGGGCTCGATCTTGCCGTAGTAGTTGCAGAGCGTGCCGAAGAAGCCGGGGTGTCGTCGCGTCCGGATCACGTAGATCTGGCCAGCTCGGATCGGAACCGCGGCGTCGGTAATGTACTGCGTCGTATCCTCCGGTGCTTCCGTGGCCGACTCGAAGGTCTCGCCCTCGAGAATCGCGACCGCGGCTTCCGAGGGGATTCCGAGCGCTCCCGGGGGCAGCCAGACGAATGCCCCGTCGCGCACGTCGACCGCCAGATCCCAGTCGTCTCCGGTCGTTGGCGCCTCGATCCGAACCGCCTGACGCGGGAAGAAGTCGTAGCCGGAAACCAGGTTGGGCTCAGGCCGGGAGAGTGCGTAAAGTCTTACTGTATCTGGATTTACTGTCCAACGTATTGCGAACGGATCGTCGTCGCAGGCCGCCATCGAGAGGAAGGCCACCGCCATCGAAAGAAACACCGCGCCAAACAACCGCTCACCGGGGCGGATGATGTTGGTGGACCGGGTTCCTGCTGAAGCACCACTCACTCTCATGGCCGAAACGTACTCGTTGCGCGGTCCCGGAGTCAACCTCGAAAACGTTGGTTTTCTTGACTTTGCCTCGCCGGTCCGAGTAGCTTCGCGCGTCGCTGTCGACCCGGATGGGGGGTCGGCCGGTTCCAACCGCAAAGCCGGACCGAATCGTCGGGAATCCGCATCCGGAGCGCAAACCTTGGGCGATTTGATGACAGGGTCCTCGGGAACTTCCGTGTGGGCGACGATCCTGGCCGGGGGTGCCGGGCACCGTTTCTGGCCGCTCAGCACGGAGTCCCGCCCCAAGCAGCTCCTGCCACTCGGTGGCCCCGAACCTCTGGTCGTCGAGACTCTGGCCCGCGCGCGCGGCCTGGTCGGCGTGGACCGCGTTCGCGTCCTGACGGGACGGGAACTGATGGTTCCCATCCAGGCTCTGACCGGCCTGCCGGATGACGCGTTCATGGTCGAGCCCCGTGCCAGCGGAACCGGCCCGGTGCTCGTACGGGCGGCATGGGAGGCTGCGCGTGAGGACCCAGACGCGGTCATGATCTCACTGCACAGCGACCACATCGTTGGTCCGGCCGATGAGTTTCGGGCCGTTCTGGCGGCCGGGGTGGAAATCGCACGTCGCGAAGGACTTCTCATGACCGTCGCAGTCCAGCCGGACAGGCCCGAAACCGGATTCGGCTACATCAAGCCGGGCCGCGCCCTGGTCACCCGGGACGAACACCGCGCCTACCACGTGGACGCCTTTGTGGAGAAGCCCGATAGCGAAACGGCTGTCACCTACCTGGCCGCGGGCTATCGCTGGAACTCCGGGATATTCGTCTGGTCCGCTCGGCTGTTTCTGGACGAGGTTCGGAAGCATGCTCCAGAGATCGCATGCGCCCTGCCCTGTCTCGACCGTTGCGACATTGCCGGGTTTTTCGATGAAACGGCCGCGATCAGCGTGGATGAGGCAGTCCTTGAGCGAAGCACCCGCGTCGGCTCCATCGACGCCACCTTTCAGTGGGACGACATGGGAAGCTGGGAGGCACTGGCGCGCCACCGTGATTCCGACGCGGAGGGGAATGTCCTGGATGGGCATGTCCACCTCGTCCAGGCCCGAGACAACCTGGTTGTCGCGGATTCCGGACGCCTCGTGCTGCTCGGTGTCGACGACCTCCTTGTGGTCCAGACCGGGAGCACGACCCTCGTGATGCCGAGGGCCGAGGCTCCCCGCCTCAAGCAATACCTGGCAAGACTGCCACGACGCGTTGTCCTGGACGATCCACCCCGCCGCCCGCGGGTTCCGGGCTCGGAGTCATGAACCCTGGGCGCCTCTTCCTGTACGACGACGCCGTCGCGCGGAATTGGCAACCCTTCAGTCTGACCCGACCCACCGGAGAGATGCTGTTCGGGACCGAGACGCTCAGGGCACGGATCGAGCGTGTCTTCGGAATGGCGTGCAGCGGCCACCTGGCGGGTGGCGGACTGCTCGGGTTTGAAGAGCCGGATGCTCCCGGATGCACCACGCTCAAGCGTACAGGCGTCACGGGTGCGCGCCTGTACCTGAACAGCCGGTTCGTTCCGGAGGAGGGTGCCGTCCCACCCATCGACAACGGCGGCGCCACGCTGCTCACTGCAGGATCGGCGGTGGTCGGTGCCCTGGTTCCGCACGGCGTCCAGGTCCCCGCGGCTTTGCTCGCGGCCGAAGAGCCACCCGCGTGGCCGCAAGTCCCGCTGGCCGGTGAGGTATTGCACACGGTCTGGGGGCTGATGGCGTCCAGCGGCGACCGGATTCGGAGTGACGGAGCGCGCTACGGGGGCACGGATGTCCCGGCGGGAGTTCATGTGGTCGGTTCCGGGGTGGTCTCGGTAGCGGAAGGCGCGCAGGTGGAGCCCGGTGTATTCCTGGACCTGTCCGCAGGGCCGGTCATCGTGTCCAGAGGCGCTCGGGTGCAAGCTCCGGCGCGCATCGTCGGACCGACTTATGTGGGTCCGGACTCGCTGGTCCTCGGAGGAGTAGTGGCCGGGTCCGCCATTGGACCGGGGTGCCGGATACGTGGCGAGGTCGAATCGAGCGTGATTCTTGGTTTTGCCAACAAGGCCCACGATGGCTTTCTGGGTCACTCGATCGCAGGGCGGTGGGTGAATCTGGGAGCAATGACCAGCAATTCCGACCTCAAGAACACCTACGGTGTCGTCCGCCTGCGCACCGGAGGCAGCGTTGTGGACACGGGACTGCTGAAGGTCGGGTGCTTTCTTGGGGACCATGTGCGCACCGGGATCGGTACGCTCCTCAACACCGGCACGGTGGTCGGAGCGGGTTCGAATCTCTTCGGAGGAGGGATGCCCCCGCGTGATATCCCACCGTTCTCCTGGGGGGGCGAAAGGGAACTCGGGGAATACCGTCTCGACCGGTTTCTGGAGACGGCGGCAAGGGTCATGGGGCGGCGAGGAGTGCCGATGACCGACCGGACGCGGCGCCTTTACCGCCGGGCCTTCAGCTCCACGGCTCCCCTTCGAGCTTCTACGCAGCCTTCCTGAATCGTGCGCTTTTCAGTGCTGGCAAGCGGCAGCCGTGGCAATGCGACCCTGGTCTGCACGGAGTCTACCCGGATACTGGTCGACGCCGGACTTAGCGGCCGTGAACTGGGCAGGCGGTTAAACCTGCTCGGGGTGACCCCGGACGGTCTCTCCGCGATCCTGATCACACATGAGCACGGCGACCACACCCGGGGAGCCGGCGTGTTTGCGCGGGCCCACGGCACCCCGCTGTACATGACTTCCGGAACCCGGGACGCCTGCCGCAAACTTATGCGGGGCAAGGAGATAGTTCACACCTACCGACCCGGATACCAATTCGATCTCGGTGACCTTCGCATTGAGCCGTGCATCACGGTTCACGACGCAGCCGATCCGGTCGCGGTCGCTGTTGCCGACCCTTCGACCGGCTTGCGCCTGGGCATCGCGACGGACCTGGGCAAGCCCACCACCCAGGTCAGACACGCTTTGCGGGGTTGCGACGCCCTGGTGATAGAGTCGAATCACGACGACGCGATGCTCTGGCAAGCCGACTACCCGTCGTCGGTCAAGTCCAGAATCGCTTCCAGCCACGGCCACCTGTCGAACCGGGCTGCAGCCGACTTCGCAAGTCAACTGACCAGCTCCCGCCTGTCGGTCGTAGTACTGGCCCATCTCTCGGAGGAAACGAACACGCCGGAGCTCGCAAGGTCCGTGATGTCGCGGGCCCTGCGCCGACAGGGTTTCGCTGGTGAGGTCCTGGTGGCCGGAATGGAGGAGCCCACCCCGCTGCTCGACCTTGTTGAGTTGCGCCGGCGCGCCGCGCCTGCCCAGCTGTCGCTCTTCTGAGGTTACAGCCCCAGAAAGCGCAGCAGGTCGTTGCCGAGCGCCCACACCATGATTCCCAGGACGACCCACACACCCACCTTGCTCCAGCGGATTCGCTGTTTGACCGACAGCTTTTCGCCTCGGACGAGCTCGAGCCCCAGAAACACCATGTGTCCCCCATCCAGCACGGGTATGGGAAGCATGTTCAGGATCGCCAGGTTTACGCTGAAGAGTGCCATGAAGCGCAGGAACGTCGCGATTCCCTGCGACGCTGCTTCGCCCGACGCCACGGCGATGGTCCCGATGGAGCCCACGTCCCGGGGAGAAACGCTTCCGGTGACGAGATCACCCAGGAAGCCCAGGATCAACCGCGTGATCCCGACGGTTTCGTCCCAACCGGCAGCGACGGCCTGCCCCGGGCGCACCGGAACCGCGACCTCAGGCAGCGTTTGCACGACGCCCAACCTGCCGCGCTCCTCTTCCGCATCACCAACAGATTCCAGTTCCACCGCGCGCACGAGGGGAGTCTCGCCTCGCAGCACACCGATCTCCACCCGTTCTCCGGGCCGGGCGCCGATCTCCCTTACCATCTCCGCCCAGCTCGCGACGGGCACACCCGCGACACTGGTCACCCTGTCTCCAGCCTCCAACGACGCGTCGGCTGCCGGAGTCCCCGGCTCGACGCGACCCACAACCGGATCGACCCAGTATTGGAGAGCGCCCGCCAGGGCGAGCCGCGCGTCGGGATCCTCGGGTATCCGGATCTCGAAGCGGGCGGAGGGAGCGGCGGTCTCGACCGCCAAGGGACCGGGGACTGCGTCGACAAATCCACGCCGCACGTCGCCCCACAGCTCCGGCACGACCGGCCCGACGCTCACGATCTCGGCCCCCGGGGTCAATCCCGCCAGCGCCTCGGTTCCGGCCGGCAGAGAAGTCTCGTCCACCGCCATCACCCGGGTCGTGGCCATGTCCCGGTAGCCCCAGAAGGCGGCGACGGAGGTGTAGAGGACGAAAGCGAAGAGCATGTTCATTGCGACCCCAGCCGAGATCACGAAGGCACGGGCCCAGATGGGGCGTCCGTCGAAATCCCCTTCCCGGGGCCTCCTCGGAGCACCTCCGGGGCCACCCTCGAGGTGCTCCATTACTTCGTCCTCCATCCCCTGCATCTTCACGTAGCCACCCAGGGGAATGGCCGCCAGCACGTATTCGGTACCGCCGCGCTCAAATCCCCAGATCCGGGGTCCCAGCCCGATCGAAAAGCGTTCTACGCCCACGCCCACGGCCTTGGCGGCCCAGAAATGCCCCAGTTCATGAACGAAGATGAGGACGCCGAGCAGAACAATCGTCGCCAATATCGTCATCTATGCCTTCCTTGTTCCGTACTTGCGATCACGCCCCTCCGGCGGCGGCAATCTCCGCTTCAGCCAGTCGCCTTGCGTCGTGGTCCACCTCCATCACCTGCTCGAGGGAGCGAGCGTTCCGCCCCTCGAGGCCGCGCAGCACCGCCGCGACCACGTCCGCCATTCCGGTGAAGGTAACCCTTCCGTCCAGAAACGCGGTCACGGCCGTCTCGTTGGCCGCGTTGAACACCGCCGGTGCGGCACCGCCGGCCCGGCCCGCGGCCACCCCGAGCGCGAAGAGCGGGAAGCGTTCCTCGTCGACCGCCTCGAACGCGAGCGGCGAGCATCGCACCGGATCGAAGGTGCAGAGCTTCTCATCCGGAGGCCGGCGCGGCCAGGTCAATGCGTGGAGGATGGGGAGTTCCATGGTGGGCTCACCCATCTGCGCGAGCACCGAACCATCCACGAATTCGACAAGGGAATGCACGATCGAAGTGGGGTGGACGACGACGTCGATCCGGTCGTAGGGAAGCCCGTAGAGGAAATGTGCCTCGATCACCTCCAGCGCCTTGTTCGCGAGGGTGGCGGAATCGATCGTGATCTTGGACCCCATGTTCCAGGTTGGGTGTTGCAGTGCCATCCCGGCCGTGACCTGCCCCAGTTCGGCCATGCCGGTCTTGCGGAACGGGCCGCCGCTGGCAGTCAGGATGATGCGCCGCACTTCGGGACGGCGGGCACCCCCCATACACTGCAGGATCGCCGAATGTTCGCTGTCGACCGGCACCAGTTCACCGCCGCCGCGCCGCCCGGCTTCGAGAACCAGTTCCCCCGCGGCGACAAGCGACTCCTTGTTGGCCAAGGCACAGCGCTTGCCGGCCTCGAGGGCGGTGATTGTCGCTCGGAGGCCGGCGGCGCCCACCACCGCGTTTAGCACGACATCGGCCTGCGGAAGGCGAGCCAGCTCCGTCACGGCTTCCGGCCCGGCCTGCCAGCCCGCAGACTCCAGATCAGGTCTGTCGTCGAGTGCCGCCGGGTCCGCCAGCGCAACCCCGTCCGGCGTGAACTCACGCGCGAGTGCTTCGAGCGCAGCGACCGACCTGCGAGCCGAAAGGCCGACGACCCGGAAGCGCGCCGGGTGCCGCCGCATCACCTCGAGGGCGGACCGTCCGACCGACCCCGTCGCGCCCAGGACCACGATGCGCTTCACCACAGGAGCCTGTTAATCACAATGAGTCCATAGGCCAGAGGGATCGTAAAGAACAGAGCGTCGAAACGGTCGAGCATTCCGCCGTGCCCGGGCAGGATGCTTCCCGAGTCCTTCACCCCCGCCTCCCGTTTCAGGCGGGACTCGGCAAGATCACCGAGCTGGCCGGCAACGCCGAGCAAAAGTCCGATCAGTGCGCCAGTGGCGGGTACAATGGGGAAATTGGGGTAGTCGTCGAGCAGGAACCCGAGCGCGAAGCCCATCACCACGGCTCCTATCAGACCGGCGACACTACCCTCCACGGTCTTTCCCGGGCTGACGTGGGGAGCAAGCCTTCTGCGGCCGAGCGTCTTCCCCGCGAAATAGGCGCAGGTGTCCGACGCCCATGTGACCAGCACGGGGAGCAGCAGGAGAATGAACCCCTCCGACGGCTGTGCGGGGGATGTCCCCCTGACCTCGGGCAGACTGCGGATGAAGATGCCGAAGGAGAGGGTTCCTCCAGTGTAGAGCGCCCCGGAAACCGTCGCTGCGGACGAAAGAAGCGCCCGCTGGACGCGCTTGTCGAAGACCGCAGCGGCGAAGCTCGCGAGACCAAGGACCAACAGCAACGCGAACGCGTGGTCGGACCACCGCCGAAAGTCGGTTTCAACGGCCGCCAGCACGACCAGGAGCAAGGACGCGGGAATCCCGAGCCACCCGAAGGGACGGGCGCCCGGATCGGAGCCAAGGTTGTAGAACTCCCGGGCCGCGAGCGCGGCAACGCCGGACAGCATCACCGCAAGAGCCCAACCCCCGAAGTACATCGCAGCGAGAGCGAGGGGGATCCCGCATGCGGCCACCAGGAGGCGAGCGCGGAGTTCCGGCGAAATCACGAGCTGAACGCCGCCTTCCGGCGCGCCGACACCACCTTCATCCCGTCACGATCCGGCCGAAGCGGCGTTCGCGACGCTGGTAGTCGAGTATGGCGGCAAACAGGTCTTCGCGCGTGAAGTCGGGCCAGTACACGGAGGTGATGTACAGTTCAGAGTACGCGAGTTGCCAGAGCATGAAATTGCTTATCCGGAATTCGCCGGAAGTCCGGATCAGAAGGTCCGGATCCGGCAGATCGCCGGTGTAGAGCGCGCTGGCCACGGTGTCCGTGTCGATCTGTTCCGGATCGAGGAGACCGTCCTTCGCCTGCGCGGCCAGTTCACGGGCCGCGCGGACGATCTCTTCGCGGGCGCCATAGGAAACCAGAAGATTGAGCAGCAGTCTGCTGCCGCCGCGCGTGGCGTCCATGATGCGGCTCACAGCCGCACGCGATGATCCGTCCAGACGATCGAGTTCACCCAGGACCCTGACTGCCACACCTTCACGAACCAGGTTGTCGCGCTCGCTCCTGGCGAAAGTCTGCAGCACGCCCATGAGAGCCTCTATCTCGTCATTGGGACGCTTCCAGTTCTCCGTCGAGAAAGCGAACAGCGTCAGGATTTCGACTCCCGTCGCGCAGGCACCTTCGACCGTCTCCCGAACCGCCTTCATCCCCTCGAGGTGCCCCGCGTGTCGCGGCAGACCCCTGTGTCGTGCCCAACGGCCGTTTCCGTCCATGATGACGGCCACATGGCGGGGGACACTGCCGTTCACCCTGATCCGGTCCAGTCGATCCTTCAGATCGCCATCACCTCCTTCTCCTTCTCGGCGAGGGCGGTGTCGATCCTCCCTCCGAATTCCTCGGTGAGCTTCTGGATTTCGGCCATGAGCCGATGCGCTTCGTCCTCGCCCGTCTCGTGGGCCTTGAGGCGATTCTTGACCTCGTCATTCCCCGCCTGGCGAGCGTGCCGCACCGAAATCCGGCCCTCTTCGGCCATCCGGTGGAGCACGCGCACGTACTGCCTCCTCCGTTCTTCGCTGAGAGGAGGTACGGGCACGCGAATGATGGACCCGTCGTTGGACGGGTTCAGTCCCAGGTTCGCGGTCAGGATCGCCTTCTCCACTTCGGACAGCAGGGAGGGGTCAAAGGGTTGGACCACCAGAAGCGAGGGGTCCGGAGCGGATACGGTTGCTACCTGATGCAAGGGCATCTGACCCCCGTAGGCGCTGACCCGGACGGAATCGAGAATCGCTGGGACCGCCTTGCCGGTTCGAACCGTGGCAAACTCGCGGCGCACGGCTGCCAGGGCATTCTCCATCCTGTCTCTGGTTTCGTCGATAACCGGCAAGACGTCCTCCTATCGAAATCGGTATTCTCTGAGCGAAACGTCGCTAGGAGACCAGCGTTCCCACCCTCTCGCCATGGATCGCCCGACGCACGGCGCCCTGGTCGTCAAGATTGAGCACGATAATAGGCAGATCGTTGTCCCTGCAAAGGGACACGGCCGCCGTGTCCATGATGCGCAGGTCGCGGGCAACCACCTCGTGATACGAAATGTGCGGGATGAACTCGGCGTTCGGATCGCGCGCGGGATCGGCCGTGAAGACGCCGCGCACCTTGGTCGCCTTGATGACGATGTCCGCGTTCATTTCAATGGCTCTGAGCACCGCAGCCGTATCGGTCGAGAAGTAGGGGTTGCCGGTTCCGCCGGCGAAGATCACGACCCTGCCCTTTTCGAGGTGCCGTACGGCTCTGCGGCGAATGTACGGTTCGGCGAGTTGGGGCATGCGAATCGCGGTCATTACCCGCGTATCGACACCCTTTCTTTCGAGCAGATCCTGGATCGCCAGCGCGTTCATGATTGTGGCCAGCATGCCCATGTAGTCGGCGGATACCCGGTCCATGCCCCGCTGGCTTGCGATGGCTCCTCGGACGATGTTGCCACCACCTATGACCAGCCCCAGCGCCACGCCCAGCTGGTGTATGTTCCGTATTTCGTTGGTGAGCGCATCCACGACCTGCGGATCGATCCCGAATCCCTTTTCTCCCGCAAGCGCCTCGCCCGACAGCTTGAGAAGGACGCGACCGTACCCGGTGCTCCTCTTCCCGCTCATCCTGCGGACCGTCACCCACCCACCTGGAACCTGGAGAACCGAGCCACCCTGATCTTCTCGCCGGTCCGGGCCGAAACTTCGGTGATCAGCTCCCCCACCGTCCGGTCGGGATCCTTGACGTAGGCCTGCTCGACGAGAACCCGTTCCCGGAAGAATTTCGCGAGCTTCCCCTGGACTATCCTGTCCCGGATGTGTTCCGGCTTCCCGTCGCGCGCCACCTGTTCCGCGAAGACAGCCCTCTCCCGATCGACGATGGCGGGATCGATGTCTCCGGCCTCTACCGCAAGAGGGTCGGAAGCGGCCACATGCATGGCGACATCCCTGGCCAGGGCCCTGAAGTGATCCGTGTTGGCCACGAAATCGGTTTCGCAGTTCAACTCGACGAGAACGCCGATGCGTCCACCGTGGTGAATGTAGCTCGCCACGGTACCCTCATTGGCCGACCGCCCGGCCCTCTTCGCCGCCTTGGCCTCTCCCTTGCTGCGAAGGAGATCGATCGCCGCTTCCGTATCGCCACCGGTCTCCTGGAGGGCCTTCTTGCAGTCCATCATCCCCGCTCCGGTCCTGTCGCGGAGTTCCTTCACCTGTTTCGCGCTGATCTTCATCGTGAACCGTTCTTCAAACGTGGATTATCGCTTGCTGCCCGCCCGGCACGGATTCCGGAGAGGGGCACACCGGGGCCGGAAGCCTCCCATTGCCAACGGTCGCCTTCCGGGCACATGGGCTACGGTGCCCGAGCCGTCAGTCGGACGGAGGCGTCGGCTCAGGCGAGGAGGCCCGGGCGCCTTGACCGGCGGATCGCTCTCCGCGCGGAGGGGAGGACCTGCGTCCCTTCCCGCGGTTGCCCTTCGCCCCGGAGTCGTCGCCGTCGCCGGCCTTCCTGACCTGCGCGATCGCCTCGGGCCGGGGTCTCCGTCGACGGGGCCGCGGGCGCATCTGACTGGTATCCGCTGACTTTTCGCCGGTCTCCGTGGAGTAGGTGGTGACCTCCATCTCGGCCTGTCGCCGCAGTTGATCGTCCGGAACCTCGCGGCGCGCGATCGCGATGCAATCGGCTATCTGCGACGCGATCAGGCTCACCGAACGGATTGCGTCGTCGTTGCCGGGGATCGGGTAGTCGATCAGGGAGGGATCCACGTTGGTATCGGCGATGGCTATGACGGGAATCCCGAGCCTGTGTGCCTCGCGGACCCCGATGATCTCCCGCCGGGCATCCACCACGAAGATTGCGCCCGGCAGGCGGGTCATCTCCCGGACACCGTGGAAATACTTCTCGAGCTTCGCCCGCTCGCGCTCGAGGAGCAACCGCTCCTTCTTGGTGTAGAACTCGAAGGCGTTTTCTTCCTGACCGCGCTCGAGTTCCTTGAGTCGCCGGATCTGTCGGCGGATCGTCTGGAAGTTGGTGAGCATTCCCCCCAGCCAGCGTTCCGTTACGAAGTGGGCCCCGCACCGTACCGCCTCTTCCTCGATAATGCTCTTCAACTGCCGCTTCGTGGAGAGGAAGAGAACGTTCTCTCCCTTGAGGACCGTCCGCCGAACCGCATCCCGGGCCTGCTCAAGCCGATCCAGGGTCTTGCGCAGGTCGATGATGTGGATCCCGTTGCGTTCGCCGAAGATGAACGGGCGCATCCTCGGGTTCCATCGCCTTGTCTGGTGTCCAAAGTGGACGCCGGCATCGAGCAGTTCCTGCAGCCCGACCTGGTTCAACGCTTGATTCATGGAAGTCGGTTCTTATCTCTTGCTGAACTGGAAGCGTTTCCGCGCCTTGGGGCGACCCGGCTTCTTGCGCTCGACCTTGCGGGCGTCCCGCGTGAGCATCCCGCCCTGCCTCAGAGGCACGCGGGCGTCCTCGTCATGGGCCGCGAGCGCCCTGGCGAGGCCCAACCTGATCGCGTCAGCCTGGCCGGTGAGTCCTCCCCCCATCACACGGACCTGGATGTCGAAGACCCCTTCGGAATCGGCGACGCGCAGCGGATCTTCAACCCGGACGCGGTGCGCGGGTCTGGGAAAATAGTCGTCCAGCGGGCGCCCGTTTATGGACCAGCGACCGCCGCCGGGTCTGAGGATGACGCGGGCGACGCTGGTCTTGCGACGTCCGACCGTCTGAATGGGCTCTTGACCGGCCATGCAGTCCTCTCGCAGGTCAGATCTCCAGAGCCTGGGGGCTCTGGCCCTGATGTGGATGGGTTGCGCCCCGATATACGCGGAGCTTGTTTCGCATTCTGCGCCCAAGTTTGTTCTTGGGGAGCATCCCTCGTACTGCCAGTTCGACGACACGCTCGGGGAACCTGTCAAGCATGGTCTTGTAGGGGATGTGCTTGTCGCCTCCCATGAACCCGGAATGACGGAAATAGGTCTTCTGTTCGGCCTTGCGTCCCGTAAGCCGGACCTTCGACGAATTGATGACGATCACGTGATCGCCGGTGTCGAGGTGGGGAGTGTAGATAGGTTTGTGTTTGCCGCGCAGGACGCGGGCGACCTGCGAGGCCAACCTTCCCAACGGTTGTCCGTCGGCGTCCACGATCCACCACGCACGGCGGATTTCGGCTGTTTTCGGCGTGATGGTTCTGGTCACTCGATCCCCTTCGGCGAAACGAAGCCGCCCCCGGCAGCCACTGGACACGGGGTGCGGCTTCGGAATGTCCACAGCATTGAATCATATTCGGCTGGCGTCCTGGTGTCAACCGATTCTCGTGCGTTCAGAAGCGGTGGACTTCGAGCCGGACAATCGGCGTCGGGTTCGGCCCGGACGCGCCACGGACCGCTAGTCCGTAAAGGTCTCCAGGATCCGCGCTCTCGAGGCGTGCCGAAGCCGTGTCAGAGCCTTCTCCTTGATCTGGCGCACCCTTTCGCGGGTAATGCCCATCTCGGATCCGATTTCCTCGAGAGACCTGGGCGGACGGTGTCCGAGGCCGAAATACCGGCGAAGGATCGTGGCCTCCCTCTCGTCGAGCGTGGACAGCGCCGCCTCCAGGCTTTCGGTAAGCGCATTCTCGAAGGCCTCCTCGTCGGGGCCCGGGGAAACGGAGTCGGGCAGACAGTCCAGAAGACTGCTGTTGTCCCCGGGAAACAGAGGGGCGTCCAGGGACAGATGCGAACTCGCAACGCCGACTACCTGCTCCACGTCTTCCGCGCGCAGGTCCAGAACCCTGGCGATTTCACTCGCCGTCGGCTCCCGGCCCAGCTCCTGTGCCAACTCCGCCTTGCGGCGGGCGATGCTATACAATTGACCGGCCCGATTCAGGGGGACCCGAACGATGCGGCTCTGCTCGGCCAGCGCCTGGAGAATCGCCTGGCGGATCCACCAAACGGCGTACGTTACGAAACGGATGCCCTTCGTCCCGTCGAATCGTCGGGCGGCCCGAATGAGACCCAGATTGCCTTCGTTGATCAGGTCGGGGAACGGAACTCCCTGGTTCCGGTACTTCTTCGAGACGGACACCACAAAACGCAGGTTGGACCTTACGAGCTTGTCGAGAGCCTCCTCTTCCCCGCGGCGAATCCCCCTGGCGAGCCGAGCCTCCTCGTCCCGGTCGATCAGGGGATACCTGCTGATTTCCTTGAAGTACTGGCCCAGCGAGCCTTCCATGGCTTCGGAAAACGCAGGTGTTGTCATGGTGTCCCCAGTATTGATCGCCGCCCGGAACAGTCGCGATGTCGATGCCCGCCGACCCAACAGCGGGTCAGGTGCTTCGCACCAGTCCGTGCCTCTCGATCTTCTTGTAAAGGTTCGAACGCGGCATCCCCATCTGACGTGCCGCTTCGGATACGTTCCAGTTGTAGTCCCGCAGCTTCATCGTGATAAAGGCCTTCTCGGCCGCGTCCTTGAACTCGCTCAGGGTTGCCAGTGACATCACGTTGCCCGGCACACCCGCCTCCGACCCCGACATGGACACGAACCGTATGACGTCCTTCCGCTCGACGGTCTCGCTGGTGCTCAGGAGCATGAGACGAACGACCACGTTTTTCAACTGGCGGACATTGCCGGGCCATTCCAGGTCCGTAAGCGCTTCCAGCGCGTCCCTGGCGAAACGCTTGTAGGGCACACCGTAGCTTCCCGGCGCCAACTCCGCGAAGTGAGCCACCAGCATGGGAATGTCCCCGCTCCTCTCCCTGAGGGGCGGCACCCGGATGGTGACCATGTCGAGACGGTGAAGCAGGTCCTCGCGGAACTCGCCCTTCTCTATCTGGTCGTGCAGGTCCTTGTTGGTTGCGGTGATGACCCGTACGTCCACCGAAACCGGCCTGGTACCGCCGACCCGAGTGATGTCCCCCTCCTGCAGCGCGCGAAGGACCTTGGCCTGAGCGGTCAGCGACATGTCTCCGATCTCGTCCAGGAACAGCGTTCCCCGGTGCGCCTGTTCGAACTTTCCGACGCGATCCGTCACCGCTCCGGTGAAGGATCCCTTCACGTGGCCGAACAGCTCCGACTCGATCAGTTCGGAGGGAATGGCCGCGCAATTGACCTCCACAAATGTCCGTCGGGATCGGCTCGACCGTCTGTGCAGCGCCCGCGCGGTCAGTTCCTTGCCCGTTCCGTTCTCCCCCGTGATCAGTACGCGGGCGTCGGTAGCGCCGACCATCTCGATCTGGTTGAGCACCTGCCGTATCGCGCGCGACCCTCCGACGATGTCGTGATGAATCTCGATTTCACTCGTCAGGCGCTCGACGCTGTCGGTCAGCCCACGCACCGTAAGCGCGTTTCGCAACGTAACCAGGAGACGGTCGGTATCGAGCGGTTTCTCGAGGAAATCGAAGGCTCCCCTGCGCGTCGCTTCGACGGCCGTGCCTATGGTGCCGTGACCGGAGACCATCACCACCACTGCTGCGGGGTCACGTTCGCGAATCCTGGCAAGCACTTCCAGCCCGTCGACCTTGGGCATCTTGACATCCAGGAAGGTCACGTCGGGCCTGAAGTCCGGATAGTCGATCAGACCGGCTGGACCGTTTTCGCAAATGTGTACGCGGTGCCCTTCGTATTCGAAGAGCTGTCGCAGCGCGACACCGACCGACTCCTCGTCGTCTATGATCAGAATCCTGGCCATATCCTGGAATCCCGACTCCCGATCAATGCGCACCCCATTGGCTGGTCGACAGCTCTACCGAGTGAATGTTGGCGTATCTGGGCCCGGTGCGGAACAGTTCGCTGCGAACCAGATGAACGGCATCGACGACGAAGTCGGAGCAGGTTTCACGCAGTTCGGACCCGGGATCAGGACGTCCCCGGCCCGACCGGACGCTGCCACGCCTCCGTCCCCGTGACCGACCGATCGTCAGGTGAGGCGAAAAGCGATCGTCACCTGCCCGGATTCCCATGCTAGCGAGCGCCTCGTCGAGGCGGCGGCGGAGAGGCCGCAACGGACCGGCCCGCACTCCGACCCAGTAGACGCGCGGGACGCCGCGGCGCGGAAAGGTGCCCGTTCCGGTGAGCCTGGCCGGAAAGACCGGCTCGCGCGCCAGCGCCTCGGCGGCCTCGGTGAGCCGCGGAACCTCGGGAGAGGCCACATCACCCAGGAACCGCAGGGTAATGTGATACCGCTCCGGCGGCACCCAACGCACATCGGGTGCGGCATTGCGCAAGGGCGCCAACGCCCGCCACAGCCGCTTCCGTAGCGCCTCCGGAGGCCAGACGGCGAAGAAGAGCCTCATCCGGCTCGTGCAACCGGGACGGACACGGGCCTGAGCAACTGCGCCACACCGGCGACGGCCGCGTCCACGTCCTCCTGCGTCGAGGCCCAGCCGAGCGAGAACCGCACCGCGCCCGATTCGGTGGTGCCCAGGATTCGGTGCACTTCGGGAGCACAGTGCAGTCCGGCGCGCGTCTGGACTCCGTGCTCGGAATCCAGACGGCCCGCCAGGGAGGCCGAATCCATCCCGTCCGCCTTCACGGTGACGACGGGAACCCCCTCGCGTCCCGGGGGTGAGAGTACCTGAAGACCCGCGATACAGTCCAGTCCGTCGCGAAGCCGGGCCTTGAGCGCCATCTCACGGCGATGGATGGCTCCAACACCCGTGTCCCTGAGGAACGCGCAACCTGCCAGCAGGCCCGCCATTCCCGGAGAGTTGCCGGTTCCCGCCTCCAGGCGATCGGGCATGGCGGCGGGCATCTCCCGATTGCGGGAGTCGCCTCCGGTACCCCCGCTCAGAAGCGGGTCGACCTCTATACCCTCCCTGATCCACAACCCTCCCATTCCCTGGGGGCCCAACAGCCCCTTGTGCCCGGTGAAGGCGACGACATCGGCCCCCTGGGTGGCCGGGCTCTCCACCGAATGTCCGGCGGACTGCGCCACGTCCGCGACCACGACAGCGCCCGCGTCGTGCGCGATTCGCGACAGCTCCCTCATCGGCAGCAGCGTGCCGAGGACGTTCGAGGCCACGTTCGCGACCAGCACACTCGCGCCGTCGAGCAGCGTTGCAGCCTCGTCCAGGTCGACCCCGCCGTCGGGACTGCCCGACAGCATGCGCACCCCGACTCCCCTGTCACGGGAAAGGTGGTGCGCCGGTCGAAGCACGGCGTTGTGGTCATACTGGGAGATCACCAGGACGTCCCCCGGTCCCAAGAGTCCCCAAAGCGCGGTGTTGAGCGCGTGCGTGGCATTGTGCATGAAGGCGATGCGGCCAGGGTCACCGGACAGTCCCAGTGCCTGCGACAGCGCGCGCCGACAGCGAAAGGCAAGGCGCGCCGCCTCCACCGCTCCCGAATGGCCTCCGCGACCGGGCGTGCAAGCGACGCCATCGAGGAATGCGGCCATCGCCCGCCCAACCTCCGGCGGTCGAATCGCCGACGTGGCGGCATAGTCCAGGTAGTGAGGCAAGGCTCCGGTCCCGGTCGCACGTTTGCCAACAAGATGTCTCCTGTTTTGCAGCCTAATCTGTGCGGCCGGCCGCGGACAAGGCGTCGCGCGATCCCGATCCCGCGCGCAGCCGCAGCGCCTCGGCCACATCGAACTCTCCGATGTCGCTCCTTCCGCCCAGGTCCGCGATCGTGCGAGCGACTCGAAGCGTGCGATGCACCGTGCGTGCCGAGAGGCCGTATCTCCTGACGCCTTCGTCCAGGAGCCTTGCTCCAGCGGGGTCAAGGCGGCAGAGCTTCATTACACGGTCCGCAGGCAGCAAGGCGTTGAGCCCATGATCCCCGCCGAAGCGTGCGGCCTGCCGCGCCCTGGCCTCGATGACCCCCTGAAGAACGGTTCCCGAGGTCGCCCCATCGGTGCGTGTCCGGGCCAGCTCGTCCCAGGTAACGGGGTCCATCCATACCTGCAGGTCGATCCGGTCGAGCAGCGGGCCCGAGAGACGCACGCGGTATCGCGTGATTTCGCGAACGCCGCAGACGCAGTTGTCTCCCGCCATGCCGCACGGACAGGGATTCATGGCGGCGATCAGCTGGAAGCGCGCGGGGAAGGTGACCGTTTGGCGCACCCTGGCGATGTGAACCTCCCCGGACTCAATGGGTTGTCTCAGCGTCTCGAGCACCTGGCGACCGAACTCGGGGAACTCATCGAGAAACAGCACACCGAGATGTGCGAGGCTGATCTCTCCGGGACGCGGCGGATTCCCCCCTCCGATCAGGCCACCGGCGGAGATCGTATGATGGGGGGCCCGAAACGGACGTGTGGTCTTCACCGGCTCCTCGCTGTCCAGCAACCCGGCCACGGAGTGCACCCTCGTCACCTCCAGGCATTCGGACTCCGCCAATGGAGGGAGGAGCCCCGGCAGCCTCTTGGCGAGCATCGTCTTGCCGGATCCGGGGGGGCCCGACATCAGGAGGCTGTGCCCCCCCGCGGCCGCAATCTCCAGCGCGCGCTTTGCGAGACCCTGTCCGCGAACCTCGCTCAGATCGGGGCAGCGTAGCACCGCGACGGGGGCCCGGTAGCGTTGCGGTCGGAAACCGGTGTCTCCGTCGAGTATCCCGATCAGCTCGCGCAGGGTGCGGATCCCCATGACCTCCACGCCGGGGACCGCCGCCGCTTCCATCAGGTTCCCATGGGGGACGAAGAGACGTCCAGGACCATGCTCGCGACAGCTCATTGCCAGCGCGATGGCCCCGCGCACCGGCCGGACCGAACCGTCAAGTCCGAGTTCCCCCACGAACGCGGTCCCGTCCAGCCCGCTTCGGGAGACGCGTTCGCGAGCGGCGAGCAGCGCGACCGCAATCGGAAGGTCGAACCCCGACCCGGACTTCGGCAGATCGGCGGGGGCCAGATTGACCGTGACGCGCCTGGGTGAAAGTCGGAATCCCGTCTGCGCCAGTGCCGCGAAGACCCGCTCCTTGCTCTCGCGCACCGCGCCCGCCGGCAGACCCACGACGGTGAATATCGGCAGCCCGTCCTGGACCTTGACCTCGACCCTTACGGGCTTCCCCTCCACACCATGGACCCAGCAGGAATCTACGACAGCGAGCACCGGCATCCCTCCGTGAAAACCGTGGACGCAAAGGGTGCCCCCAATCCATGGGCGAAGGAATGGCTGGATGGGACACTTGCCTCGCGTCGCGCCCACGCCCAGACTTCCCGCCGTCCTGGCAGGGACTGGCGCAATCGGCCCCGGCAATGCACTTTGGTCGCGCTTTTGACCAGGAGAAGAACTTCATGACAATCGCGATCATGGCCGAGAGCCTTCCCGGCGAGCACCGGGTGGGCCTCGTCCCCGAAGCGGCACGCTACTACCTGAAACGAGGCTGGAGCCTTCGCGTCGAAGGTGGCGCGGGGGTCGGGGCCTCCTTCCCGGATGCGGATTACGAAGCCGCCGGCGTCTCGGTGGTAGCGGACAGGCAGGCATTGCTCGACGGCGCCCGTGTGGTCCTCAAGGTGCAACCGCCTTCGCTTGAGGAGGTCGCCGCGCTGCCGCCGGGCACGATAGTGGTCTGCCAGCTGAATCCGCTGGGCCCCACGGAGGTCATCGAGGCGCTGGCTGACCGCGGCATCACATCCTTCGCCGTGGAGCTCATCCCGAGAATCACGCGCGCGCAGAAGATGGACGTGCTCTCGTCGCAGGCCACCGTCGCCGGCTACAAGGCGGTACTGCTCGGCGCCAATGCCATGACCCGGTTTCTGCCGATGCTGACTACCGCGGCGGGCACGGTCCGCCCGGCGAAAGCCCTCATCCTGGGCGCCGGCGTGGCAGGACTTCAGGCCATCGCGACGGCACGCCGCCTGGGCGCCGTGGTCTCCGCCTTCGACATCAGGCCCGCGGTCAAGGAGCAGGTGGAGAGCCTGGGGGCAAAGTTCCTCGAGGCCACGCTGGAGGAGGGCTCCGAGGACGAGGGCGGCTATGCCAGGGCCCTCTCGGAAGAGCAGCACCAGCGTGAACTCGAGCTGATCGCCGACAACATCAGGGACCAGGACCTCGTCATCACCACCGCACAGATTCCCGGAAAGCCCGCCCCGGTCCTCATCACCGAGGAAATGGTGTCCACCATGCGCCCCGGCAGCGCCATCGTCGATCTCGCCTCGGAGTCCGGGGGAAACTGCGAGGCGACCGTGGCCGGCCAGTCCGTCGACCAGAGGGGCGTTACGGTGATGGGGCCGACCAACCTGCCGGCCGAACTGCCTTTCCACGCCAGCCAGATGTACGCCCGCAACCTGGCCAGCTTCGTCGACGACCTTTTCGACAGCGAAGAGGCGATCGATTTCGAGGAAGAGATCACTGCCGCCACCTGCGTCACCCACGGCGGCGAAATCACCAACGAACGCGTCAGAGCGAAGCTGGCGTCCGCAACGGAGTAACCGATCCATGGGTGAACTGCTGATCCTGCTTTACATCTTCGTCCTGGCGACGCTCGCCGGACGAGAGGTCATCTCCAAGGTGCCCCCAACGCTCCACACACCGCTGATGTCCGGTGCAAACGCCATCTCGGGGATCGCCATCATCGGCGCCCTGATGGTGACCGCCGCCGCCGGTCAGTTGTGGGTCAAGGTCCTGGGCACCGCGGGAATCGTGATGGCCACGATCAACGTCGTCGGCGGCTTCATGGTAACCGACCGCATGTTGCAGATGTTCCGGAAACGCTGAGGAAAACGTGGAAAACACCATCACCCAAATCGTCTACCTGATCTCGGCGGTTCTCTTCGTATCCGGGATCAAGCTGCTGTCCTCGCCCGCCACGGCCCGCTCCGGAAACGCACGGGCTTCGCTGGCCATGCTCCTGGCCATCGTCGTCACGCTCCTGGATCATGAGATCCTGAATTGGACGACGGTGTTGGCCGCAATGGCAGCCGGCGCCGTGATCGGAGGGCTGCTGGCCCGGTACATAGAGATGACCGCCATGCCACAACTGGTCGCGGTCTTCAATGGCTTCGGAGGCGGCGCTTCGGCGGCGGTCGCGGCTGCCGAGTTCGTCCGGGCGGGTGGAAGCAGCCCGTCGCTCGGGGTCGACGTCGGCGTCACGATCGTGCTGAGCACGCTGATCGGCGCGGTGACCTTCTCGGGCAGCCTCATCGCCTTCGGCAAGCTGCAGGGCATAGTTACCGGGAAGCCCGTCACGTTCCCCCTCCAGAAGACGTTCAACGGACTGCTCTTCCTCCTCACCCTGCTCGTCGGGGCCAGTCTGGCCCACGTTGCGGTGGCGGACGCGGTCGCGCCGCTCGTCGGCATGGGCGGACTGGAAATCAGCGGACCGTTCTTCCTCACACTCGTCGTCGCGGCGCTGATCCTCGGCGTCCTCCTGGTGATCCCGATCGGGGGCGCGGACATGCCGGTAGTGGTGTCGCTGCTGAACTCCTATTCGGGCATCGCCGCGGCGACCACGGGCTTCGTGCTCAACAACTACATCCTGATCATCGCCGGGTCGCTGGTAGGTGCCGCGGGGCTGATCCTGACGCAACTCATGTGCAAGGCCATGAACCGCTCGCTGGGCAACGTGGCATTCGGAGCGTTCGGCACCGAGGGGCCGACGGCGAAGGCGAAGACGGGTGAGCGGCCCGTGCGGGACGTCGATGCCGAGCAGGCCGCGATGGTCCTAGCGTACGCGGGCTCGGTCGCGGTGGTGCCCGGGTACGGGCTCGCCGTGGCGCAGGCCCAGCACGAGCTCAAGAAGGTGTGCGACCTGCTCGAGGACCGCGGCGTGACCGTTCGTTTCGGCGTCCACCCGGTCGCCGGCCGCATGCCGGGTCACATGAACGTGCTCCTGGCCGAGGCAGATGTCTCCTACGACAAGCTCCTCGACCTCGACGACATCAACGCCGAGTTCGACTCGACGGACGTGGTGCTGATCGTTGGCGCCAACGACGTGGTCAACCCGGCCGCGCGCGACCCGGATTCGGTCATCGCCGGGATGCCGATCCTGGACGTCGACAAGGCACGCACCGTGATCGTGATGAAGCGGTCGCTGAGCCCGGGCTTCGCAGGCATCGACAACGACCTCTTCTACATGGACAACACCCTGATGTTCTTCGGGGATGCCAGGGATCAGATGACGGAGCTGGTCAAGGAGGTACGGGAAGCCTGAGGGCAGGGGCGCGTCGCCCGGCAGCGCACCCGCCCGGCGGGCCTTTCGTCACCCCGAGCCGGCTTGCACGACGTGCCGCATGGTTCGGCGGCCCTCGTCCCTGAGCTGGCCGATCTGGTCGAGGACTTCACGCAGGTCCTCGGGACGCAGCGGTTCCGGCGCGCCCGAACCGTGCAGCAGGCTGAAGAACAGAAGGTCGGTGTGGCCTACGCTCGACTGCGTAACGCCGATGTCGATTGCGCGATTCAGCAGGAGGATCTCTCTGAGCGGCGCCCCGCGCGACGATCCGGGCGCGCCCACTTCGTGGCCCATTCGCAGGATTACTTCGCGAAGAAGCTGGAACTCCTCGATGACTTCGCCAGCCGACAACCCCCGCCTTGCCGCGACCGACCCGAAGAGCTCCGCACACTCCGACCAGAGAGGGAGGATCTCGGCTCGACCAGGGCTGATCATTCCCGGAAGCAAGGACACCTGCGTCCGGCAGAACGGTCGCAGAATGGACTCGCTGGCGCCACTCCACGTCTCGCCCGATGCCGCGAGTCCCCGTGCCCATCTCTCGGCGAGTCCCGGAGAATGTTCGTGTATCCACCCGGCGAGGTCGAAGGGACGAATACGCGCATGGCCGGCCGCACGGGCCTCGGGGTCGCGGTTGTGGCCTGGCGTCAAGGTGAGCACATCCTCATTCTACCGCAGGCGCACCGGAACTGCCAAGCCATTTCCCCAACCTGATGCGCACCGTGGTGCCGCGTCCGATTCTGCTCTCCACCTCCACCGTTCCTCTCCACGAATCGACCAGACGCTTCACGATGGCGAGCCCGAGGCCGGCGCCCTTCGAGCGGGTGGAGAATCGCGGCTCGAAGATGCGCGGGAGCAGCTGCGCCGGGATCCCCCTGCCTTCGTCGACGACCGTCACCGCCACCTCGCCGGCGCGGTCCTCCGCTTCGGCGGCCAGGATGCGCACCACTCCGCCGTCTGGCATCGCGGCTCGGGAATTCTCGACCAGATTGAGCAGCACCTGCTTGAGTTCATCCGCGCGACAAGTGACCCGGGGGAGGTGGTCGGCCAACTCGCCCACCAGTTGGACCGAAGCCTGTGCGCCTCCCTCGTAGAGGTCCAGAACCTCCCCGACCACCAACTCGACATCCACGGCCTCCAGAGGCCCCGTGTTCTCCGCAGCGGGCGAGGCGAGTCGCGAGAAGCTGCGCGCAATCGCCGCGAGTCGGTCAATCTCGCCGAGGATCGTCGTGACATTGCGATCGAGGATCCTGCCGAAGTCGCTGCGCCGGTGGCTCCACGCCCGGCGCAGGTGCTGCACCGACAGCTTGATCGGCGTCAACGGATTCTTCACCTCGTGCGCGACCTGCTTGGCCATCTCGCCCCAGGCAAGAATCCGTTCACTGCGAAGTTCGTCCGTAACGTCCTCCAGACTTACCACCACCCCGCCCACACGTCCTTCCTGCACGACTCTTCTGGCTCTGGCCCGGATCCTGCGGTCGGTCCAGCGGAAGTCCCCGTCGGATTCGCTCGCGCCGCTCTTCCTGTAGGTGTCGAGCCAATCCGCCAGCTCGTCGCCCCTCTCCCCGCTCCTCGGGATGGTCACTCCCGTTTCCAGTGGTGCTCCCAGCAGCGATTCCGCCACCGGATTCGCCACTGTCACGCGACCCCGCGTGTCCAGCGCAATCACCCCCGTAGCGACCTCCTCCACGATTGCCTGGGTGCGGCGCGTGGTCCTCAGTAGCTCCCTCCGCGCTTCGCCGAGGCGGAGCACCATCCGGTTGAACGCCGTGAACACCGCTCCGAACTCGTCGAGTCGGTCTTCCGGAAGGTGGACGGCCAGGTTCCCCCGCCCCACCCGTTCCGACGCCACCTGGAGCGTCTGAATCGGCCTGGCCAGCGCCCTGCCGACGATCAGGGCCAGTCCCAGCGAGAGAATCGGCCCCAGCACGATGGCCACCCCGAGAAGGTCGGCGACATCACGCCGCCTGAGCGCCGCCGCCCCGGCCCTCAGGGGCACCGGAGACGCGACGATATCCCCGTCGGGAAGACGGCGATGCGCGAGCACGTATCGCCAGTCACCCAGGTTGGCGACCTTGGACGCCTCCCGCTGCTGTCCCGTTTCAAGCGCGGCGTAGATCTCCGGATCCACCCAACTCTCGTACAGCCCAAGCTCGATCAGTTCGTCGGCGGAGCCTCCGACGAGCTCACCCCGCCGGTACTCGAGGAGGTCCGCGCCTACCCGCCTCGCCAGCAGCTCCATCGAACCGCCCTCTTCGCGGTACGCTTCCGCAATCTGGCCGACGACGCGCTCCGCAAGGGCCGTGGCGGTTCTTTCCGAGGCGCCCGCCAGTGTTCGGTAGGCAAGCGTGCCGAAGACGACGTTGGAAAGGATGAAGAAACCGAAGAGCGTCCAGGTCACCCGAGCGCGGAAGGACGTGAACAGCTCCCTCCAGTCGATGGGAACCGAGAAGCGGAACCCGAGGATCCAGACGCTCGGGAGCCACAGCAGCGAGATGACGACGAGGTTCAGCACCAGCACCAGAGTCGCGCGCGCGAACATCACCGACAGATTGGGAATGCTGATGGTGTAGGCAACCGAGTAGTTCCCGTCGGGGAACGCAGCGGAACTCTCCCCCATCCAGCCTTCCGCATTTCGGCTCCATGCGACCCTTCCAGGGCCGGGGCCGGAGCTTCCTTCGGGACTGCGAACCAGCGTGAGGAATTCCTGATCGCCGCCTTCTTCCACGGCGGAGAAGAGCGGCCCGAGTTCCGACGGCTCGGCGATCGTGCGCCGGGGCGGAATGGTCCCGGTCACAACCCGCCCATCCGAGAGGGACACCGCAATGAGGTGGCGTACGTCGACCTCTGCAAGCAGGTGATGCTCCCTGGTTCCGGCGGTGCGGATCTCGGGCAGGAGTTCTCCTACAACGAGCGGCAGGTCTCCCTTGACACCGAGCCGCAGCTCCTGCTCGGGATTCCCCTCGCCGGACCACAGCGTCAGGAAGATCGGTGAGCCCTGAGCCGAGAGCCCGCTCGACACCCAGCTCTGATACATCATCTCCACGGCTCCGGCTCCGGCCCGGTGGAGCGAATCCACCTGGTTGGCGAACCGGTCAAGCAGCGTGTGCACCTCGGGATCCGGCGCGATTCCGAGCTGACCGAGCTGTTGCTCCGCGATGGCCATGCGCGCCTCGGTCCTCATCGACCAGGTGAACGGCAGGACGGCGGTCGCGGAGAGCCAGAAGGCACAGAACCATCGCGGGTAGGAAACGCGGCTACCCGCTTCCACTCCGCGCCCGACGAGGATCGCGGGCAGCACCCAGAGCATCGCCAGGCCTGGAGCGACATGGGGACCGGTCCGAACACCCGCGGCCACCGCGACACCCAGACCGACGGCCACGGCCATCCCGACCACCGCCAGCCCCGAACCGCTGCGCGAATCCGCCCTGCTCCGGAACAGTAGCGCCGTCCCTGTCACCAGCGTGAGCACCAGTGTTGCAGCGAGCTGAAAGACGACCCACTGGAGGTCGCTGGATCCGAGGACCTCGAGTGAAGCGGCATTTCCGAGCCATGACAGGATCAGAGGGAAGCTGATCGCCACGGTCACGGGCAGGACCCATACGGCCGACCGGAGGCGCCATCGGGGCCCGGCCAGGATCACGATCGGTGCGGCGGCGGCACCCAGAAGCAGGACACGTCCCAGCGACAGCGGCAGTGGTCCCTCCAGACTCCGGGTTGCCAGGGCAAGGAACTCCGGTGTCTTCAGAATACTCTCGAGCGGGACCAGGACGGCGGCGGCGACAAGCCCGCCCACTGCGTACCGAACGCCCCCTCCGGCGCCGGAGAACGCGTGGAGGAGCCAGGCGAGGGCCGCCATAATCACTACCAATCCTGCCCGCGACGCCCGCACCTCCGAGCGGCGCTCGGAGGTATCCGGCTCGATGATCGCAATGCTCAGCAGCGTTTCATCCGGCCATCCGAGATCGAGCACCCCGGGCCCCGCGGTTCTCTCCGAACTCTCGATTCGGATCCGTTCCCCGGACTCCTCGGCGAACCGCGATGCAAAGTCACCGAGGCCCGATGCGAATGGGGCCGGAAGGTCCGATCCCATGAGCGACGCGGCCACGGCGGTTCCGCCACCGGCGGACAGCTCCGCCGCAAAGTACAGGTAGGAGAAGAGGGGAGTTCCCGAATACGCGTACCGACTGGTACCGGCTGCGACCCCTTCGGGCAGACGGCCGTGGTGGCTTCCTTCCCATGCGACGAACCGGCCGTCTTCATCAAGGACCGTCACGGCTGTCATCCCGGACTCCTCCAGAATGTTCCGCAGCGAATCCTGCAGAACGGCCGGCGGCGATCCGATGTGCGCCAGTTCCGATACCCTGGCGACCGTTCGTTCCCCTTCAACTACCAAGGCATCGAACTCCAGACCCACCCGCTCGGCAACGGCACTCCTCCGTTCCTCCCAGTATTCCGCCCAGTCCGAGGACAGCCGTCGGGTCGTGGCGTCGGTGTGGAAGCCCACCACGACTCCGGCAGCTAGCAGCAGTGTTGCGGAGGCGTGACGCCAACCCCTGGCTGCGCGGGAGGCAGAAAGCGCGATGCAGAGAGACGTGGCCGCGAGGATCCACGGAGAATCGACCCGGGTCCAGGCAAGCAGACAGAAGAACCCGATCCAGGTCACGGTCTTCCCCCGGAATCGGTCTCCGGTACCCCCGGCAGTGTCCGTCATCCGGTGCGCGTTCTCACGGTGTCCCGTCCAGACATCGCATCGCCCCCCTTTGCCATTACCTTATCTATCCTAATGGATCATCGAATGTGCCCGTCGTCTTTTCGGCCGCCCCGCCGGCCAGGTGCCGCATTTCGAGGGATACGCCCACCTGGTGTCGCTCTCCTGCGCATCGTGCTTCTCGTTGCCGTACCGCTCGCAGCCCTGCTTTTCGCTCCGTGGCTCGCTGCGGCTCAGCTCGTCGACAACGGCGTGTTTCGGCTCCTTGTGGACGGCGTCGAGGTGGGGATGGAGGAGTTCACGATCCAGAGAGTCGGCACTGGAGACGCCCAGCGCACGTTCGCCCGAGGGAACGTCAGCATGAGCGACGGCCGGGTCCTGGAGACGGTCCTCCAGATGGTTGGCCCGGGGATGGTCCTGCAGGCGTACCGGGCGACTCTCACGGGTACCGACACCGCCCAGGTGGAGTTCGTTCGTGCCGGCAACCGTCTGCAGGGAACCATCGTCGAGAGGCAACGGGAGCGGGTTCGGGAGTACCGGGCCGATCCGACGACCGTCATCTTCGAGGAGGGCGTCGCCCACCACTACTTCGTGCTCGGTTTGCATACGGCCAGCGGGAATCCTGCGGCGACGCTGCACGCCTTTGCCCCCCTGTCGGATCGCGCGGAAGCGGCCACCGAGATCCAGGCGGCGCCCGACGCTCTCGACCTGCAGGGAACGACCGTGGAAACGACCCGTGTGCTTTTCGGAGCCGACGATCGTGCCGGGGCAGCGTGGTTCGACGGAAGCGGCCGGCTCGTGCGTGTGGAGTTGTTCGCCCAGGGATTCGTCGCTTTGCGCCTGCCCTGAGTCGAGGTCATGAAGAGACTCGGGATGCGTGACGTAGACGGAAACCGTACCGGAGGGGACGGCGTAGGGCTTGGGTCCGTTCCTGAACGCAGCAGTGTCGGCCGGATCTGCGCCCGCGGGCAGAGGCGCGGCTTTCGGTCGTTCAATGGAGACACATCAATGCAGAATACCATGAGTTCGCTCACCGGCCCGGGCCTGCGGCGATCACGCGCGTGGAAAAAGACGGTCGTCGCGGCGGGATTTCTGATGGCGGTAGTGGTGCCGGGGCCCGTCATCGGCCAGGACATGGTGCCGGCATCCCTGACCCTGGACGAGGCCCTGCGGCTCGCCATCCGCAACAACCCCCGGCTCCAGGCGGCCCGCAACGACATCGCGGTGGCGGACTGGAATCTCAACGCAGCGTACGGCTCATGGATTCCCTCGGCTTCCCTGAGTTCGAGCGTCTCCTGGCAGGGAGCCGGAGAACAGCGGTTCGGGAGCATTACCGCGGACCAGCTGGGCTTTCAGGATCAGCCTTCCTTCTTCTTCAGTTCCTACAGTGCCGGCATCAACTACTCACTCAACGGCCGCACCCTCATGGCGCCCGGACAGGCGAGAAGGAACCGTGACGCCACCCGGGCGCAGGTTCGTTCCGAGGAGTCGGTGCTGCGCCTCAACGTCACCAGGGCGTATCTGGAAGGGTTGCGGCAAGTCGAGGGACTGGGGCTGGCGGAACAGGAACTCGAGCGGGCGCGGTTCAATCTCAGGTTGGCCCGGGGCCGGCAGGAGGTAGGGTCGGGAAACGCCATCGACGTTCAGCAGGCCGAGGTCGGCGTGGGGCGGGCGGAGATCGCCCTGATTCAGGCTCGCACGGGAGTGCGCACGTCGCGCATCCAGTTGCTGCAGCAGCTGGGGGTGACGCTGGCCGCGGAACCTGTGCTTGAAACCACCTTTGCCGTGACCGAACCGCTGTGGTCGGCCGACGACCTCTATGACATGGCCGTCGGGACAAATCCGAACCTGCAGGCGTTGCGCGCCCAGGAGGAGGCGTCACGGTACGGCGTGAGCATGGCCCGTTCGGCCTACTTTCCCAGCCTGTCCCTTTCCGCGGGCATCAGCGGGTTCACCCGCCAGGCCAGCAGCACCGCGGGACAGGAAGCGCAGGCCATCGCCACCGGGCAGGCCCGCATCGAGCAGTGCCGAACGCTGAATGGCCTTCTGTCGCTGCTGCCCGCATCTCCTCCTCCGCAGGATTGTTCGCTGCTGGCGACACCCCAGTCCGCGATCGAGGAAATCAGGGCGCAAAACGACGCATTCCCCTTCAATTTCACGAGACAACCGCCGTCTCTGGGGCTGACGATCTCCATCCCCGTCTTTCAGGGCCTCGGACGGCAGCGTGAACTCGAAAGCGCCCGCGCGCAGTTGAACGACAACAGATTCCTGATCCGCGAGCAGGAGTTGGCGCTCCGCGCGGACATCGAATCGCGCATCGCGATCGTACAGACCGCCTACGAAAGCGCGCTGATCGAGGAGCGCAACCAGGCACTCGCGGATGAACAGCTTCGTCTGGCGCAGGAGCAGTACCGGCTGGGGCTGTCCAACTTCATCGCGCTGGTCGAGGCGGAGACGGTCAAGGCCCAGGCGGACAGGGAGCGCGTCCTTTCCATCTTTACCTATCATGACGCAGTGGCAGACCTCGAGGCGGTGGTTGGCACTCCCTTGAGGAATCAATAAGGGAAACCATGCAAACAAGAACCAAGGTCATCATCGCCGTAGCCATTGTCGCGCTGCTTTCCGTGGCGGCCGTACTCGGCAGCACCAATGGCCGCGCCCGTGGCGTCCCGGTCCGAACCGAGGCCGTCGACACGCGCAATCTGGTCGCCACCGTCACGGCCAGCGGCAACGTCCGCGCACGGAGAAAGGTCGACATCAGTTCCGACATTTCCGCGCGCGTCTCCCAACTCCTCGTCGACGAGGGCCAGGATGTCGAGCAGGGCCAGATCCTCCTCCGTCTGGATCCGAGCCGCTACCAGGCCGCGCTCGACCGTAGCCAGGCAAACCTCAGTGCGTCACAGGCGCAGGTCGCGCAGGCGCGCGCCAACCTGTTGCGCGCGCAGCGGCAGGCCGAACGCATGGTCTCGTTGCGAGCGCGCGATTCGCTCCTGGTGAGCCGTCAGGACGTCGAGAACGCCGAGACGGATCTCGAGGTGCAGCAGTCGTTGCGGGACGCCGCGGTGTACGGGGTGAATCAGGCTCAGGCCGCGGTGGAGGAAGCCCGGGATCAGTTGTCCAAGACGATTATCCGCGCACCCATATCGGGACGCGTGACCCGCCTGAACGTCGAACAGGGCGAAACGGTCATTGTCGGGACAATGAACAACCCGGGCAGCCTGGTTCTCACCGTTTCGGACCTGTCGGTCATGGAAGTTGTCCTCGAGGTCGACGAGACAGATGTGCCCGAGATATCCCTGGGGGACAGTGCAGCCGTAGAACTCGACGCGTTCCCCGACCTCGTTTTTCCGGGGACTGTCACGGAGATAGGGAATAGCGCGATACGACCGCCCTCGCAGGTCGCGGGAACCGGACAGACCCCGACCATCGACTTCGAGGTGGTGGTGACGCTCGAGAACCCCGCAGCCGAACTCCGCCCCGACCTTTCAGCCACGGCCGAGGTCGTGACCGACACGCGGATCGACCAACTGGCCATCCCGATCATCGCGTTGACGCTGCGCGAAGAGGACCGCGAGGGCGCGAACGGCGAGACCTCGAGCCAGGACGGAGAGCGCACCGCTTCGGAGCCGATTGAAGGGGTCTTCGTGGTCAAGGACGGCATCGCCATCTTCACCCCCGTCCAGATCGGAATCGCCGGCCAGGAGTATTTCGAGGTCATTTCCGGCCTCTCGGAGGGAGACAGCGTAGTCAGCGGCCCCTATCAGGTGGTGCGTACCCTGGCGGACAGCTCCGAGGTGAGGGCGGACGAGTCGCTGGGCGTCGAGCCCCTGAACGAAACCGACTGACCGACCGGCTCCGATGCGGATCCTCGAAGGGGTCAGGCTCGCCTGGGACCAGATGCGTACCCAGAGGCTGAAGAGCTTTTTCAGCCTGCTGGGAGTCATCGTCGGTGTAATGTTCCTTATCGTGGTGGTCAGCATCGTCGAAGGCATGGACCAGTACATTCGGGGCACGCTTACCGAACGGTTCTTCGGCGTGAACACGGTGTCGGTCAACCGAACTCCCCGGGCGCCGCTGAGCGCTTCTCCCGAACAGTGGAGAGCCTGGAATCGAGCGCCCCGCCTCACCTACGAGGACTACGAACGCTTGCGCGACCGCGTGTCCCTGCCCGCTGTCATCTCTCCGGAATCCGACGCGAGCGGGGAACTGGAATCGGATCGCGGCCGCAAGGTCGAGAACGTCAGAATCGTGGGAGCCGGAGCGGAGATCTTCGACATCCGCAACTGGAAGCTGGAGCGGGGCCGGGCATTCACGCGACAGGAAGCCGAGCGCGGGGTCCCCGTCCTGGTACTCGGGAAATCCACCGCCGAAGTGCTGTTTGAGAGTACGGACCCGATCGGCCAGCGTGTACGCATCCGCGGTTTTCCCTACCGGGTCGTCGGAGTACTCGAGGATCAGGGATCCTTCCTGGGACAGTCGCTGAACAACCTCGCCGTCGGTCCGGCACTCTCGCCCTTGCAGAGCTTCACCGCTCCCCGCGGTCGAGTGGACCAGATCATCCTCAAGGCGGAAGGGCCCGACTACGTGATTCCGCTGTGGGAAGAGGTTGTCGAGATCATGCGGGTCCACCGTCGGCTGGGCCCGGGTGAACTCGACAACTTTGCCGCCGAAACCACCGAAGAGTCGCTGAGCCTCTGGGAGAGAATCAGCCAGATCCTCTTCATGGCGCTCCCGGGCCTGGTCGGGATCTCTCTTGTGGTCGGGGGAATCGTGATCATGAACATCATGCTGGTGTCGGTCATGGAAAGGACCCGCGAAATCGGGATCCGCAAGGCCCTGGGTGCCCGGCGCGCCGACATCCTGGCTCAGGTCCTGATCGAGAGCGCCACGCTTTCGGGAGTCGGAGCCCTCTTCGGAATCGCGATCGGGGTGGGACTGACCGTCATCGTCGGGACGGTATCTCCCCTTCCGGCGGCCGTGGCCCCCCGATGGATCCTGCTCGGCGTGTCGCTCGGAGTCGTCGTCGGAATTGTCTCAGGGGTCTATCCGGCATCGCGTGCCGCAAGGCTTGACCCCGTAGACGCCCTGAGGTACGAATGACCGACGATCTTCGGACACCGCGGCCGAATCGCCGTCTGCCCGGCGCCCCGGAGGGGAGCCCGCCCGGCTTCGCCAGGATCCTGACGGATGGCGTGCACGTGGCGAGCGACGCCCTCCGCGGGAACTGGACGCGAACCCTCCTCGCCATACTCGGCGTGGGTGTGGGCACGGGCGTGGTCGTGACCGTGGCGGCCATCATGACAGGCATCCGCACCGAGGTTCTCAACATCTTCGAGGCATCGGGTCCCGACAACTTCACTGTCATGCCCTTCGATTTTTCCGACGTCCGAATCGCGTTGGACGGATCCGGAAGGCCGCCCTGGTGGGACCGCCCCGAGATTACCGACAGAGAGATTCGGAGAATGCAGGCGCTCCCCGCAGTACACGAGTTGAACGCTTTCTTCGACTTCGGAGCGTCGATTCGCTTCGATTCCGACTGGGTCAGGAACCTCCAGTGGCACGGCATGTCTTCCTCCTGGACGATCTCACGGCCGGGCGACTTCGTGGCGGGCAGGAACTTCACGCAGGCCGAAGTGAACCAGGCCCGGGCGGTCGTGGTCATATCCAACGAAGTGGCGACGGCCGTGTTCGGAGAGCTGGATCCCGTGGGCAGGCGGGTAAGGGTCAATGCCGGCCGCCGCGCAGCAAACGAGTTGTTCACCGTGGTCGGGGTCTACGCACCGATCGAGAACGCCTTCGGTGAGGTCACCGACAATTTCGCTGTCGTTCCCTTTACTACGGCCGACAAACGCCTCAAGGCCCGCGATCGCTGGACCTTCATGATGGTGGACATCGTGCCGCGAGCAGATGTCGGGTCCGAGGAGGCGGAAAACCAGATCATCTCCGCGCTTCGATCAATGCGCGAGCTCGGCCCGGCTGACGACAACAACTTCGCTATCGTGCGGGCCGGTCAAATCGTCGATCTCTTCAACCAGATGACGGCCATGTTCTTCGCGGTCATCCTCGGTCTCTCCTCCGTCGGCATGCTGGTTGGCGGAATCGGCGTGATCGGGATCATGCTCATCTCGGTGACAGAGCGAACCCGAGAGATCGGCATCCGCAAGGCGGTGGGCGCCACGCAGCAGGAGATCAAATGGCAATTCCTGATCGAGGCGTCGCTCCTCACCGCGTCCGGAGCGGTGGCGGGTATCCTCGTGGGGTGGGCCGGCTCGGAAATCCTGGCCGCGATCTCACCGCTACCGGCAAGGATACCACTGTGGTCGGTGGTTGCGGCGATCGTTCTAGCAGCTTTCACCGGCATCCTGTTCGGAATGCTCCCGGCCCTGCGAGCCGCCCGCCTCGATCCTGTCGAAGCACTCAGGTACGAGTGAGTGTGATTTCCACCGGCGGCGGACACGGCGAACCGGAATCCGGATGATCGAACCTCTGGACGTGCTCGCGGTGATGGCGCACCCGGACGACGCCGAGATACTCTGCGGCGGCGCTCTCATCAAATCCGCGAAGGCCGGAGAGCGGACCGGAGTGCTCGACCTGACCGCGGGGGAAGCCGGGTCGAGCGGAACGATTGCCACCCGCGCCCGCGAGGCCGAGTGCGCCGCCGGAGTCATGGGTCTCGCGGACAGACGCTGTGCCGGCCTCGAGGACTCGGGGCTGACCAATGATCGCGAGTCCAGGCTGGTAGTCGCAGGGTTGATCCGGGCGCTCCGGCCGCGTGTCGTCGTGACGCACTGGACCGAGGGCAGGCACCCCGACCACCGCGAGGCGGCACGCCTGGCTCGGGACGCGAGTTTTCTCGCCGGACTCCTGAAACTACCTGTCGCGGGAGCTCCGCACCGGCCCGAAAAGCTGGTGTACGCCCTTTCCTTTCTGGAGAATCCCGTCAAGCCGACATTCGTCGTGGACATCACCGGCGAGATGGATCGCAAGATCGACGCCCTTTCGTGCTACGACTCCCAGTTTCAGGGGAAGACCGGAATGGGTGAGGTGTTTCCGGGCGGCGACCGGCCCTTGTTCGAACAGATCAGGAACGTCCATGGTTCGTACGGCGCGCTGATCCGGTGCGGATACGCGGAACCGTATTGGACGAAGGAGACCGTAGAGGCGCCGACCCTCGGGACCCTGTCGGTCCGCTCCTTCTGATCGGCTGCTTCAGGATTGGAGCCCACGGTGGGCCGGCGGACCGCTAGGCGGGCCCGCCGACCCGATCCCGTGGAGGCGCGACAGCGCCACCCCAAGCCGGTTCGCGGAACGGCGAGATCAGATGATGGGATCTGCCCTCGTGCCGCAACAGTACGAACCGTAGCAGTTGTACCAGGCACAAACGTGCAGGCCAAGGAACCTGACCACCTGACGTTCCGGGTAGACCTGAGCCTCAGCCGCTTGCGGTGCCCCAGGGGCCAAGGCCGGCGGGCCGGCGATCGAGAGCAGCAGAGCTGCACCGAAGATCTTGCAACTCCGCTTCACGCCACCGTTTTTGTGTTTGCGATTGTGTGTCATCATTGGATTCTCCTTCACATTGTGTGTTTTCAAAGAAGTGGTTCCGGGTAGCCGTCGCAGCAGAAGCCGTAGTCGGACACGCACCAGCCGATACAGATTACGACTCCCCAGAAGCAAAACCGGAACTGCTCTTCCGGTTCTTCCGCGGTAGCCTCGGAAACCGGGATCGGTCCCATGCCTGACGTTGCAGGCATGCCCAGAGACAGGATTAGCGCCATGCCGACCGGCCCGATTCGGGCGAGGACTCGACGGCGCACATTGAGTGTTGGGTATTTCATTGTTGACTCCATTGTTCAGTGTCCAGATGAATGGTGAACCATGTTTGAAGGGTTGATGAACTACTGCCGCGATCTCTCCACCGGCATCGTCGGTTCCTCCGCCAGCGTTTCGACATAGTCCGCCAGCCTCAGGGAGTCTTCGGGCGAGCGCCACAGGTCCCACCGACCCGGCTCCAGCAGGGCTTGAACGGCTCTCTGCCGGTCGACGACGTAGAAGGCGGGAACCGGTCCCTGCCCAAACTCCCGCACGTGTTCCCCGGGTTTGCGCACGCGCACGTCGGCGGACACTCGCTGGGAATCCAGAAAGCGGGTAACAAGCGAACGGTCCTCGTCTCCCAGCTCCGAGAGCGCCACGACGACCGTTTCCATCCTGTCGCCAAGGCGACGTTGCAAGAGGCGCACGCTGTGCGCGGGTCCGGTCAGTTCACATCCCAGGCAATCCTGCGCGTCAAGCACCCAGACAAGCGTCGGGTGCTCTGCCGACAGGTCCGATAGTGGAATCGAATCGCCGGGAGAGAGTGCGGGTGTCTGCCGACCCGCATCGACGGAACGACGGGCGACAAGCCACCGATTCGGCAACGACGAGTCGGGATGCCTGAAGTAGAACAATCCGTCATCGACTGTCATGAGCCTGGGCATGTTGGTAGCCCTCCATACCAGGGCGCCCTGCCGGTCGATGATCAGGAGGTCCCACACGCTGTCGAATCCACGTGTCTGCATGGAGGCAATCACTTTGTCGCCGTTGCCGAGCGCGAACGCCCGGTACACCTGGGTGACCGAATCGAAGGCGCGCTGCATCTCCCGGGGATCCCCGGGAGCACCGGTGATGCCCCGAGTGTCTCCCGGACGAGGCAGTGGGAGCGGCAGAACAGCCAGACGCTCCCCCCGGCGGTCGAACTTATAGAGCGAGTCGGAGAGCGCCCAGACCGCCCATATCGTGTCGCCTTCGATGGTCGCGCTTGACGCGGTGAAGCTGGCGGCGGCCGGAAGCACCCTCTCCGGCACTCCAACGGGCAGGAAGCTCCTCTCGATGCTGGCGGATTCCCGGTTCCAGATGTGCAGGAGTCTTGGCCGCGGCCGATCGGAGTCGGCTCCGGACAGGAGATAGCGGCCGTTTCCCAGTTCCTGAACGCCCACAATCATCGGGATCGGCGAAGCGACGACTTCGGGGTCGCCTCCCTCGTCTGCGGGGAAGATCGTGATCCTCTGGAGCATCATGTCCGCGATCAGGATTTCGCCATTCCGAGCTCGGTTGGCGGCGAGTGGCAGCTGGAACTCCCCCGGCGCCTCCCCCTTGCGTCCGACGACCGCCTTGAAACTCCCGTCAGTGCCGTAGAGGTTGACCTGACCCTCGAGAGGCTCGGCCAACAGCAGCAGTCCGCTTCCGTCGGAAGACACCATGGGCTCTACAACCATCGCCCGGTCGTTCTCCTCCAGACTCAGTTCCCCCACGACCTCGAAGGCTTCCGCGAAAGCGGCGGTGTCAATCGGTTCCGCCATCGAGGGAGGTACGGAGGCCAGACCGGCTGCCGAGCCCGCGCCCCCGGACGCCGTCTCCGAGGCGTCACACGAAGGCAACGCCAGCACGAGGGGAAGAAGGAGCGGAAAACGAAGCCCGAACCCAGTGTTTTCTCGACAATTGAATCTGGACCAGATTCCCTGCTTGGCTTTGGTTTGCTGGCGGCTTCGTCCGCTCGTCTTCGCTGCCATCGGTGGCTTCTCCCGTCTTCGACCCGGTGGGGTGGTTCGTTCCGTGATCTTCGACCCCGGAAAACGGTGGGATCGAGCTGACTCGAGTCAGGCGCAAGGAAGATGAACCCTTTTCGGGGGCGTTGGGATAGCTGGATGGGACACACTGTCAGCGAAGCGTCATCGCGCCCTGCAGGAAGGCGACCGGCGTCGCCCGAGAGTCAGATCTGCACGCCGTGCCCGCGCAACCAGTCCTCCATCGTCGCCTGGATCGTTCTCAGGCGCTCGCGGGACCGAGCTTCATATCTTGCCACGATCACCGGCTGGGTGTTGGACGCACGCACCAGCCCCCATCCGTGCTCGAAGAGAACACGCACACCGTCCACCGCCACCACCTCGTAGCCCGAGCTGAAGTGCTCGCGGGCGTGTTCGACGATCCCGAACTTCTGGTCCTCCTCGACTTCGATGCGGAGTTCGGGGGTCGAGACATACCCGGGAAAACCGTCGACTGCTTGAGAGAGAGGGCGCGCGGACATGGATACAAGGTCCAGCAGCCGGCAGGCCGCATAGAGGGCGTCGTCGAATCCCAGATAGTCGTCGGAAAAGCAGATGTGACCGGAGAGCTCTCCCGCGAGACGCGCGCCTGTTTCCCTCATCTTCTCCTTGATCAGCGAGTGACCGGTCTTCCACATGACTGGCACGCCGCCCGCTTCCGAAAAGACCTCCGGGAGGACCTGCGAGCACTTCACGTCGAACACCAGTTTCTCGCCCGGCCCGTGGCGGCGAAGCAGATCCAGTCCGAACAGAAGAAGGACCAGATCTCCCCTGACGATGCCTCCGCGGTCGTCCACGACGCCGATACGGTCCGCGTCGCCGTCGAACCCGATCCCCAACTCCGCGTCATGCGCCCGCACCGAGGCGATGAGGTCCTGAACGTATTTGTCCACGGTGGGGTCGGGGTGATGGTTGGGGAAGGTGCCGTCCGAGTCGCAGTACAGCGGAATGACCTCGGCCCCGATCGCCTCCAGAAGATCGACGGCGACCACCGAACCAGTCCCGTTTCCGCAATCCACCACGACCCTGACTGGGCGCGCCAGCGTAAAGCGTGCCGCAAGATCGTCCACGTAGTCCGGCAGCACGTCACGGGCTTCCGTCCGCCCCGTCCCCGCCGTGTACTCGGTGTTGCGGATGCGGCGAAGGAGGCCCTGTATCGCGTCCCCGTGCATGGACGCCCCCGCCATGGTCATCTTGATGCCGTTGTACTCCGCCGGGTTGTGGGACCCGGTGATCTGCACCGCGCCGTCGGCCCGGAGCCGATACTCGCTGAAGTAGCTGACCGGGGTTGGAACCGTGCCGAGCCGGATCACGTCACATCCGACCGACGTCAGGCCACGAACCATCCCGGTGCTCAGTGCGGGGGACGAGGGACGGTTGTCTTCGCCTACCACAACCCTGGGCCGGCCGGCCGCGCTTCGGTGTCTCAGCTCCGAGCCGTAGGCCTTCCCCACCGCCTCGGCGACGGAAGGATCAAGTTCCTCGCCGACGATTCCGCGGATGTCGTATTCGCGGAAGATGTGCTCCCGGAAGGGCATCCCCCTGCGCCGTGCGCTCGTGCGCGTCAGGGCACAAGCGCCTGGGACGCGCCCGCCACCAACAGCCTCAGCCCTTCGACCGAACCATATGCGAGATCGAGAACGGTTTCGGGGAAGATCCCGCCCAGGATGATCAGTCCGGCGCTCAAGACGAGCACCGCGTGAGTGGCGAAGGGAGGATCGGCGCTGGACGCGATGGCGGCGGCGGTATCGTCACCCTCTTTCATCCACATGTACCAGGCCACTCGCAGGTAGTACCAGTACGACACGACGGTGGTAAGAACCAGCACGACCGACAGCCACCACAGACGGGCCTCGGCCGCTCCCAGCAGGAGCTGGTACTTGGCGATGAAGCCGGCGGTACCCGGAAACCCGGCCAGTGAGAGCAGAAACACCGTCATGAAGACTCCCAGTACCGGACGACGCCACCCGAGCCCGCCGTAGTCCTCGATCCGGCTGTTCCCCTCGGACTGGCCGCCGACCGTGACCACGACGGCGAAGGCCGCGATGGTCATGATCGTGTAGACCAGGAGATAGAAGAGGAGCGAGGCGACCGCGGTGTCGTTGCCGGCCACCAGTGCCACGAGCAGATAGCCGCCGTGTGCGATCGAGGAGTAGGCCAGCATCCGCTTCACATTGGACTGGGCCAGTGCCACGACGTTGCCGACGACCATCGTAATCGCCGCGAGCCAGTACAGAATCGGCCACCACTGTTCGTACACTCCCTCGAGTCCCACCACGAAGACCCGCAGAAACGCCACAAACGCCGCCGCCTTTACCGCAGCGGCCATGAACGCGGTCACCGGTGTCGGAGCCCCCTCATACACGTCGGGGGTCCACATGTGGAATGGTACCGCCGCCACCTTGAAGCCGAATCCGATCGCGAGGAGCGCAACTCCGGGAACCAGCAGCTGGTTCGCCGTGGTTCCCGCGCCGATGGCCGACGCGATCATCTGGATGTTCGTGCTTCCGGCCGCACCGTAGATCAGCGCGATCCCGAACAGCAGGAACCCGGTGGCGAACGCGCCCAGGAGGAAGTACTTGAGTCCGGCTTCAGCCGACCGCCGATCCCGGCGGTTGAATCCGACCAGGGCATACACGCCGATCGACATGAGTTCGAGCCCCAGGAAGATCACCATGAGGTCGCGCGCCGAGGCCATGACCATCATCCCCACGGTCGCAAACAGGATCAGCGAGTAGTACTCGCCCGCCTGGAGCTTTTGCCGGGTGACGTATGCCAGGGAAATCACGATCGACAGCGCGGCAGCCAGTATGAAGATCCAGTTCGCGAAGAGACGGAACCGATCCACCGCGATCATGGCGCTGGCACCGTCCTCTGCCACCCCGGAGTAGAGCCATCCGTTGGCGACCGCGGCGAGAGCCAGTCCCGCCACGGCCATCCAGCCGGTTTCCTGGCCCCGCCCTCCACCGTCCTTGCGGACCACTCCCATGATCAGGATGACCATCCCCCAGCACGAGAGCACGACCTCGGGCAGAAGCGCCATGACGTAGTGGAAGCTGGACGTATAGTCGAGGAGCATCGGTCTACTCCTCCTCGCCGGCTGGGCTGAGTGCGAGCCCGGCGCCCGGATCCGGCGCACCGTCGAACAGCGCCGTTCGCGCCTCCTCAACGCGCTCCAGCACCACCTGGACGCTCGGCTCCATTCGCCGCAGGAAGGGTGCCGGATGGACGCCGATCCATATCATCAGCGCTACGAGGGGGCCGAGCACGACACACTCCCGCCGCGACAGATCCGCGAAGGTCCTGTTCTCGGGCTTCTCCAGCTTGTTGAAGAGCACCCGCTGCACCATCGGAAGCATGTAGTAGGCGGCAAAGATCACGCCCGTCGCGGCAATGATCGCCGTCACCGCGTGGGTCTCGAAGGTGCCGATCAGCGCCAGGAATTCGCCGATAAAGCCGCTGGTGCCGGGAAGGCCGATCGACGCCAGCGCAGTGATCACGAACGCCGTGGCGAAGAAGGGTGCAACCCGCCCGATCCCTCCGAAGTCCTCGATCCGGCGCGTGTGCCGGCGTTCGTACATCATCCCCAGCAGCAGGAAGAGCGCTCCGGTGGAAATGCCGTGGCTGATCATGACCACGAGCCCGCCCTGCAGCCCGTTGACCGTCATCGCAAAGACCCCGATCACCACGAAGCCCATGTGCGCCACCGACGTGTAGGCCACGAGCTTCTTCGCATCGGGCTGCACGGCTGCCACCCATGCCGCGTAGATGATCCCCGCCACGCCCAGCGCGAGCATGACGGCGACAACCGTGGGGTGTTGCGCCGCTCCCGGGAAGAAAGGCAGGAGGAAGCGCAGGAAGCCGTAGGTGCCCATCTTGAGCAGCAGCGAAGCCAGAATCACCGACCCCGGCGTGGGCGCCTCGACGTGCGCGTCCGGAAGCCAGGTATGCAGCGGGAAGATGGGAACCTTGATCCCGAATGCGAGGGCAAAGGCCGCGAAGAGCCAAAGCTGCTCGCGCATCGTCAGGTCGGCGCCGAGGAATGCCTCGTAGCTGAAGGACCCGGAGCCGCTGCTGAAGTAGATGTAGAGAATCGCGACCAGCATCAGCAGCGAACCCACCGCCGTGTAGAGGAAGAACTTCACGGCCGCGTAGATCCTGCGCTCACCGCCCCAGATGCCCACGATGAAGTACATCGGAATCAGCGTGAGCTCGAAGAACACGTAGAAGAGGAAGATGTCGGTCGCCAGGAAGACCCCGACCACGCCGGTCTGAAGGAGGAGCATGAGGGCGTAGAAGGCCTTCCGGCGGGTCTTGATGTACTCGAACGAACCCAGGATCGCGATCGGTGTCGTGAGCGTGGTGAGCATGACCATGAACACCGAAATCCCGTCCAGGCCCAGCGCGTAGCTGACGCCCCAGGACTCGATCCACGGAGTGGAGGACTGCATGGCGAAGCCGCCGCCGCCCGGGTCGAAGCTCCACCAGAGCCCGAGACTCAGCACGAAGACGGTTCCGGACCACGAGAATGCGATGTGCTTCGCCCGGTCCTGGGCGGCGGCCATCACATGGAACAGCCCCGCGACAGGGAGCCACAGGAGGGCATGCAGGACCCAGTCCTCGTACAGGGGCGGGATCGAAGCGATGAAATCCGTCATGTCGTCATCAGAGGAAGACCGCGGCCCCGAGCACGAGGAGCACGCCCAGGGTCAGCACGAAGGCATATGTATTCGCCTGGCCGGTCTGGAAGAGACTGACCGTCCAGCCGGCGAGACGCGTGAAGTTGCCGACGAAGTTGACGAAACCGTCGATGAGCACCGTATCGACCACCTTCCAGCACCACCGCGAGGCCGCCAGCACCGGCCGTACGATCCCCGCGTCGAAGGCCTCGTCGAAGTACCACTTGTTGGCCAGGATCCCGCGCAGCCCCCCTGACACCGCTGCGTCCCGGGCAGCTGCGACGTACTTGCGTCCGCCCAGCGCCCGGAGCGCCGCCAGGACCACGACGGCCGCAGCCAGCGTCGACGCCAGGGCCCATGCGAATTCTCCACCGCCAACCAGGGGGGCCCTGTAAGCCGGCTCTCCCAGCGCGGCCGTCTGGATTGCGGCCGCGTCGTGCGTAACGGGTTCGAGCCAGTGATGCAGCCATTCGCTCATCGGCAGAGCCCCGAAGAGCCCCAGGAAGGACTCGGCCAGCGGTTCGGGGACGTTGACCCAGCCGCCGAAGACCGAAAGCACGGCCAGAATTGCCAGGGGAACCCACATCACGCGGGGCGCCTCGTGCAGATGCGGGCGGGCGTTGCGGTCCACACGGCTTTCCCCGTGGAAGGTCATCACCATGAGCCGGGTCATGTAGAAGGCCGTCAGCATCGCGGTGACGAGTGCGACCAGCCAGTAAACCGTGTAGAGCGTCCCGAAGGGATTGGACGGGGCGCCGGCCCACGCCGCCGTATACCAGATGATCTCGTCCTTCGAGAAGAAGCCGGCCAGTGGCCATATCCCGGCGATTGCGAGGGTGGCGACCCACATCACCACCCAGGTGATGCGCATGCGGTCCTTCAGTCCCCCCATGTTCCGCATGTCCTGCGCATCCTCGTGGCTGTCGGCCCTGTGCAGGGCGTGGTGCATTGCGTGGATGACCGCACCGGCCCCGAGGAACAGCAGCGCCTTGAAGAACGCATGCGTCATGAGGTGGAAGATGGCGGCGGTGAACGCTCCCACACCCGCTCCCAGGAACATGAAGCCGAGCTGCGAGACGGTCGAGTAGGCGAGTACCTTCTTGATGTCGTGCTGCTGCAGGGCGATGGTCGCCGCCAGCAGTGCGGTGAGCACACCTACCCCGGCCACCACCGCCTGGCTGGTGGGTGCGAGCGCGTAAAGAACAGAGGATCGCGCCACCATGTACACGCCCGCCGTGACCATGGTGGCCGCATGGATCAGCGCGGATACGGGCGTGGGGCCCGCCATCGCGTCGGGCAGCCACACGTGAAGCGGAACCTGTGCGCTCTTCCCTGCGGCGCCGAGCATGAGCAGCAGCGTGATTGCCGTAACGGTGGCGCCGCCCGCCGCCAGCCGGCCCTCGGCGCCCTCGAAGATCGGGCCGAAGTCCAGCGTCCCGAACGCCTGGAAGAGGAGGAACATCGCCAGCAGGAAGCCGAGGTCCCCGATCCGGTTGACGATGAACGCCTTCTTCCCCGCGTCCGACTTCTCACGGTCGGTGAACCAGTACCCGATCAGCAGGTAGCTGCAGAGTCCCACGCCTTCCCAGCCGATGAACATCATCGCGTAGCCGGCGCCCATCACCAGCACCAGCATGAAGAAGACGAAGAGGTTCAGGTACGCGAAGTACCTCGGGTAGCCCGTGTCGTCCTTCATGTAGCCGACGCTGAAGACATGGATGAGGAAGCCCACGCCGGTCACGACCAGCAACATGATCATCGAGAGCTGGTCGAGCTGAATGGCCGCGTCGATCTGCAGGTTCCCGGTTACGATCCAGGTCCAATACCTCACCACCACGGGATCGTGCAACTCCGCCCCGTACATGCCCGCAAAGTTCCAAAGCGCGAGGACGAACGCGACGAACATCACCCCGGGACCGATCCAGGTGGGCAGCGTGTGCGTGCGGGGGCGGGCGGGTCCGGCGAAGGGATCCCACTCGGTGCCCGCGCGGAGCGCCGCGGACGACCGAGCCGCCGACCGGAGCGCGAGAACGCCGTTGACCACGAACCCCAGCAGCGGGAGCAGTATGATCAGTCCGGGCAGAACCGGCTCCCATTGCGCGACTTCCTGGACGGGAAGGTGGGGCCCCGGCACGGATGCGGCGAATCCCATCAGGTCACCACTTCAGCAGGTTGAATCTGTCCACGTTGACCGTCTTGTAGTGCCTGAAGATGGAGATGATGATCGCGAGCCCGACGGCCGCCTCGGCGGCGGCCACGGTCATCACGAAGAAGACGAAGAGCTGGCCTTCGATCCCGGTGTAGCGGGACAGAGCCACGAAGGCGAGGTTGACCGCGTTGAGCTGCAGTTCGATGCTGAGGAAGATGATGATCGCGTTGCGGCGCACGATGACGCCGAGGGTGCCGATCACGAAGAGCGCGGCGCTCAGCAGAAGGGCGTAGGCAAGCATTGCGGTCCCCTTCCCCTCAGGTCTTCGGTTTGGCGAGCACGACGGCGGCGACGATCGCGACGAGCAGCAGCAGGCCCATCAGTTCGAAGGCGACGACGTAGTCGGTGAAGAGCGGTTCGGCGATCACTCCCGCCGCCCCCTGCTCGCGTACGGCGGCGTCGAGCGCGGCCGCGACGGCAGCCCCGTCACCCCGGAACCCCGTATCCGACGCGCCCCAGAACGCCTGTCCGAGGACACCCGCCGTGAGCCCCGCGACCACGAGCCCCAGCAACGACCACAGGCCGTATTTCAGATCCGCCCGGTAGTCGTGGCCGAGGTTCAGCAGCATGATCACGAACAGGAAGAGGACCATGATCGCACCGGCGTAGACCAGCACCTGGATCGCCGCCAGGAAGTGCGCCTCGAAGAGCACGTAGATCCCGGCGACGCTGGCCAGGGTGGCCACCATGAAGAGGAGACTGGCCACCGGGGTGCGGCTGAGCACCACACCGAACGCTCCCCCCAGGGCGACCACGGCGAACAGGACGAAGAGAATCTCGGTCATTCGGAGCGGGGGTCGGAGGGGTCCCAGAGCAGTGTCGTCGGGTGATCCTGCTCCATCAGACGGTCAAGGTCGTAGACGAATCGGTTCCGGCTGTACTCCGCATTCTCGAAGTGCTGACCGACGTGAATCGCCTCGACCGGGCAGACCTCCTGGCACATGCCGCAAAAGATGCACCGGAATTCGTCGATCTCATACACGATCGGGTAGCGGTTGCCCTGGTCGTCCTCGCCACCCACCAGCCGGATGCAGTTGGCCGGACAAACCGTCGGGCACAGTCCGCACGCCACGCACTTCGGCCGGCCGTCCGCATGCACCTCCATCCGGTGCGTGCCGCGCCAGCGGGGGTGCAGATCCGGCTGGTCCTCGGGGTATTCGAGCGTGACCTTCTTGACGCGCAGCAGGTGCTTGAAGGTGAGGCTCATCCCCTTCAGCGTGGCCCGCATGTACGATGTGCGCCCGGCCTCGGGGCGACGCATGACCTTGACCGATATCGCCATTATGAGACACTCCCGTCCGGGTTTGAGGCCGCCCGCCTCGCCAGGAGGGCTCGCGAGGCCTCCCGGCGTCGGGCAACGGCGCCCATGCCATGCGCTCCCGCGATGACGCGGTCGCGATCGATGAAGAAGAGGAAGGCGATCGTCGTCACCCCGCTCACCCCGGTCAGGACAAGGCCGTAGAGGAGACCGAACGGCACCCCGAGCTGGTCGAGGACGAGCATGGTGCCGGCGATCAGCACGATGTAGCCCAGGGCGGCCGGCAGCAGGACCTTCCAGCCCAGGTGCATGACCTGGTCGTAGCGGAAGCGCGGCAGCGTCCAGCGAATCCAGATGTAGAGGAAGACGAAGAAGGCCGTCTTGGTGCAGAACGCGCCCAAGGTCAGCAGGGTGATGAGGATGCTCGGCGTGGCCGGGATCGGCGCGCCCGCATCGTCGAAGCCCCTTATCAGCGCCCCTTCGTGCCAGAACATGTCGTCGCCCGTCCAGACGGGAATATCCCAGCCCCCGAAGAAGAGGGTGGCCATCAGCGCGGACGCGGTGAGCACGTGCGAGTACTCGGCGATGAAGAACATCGAGAACTTCATTGCGGAGTACTCTGTGTGGTACCCCGTGATCAGTTCCGACTCGGCCTCGGGCATGTCGAAAGGAAGCCGGTTCGTCTCGGCCAGCGCCGAGATCACGAAGAAGATGAAGGCGAGCGACAGCGGAAAGACGAACCACAAGCCCAGCTGTTGCTGCTGCCACACCATCTCGGTGAGCGTGACGTTGCCGGCCAGCAGCAGTACCGCGATCACGGAGAGTCCGAGCGCGACCTCGTAGGAGATCATCTGCGCGGACGCGCGCAGCCCCCCCAGAAACGCGTACTTGTTGTTCGACGCCCACCCGGATAGCACGATCCCGTAGACCGCCAGAGAGGAAAGAGCCAGGATATAGAGGATTCCGATCGGCACGTCGGCCACGATCATGTCGACCGTACCCACGGGAGTAGGCAGAGGCGCGGCAAGGGGGATGGCCGCGAAGGTCACCACGGCCGGCATGATCGCCAGCGCAGGCCCCAGCACGAAGTAGAACTTCGCACTGGTGCCAGGCATGGTCTCTTCCTTGATGAGGTTCTTGAGGCCGTCGGCGATGGGCTGAAGGAGTCCGAACGGCCCGACGCGGTTGGGACCCAGCCTGTCCTGGATGAAAGCCGACACCCTGCGTTCGGCCAGCGTCATGTATGCCACTGCCAGCATGACGACGGTGAACACGGCCAGGACCTTCACGCCGCTGATCACCCAGAACCAGAAGGTCGTGAGCTGGTTCATCTCATGCATGGGCCGGCTCCGGCACGGCACCCGCGGTGCCGATGGCGTCGTGGCTCAATCCCGCGAATGCGGCGTACTCCGCGGCAAGCGCGGCGAACGCGTCGGCGGCGCTTCCCGGGGGGTTGCCGCCCTCCAGCGCCGCCAGGAGCGCACCCAGCACCAGCCAGGCCGGCCGCGCCGACCCGGGAGCCTGCAATCCCTGTTCAAAACGCTGCACCCGGCCCTGCGCATTCACGAACGTTCCGTCCTCCTCGGCAAAGGTGGTGACGGGAAGCACGAAGTCGGCGTTGCGTGCCGCGGGAGAGTCGAATGTCCCGAGATACACGTACAGGCTGGCGTCCGCACCGAAGTCCTCGGGCTGATCGCCCAGCTGGTCGCCCAGCACCACCAGGATTCCGTCGTGGCTCGCCGCCGCGCCCAGTCCGCCGGTGGCGTCGTCCGAGCCGGCGCGCTCGAACCCGAGAATGCCCGCCCCGTCGACGTTCGGTGCGAGGTCCCGCCGGCGAACGAGCAGGGGGAAGCCCGGCAGCGGGTCTTCGTCCTCGGTCCGGCGGCAGCGGAAAACGCTCTCGGTCACGGTCCCGACGGCCCGGCCCAGCCGGTGCAGCGTCCCGAGCGCCTCGTTCGAGGCCAAGGGGGAGCCGACGATCCTCACGCCGGCCCCTTCGCTCTCTCGCAGCCGGTCCAGGAGAGCGCCCAGGGCCGTCTGCCAGTCAGCCGCCCGCCGCTTCCCGCTGCGTCCCACGCCAGGACTCTCGATCCGTCCAGCCCGGTTGATCCACTCGTAGTTGGCGCGACCGTAGTCGCACATCCAGTGGCCGTTGACCTCCTGGTTTTCCCGGGGCTTGAGCCGCTGCACCAGGTTGTCGCGGGCGTGCAGGTCGATATTGCACCCCTGCGAGCAGTTGGGGCAGATCGATGGGGTGTGATCCAGGTCCCAGGCCCGTGCCTTGTGGAGGAAGTCCTTCGAAACCAGCGCACCCACGGGGCAGATGTCGACGACGTTGCCGGCGAAGGATGCATCGTCCAGCCCACTCTCGAAGAAGGTATCGATCACCGCGCGGTCCCCGCGCTCCACAACGGTCAGACGGGCGTCGTGCGCGACCTCGTCCATGAAGCGCACGCAACGGGTGCACATCACGCACCGGTCGCCGTAGTAGAGCACGTCGCCGCCGAAGTCGTCCCGGCCGAAGACGCGTTTGGGTTCCCGCGCCCTCCCCTGCTCCCTTCCTTCGTCGAACACATAGTCCTGCAGCTTGCACTCGCCCGACATGTCACATATGGGACAGTCGAGCGGGTGATTGACCAGGTAGAACTCGAGCACGCCCTGCCGCATCCGTTTGGCCGACGGGCTCTCGGTGTGGACCACCTGTCCGTCCTGCGCCATCGTCACGCACGAAGGTTGCAGCTTGGGCGCCCCCTCGACCTCCACCAGGCAGATCCTGCACTGGGCCGGGGCGGACAGGCCCGGATGATAGCAGTAGTGCGGCACTTCGATCCCGAGCGTCTCGGCCGCGTGCAACAGCGACGTCCCCTTCGGCACGTTGACCTCGTGGCCGTCGATCGTGAGGGTGACCGTATCGGCTCTGCGGCTGCTATCCGCCATGGGCCCTCCTCGTGTGCGTGCGGTCACCGCCGGTACGCGGCGGGCGTGCCGGGTGTCGGGTGCGCGGGCGCATCAGGCCGCTCCCACCCGTTCCCCGCGCCTTATCAGGGCGAGGTAGTCTTCGCGGAACTTCTCGATCGAGGAAATGATGGGCATCGCCAGCGAGTCCGACAGAACGCAGATCGTCGTGCCGGTCATCTGCTCCGAGATCTCGATCAGGGTGTCCAGATCGTCCTCCGTCCCGAGCCCGTCCTCGATGCGGCGCAGGATGCGCGTGGCCCACGCGGTTCCCTCTCTGCAGGGCGTGCACTGCCCGCAGGACTCGTGCGCGTAGAAGTACGCCATGCGCCTGACCTGCTTGACGATGTCGGTGTTCTCGTCCATCACGATCACCGATGCGCAGCCGAGCAGGGAGCCCGCGGCTTCGACGCCCTCGTAGCAGAGCGTGCAGCTCCGGCAGTCGTCCGCGCTCATGATGGGAACCGAACTCCCTCCCGGGATCACCGCCTTGAGGGCCTTGCCGTCGCGCATGCCGCCGCAGACGTCCTCGATGAGCTCCATCATCGGAAAGCCCAGCGGCAGTTCGTAGTTCCCCGGCCTGTTCACATGGCCCGACACGCAAAAGAGCTTGGTGCCCGGGCTCTTTTCGGTGCCCCACTGCCGGTACCACTCTGCGCCGTGCCGCACGATGTGAGGCGTCGCCGCGAGCGTCTCGACGTTGTTGATCGTGCTGGGCATGCCGAAGGCGCCCACCGCCGCCGGAAATGGCGGCTTGATCCGGGGCTCTCCCCGCCGGCCCTCCAGGGAGTTCATGAGGCCGGTCTCCTCGCCGCAGATGTACGCACCCGCGCCGACGTGCAGCGTCATGTCGATGTCCACCCCGGAGCCCATGATGTCTCTGCCCACGAGACCCTTTTCGTAGGCCTCCTCGAGGGCGCGGGCGAGCACATTGGTGGTCTCGAAGAACTCGCCGCGCAGGTAGATGTAGCAGTGCGACGCGCCGATGGCGTACGATCCCACCAGACATCCCTCGATGAGCTGATGGGGAGTCCAGCGGATGATCTCGCGGTCCTTGAAGGTGCCGGGCTCCGATTCGTCCGCGTTGCACAGCATGTAGTGCGGGCGGCCCGAGTCCTTCGGCATGAACGACCACTTGAGTCCGGTGGGGAAACCCGCCCCGCCACGGCCGCGCAGCCCCGAGTTCTTCACCTCGTCGATCGTCGCGTCCCGCCCGATCTCCAGCGCCCGCGCAATCCCCTGGTAGCCGCCGTACCGCTTCCAGCCCTCCACGGTGCGCGCGGCGGGATCTCCGAATCCCTCGCTGAGGACTCGGACCTCCTTGTCGTGTCGGTAGGGGTATGCCAAAGTGCCGTCCCGGGGATCTCCCCGCGCTAGTCGCCCTTGAGTTCGTCGGTCAATCGACGCAGGATGTCCGGCACGTCGCCGGCCGCAACATCCTCGAAGTACCGTTCGTTGATCTGCACGCAGGTCGGGAATCCGCACGCCGCGAGGCACTCGGCCTCGACAACCGTGAAGTTCCCGTCCGCCGAGGTATCGCCCAACTCCGTGTCCGTGTGCTTGAGGAACGCCGCCAGAACCTCGTCCGCGCCGCACAGATTACACGAGATGTTCGTGCACACCTGTATGAGGAAGCGCCCTACGGGACGCTTGTTGTACATCGTGTAGAAAGTCGCCACTCCCCTCACGTACGCACTGCTCAGTCCAAGGAGCGCCGCCACTTCGTCCATCGTCTCCGGGGAGACGTGGCCGCGTACCTCCTGCGCGAGGTTCAGCGCCGGCAGCAGCGCGGCCCTCGCCGTGGGATAGCGCCCCCGGATCTTCTCGAAACGCTCCTGGTAGGGCCCTTCGAAGAGCGGTGCGCCGGGATTCCTCGCGACCAGCATGAACGGGTAGCTCGCCGAGGTGCTGGGGTGCCCGCCGTCCAGGGGCCGCTCGCCAGCGTAGGCGGTGCCGCGCACGTCGGCTTCGCTCAGGTCGAACTCGCCGGTGTTGCCGGCCCAGCCGGGGTTGCGGAAGGGAACGTCGCTCACCGGTCGATCTCCCCGAGCACGATGTCGAGGCTCGCGTTGATGACGATCAGATCGGCCATCAGGTGCCCTTCGGCGAGCTTCGGAATGGCCGACAGGTTTACGAACGACGGGGGCCGTATGCGCCAGCGCACCGGCTTGGGGCCGCCGTCGCCGACCACGTACATCCCCAGCTCGCCCTTCGAACCCTCGACGGAGAACCAGCAGTCCTCGGCGGGCGCCGGGATTCCCTCGGTGATGAGCTTGAAGTGATGGATCATGGACTCCATGTCGGACATGCAGTCGGTCTTGGACGGCAGGCTGATGCGCGGGTCCGCCACGTCCATCGGCCCGCCCGGCAGCCCGTCGAGCGCCTGGTGCAGGATGCGGATGCTCTGGCGCATCTCCTCCATGCGCACGAGGTACCGGTCGTAGCAGTCTCCGTGGCACCCGATCGGGACCTCGAAGTCGTAGCTCTCGTAGTCGTAGTAGGGGCGGTCCTTGCGCACGTCGTAGGGAACGCCGCTGGCACGCAGATTGGCGCCCGTAAGGCCGTGGTTCACCGCGTCCTCCGCCGAGATCGCCCCGATCCCCTGCGTGCGCCCGATGTGGATCGCGTTGTGCTTCAGCAATCCATCGACCTCGTCGAGCGTTGCCGGCAGGTTGTCGGCGAACTCCCTCACCCCGTCGGTCCAGCCCATGGGAAGGTCGGCCATCATGCCGCCGATCCGGGTCGCCGACGTGGTGATCCGTGCGCCCGTCAGCGCCTCGTGGAGCTTGTAGACCTTTTCACGCTGCTGGAAGGCGTAGAGGAACGGAGTGAAGGCACCGACGTCGATCGCCCATGTCCCGAGCCAGAGCAGGTGCGAGAATATGCGGTCCATCTCCATGCAGATCACGCGGGTCACCCGACAGCGGTCGGTGACCTCGATGCCCATCAGCTTCTCGACCGCCATGACGTACGCGCAGTTGTAGATCAGCGGCGCGAGGTAGTCCATGCGGTCCGTGAGCGTGACGATCTGGTTCCATGTGCGGTACTCGCCCAGCTTCTCGAACGACGAGTGCAGGTATCCGAGCCGGGGGACCACGCTGACCACGGTCTCGCCGTCGAGTTCGACCACCAGCCGCAGAACCCCGTGGGTGGCCGGATGCTGCGGCCCGACGTTGACCAGCATGGTCTGGGACCCCAGTTCCGGCTCCGGTGCGTCGAAGGGCTCCGTGGGACTCGCGACGAGGGAGCCGCCGGGCCCCATTTCGGGGTTGCGGCTGACGCCGTACTCGACGGTTCTAGTCGACATCGTCGCCTCCCTCATCGCCCTCCGCATCGGCCCCGATCACCTGGGGCACGCGCTCGCCGATCTCGCCGGGCACGTAGTAGTCCTCCGGATCCTGGGTCAGCGCCCGGCGGGTCTGCTCGGCGCGGGAGAACCGGCCACGCAGGGGAAAGTCCTTTCGCAGGGGGTGCCCCTCGGCGTAGTTGTCCGGCATCAGGATGCGGCGCAGATCCGGGTGCCCTGCGAAGTCGACGCCGAAGAGATCGAAAACTTCGCGCTCCAGCCAGTTCGCCCCTGCCCAGATCCCGGTGACGCTCTCGATTTCGAGGCCGTCGAGGGGAAGCTCGCACTTCACTCTCAAAGCCCTTCGGTGGGGAATCGACCAAAGCTGGTAGACGACCTCGAGGGGCTTGCCACCGCCGTAGTCCACCGCGGTGACATCGGCCAGATGATCGTACTGCTGGTCGGGCGCGTCATGGAGCCAGCGAAGCAACTCGACGACGTGAGCGGAATCGATGTACACCACATCCTCGTCGCCGGCATTCACGGCGTTGCGCAAGACCCCGTCCGGAAACCGCTCCCGGAGCGCGGTCACGGAAGGATTGCCGGGGGGAACGGCCGCAGGCGCCTCGACAGTTGCGGACGACTCGCGCGCGCGTCCCGTACCCGCGGCGACGAGATCGAACGGCGAACCCTGCGACGTCGGAGGGCTCAAGGCAGGCGGTCCTCCGAGCGGCTGACGGCGTCGGTCTCGACGAGGCCGCTCACCCGGTTCTGGTGCGTCGAATTCCCGAACGGTCCGGTCAGGTCGAAGACCTCCCCGTCGTCGGCGCGAGGACGGCCGGCGGCCAGCGGATCCTCCGCACGCAGTTCGGCATGGTTGGCCAGACTCTCGCCGCGGATCTTCTCCTGGACCATCATGAGCCCGTAGATCAGCCCTTCCGGACGGGGCGGACATCCGGGGATGTAGACATCGACCGGCACGATCGTGTCGATGCCCTGCACCATCGAGTAGACGTCGAAGACGCCGCCTGACGACGCGCACGCGCCCATCGAGATACACCACTTGGGCTGCATCATCTGATCCCAGATCCGGCGGAGCACCGGAGCCAGCTTGTAGGGGACGCGGCCCGCGCAGATCAGCACGTCGGCCTGCCTGGGGCTGAAGGACATGCGCTCCATCCCGAAGCGGGCCAGATCGAAGTTGCTGGCCGCCGACGCCATCATCTCGATCGCGCAGCAGGCGGTGCCGAAAGGCATGGGCCACAGCGAATTGCGCCGGGCCCAGTTAACCACGAAGTCAAGTCTGGTGGTGAGGAAGGTCGGGCTCCCGGAACCCGACATGCCCGGGTTGTCTACTCCCATTCCAAACCGCCTTTCTTCCATTCATACAACAGCCCCACCGCCAGCACGACAACGAAGAGGAGGACCGCCACGAAGGGTCCCCATCCGAGTTCGCGCACGCGAACGGCCCATGGCACGAGGAAGATCGTCTCGAGGTCGAACACGATGAAGCTGATCGCAACCATGTAGAACTTGATCGAGAACCGGGCCCGCGTATCGCCCAGCGGGATCATCCCCGATTCGTACGGCATCGCCTTCTGGGGTGTGGGCCGGCGGGGGTTGAGGACGTGGGAGGCGACCGCCATCCCGACGGCGTTGAGGACCGTCACGCCCAGGATGATCAGGAGCGGTATGTAGGACTTCGCCATGCTGCGCAGCCTCTCCCCGCGGTGGCACCCCGCCCTGTTGCAGTTTTCGTCCGCCCGGACAAGCCGGGACTCTGCACCGCGAGCTTGTGAAAACTTTCACGAACTCCCGGAATCAACGCCCAAAGATACGGGCGGGCGCGGGCAGATTCAAGTTTGCGGAAGCAGGTGTAAAGACCGTGCGCCGCAGACCGGGAGTCTTGGCACCCGCGCCCCGTCCGGGCTATCTTGGCGCCGCAGTCCACGCCGCCGGGCGACTTCGGCTTGCCGGTCCGGCGCCCGCTCCACATCCCGCTTCCATCCCGCACCCAACCGCCGACACCTTCGATGCCAGTCAAGAGCGACCGCTGGATCCGGAAGATGGCCCGTGAACACGGGATGATCGACCCGTTCGAGCCCGGTCAGATCAGGAACGGCCGCATCTCCTATGGGCTCTCCTCCTTCGGGTACGACATCCGCGTAGCGCCCGAATTCAAGGTCTTCACGAACGTTCACAACCTGGTTGTGGACCCGAAGTCCTTCGACGAGCGGTCCTTTGTGCACGTCGACGCCCCGGAGTGCATCATTCCGCCGAATTCGTTCGCTCTCGCGCGGACCGTGGAGCACTTCCGCATCCCGCGCGACGTGCTTGTACTGTGCGTGGGCAAGAGCACCTACGCCCGGTGCGGAATCATCGTGAACGTCACTCCGCTCGAACCCACCTGGCAGGGCTACCTGACATTGGAGATCTCCAACACGACTCCGCTCCCGGCCAGAATCTACGGAGGTGAGGGCATCGCCCAGCTGGTCTTCTTCCAGGGCGACGAGGCACCCGAGGTGGCCTACGCGGACCGCAAGGGCAAGTACCAGGGCCAGGTGGGGGTGACGCTGCCGAAGCTGTAGCGGGTCCAGCGGGGTGCCGGCCGTGGGCACCCGGCCGTGGGCCCGACGGCTCAGGGCTCCACCGCCAGCAGTTCGAAGCGGTAGACCAGGACCGCGTTGCCGGGAACGCGTCCGTCCAGGGAACCGGCGGCACCGAAACCGAGCTTCGGCGGTACGACGATCTGGCGCGCGCCGCCGACGCGCATTCCCTCGAGCCCGATGTCCCACCCCGCGATGGTCTGCCCGCTGCCGACGAGGTAGTAGACCTCGCCGTCGAAGGGGCTGATGAACGCCCCGGGCGAAAACTGATCGATCGGGTACTCGCCTCCGTCGACCGGAGTCCCGTCGTGCAACCAGCCCTGGTAGTTGAAACGGGCCCCCTGCTGCAGTCCCACGGAGGTGCCTTCGCCCACAGTCAGATCCCGAATGTAGAGCCCCGACGGGAGCAGGGTCATCTCGCCGAGGTCGACGCCCAGGGACGCGGCGAAGACCAGGCTCTCGATGTCGGGCGGGCCGGGGTCCAGCGGGTCGCTTTCGGCGCCGCACGCGGCCACGACCAGCACCGTCGCCACGCCCGGGAGGAACAGCGACCGCAACCGGCGCCGGCAGTCGCTCATGGCGCTGCTTGTGAACGCTTCACAAGACGCCGAGCAGGTCATGCACGATCCTGCCCCCCACCACGGTCAATTCGACGCGCAGATCCCTGAGGTCGGGGGGATCCACCTCGAGCGGATTGCGGTCCACGACGACAAGATCCGCGTGGTACCCTTCCGCGATGCGGCCCTTCACATCCTCTTCTCCCGATGCAAATGCGTTGTTCACGGTATAGGCGCGCAGCGCGCTCTCGGCGCTGATCCGCTCCTCGGGGAACCACCCCGCTTCGGGAAGCCCGTCGAGTGTCTGCCTGGTGACAGCCGAATACATGCCAACGAGCGGGTTGGAGGTGTACCAGGCGGCGTTCGTTCCTGGCCAGTCGCTCCCGAAGGAGAGGATAACGCCGGCCTCCTCCAGTGTTCTGAAGGCGTAGGCCCAGCGGGCGCGCTCCCCGATCCGCTCCTCCATCCAACGCATATCGTCGATCGTGTGGTAGGGCTGCATCTCGGCGATGATGTCCAGTTCGGCCATCCGCGCCGCCACCTCGGCCCCGCGCAGCACCTGGGTGTGGATAACCGCGAACCGGCGGTCCGGATTCGGGCCGTTCGTCTCGATCACGCGTTCGAAGATGTCGAGGAGCGAGTCGATCGCCTCGTCGCCGATCGCGTGGACCCGGGGGGACAGCCCGATCGAGTCGGCGCCGAACACCAGCCGCTCCATGTTGCCCGGCGGGTCCATCCCCGAGCCCCGGTCGCTGACGTGTCCCGTGTTGGTCGGATTGCGCCACTCGCCGCGCACTCCGGTGGTCAGGTAGGGCTCGTAGAAGCGGGCCGACGAGTTGCCCATGATTCCGTCGACGAACCCCTTGAGGCCGTTGAAACGGATCCAGCCGTCGCCGAAGCCGTGGCCGATTCCGGCGTGCCCGAGTTCGTCCCAGCTGTCGAGGACCAGGCGCACGTTGACCCGGGTCGTGAGCTCTCCCCGCTCCCGCAGTTCCTGGTACACGGGCAACTGTTCCGGTGGCGTGATGTCGAAGATCGTCGTCACCCCGTTCTCGGCCAGACGGGCGAGCGCGACGCGGGCCTCGGCCAGACGCTGGTCCATGGTCTTCGCCGGGATTGCGCCCCGGATCCGGTCGGCGGCCGCTCTGTCGACGCGCCCGGTGGGTGCCCCGGATTCGCACTCGATGCCGGTCCACGTACAGTCCACCCCGGCGGCGTTCAGCGCGGCTTCGTTCGCAAGGTGAAGCGACCGGTCCCAGTTCCAGAGGATCGCCGGGTTGGCGGGAGAGACGGGGTCGATGACCGACCGGTCAGGATCGAACGGGACCGCGTCGCTGGCCGCAGCCTCCTCCCTGCCGGTGGAACTCGCTTCCCACTGTTCGTAGGCGCCCCACATCCCTCCGACCATCCAGGCACCGGGCGGCAGCCGCTCGGCGGCCTCCCGCACCCGGCGCGCAACCCCTTCGGCGTCCGCCACGTCCAGCAGATTCACGCCCAGCAGGAGCTCGCCGGCCCGGTTGAAGTGGGTGTGATTGTCGATGAATCCGGGCGACACGAAACGACCCTCCAGCTCGATCACCCGGGTCGCCGGACCCGCGAGCGCCATGACTTCCCCCGTCTCGCCGACCGCCGCGACCAGGTCTCCCTCGACGGCAACCGCTTCCGCCCAGGGGGCCTCGTCCACCCCGGTCCACACCGTGCCGCCGACGAGCACCAGGTCAACACCGGGGCCCGTTCCGGGAGCGCATCCGCCCGGTGCAAAAGCGAGTGCGAGCGCCGCCAGGTGCCTGGCACGCAGGCGGGCGAACCATTGGGAGCGTATCATACAGTTGAGCCTTGCTCACGCGAACAGAGCGGTTTGCGTGGGGAGGATCGGGCGGAAAAACCAGTCTGAACGAAGTCTCCCGGGGCGGCAAGGCCACCGGCGACGGCATCATCTGCACGGAGAAGAGAGAATGAGGATCGCAATCGGAACCTGCACCCTGGCGGCCGCATGGCTGCTACTCGGCGCGGGCTCGGGGGAACCGGGATCGAAGCCGCGTGCGGAGGTGCGCGACGAGACGGCCGAGGCGCTCGTCGACGGCTGGATCGAGGCGCTGGGCGGCATGGAGACCTACTGGAAGCTGCAAAGCGCGCGCTACACGCTCACCACCGAGATCTACGACCCTGAGAGCGGCCGGCTCCGACGGGCGCGTCCGCGCTACGTCACCATCGCGCGCCTCGAGGCCGGTGAGGCCGCCCGCATCGAGCGCTGGGAAGGCGACGACTTCATCCAGCACGGTTTCGACGGCGTGCAGGAGTGGGCCGTGATGAACGGGGAGATCCTCGGACCCGGCGACAAGGACTACGACGAGGCGCGGTACGTGTCCGGCGACGTCTTCTACTGGATCGGCCTGCCGTTCAAGCTCCGCGATCCGGGCGTATTCCTCCACTACGACGGCACCGACGACGCGGGGCGGCACCTGGTGCGCGTGACCTTCGGCGACGGGGTCGGCGACCACAACGACACCTGGTTCTACGTCTTCGAGGAAGGCCGCGCGATGCCCGTATCCATCGGATACCGCGAGGAGGGCCGGCAGAACATCAGCCGCACCTACTGGGAGGACGTCCAGGAAGTGGACGGCTACGTCTTCACCGGCCGGCGGGTCCACATCAACGCGGCGGGCAAGGTCTGGAAGATCCTGGTTACGAGCGACTTCGTGCTGAACCCGGAGCTTGACCCGGCGATCTTCAAGGGACCGTAGCGGCGCGCCGTCGCCGCCCCGCCGTCCCGGCGGCCGCGTCGATTCGGCCTCGGCGTCGACGGCCGGGCTCAGAGCCGTGCCATCACCTTGCGCACGTGGTCCGCGCTTGCGGCCAGCGCCGCCGCCTCGCTGCCGGTGAGGTCGACCTCGACCACCTCCTGCAGACCGCCCGCGCCCAGCTTGCATGGCACGCCCAGGTAGACCCCCTCCTGCCCGTACTCGCCTTCGAGCCAGGCGGCCGCCGGAAGGATCCGCCGCTTGTTTCTCACGATCGACTCGGCCATCTGGACCGCCGCGGCGGACGGAGCGTAGTACGCACTGCCGGTCTTGAGGAACTTGACGATCTCGGCCCCGCCGTTGCGGGTGCGTTCGATGATTGCGTCGAGCCTGTCGGGCGGGATCAGGCGGGCCACCGGGATGCCGCTCACTGCCGTGTATGATACCAGCGGGACCATGGTGTCGCCGTGTCCGCCCAGGACCATCGCCTGGATGTCCTCCACGCTCACGTCCAGCTCCATGGCGATGAAGGAGCGGAAGCGGGCCGTATCGAGCACACCGGCCATGCCGATGACTCGTTCACGCGGGAAGCCGGTGGTCTCCTTGGCGACATACGCCATCACATCGAGCGGGTTGGAAACGACGATGACGACCGCATCGGGCGCGACCCGGGCGATCTCGGTGCTCACCGAACGCACGATGCCGGCGTTGGTGCGCAGGAGGTCGTCGCGGCTCATCCCCGGCTTGCGGGCGATGCCGGCCGTGACGATGAAGAGGTCGGACCCTTCGGCGGGCCCGTAGTCGTTCGAGCCGGTCACCATCGTGTCGAATCCCTCGACCGGCGCGCTCTCCCACTGGTCGAGCGCCTTCCCCTGCGGGATGCCGTCGATGATGTCGATCAGGACGACTTCCTCGCACAGCTCCTTCTCGGCCAGACGCTGGGCACAGACTTCACCCACGTGTCCCGCACCGACAACCGTAATCTTCCTGGCTGACATCAGTGCACTGCTCCATTGGTGTTGAGGTGGACCCGCCGGAATCCCCGGAAACTCCGGGGCCGATGAAATCTGTCGCCGTCGTGGAGTCCTGTCATCCGCCCGTCTGGGAGAGCGCGATGAGTCCCCCGGAACCTGCCGACGATCCCTGTACCAGAAGGTGCTTCTCCGGCTTGATCCGCAGCGTTTCTTCGACGAGAGGCCGCAGATCCTCGCCACGCCTGAGCGGATCGCGCAGCGGCGTCTCGATGGTCCCGAAGAGACAGGGTCGAAGCTGACCGTCGGCCGTGAGGCGCATGCGGTTGCAGCGGCTGCAGAAGTTGTGGCTCATGGGCGTGATGACGCCGATGGTGCCCCGCGCGCCGGGGAAGCTGAAGTAGGTGGCGGGACCGTTGCCGGGGGGGCCGGGAACGGGCTCCAGGGCGTCGACCCGGGCGATCGCCGCCAGAGCTTCGTCGCACGAGAGGAAGCTCGAGGCGCTCAGTTCGAGGTTCGATTCCGTCGGCATGACCTCGATGAAGCGGACATGAAGGGGCCGATTGCGTGACAGCTCGGCGAAGTCCGCGACCTCGTCGTCGTTCTCCCCGCGCATGAGCACCACATTGATCTTGATCGGCTCGAAGCCGACCTTCTCCGCGCCATCGAGGCCGCGAAGGACCCTGGGCAATGTGCCGGGCCGCCGGGCGATCGCGTCGGCGCGATCCTCTCGCAGCGTGTCGAGAGAGATGTTGACACGCGTGATGCCGGCATCCTTCAGGCGGCGGGCCATCGGCGCAAGAAGGACGGCGTTGGTCGACAGCGCGATGTCCTCGATTCCGGGAATGGAGGCGAGCATCGCGACCAGGCGCGGCAAGTCCTTCCGCACCAGCGGCTCGCCGCCCGTGAGGCGCAGGCGCTTCAGCCCCATCCCGGCCATCACCCGGACGATTTCGGCGATTTCCTCGTAGTCGAGGATCTCGGCGCGGCGAAGCCACGGGAGTCCTTCCTCGGGCATGCAGTAGACACAGCGCAGGTTGCACTTGTCGGTGACGGATATGCGCAGGTACTCGATGCGCCTGCCGTAGCCGTCCACCATTCCCGGGGCGGTCCCGTTGGAGATTCCCTCGAATGGTTGCACGCGGCTACCCGACCTTCCCGCCGTGCGCCACCGGCACCTGGCCGTCGAGCCATTCGGCGTCCCTGTCCAGATAGTACTCCCGCTTCCACACCGGCAGCCGCACCTTGATCTGCTCGATTACATACCTGGCAGCGTCGAAGGCCTGAGCGCGGTGCGGGGACGACACCGCGATCGCCACACTCACCTCTCCCACCGCAAGGGCCCCAAGACGGTGCACGGCGGCCACCCGATCGGTCCGCGCCCGCTCCGCGGCTTCCCCTGCGATCTCCGCAAGCTGCTCTCGCGCCATCTCGGCGTAACCCTCGTATTCCATTCCACTTACCGGACGGCCCCCGTTGCTGTTGCGGACGATCCCGAGGAACAGGGCGACGGCCCCGTCCTCCTCCGCCCCGACCCGGGAAAGCACCTCGCGGGTGTCGATCGGGCTGGTCGTGATCGCGCTCCAGATCATCGTCATCCTCCCGCCACGGGAGGGATCAACGCGACCTCGTCCCCCTCGGCCAGCTCCGTCTCCATGTGCGCATAGCGGCGGTTCACGGCCACGGCAGCCCTTTCGGGCAACGCGGCCCAGCCCCCACCCCTGCCCCGCAACTCCGCGAGAACGGCCGCAACGGTCGCGCGATCCGGCAGCGACACAACGGTCCGGTCCGCGCCGGCAAGGTCCCGGTGAGCGGCGAAGAGCAGTACGGTTACGTCCACCGGGTCCCCCCGGACGTCAGTAGCCTGGGGAGCCCGGACCACCGGAGGACGGCCACCCGACATGTGGCGGGGATGCCTCGGCGTCCGACTCCTGCGCGTTCAGGCGTTCGACCCGGGCCCGCAGGTATTTCGAGGGCTTGAATACCGGTGCGGAACGCGCCGGCACCCTTACCGGTTCCCCGGTTCGGGGATTGCGGGCCAGGCGTGCCTTGCGGTGACGTACCTTGAACGTGCCGAAGCCCCTGATCTCGATGTTCTCCCCGCGACCGAGAGCGTGCTTGACGGCGTTGAGAAACCCATCGACGACCAGCGCGCAGTCCCGCTTGGTGACTCCCGGACCGATGGCGTCCGCGACCTGCTCGACTAGGTCGGCTTTCGTCATTGTCCCCCCTTAGGGATTGCGGTCGAGGCAGGGCTCCGGTGTGGAAAGTAAGTAATCGCGGCGAACACGCAGCGTCAAGTTTGTCGTGGGGATCGAGGGCTCGGGTCAGCGCCCCGCGGCACGTCGACGGGCCCCCATCAGGGCGATGAACTCGTCGAAGAGATAGGTGCTGTCGTGCGGACCCGGGGCGGCCTCCGGGTGATACTGGACGGCAATCACCGGCAGGTCGCGGTGGGCGATCCCCGCCACGGTGTCGTCGTACAGGTTGCTGTGGGTGACTCTCAGGTCCGGAGCGCCGGGCACGGTGTGCCGCTCCCCGCGCCGCACGGCGAATCCGTGGTTCTGCGAGGTGATCTCCACGGTACTCCGATCATGGTTCATTACCGGATGATTGGCTCCGTGGTGGCCGAAGGGGAGTTTGAAGGTCTCGCCACCGAAGGCACGTGCGATCAACTGGTGCCCGAGGCAGATTCCGAAGACAGGGATCTCCCTGCCGGCCACCGCCAGAATCGTTTCCGCAGCCTGTTCGACCGCCGCGGGATCTCCCGGACCGTTGGAGACGAAGAGGCCATCGGGCTCCAGCGCCAGCACATCGGCGGTTCCGGCCTGCGCCGGCAATACCGTCACCCGGCATCCCCGCTCGGAGAGGAGTCTTGGAGAACTCGACTTCACCCCGAAGTCGAAGGCGGCGACGTGGTACGTCTCGTCGCCGCTTGCGGCCCCTACGACATAGCTCGTGTCCGTCGAGACACCGCAGGCCAGCTCCAACCCCTCCATCCGCGGATGCGCCAGGATGCGCGACAGCAACTCGTCCGCAGGCGTGTCGGCGCCGGCGATACCGCCGCGCATGGCGCCCTTGCTGCGGATATGTCGGGTGAGCGCCCTCGTGTCCACGTCCCGGATCCCCACCACTCCGTGTTCCGACAGATAGCTTTCCAGCGTGCTGCGGCTCCTCCACGAGCTGGGCCGTCTCGCCGCCTCCCTCACAATGAAGCCGGACACCTGGGGCCGGCCGGACTCGATGTCGTCGGCGTTCGTGCCGTAGTTGCCGATGAGCGGATAGGTCATGGCCACCAGTTGGCCGGCGTAGGAAGGATCGGTGAGGATCTCCTGGTAGCCGGTCATGGCCGTGTTGAATACGACCTCTCCGATCGCAGGACCCCCGGCACCCACCCGAGTCCCTTCGAAACGCCGCCCGTCTTCCAGGAGGAGGCAGGCTGGAGAGACCGTCTCTCCGTCAGGGTTGCGCATACGCATCCGGGGAATGTAAGGAGTCGGTATCTTCCGGGGAAGCCAGCAACCGATTCGCGGTCGGGACGAGGAGAAGATGGAGCGGAATCAGCCATTTGTTCACATCCACGCGGACGAGTCGTGCCTCGGAAACCAGTTCAAGGGACGTGACCGGCCCGGAGGGGCTGCGGCGCTGCTCGAGCATTGGACGGGCCGCGTCTGGGAGCGGCGTGATGTCTGGACGTCGAAGCCCTCGACGACCAACAACCGCATGGCCCTTGCCAGCGCGATACTTCCGCTCGCGGTCCTGCGTGAGCGCTGCCGCGTGCGTTTCGTATCCGATTCGCAATACCTGGTGAAGGGGGCATCGGAGTGGATGCCCGGGTGGAAGCAGCGGGGATGGAAGCGCAAGGGAGGCCCGATCGAGAACGTCGACCTTTGGCGGCAACTCGACAGTACCCTGGCCCGCCACGACGTCTCCTGGGAGTGGGTGAAGGGCCACGCGGGAGACCCCAGGAACGAGTACGTCAACGTCCTGGCGCAGAGGGCGGCCGGCGAACTCTCGGACACCCCGGTACCGGTCCCATCGGGCTTTGTGGAGTGGCTTGAAAGCGAGCGTGAATCCGGCCGGTACCTGGACTACTTCGAGTTCGCCCCGCCGGAATCGTCGACGGAACCGTAACCGAACACGGCCCTCATCGCACCGACCACCATCGGCGCCACCTCCTCCGCGGTGACATTCCTGTCGAGCAGGCGGCTGAGGCTGGTCACCGGGCGCCCGCTCAGCCCGCACGGCACGATGGCGTCGAAGTACGCCAGATCGGTGTTCGCATTCAGCGCAAAACCGTGCGAGGTGATCCACCCCGAAGACACGCGGATGCCGATGGCGCCAACCTTCGCACCCCCCACCCAGACCCCGGTCGCGCTCTCGTCGCGGCTGCCGGAGAGGTGAAAGCTCGCGAGAACCCTCAGCAGGACCTCCTCGAGGCTGCGCAGATAGCGGTGGAGATCCTTCCTGTCCGGCTTCAGGTCCAGGATCGGGTAGCCGACAAGCTGTCCGGGTCCGTGGTAGGTCACGTCTCCTCCACGTCCGGCCTCGTGTACGGCGATTTCACGCGCGGCGAGTTCGTTTCTGGTCAGCAGGACATGTCGGTCGTGACCCGACGATCCGAGCGTGATGACGTGGGGGTGCTCAAGGAGCAGGAGTGTATCCGTGATTCGCCCGCTCCTTCGCCGCTCGACGAGATCCGCCTGCAGGTCCGTCGCCTGCGGGTACGCGACGCAGCCGGCGTAGCGAACCGCCAGAGTGCGCTCAACCCAGGACGGCTCCGGCAACGGTGTGAACCCCTGCCCGGGTCAGGCGTCCTCGGGGAAGTCCTGCAACAACTCCTTGAGCTGCGACAGGAAGCGGGCCGAGTCGGCGCCGTCCACCAGCCTGTGGTCGTACCCAAGCGAGAAGAACGACCGTTTGCGAATGACGATGGAGTCCTGTCCCGTCGCGTCGTCGGTGATCACCACCACGCGCTTGTCGATCGAACCCGTCCCGAGGATGGCCGAGGTCCCTTTGGGGATGATGGGCATTCCCACCATGGTCCCCAGCACTCCCGGGTTCGTGATGGTGAAGGTCGCTCCCTGAATCTCGCTCGGTGCCAGATCACGGGACTTGGCTCGTGTGGCCAGGTCGACGATCCGCCTCGCGGTGCCCACCAGACTCAGATCGTCGGCATCGTGGATGACCGGGACTATGAGCCCCGGGTTGAGGTCCACCGCCATCCCGATGTTCACGGACCCCCGGTAGATGATGTTCTTGCCGGACATGACACCGTTGACGGTCGGAAAGTCCCTGAGAATCCGGGAACACGCCCAGGCCACGAAGGCTGTGTAGGACACGCGCGCTCCACGTTCGGCCCACCTTGCCTTTTTCTCGCGCCGGATCCGGTCCACGGCCGAGAAGTCGATCTCGATCACGGAATGGACATGGGACGAAATCCGCTTCGCCAGCACCATGTGCTCGGCGGTGAGGCGCCGCACCTTGTCCATGGTCTCGACCCGGTCGCCGTCGCGCACCGGGAAGCTCGGATGCTCCACCTCTCTGTGGAAGCGGGTCCACAGGTCGCTGGGCGCGGTGGTGGCGGGGACGCGGGACGGCGCCGCAGGAGGCGCCACGGGGGCGGGAGCGGATGCCGCCGCGGCTGCCACTCGAGCGGGGGGAGCGACTGCGGGGGCGGCCGGTTGCGGTGCTGCCACGGCCGCGGCGGCACGCTCGGCCATGTCGCTTTCGATGAAAGACAGGATGTCCTGTTTCGTCACGCGGCCCTGGTGCCCCGTTCCTGGAACGCGGGCGATGTCCACGCCGGCTTCCTGCGCGATGCGGCGTACCACCGGCGTGGAGCGGGTGCGCAGGCGCTCCTCGCTGGTGGCCGTACACGCCGGATCCGCGGATGCCTCCTCGGCAGGATCGCGTTGCGCGACGGGCTCGGCCGACGGCGGCGGCTCAGGAGGCGTATCGGGCGGGGGAGACGACGCCGCACGCTCGCCGCCGGGCTTCGAGGGCTTTCCATCCGCGCCTGGGGCGGCACCGGCGCCCGCCCCCTCTTCGATGTACGCCACCACCGTGCCCACCTCGACCGTTTCCCCCTCGGGAACCAGGATCTCGGCCAGGACTCCGGCTGACGGCGACGGGATCTCCGCGTCGACCTTGTCGGTCGATATCTCAAGGATCGGCTCGTCGCGGTCGACGGCGTCTCCGGGAGCCTTGAGCCATTTGGAAACCGTGCCCTCCGCGATGGACTCGCCCATCTGGGGCATCGGAACTTCGATTCGCGACACGGCGGTTCTCACTCTCTGTTGCCTCGCCGGATGTGCCCGCCGCAGAACCTCCGGCGGGTCCGGCGAGCACCGCATTGTGGTTCCTGGTGCTCCGGTTCAATCCGGCGGCTCGGCGGCCACCTTCAGTACTTGGAAAGATAACGTCCCGCGGTCACCACATCGGCGACGGACGGGAGAAAAAAGTCCTCCAGCTCGCCGCTGAAGGGAACGGGCGAATCGATAGCCGTCACGCGAAGGATCGGTCCGTCGAGCCATTCGAACGCACGTTCGTTGACGCGCATGGCGATCTCACCCGCGATTCCACCGGTGCGCGTATCCTCGTGCACGATCAGGAGCTTGCCCGTCTTCCGAACCGAGGCCACGATCGCCTTTTCGTCGAGTGGCAGGAGGGTCCGAAGGTCGATTACCTCGACGCGGACCCGATCCCTGGCCAGCTCGGCAGCGGCTTCCAGGCTGCGGTGGACCATCAGCCCGTAGGTCACGATCGTCAGGTCCTCCCCCTCCAGCGCGGTCCGCGCCTTGCCGATCGGGACCACATGGTCCTGCTGGGGCAGTAGTTCGCGGCAATGGGGTGCGCGGTACAGCCCCTTGTGTTCCTCGAAGATCACGGGGTCGTCATCCCTGATGGCGCTCTTCAGGAGTCCTTTTGCGTCGGTAGGGGTGGACGGATAGACGATCTTCAACCCCGGCGTGTGGAAGAACGCCATCTCCACATTCTGTGAATGGAAGGGACCGCCCCGGTTTCCCCCTCCCACGGGCCCGCGAACCACCAGCGGAAGAGGCCCGGCGCCCCGGTAGAGCGACGTGGCGACGTAGTTGGTAAGCACGTCGTACGCGGGCGAAATGAAGTCCATGAACTGCATTTCGACAACGGGCCTGAGTCCCATGTGGGCGGCGCCCGCAGCGGCCCCAGTGAATCCCCCTTCGGAGATCGGCGTGTCGATCACGCGCGAGGCCCCGAAGCGTTCGATGAATCCGCGCGTCACCTTGAATGCACCGCCGTAGGCCCCGATGTCCTCGCCCATGAGAAACACCCGTTCGTCGCGCTCCATCTCTTCCCACAACGCTTCGGCAATGGCCTCCAGAAACGTAGCGGGCTTCCCCGAGCGCGTTCTCGTCACGTGTACCGGAGCATCAGTTGACACCTGGGCCCTCCATTGGCGCTTCGGCGCCCGCGTACGGCCGTGGCGACTTCAGGCGTGTCCAGGGCCGCAGGGGCGGGCTTCCGATCCGCACGGCCGCCAGGGCGTCGTGGGGCTCGGGTCCCGGTTCCTTCACTATGCGGCCGAACGCGTGGTCGACGCCCGCGGCGGCCGCCCGCCGGATCGATTCCAGCTCCCCTTCGATGACGTGCCCTTCGGTGAGCGCCCAGCTCGCGAATTCCTCCTGCGACTGCCACCGGTCATCCCCTGGGCCGCCCTCCAGCGCGACGAGGGTCGGACCTCCCCCGACCGCAGCCCGCCGGCGGGCAGCGCGCACGGTCGCGAAGATGCCGGCATGGGAATCCCGGCCAATCGACACCGCCGTGATCCCGTACGCGCGCGCCACCCCGTCGATCTGGCGGACGCGGCCGACACCGGCAGAGCCCGATGCGACGAGCACCACGATGAGCGGGACCCGCCTGGCGGCGGCGAAATTCAAACCTTCGTGCCAGCCACCGGTATCCAGAGCTCTCTCGCTCTCGAAGACCAGAGCTGCCCGGTTCTCGCCGCGCTGCGCAAATGCCAGCGCGGCTCCGGCCAGCACTTGCGTCATCATTCCCGGCGGCCCGTCCCAGCCGATCAGCCCTCTTCGCAGGTCGGTCCAGCTCAATCCTCCCGCCCGGGACGCCGCGGGACTCGTACCCCGGTGGGCCAGTTGGCGCAGGAACTCCAGCGGCGTGGCTCCGAATGCAAGTGCGGGCCCGGGTGACATTGGTCCGGGGCAACACAGGTCTCCCCTGCCGTCCACCGCATGCATCATCGCACGAGCGATGACGATGGACCTCGTGTCGATGCCGACGGCGCGCTCCGGCCACTGGAGAAAACCGGATCGACGGACGCCCTCCTCCAGGCGGCGCCCCTGGTAACCCTGATAGAGAAGGTCCTCGATTTCGTCGCGGCTCATGCCCGGTGCACCGCCGCACAAGCCGCGCAAGGCCGGCCGCTCACAACGAAGCCGTCAGCTCGGCGGTGCGTCCGACGGCTGGTTGGTCTCGGGCGTTCCGCTCTGACCCGGAGGTACTTCCTCACCCGGCGGGACGACCTCTCCCGGCGGCTCGTCCTCGTCCGCGGGGGGAAGCAGCTCGAGGGCCGGCGCCGCCTCTGGAAGAACCGGCTGCGGGGCCGTCGTTGCCGGGTTGGCGATCCCCTCCAGCACCGAGGCAGGGGCCGTCGAACGCGAGGAAAGGATGGCCAGAACCAGCGACAGGACCATGAAAACGGTACCCGCGATCCATGTCGCGCGCGTGAGCAGCGTCGTGGCCTGGCGTCCCCCAAGGACATCCGTAGCCGCTGCGCCACCGCCCATCGCAGCGAGTCCCCCACCCTTGCCCGCCTGGAGCAGGATGACGACCCCGAGGAAAACCCCATCCAGAACAAGAAGTGTCAACAAGAATCCGTACATGTCACGTCTGCATCGTATTGGGTAAAGCCCACTGGCCCCGGAAGCTGTCCCTGGTGCAGTCCGGTGTCAACGACTGACGGTTCACACCGCCCCCGCCAGGGCGCCTCCGGCCTCTACGATCCGGGCGAAGACCTCCGGGTCCAGACTGGCACCGCCGACCAGTACTCCATCGACATCGGGAGCCGACATGAGCGCCCGCGCGTTCGCGGGATTGACGCTCCCGCCGTACAGCACCGGACATCGGCCGAGTGCGCCCAGGGCAGAGCGGACGATCGCGTGGGCCGCGGAAGCGTCTTCGGGAGTGGCGGTCTCGCCTGTGCCGATCGCCCATACCGGCTCGTAGGCGACCATGTAGTCGCGGCAGTCGGCCAGCGATCCGGCAAAAGCCGCCACCTGGCGACGCAACACCGCATCCAGCTTCCCCGCCTTTCGCTCTTCCAGGAGTTCACCCACACAGACGACCGGAACGAGTCCCGCACGCGCCGCGGCGCGCACCTTGCAGCCCACATCCACATCCGTCTCTCCAAACACGTGACGGCGCTCCGAGTGTCCGACGAGTACCAGCGAGGCCCCCGCTTCCTTCGCCATCTCGGCGGAGATCTCGCCCGTGAACGCGCCAGCCCGCTCCCAGTGGATGTTCTGAACTCCGAAGTCGGCCTGCACCCGGGCGCATGTCCGTGACGACCGGAGCGAGACGTCCGGTGGAAAGAAGGCGATGCGCACCGACCCTTCTTCGACCTCCGGCCGGAACCGGTCGAAGAAACCCGCGGTCTGCAGGGGTCCGTGATGCATCTTCCAGTTGCCGGCAACGACCTTGACCATTTCCAAGTCTCCCAGTGCGGATGCGCTCAGGCGGAACAGCGGTTGGAAAGGGCCTCGACCCCCGGCAGCTTCTTTCCCGCCAGGAGTTCGAGTGCTGCTCCGCCTCCGGTTGAAATGTGCGTAACGCGAGTGGCGACTCCTGCCTCGTGAGCTGCCGCCGCGGAATCTCCTCCGCCCACGATGACGGTGGCGCCCTCGTCAGCTGCCGCCGCCGCGGCTCGTGCGACGCCCAGAGTTCCCTCTGCGAACCCGGCGATCTCGAACACACCCAGCGGTCCGTTCCAGATCACGGTAGCCGCTTCCTGGATCCGGCGACCGAAAAGCCGGATGGTCAGAGGTCCGATATCCCCGATCAGTTCGCCCGGTGCGACTTCGCTGCGTGCGACGGCGCGCGTCTCCGCACCGTCCAGGAGAGCACCCGCCACCGTGCAATCGACCGGCAGCACCATTCCGGGGCCGGCCACCTCCAGCAGCCGGGCCGCGACGGCGCACTTGGCGGGTTCCACCAGCGATGCCCCCGTCTCCATTCCCATTGCGCGAAAGAAGGTGTTGGCCATGGCTCCTCCCACCAACAGGGCGTCGACCCGCGGCAGAAGCGCCTCGATCACGTCGATCTTGTCCGAGATCTTCGCACCTCCAACGACGGCGACTAAAGGGCGGCGGGGATTATCGAGCGCACCGCCAATGACCTCCAGCTCGCGCGCCACCAGGAAACCCGCGACCGCCGCTCCGCCCCTGGTTCTGACCGCGCGCGGCAGCCCGTCGGTCGATGCGTGCGCGCGGTGCGCCGTACCGAACGCGTCCAGCACGTAGTGGTCCGCCCAAATCGCCCAATCCGCAGCCAACCGGGGGTCGTTGGCGGTCTCCCCGGCCAGAAAACGAGTGTTTTCCAGGAGGAGGACGGATCCCGGTTCCATTGCCCGAAGGGATTCGGAAACCTGCAGGCCCTCGGCGTGCGGACAGAACCGCACCGACCCCTCCAGCATTCCTTCAAGGCAACCTGCGGCGGGCTCAAGGCTGAGCCCTGCACGGGCCCGCCCCTCCGGGCGACCCAGATGGGAAAGCAGAACGACCTTCGCTCCGGCCGTTGTCAGGTGCCTGATGGTCGGCACGCACCGCTCGATCCGCGTGGCATCGGCGATCCGGCCCCGGACGAGCGGAGTATTGAAGTCCACTCTCACTGCGAAGGTCGCGCCGACAAACGCGTCCCGGGGCAGGTCGTGCAGGGTCTTCTTCAAGAGAAGAGTCTCCGGAGCAGCAGGCAGGCAGCCGAGCGGAACGGCGCCCGGCGACGAGTCACCGTCCCGTCGCTAATTGCTCAGCGGAATGTGGAACGTCGCGTATTCGGGATCGGGCTGCACGAGATCGGTACCACCGGGCTGGAACCGGATCGAGAACGACACCCATGTACCCACGGCCTCGCCCAGCCGCGTAGCCGGCACGAAACGCAGCGCCTGCGTGGCCCTGAGCGCCGCCAGATCCAGTTCACGCAATCCCGAAGTGTGCTCGATCTGGGGAAACTCGGTCGTCCCCTCGGGACCGACCCACATGAGAATGCGCACTCTTCCCCCGATGCCCTTCTGCTGGAGGAGAGCCGGGTACTCCTGCGCTACGATCATCCGCGCCTCATTCCGATCCAGCAACTCTGGCACGGTGCCCGGCAGCAAGGGCGAGGGCAACGGGTTCTCCGTCGGTTCCCCGCTCACAGATCCCGTCGCCGGGTTCGGCGGCTCGCTGATCGGTGCGGTGACGGACGGAGCAGACTCGACGAGACCTCCGCCTCGCGGCCGAACGATCACCGATCGCGCCGTCTCGACTACGACAGGAGACTGGAACACCCCGAGGACCGCATCTCTGGTCCCTGGAAAGGCAAGCGACCCGGCCAGAACCAGCATGAGCATCGCCGCGATCCCTACAGCCGACGCCGACCACGAACGTGAGCGGCGGCCGCCCTCGAGCCGGGCATGCTCCTCGATGAGTTGCGCGCGTAGTTCGGGTCCGTAGGAACATCTCTCCTCGATGACAATCTGACGCAGATCCCGATCCAGGCTCCGCATGTCGCGCTCGTCGAACCACTCCTGGCTGCCGCCTCGCCGGAACATCGCTAGTCCTCCGCTCCGGCCGTCTCCGCGACGGCGGCTCTCAGGCGGGAGAGCGCCCGGTGCACCCTCACCGCGACTGCGTTGGCGCTGATCTTGAGCGTCTCGGCGATCTCCAGGTTCGCCAGACCCGCACCGTACCGCAGCGACAGGACCTCCTGGTCCGCAGCCCGCAGCGTGGCCACGGCGTTGAGCAATCTCTGCACCTGCTCCGCCCGCAGCATCCTCTCTTCCTGCGACGGGGCGCGGTGGACAAGGTCGGGCACGCGATCGAGGGAAACATGCAGCCTCCCCCGCCGCTGCAGGGTTCGCAGGTAGTCCGTCACCGCGTTGCGGGCGATCCGGAGCAGCCAGGTCCTCGGAGCGGACTTCCTCGGATCATAGCTTCCCAGCGAGCGCAGGGCTTTCATGAAGACGTCAGAGGTGAGATCCTCCGCAACATCACGTGTCGCGACCCGGAAACGCACATACCGATAGACGGGTTCGCGGTGGTCGCGGAACCATGCCTCGAAGTCCGGAGGAAGCTCCTGGGCCGCGGGATGCGGCTGCACGCGTTCCAGGGCTTCCGGGCGCGGCTGCGACCGCACCGGGGCCGACTTCATCTTGCTCGCAGAACTGGTAGTCATCGCTCAAACATACGCGTTCGGTTGCAGTCCCTTTCCACGGGGCCCGGAACTCCACCGGGCTCAGGCGCTTCAGCCGCGCCAACCGGCAACCGCAGCACCCGGCTAGACTCTCGCGGCCAGCCGTTCGCCAACATACTGCACGAGGTCCACGACGCGCGAGGAGTACCCCCATTCGTTGTCGTACCAGGCCAGGACCTTGACCATCCGGCGATCCATGACTGCCGTACTGCCGGCGTCGACGACCGAACTCGCCGGCTCGCCGGTGAAGTCGACCGACACCAGTGGCTGCTCCTCGACCCTCAGGATTCCCGCCAGGTCGGTTTCGGCAGCAGCGCGAAAGGCATCATTCAGGGAACAGGGCGTCGCGTCGCTCTCGATCTCGGCAACGAGATCGACGACGGAAACGTCGGGGGTCGGCACCCGGATCGCCATTCCATCGAGCTTCCCCTCGAGTTCCGGAAGGACGAGGGAAATGGCCCTGGCGGCTCCGGTAGTCGTGGGGATCATGCTCACCGCCGCAGCACGCGCGCGCCGCAGGTCCTTGTGGGGTCCGTCGAGGATGGCCTGGCCGGCCGTGTAGGCGTGGATCGTGGTCATGAGGCCACGGACAAAGCCGAATCTCTCCGTCAGCACCTTCGCCACCGGCGCCAGACAGTTGGTCGTGCAGCTGGCGTTGGAGATGACGTGGTGACGGTCGGGATCGTAGCGATGATCGTTCACTCCCAGCACGATCGTGATGTCCTCGGCCTTGGCAGGCGCCGAGATCACAACCTTGGATGCACCGGCCGCCAGATGGCGCGAAGCGAGTTCACGGGTGCGGAACCTGCCCGTCGATTCGACCACGACGTCGACCCTCAGTTCGCGCCAGGGCAAATCGGCGGGATCGCGGCGCGACAGGACCCGAATCTCGTCGCCGTCGACGATCAGTCCATCGCCCGAAACCTCGACGGTGCCCGGGTAGCGGCCGTGTACCGAGTCGTACTTCAGGAGATGAGCGAGCGTGGAGCTGTCGGTGAGGTCGTTGACAGCCACGAATTGGAGCGAGCTGTCCGGGGACCGCCTGGCCGCTCTGAGGACGTTCCTTCCAATCCGGCCGAAACCGTTGATGGCGACTCGAATGGACATGGGATTGGTGACTCTCCGAAGAGGTGTGCCTGACACTGCTCAGGCGTGTTACAGTGACATTGGGACGGTGCGCGAAAACGCATACGCGGAGACCCTGGCGGGGGCTCCGGGCACCAGGGCGCGAGATGCCGCAAGGATCGTGGCACCCGTGGTAATCACGTCGTCCACCAGCAGGATTCGACGGCCGCGGACCATGTCGCCGCAGGCCTCCGCAAGCACGAAGGCGCCACTGACGTTAGCCCGTCGCTGCATCGGATTCAAGGCGGTTTGCGTACCCGCCTGACTCCATCTTTCGAGGCAGGCGCGGAGCGGGATTCCCGCCTCCGCGGCGAGGGCAGACGCAATCACTTCGGCCTGGTTGTAGCCGCGTCTCCGCAGATTGCGCTCGGATGTCGGGATCGGCACCACCAGCTCGGCATCCCGCACGGCCGCTCCGGCACGGCGCGCCATTTCCGTGCCCATGAACTCGCCGACACTGCGCCAGCCCTGGTACTTCAGCGCATGGACCAGCTCGCGGGCGGGAGACTCCAACAGGAAGGCAGCACGCACCGAGCCCAATTCGTTCGGCCAATCGGCGCATTCCAGACAGGATGGTGCTTCGCCGGTTCCGAGAGGTGCTCCGCAGCGCGCGCAGGCCGGTTGCGGCACCGGGCGGAGGCCCAGCCGGCAGTTCGCGCACACGGGACCCTCACAGGCCCCAACCTCATCTCCCGCGGCGCTCCCGCACGCGGCGCAAGCGGGCGGCAGCAGATAGTCGACGACTGCGGCCAGACGTCCCATCCGCACCCTGCGGGCCTTCACCAGTCCTGTGAGTCCAGTGCCCGTGCCATCACCCCCCTCGGAGGCGGTTCACCGAACCACCGTGCGTAGGCCGCCTCCGCCTGACGCACCAGCATCTCGCGCCCGTCCACCGCCGATATGCCCAGCTCCCGGGCCTGCCGACAGAGCGGCGTGGCCCCTCTTCCATACACCAGATCGATAATCCGCCGTGGCACTGTCCGCATGCTGGCGAGGTCGACGGGCCTTTCGCGACCGTCGAGCCCAACGGAGGTCGCATTGACCAGCACATCCGCACCGAGGCCCCGGCGTTGCCGAACATGAGTGATCCGGGGGTCACTGAAGTGGAGGGCCAGGGCCGCCGCCCTGCCGGGTGTGCGGTTCCAGAGCAGGACACGCTCCACCCGGGGAGCCTGCAGGAGGGCGCAGACCACGGCCCGGCCGGCGCCGCCCGCACCCAGGACCAGCACTCGCAACCCCCCGCTCATCCCGCCGACGGTCGCCGCCCATGCGCCCAGAAAGCCCCCCACATCGGTGTTGTCGCCCCACACCATGCCGTCTTCGGCCCAGAAGGTGTTGCACGCGCCAGTCGCCGAAACCGCCGGCGAGTGGCGATCCAGAAACGGCACCACCCGCTCCTTGTGGGGGACGGTGACGTTGCCGCCTCCGCCCTTCAGCGCCAGCTCCCGCAGGACCGGCCCGCATTCCTGCGCCGAGACCTTGCGCGCCACGTATCGCGCGCGGCGCCTGCCGGCCCTGAAGGCCGCGTTCTGAATCGCCGGTGACAGGCTGTGCGAGACCGGATCACCCAACACCGCATAGGTGGCCACGGCGGGTTCTCCGTCGGTACCCGCGTCTCCAGTCCTGACAACCGCCTTCATTCACGACTCCGATTCCGTATCCCCTGCTACCGTGTCCAGCACCCTGCCGACCAGTCTGTCGAGCTGGTCGAACGTCGTCCGGTACACCCTGGCCGATCCCCCGAACGGGTCATCCACCCGGCCTTCTTCTCCCGCCATTTCGGTCAGCAGCCGGGAGCGTCCCCACCCGCCGAGTTCCTCGCACCGGCGCAGGTGGTGCCCGGTCATGCACAGGAGCAGTCCCGAAGCGGCCACGACCTCTTCGGTCAGCGGCATGCTTCGATGGGACTCCAGATCCAATCCCGCTTCCCGCGCCGCCTCCCTTGCGCCGTCGCTTGCGGGATCCCCCGGCCAGGCTGCGGAACCCGCCGATCCCACTGTCACGTGCTCGATCCCCTTCTCTGCGATGACCCTCCCGGCGATCACCTCCGCCATCGGAGAACGGCAGGTGTTGCCGGTGCAGACGAAGGTGACGTGAAGAACGTTCCTGGAACCCATCAACTGCCCGAAGCGGAACCGTGCGGGTCGCTCAGAGATATCCCGGCGACCTCCTTCAATTCTAGCACACCGATGCGTCCCTCCCTGATCAGAACAGGGCGCGCCGGCCCGAGGCGAACGATGGTGGAAGTGGGTCCACCTGTGAGCGCTCCCATGTCCAGCGCGAAGAGGTCCATCCCGCCCAGCCGGGCCGCGGCGAGCGCCTCCTGCGCGGTCACCGCCGGTGGGGACCCGGGCAAGTTGGCGGAACTCGACGTGATGGAACGCCCGGATTCCGCAAGGAGTTGAAGGGTCGCATCGCAGCCCGGCAGCCTGACGGCCACCGATCCGTCCGCGGCCTTGGCCGAGGGATGGAAGCGGTTGTCCGGGTCGTCGAGTACGATTGTGAGCGGCCCCGGCCAGAAGGCCTCGGCCAGGGCGTGTCCCGCATCGCAGAGCAGGCCGTCGACGCTGTTCACCGCAGGGATCAGCACCACGAAGCCGCCGGTAGAGCGCCCCTTGAGATGCTGCAGGGCCCGAAGCGGCGCGTCCTCCAGCAGCCCACCGAAGCCGTAGACGGCTTCGGTGGGGTGTATGATGATCTCGCCGCCGTGGAGACGGTGAACCGCCTCGGCGACAGCATGTTGCGGCAGCGTCACACGAACCCTCGGGCGATGAGTATTTCGGCCGTCACGATGTCCTCCGGACGCGTGATCTTCAGGTTTGTCGCAGCGGATTCCACCATGCGCACCTCCGCGCCCAGTCGCTCGACCATGGAAGCATCATCCGTCGGAGCGGTCCCCCCGGCGCGTGCGTGCGCAACCGCGCGCTCGAAGAGATCACGAGGGAATACCTGTGGCGTCTGGGCATACCACAGTTCCGTGCGCGGCGGCGTTCCTTCGATCACCTGGCGGTCTCCAACCCGCTTTATCGTGTCCACGGCCGGGACCCCGGCCACGGCCCCGACGCCTGCGGTCGCGAGCCGGATGCAGGCATCGACCGCATCCGGTGGCGGAAACGGACGTGCTCCGTCGTGGACGGCGACGATGGAGGCGTCCGTCTCAAGTCGTTCCAGAGCGTTGGCGACCGACCCGAAGCGGCTGGACCCTCCCCGCGCGGTACGCACCCGGGGGTCCAGCCGACCGGGATCCCAGGCAGCCGCCTCGGCGCCCAGTGCCACGACAACTTCCGCAACATCGGTCCTGGCCAGAAAAGGCGAGAGCGCCCATTCGAGAACGGAACGCCCCCCAAGCTCGAGGAACGGCTTGCTCAAGCCTCCCATCCGCGCCCCGACCCCTGCGGCGGGGACCAGAAGCGCTACCGCGGTCGTCAACCGACCGCTTCGGTCGGCTCGGGCGTGCGCGAGACCGATTCGAAGAGCGTGAACGACTTGCGGAAGAACAGGTCGACGGTACCGGTGGGACCGTTACGCTGCTTCGCCACGATCAGCTCCGCTTTTCCTTCCAGCGAATTGCCGTCCTTGTCGGTGGGACCCTGATAGTACTCAGGCCGGTACAGGAACATGACCAGGTCGGCGTCCTGCTCGATCGAGCCGCTCTCGCGCAGGTCGGAAAGCTGGGGTCTTCGGTCGGTCCGTTGCTCCGGCGCCCGGCTCAGCTGGCTCAACGCGACAACAGGGAGTTCCAGTTCGCGAGCCAGCGCCTTGAGGCCGCGCGAGATCTCCGAAACCTCCTGAACCCGGTTCTCCATTCGACGCGCCCCACCGGTCATCAGCTGCATGTAGTCGACGATCACCAGACCGAGATCCTTGTTTTCGGCCTTCAGCCGCCGGGCCTTGGCTTTCATCTCGAGCACGTTTCCGGTCGCGGAGTCGTCGATCCAGATCGGTGCGGTGTTCAGGAGGGCTGCCGCGCGCGCGAGCTGCTGGAATTCGGTCGGTTGGAGTCGCCCTCTCCTCAGCCTCTGAGCGTCTACCCTTCCCTCGGCGCACAACAGCCGCTGAACCAACTGCTCCCTGGACATCTCCAGGCTGAAGATCCCAACCGGCTTGCCGTACTCGATCGCAACCGTCTGGGCCACGTTGAGCACCCACGATGTCTTGCCCATCGAGGGGCGTCCCGCCACGATCGCCAGGTCCCCCGGCTGGAGACCGGTCGTCATCCTGTCCAGGTCGGTGAAGCCGGTCGCCAGCCCGGAAATCCCGCCCACCGTTTCCTGCAGCCTGTCGATGTGCTCGAAAGTCGGCCAGAGCACCTCCTTGATCCACACGAAGCCTTCCCGGCCTCTGGACTGGGAAACGTTGAACACCCGCTGCTCGGCGAGATCCAGAATCTCGCTCACGGGTCGCTCGCCGGGTTCGTAGACGTCCCGGACGATCTCCTGGCCCGCGTCGATAAGCCGCCGCAGCAGCGCCTGCTCCTGCACGATTCCCGCGTGGTATTCGATGTTGGCCGCGGTGGGGACCGCGTCCAGCAGCGAGGCGAGGTACTCCCAGCCTCCGATTCCCTCCAGCTCTCCGACGGCCTTGAGATCTTCCGAGACGGTGATCGGGTCGATGACCTTTCCGCGCTCGAACAGCCGGGCCATTGCGCGAAACAGCCGCCGATGACCCTCGCGGTAGAACATCGAGTCGTCCACCACGTCGGCCACACGGGCCATCGCGCTCTCGTCGATCAGCACGCCGCCCAGCACCGCAGCCTCCGCTTCGGGGGAAAAGGGCGGCTGCCGGTCGTAGCGGGCCGTGTCGGGTACCGACTGAATCGGGATCGGGTCGCTCAAAAGATCTCCTGTGCCTCAGGACCCGTCCATGACCTGGCGGAGAAGCTGCAGGTCGTCCCAGCATAGCCGGTTCCACCCCGGGTTTCGCAGCAAGGCCGCCGGATGGTAGGTAACCACCAGGGGAACGCCTTCGTAACTGTAAACCTCGCCCCGCAACTTTCCTAGTGGCCTGGTGGTCCCGGTCAGCCACTGTGCCGCGAACGAGCCCACCGCGAGGAGGACCTCGGGAGCCACCAGCCGGATCTGGCCCTTGAGGAAGGGGGCACAAGCCTCGATCTCGTCGGGCAGTGGATTACGATTTCCGGGTGGGCGACACTTGATCACGTTGCAGATGTACACCGAGTCGGCCCGCGACAGGCCCACCGCAGCGAGCATGAGGTCAAGCAACTTGCCCGCCTGTCCCACGAAGGGAAGCCCGGTGGCGTCCTCCCTGGCGCCCGGTGCCTCCCCGACAACCATGAGGCGGCCCGCGGGATTGCCATCGGAGAAGACCACATGCCGGCGCCCTTCGGCCAGTCGGCAGCGCGTGCAGGCCAGCGCCGCGTCGCGCAGGGACTCGTAGCCGATGGAGGACGGGTCCACGGTGGGAGCCGTGTCCACGGTGGTCGACCCGTCCGGGGTAGACGGTGAACGCCTGGTTGCGGGCGTGCTTCCTGATTGCAGCCTGCCCGCCACGGGTGCTGCCGGGCTCACCGCCCGCCGCGATTCCAGGAGCGCGACCAGTTCTGCGGCACGGAACCCGCTCGGTACGATCCCGGGCTCTCGCATCCTCCTCCGCTGGTCCAGGTAGGCGGCCAGTCGATCCGCGCCGCGGCTCACCCCGCCCCCCGCGCGCACCGCTCCTCGACGACGTCCAGTATCTCGCATGCGACGGCGAACTTGTCCATCAGGGGAAGCTCCCGCGGCTGTTCGCCACGGACCATGATCGTCACGCGGTTCGTGTCGATCTCGAAGCCGGCCCCCTCCTCGCCGGCCCGGTTGGCCACGATCAGGTCGAACCCCTTCGCGTCAAGCTTCTGTCGCGCGCGAGCCAGCAGCTCCGAAGTCTCGAGCGCGAAGCCGACGGCGACGCTCCCCGCCTTCATTCTTGCCGCGGACGCGGCAGCGATATCCGGGTTGGCCACCAGGTCGACCGTGAGCGCGTCACCGGCCACACCCCGCTTGACCTTCTCCGTCAGGGGTGTCCGCGGACGGTAGTCCGCCACTGCAGCGGCGTGGATCGCCACGTCCGCCCCCCCAACCCTCTCCAGCACGGCGTCACACATCTCCTGAGCCGTCTCGACCCGGACCATGTCGACCCCGTACGGCACGGGCACCGTGGAAGGCCCGGTCACCAGTGTGACCTCGGCCCCACGCAGCCAGGCCGCCCTCGCCAGCGCGTACCCCATCTTTCCGGAGGAGCGATTGCCGAGGTACCGTACCGGGTCGACGGGCTCACGCGTGCCCGCCGCGGTTACCAGCACCCTCAGCCCCGCGAGCGGACCACCGTCTCCCAGCGCCCTCCCCACGGCGTCAACGATCGTCGCCGGTTCCACCATCCGCCCCGGGCCGCTTCCTTCGCCCGCAGCCAGACGCCCAGCCGCCGGCCCGATCCGCCGGTATCCCAGGTCCTCTTCCAGCACCGTCAGATTGGCGCGGGTGCGCGGGTGCGCGAACATGCGGTCATTCATCGCCGGCGCAATCACTACCGGGGCATCCGTCGCGACGAGCACGGTGGTCAGCAGGTCGCTGGCGCGCGCGGACGCCGCCCGTGCGATGAAGTCGGCGGTCGCAGGTGCCACGCATACACAGTCGGCATCGCGGCCGAGCGAGACATGCAGCGCGGCGTCACCGACCGCGAAGATGTCGATCAGCGGGCCCTGCCCCGTCACTCCCTCGAAGGACAGCGGAGCTACGAACCGCCGGGCCGCGTCGGTCAGGACGACATCGACGGTGGCGCCGCGCAGCGTCAGGTCACGTGCGACCTGTACGGACTTGTAGGCCGCGATGCCGCCGCAGACACCGAGCACGACCCTCCGGCCGGCCCACGGCGGGAGCGGCTCGCGGCCGGGCGTCATGGGCGGCTATTCGGCTTCGGGACGGCGGCGCTTTACGAGGCGGTACTCGATCTGGCCCGAGGTGATCGCCTCCAGGGCACGGGTGGAGAGCTTCTTCTGGTCGCTGAGGTGAGCCTCCCGCGGGAGCTGGTTGAGTTCCCGGGCGTACCGGGCGGCCACCAGCACGCCGAGGTACTTGCTCTGATTGTTCTCGGCGATCTCGTCAGGGGTAAAGACTCTCATCCATTCTCCTCATTCGTTGCTCTCGGCACCGGCGACGCCCTTCAGGCGTGCAATCTCCCGCCGCGCACCAGCTTCCAGCCCTTCGCACAGGCGGCGCATGTCCGCCGCTTGCTTCCGGCCGGGAGAAGGCCCGCACGCCAGGGCCGCCACCTGCTCGACAGCCTGCCCCAAATCCTCGTTGACGACAAACGCCCCGAAGGACGAAGCGGCTCGGAGCTCGGCCAGTGCCGTACGGAGACGGCGCGAGATCTGCCGGGGCGACTCCGTCCCCCTTCCGACCAGTCGCCTGAGCCACCGGCTGGAATCGGGCGGAATAATAAAGATAACCAAGGCGGCCGGAGCGTGCTCCATCACCTGCCGGGCGCCCTGCACGTCGATGTCCAGCACCGGAATCGGCCCCCCATACGCTCCAGGCTCGAGGTTGCCGGCGGGCGTGCCGTAGTACTCGCCGTGCACTTTCGCCCACTCGGCGAGTTCGCCGTTGGCGATCATGGCCTTGAAGCGCCCGCGGGACACGAAGTGGTAGTCGCGGCCGGGATGTTCCCCGGTGCGGGGCTCGCGGGTGGTGGCGGACACCGAGAGGATGAACCGGTCGGGGTGCTCGTCCACGAGCCGCGCCGCAATGGTGGTCTTGCCCGCTCCCGAGGGGCCCACCAGGACAAGCGGTCGCCGCCTCACTCCACATTCTCCAGCTGCTCCCGCAGCCGCTCCAGCTCCTCCCTGATCGCAACCGCCGAAGCGGAGATCCCCGCATCGTTCGCCTTCGCGCCCAGCGTATTCGCCTCCCGGTTCATCTCCTGCACCACGAATCCCAGGCGCTTGCCCGCTTTTCGTCCCCCGCTCCCTCCGCCGTCCAGGCTCTCCAGGAACAGCGCGACGTGCGAGCGGAGCCGCGCGACCTCCTCGGCGATGTCCCACCGTTCGGCGAGGTAGGCGATTTCACGCGCGAGACGGTCTTCGTCGACCTCGACCTTCTCGGTCAGCCCCGCGACACGCTCCCGCAACCGGTCCCGTTCCCGGAGCAACCGCTGCGGTGCCCTCGACTCGACGGAATCCACCTCCTCGACGATTCTCGCGATGCTCGCGAGCAACACTTCCTCCAGCCGCCGCCCTTCGCCCGCCCGCATCTCGATGACACCCGCGAGCGCCGCGTCCAGGCACGCGGCAAGCGTGTCTCCGTCCGCGCCTTCTTCCTGCCCCTGCGTTCCATGGGTCCCGCTGCGCAGCACACCGGGAAGCCGGACCAGCGTATCGATGTCGATCCCGCCCGCCAGGCCGAGTTCCGCCCCCGCCTCCCGAAGAAGCAGGACGAACCGGCGTGCCCTGTCCATGTCCAGCGCCGGCATCGCCGGGTCCTCAGCCTCGAGGTGCTGGCAACTCACCGACACCGACACGCCACCTCGGGCAAGCGCGGCGCGCACCTGCTCCACAACCCGAGGTCGGAGACTGTCCCAACCCCTGGGCAGGCTCACCGAAACACTCAGATGCCGGTGGTTAACCGTCCTGATCTCGGAGCGCAGGATCCTGCCGTCGGGCAACTCCGCCTCCGAGGCGCCGTAGCCGGTCATGCTGTGGATCATGACGGAGCCCGCCTCAGTTCCAGAATGTCCAGCGCACGCCGTAGAAGCTCCGGGTTCCCGGCAGAAGCCGGCCCGGAACATCCTGGTTGTTGCGTCGAAGTGTAAGATTTTCTATGGTCGCAAAGATGCTCAGGGTTAGGAAGCGCATCTGCAGGCGAAAATACCAGTTCTGGTAGAAGGGGACGACGTCCGGGACCAGCCCGGGCTCGTCGTCATCACGGTAGTACCCTGGCGACACGCCCACACTCGGCGAGGCCGCCACATCATCCGGCTCCGGAGGCACGCCCAGCGGCACGTTCATCGGCGAGCGCCCCTGCGCGCCCAGGTCCACCCAGAGCTCGAAGTTGCCGCTCTCCCGGAACAGCCGGTGGAAGGAAAGACTGCCGCGGTAGACGTGGTCGGGGAAGTAGAGCGCCTCCGACGAGTCCGCGGCTTCCCACAGCTGCACCTCTCCGACGGCAAACAAGCCACTCGGCCAGAGCGGGACTCGCCCCGCCAGTTCCCATCCCTGCCGGCGCGGCTGGGAAACGATCAGGCCGTCGCGGTCGAAGAGCAGCTGGGTGGGCCAGATGGAATCGGCCTCGACCGCCACGCGCGCACCGGAGAGTTCGATGTCGCGCCAGCGTGTCCGCAGTCCCAGGCGCGTCCCGCTCCGCTCGGTGAAGCGGCTCGCAGGACCCGCTTCCGTCGAGTCGGAGTCCTCCTCGGGGACCGTGGCCGCTTCGTCAGGGTCCTCGGGAGGCAGCGGAGTCAGGTACGGGACCGCACGCGTGCCGCCACCGCGCTCCGCGAAGAGCGTGACATGGGAGACCGGGCTGACCCACGCGTTGAGATCGTAGCCTCCGCCCGACAGGTCGTCCCAGTTCTCGCGCCGGAACCGTGCGTTCACTCCCCCCCACCGCTCCGATACCGCCGACAGTTCGGCTGAAAGTTCCCGGCCCGGGATGCCGGCCCCGTCGTTGAAGCGCGCGGTCGCCCTACCCCACACCGGACCGCGACCGGCCGAAATACGCGATCCGTACTGTCCCCGCGCCTCCGCAAGGAACGGAAACGCGGCGGTGCTGTCACCGGTCGAAACCGCGGCGCTCGTACCCCACGCCTCGGCCAGCAGTCCCGTGGCGGGGGCCCAGATGCCCTGAAGCGTCCAGTCGGTGCGCGATACGCTGGGTGGAGACGCGGTGAAGACATCGCGCTCGGCGGCCATCCGGCGGGTCTCGAAACGGAGCCCGGCGCGATCGCCCCGGTGCAGGCTGTATCGGAACCAGACTCCCGTGACGGCCCCGGGCGTTTCGCGCCCCCGCGTATCCAGTCGTTCGATCGCCAGCGACGCCTTGCCCGCCAGTACGCGGGGGAAAGAGAAGGTGGCACGAAGAAGGTTCGTGTCCAGGTCCCCGGTTCCCGCCTCGACGAGCGTCAGTGCCTGAGGGTCGGTGTGGACGTAGCGGAAGAGGTGCACCTCCAGTCCGCCCGGCCGGCGCACCACCCGGACCCGCTCGAGTCCCGAGAGGGGGATGCGGGCCAGGTCGGGGACCGATCCCTCCAGCGGAAGATGCTCCACGCCGTCGTGGTAGAGGCGGATGCCCCCTCCGGAATAACCCACCGGGAAAACGGCGACCGCCGCCCCGAAATCCCCGCTGCGTATCGTGAGGAGACCCGGCACTTCGCTCAACAGCTCCCACAGCGTCTGGCCGCGCGCGCTCATGAGTTCGTCACGGTCCCATTCCCAGATGCCGGAAGGAATACCCGCAGGGACCGGATCGGGGAGTGCCGGAAAGACGGGTGGTGGCGGGAGACTGTCCACCTCGACGGAGTCGGAGGCGACCGAGTCGGCGACCATCGCCGAGTCCGGCGGCACCGAGTCCGGAGCCACCTGTAGTGTATCGGGCGGATCCTGGGCCAACGCGGATCCCGTCGCCAGGGCCGAGATGATGATGCCCGCCAGCAGGTGGACGGCCCGGCGCAACAGCCCCGGGACGTATTCACAACGACGCCCCGATCCACTCATTCGCTTCAGAACCCGGCCCTCGCGCGTACCCACTCCAGGAGCAGTCGGCACGGCGTCCCGTTTGGACCGTTGCGCAGGTATGGTTTTTCCGTCTTGCCGTACGAAGTTCCGGCGATATCCAGATGGGCCCAAGGGGTGCTTCCGACGAATTCGGAGAGGAAGCAGGCGGCCGTGATCGTACCCGCCGGGCGCCCGCCGACATTCTTCAGATCGGCGACGTCGCTCTCCAGTTGCTTTCGGTACTCCCGGTCGAGGGGCAGCGGCCAACAGGGCTGGTCCGCCTTTTCGCCCGCCTGCTGGAGTTCGGTCAGCAGAGCCTGGTCATTTCCCAGCAGGGCCGAGCGATAATGCCCCAGGGCGATCACGCAGGCGCCGGTGAGGGTCGCGCAGTCCACGATCGCCGCGGGATCCCAGCCCTCGGCGTAGTCCAGGGCATCGGCGAGGATCAGCCGACCCTCGGCGTCGGTGTTGATCACCTCGATGGACTTGCCGGACCGGCTGATGATGACGTCCCCGGGCTTGGTCGCCGAGCCGTTCAGCAGGTTCTCGGAGCTGGGAACGACGCCAACGACGTTCGCGGGTATCCCCAACCGCCCGATCGCGAACATCGCGCCAAGGACCGCGGCACCTCCGGACATGTCGTACTTCATGTCCTCCATTCCCTTGGCCGGCTTTATCGAGATGCCGCCTGCGTCGAAGGTCAACCCCTTGCCCACCAGGACGAGTGGGGGCGCTCCAGGGTCGCCACCGTCGTGCCGCAGCACGATCAACCGCGGTTCCTCGTCCGATCCTCTCGCCACCGAGAGAAGGGCCCCCATTGCCTCGGCCTCCATCTCGGCGGGGCCGAGGACATCGAGCTGCAAACCGGCTTCGTCCGCGATTCCCGCAGCCTCGGCCGCCAGCCGGGAAGGCGTCGCGACATTGCCGGGCCTTGCCTGTAGCGTGCGGGCGCGGTTCTCGCCGGTGGCCAAGGCGTGCCCCACCCGGACATTCCGCTCCAGCGACCGCAACGGCAGGGACACCACGAGAGCGAACTCGACGAGCGGCGGCCGGTCTTCCGGGTCGTCGCCAACCGCCGGAGGAGACCTGAGCTCGTCGAAGCGCCAGGACGCGAGCACGAGACCTTCGGCCGAGGCCTGTACCCAGCCCGGTTCGACCTCGGAACCGAGGAACGACAGGCAGAGGGCGAGAGATCGCAACCGCAAGTCTTCAGCCGCCCGAACGGCCTTCCCCGCCGCGGAACGCATCCTCGAACGGCTCATCGCTTCCAGGGGTCCGACCCCCGCGAAAAGCACCCTTTCCGGACCCCGGCTGCCGCGCTGATACCCGATGAAACGATCGCTCTCACGGCCCAGGAAATCGCCCGACGACACGGCTTGGCTCAAGGTATCGCCCGTGGCCCGACTGAGCGTCGCCAGCTCAGCGAAGGGTCCCCCGTCGGGGACGAGCACCACCAGAAGGGGAGTCTCGACCTGATCGGGTGCCCCCGTATACGTCTCAAGGCGCATATCGCGCTCCCCGTCCGTTGCGCCCCGCCTACATGTGTGCCACGATGGCCTCGCCGAAACGCGACGTGGAAACCTTCGTGGCACCCTCCATCTGTCGTTCGAGATCGTAGGTCACCATGCCGGCCCCCACCGCGCCCTCCAATCCGCGGTCGATGGCGCGCGCCGCTTCCTCCCAGCCCAGGTGCTCGAGCATCATGCCGGCGGACAGGATGAGCGAGCCGGGATTCACCCGGTTCAATCCGGCGTACTTGGGAGCTGTGCCGTGGGTCGCCTCGAAGAGCGCGACTACGTCACCGACGTTGGCACCCGGAGCCATGCCCAGCCCACCCACCTGGGCGGCGCACGCGTCCGAGAGGTAGTCACCGTTGAGATTGGGCGTTGCGACCACCGAATACTCCGCAGGACGTAGCAGCACCTGTTGGAACATCGAGTCGGCGATGCGGTCCTTGATGACCACGCGTCCGTTCGCGTCCTCGCCCTCCCAGAGCCGGGACTCGGGAACGGTGGAGTCGGGGAAGAGCTCCGCGGCGACCTCGTACCCCCAGTCGCGGAAGGCCCCCTCGGTGTATTTCATGATGTTGCCCTTGTGCATCAGGGTGACCGAGTCCCTCCCGCGGGCCAGTGCGTAGCGGACCGCGGCCGCGACGTGGCGCTTTGTGCCGAATGGGCTGATCGGCTTGATGCCGATGCCGCTCAGTTCGCGGATCGACGACCCCATCTCATCCTGCAGGAAGTCGCGAACACGGTTGGCCTCGTCCGAACCCGAAACCCACTCGATCCCGGCGTAGACGTCCTCGGTGTTCTCGCGGAAGACCACCATGTCGACCTTGTCCGGCTCGCGTACCGGCGAAGGCACGCCCGGAATCCACCGCACCGGTCGGATGCACGAATACAGGTCCAGCACCTGCCGAAGTGTCACGTTCAGCGAACGAATTCCTCCGCCGACGGGGGTGGTAAGGGGCCCCTTGATCGCCACCCTGAACTCGGTCAGCGCCTCGAGCGTCTCGCGCGGGAGCCATTCACCCGACATTTCGTGGGCCTTCTCGCCGGCGAACACCTCCATCCAGGCGATCTTGCGGACTCCTCCGTAAACCCTGCCCACTGCCGAATCGACCACATGGCAGGTCGCCGCCCAGATGTCGGGTCCGATGCCGTCTCCTTCGATGAACGGGACGATCGGACGGTCGGGAACTTCGAGGCGATCGGCGCTTCCGGTGATCCTCTCACCACCGGTCGGTACCGTTGCGTACTGGTAGGTAGGCACGCGTTCTGGCTCCGGTTGAAGGGTGAACCTGTGAATCTAGCGGTTTCGCGAACGGATCTCGTCTGAATCCGGCACGGAGTTCGTCCGCGACGCAGGGCAAGGGTCCAAAACGAACGGCAGACCATTGCCCGAGCAATGCCCGAGTAATCTTGCCGGGCAACCTATCGTAGGAATAGCGTATCCGAAGGCAGTACCCATGGGCACACCCAGCCGGGAGTCGAAGCGTGAGACCAGGACGAGATGACATCAGGAACATCGCCCTCATAGGTGCAGCCGGGCTGGTGGGCGCACTCGGGACCATGTTCGTGCTGGAAGCAACCGAGGGGCGCGGGGCCGGCTCTGGAGTTTCCGGCGACGGGTTCGATGGTCAGGCCATCAGGGCATACACCATGGATTCCGAGATCACGGTTACCGAACCGGCGCGCATCCGCTTCAGCGGCAGCATGTCGCTGCGCCCGAGACCCATTGTCTTCGTCGACGGGATTCGCGTGGACGATTCCGGCGAGATGCTCCAGCGGCTGAATCCGGACCGGGTCGATCGGATCGAAATCATCAAGGGATCGGCGGCACAGGTCAAGTACGGGAGCGAAGCCGAGAACGGAGCCATCCAGATCTTCCTGAAGGCCACCGGCGAGTCGGACGAGGAAGGGAGCAGCGAAGGGCGCTGACGAACTTCCAGGGCCGGCTCCGGGATCGGGAATCCCGTGGGCAGGAGGACCCATTGAGGAACCGGAATCCACGGTGAGGGTGTCGCCTCATCCCCGTCGCGTTCTCGCGCTCGACTACGGAACCCGCCGCATCGGCATTGCGGTCAGCGATCCCTCGGGCACGCTGGCCTCTCCGGTCACGACCCTGTCGCGGCGGATCGGGAAGCGCCCCCCGATCACCAGGATCGTGGCGCTGGCCTCCGAGCATGCCGCCGAAGCCTTCGTCGTCGGACTTCCCCTGGACGACGATGGCAACGAAACTGAGTGGAGCACGGACGTCAGGGACTTTGGCCGACAACTTGGAATGCGGAGCGGAATGCCGGTGCACTTCGCCGACGAGCGGTATTCTTCGGTGGAGGCGGAAGCGCGCATCCGCTCGATCGGTTTGCGGCGCAAGGCGAGGGAGGACAAGGCCAGGATCGATGCGGGAGCAGCCGCGATCTTCCTACAGGACTGGCTTGATGCGCGTTCGGCGCACGCGCCCGTGGATCCCGAACCGGGACACGCGGCGCCGGCGAACCCGTAGCACCGCTGCCGTCGTAGCGATCGGTGCGTTGGGGGGAACCCTGACGTGTGCCCCACCTCTGCCACCGGGAGAGGCTGTCGTACGGATCCCCGAGGGCGCCACGTTCGACGTAGTGCTCGATTCCCTTGAATCGCGACAGATCATCGACCGTAGGCTCTTCGTCCACGCCTACGCGCGGATGCGCGGATTGGACCGATCCGTCAAGGCGGGGACCTATCGGATCGAACGGGGCGCGCCCACGCGGCGAATCCTTGACATCCTGACCGCCGGCCGCGTCGTCACGATCCCGATGACCATACCCGAAGGCTTTACCATCGTGGCGATGGCGCCTCGCATCGCGGCGGCCACCGGCTCCGACTCCACGGCGGTTGCGAACCGGCTGGTCGAGAGGTCGCGACACCTCGACTGGGATGTGCCCGGGCCCGGCCTCGAGGGATACCTGTTTCCGGACACCTACCGCTTCGCCGAGGGGATCCGGATCGAGACCGTCGTCGCGACCATGCTCGAGGCCTACCGTGCCTACTGGACACCGGAGCGGCGCGATCGCCTCCAGGAAATCGGTCTGAGCGAGAACGAACTGGTCACCCTTGCGTCGATCATCCAGGCCGAAGCGGTGTACACGGCCGAAATGACCACCATATCCAGCGTGTACCACAACCGGCTCCGGATCGGGATGCGGCTCCAGGCCGACCCGACCGTACTGTATGCGCTTGGCGGACACCGGCCCCGGCTCCTCTACGCGGCAATCGACTCGGTCGCCGACAACCCCTACAACACCTACGCACACGCCGGCCTCCCCCCCGGTCCGATCGGCGCACCCGGGGCGGCCGCCCTCGACGCCGCGCTGAATCCCGCGGACACCGACTATCTCTACTTCGTGGCGCGACCGAACGGAGAGCACATCTTCACCCGTTCGCTGCGCGAGCACAACAATGCGCGCGCCCAGGTCCGCCGCGAAGCGTCCAGCGCCAGGTAACCGGCGACCGGTGCCTCCGGGCAGTGACGGGTCGGACCGGTCATCGCAGCCCCACGACCCCAAATGCACCGCGTCCCGAAGCGACCTGGCCCGGCGACTTCGCCTGATCGTGATCACCGATCGCGCGCTGGCTGCGCCCAGGGACCTCCTGGACGTGACCACAGAGGCACTCCGGGCGGGAGCCCCGGCCGTGCAGTTGCGTGAGAAGCATCTCCCTCCAGGTGAAGTGACCCCCGTGGCTCGTCGTCTTCGGGCAGCTGTACACGCCGCTGGAGCCCTCTTCTTCGTCAACGATCGCCTCGACCTTGCGCTGGCGGTGGGTGCCGACGGCGTGCACCTGGGCCCGGAGGATCTCCCCGTTTCGGCAGCTCGCCGGATGGCGCCTCCGGGCTTCCTGATCGGCTACTCCGCCGACCAGCCGGCCGCGGCTGCCGCGGCGATAGACGCAGGGGCCGACTACGTGGGATGCGGCGCAGTGTTTGCCACCCGAACCAAGGCTGAGGCCGGCGATGTCATCGGCCTCTCCCGCCTGGCTGCGGTCGTGCGGTCCGCCGATGCTCCAGTGGTCGGGATCGGGGGGATCACCGCGGACCGTGCGCCCGCCATCCTTGGCACCGGAGCCGCCGGCATTGCCGTGGTAAGCGCCGTGATGGGCGCCCGCAATCCCGCGAAGGCCGTGCGAGCGCTTCTGCAGGCGGCACCCCTTCAATCCCGGAAGCCGAAAACATGAACGCCCTGCCCGGGGATACCGCTTCCCGGACAGGGCGTTCGCAAGGCAGGCTGGCAGCGACGTACTCTCCCACCGGGTCGCCCCAGCAGTACCATCCGCGCGGCAGGGCTTAACTTCCGAGTTCGGGATGGGATCGGGTGTGACCCCTGCGCTTTGGCCACCAGCCAACTTCGAAGGGCAGAAGGAAGTACAGAGCCTCGTACGTGCTGGAATCGTGGAGGAGGATGCTGGTCAAGCCTCTCGGGCCATTAGTACGGCTCAGCTACACGTGTCTCCACGCTTCCACTTGCCGCCTATCAACGTGCTAGTCTCGCACGGCCCTTCCGAGACTGATGTCTGGGAGTACTCATCTTGGGGGGGGCTTCCCACTTAGATGCTTTCAGCGGTTATCCCTTCCCGACGTCGCTACCCGGCGATGCCCCTGGCGGAACAGCCGGTACACGAGTGGTCAGTCCACTCCGGTCCTCTCGTACTAGG
>JAJDXS010000079.1 GCA_022823145.1 Gemmatimonadota bacterium
TCTTTTCGCTGCTGTCCTGATCATGTCCGTAAGCGCCTGCGGAGGCCGGGAAGAACGGCCCGAAGATAGCGGGCCTATCAACTTCGAACGGAACTCGGCCTTCACCGGCCCAAACCTGCGGGTGTTTCTCACCCTGGAGGATGGAACGCCCCTGTCCGTCGACACGGCCGACGATGCCGTGGAGACGAACCCCGGCTCCACGCCCCTTCCCGGACACCAGGCGCGGGACTGGGTGTTCGTCAAGGACGACGAGAACGGCACCTCCATCGTCTATGCCCTGGTGAGCTGGGACCCGCTCGACACGCCCAACTATCTGCTGGCCGGCTGGTGGGCGCAGTTTCCCGATCAGCATTACCCGGACATCTCGTTCGGGGACTCGATCCAGTACGCCATCGTGGACGGCCCCGAACTGGAAGCGCCGCCCGAACTGCCGGTGTCGGGGCAGGCGTCCTATGCCGGGCAGGCAGGCGGGCTCTACACCTACCTGCCCGGCAGCGATTGGAGCGAGGAAGAGGGTAAGGGCTTCGCCGAAGAGTGGGAGGGGCGCATTGCGCTGACCGCCGACTTCGCGGGCGGCACGATCAGCGGTTGTATCGGGTGCGAGGGCGATTTGGTCTCGCGGCGCGCGCATTTCGGCTTCTTCCTCGGGGACGAGCTGCACGACACCCGCACGACCATCGCCGATTACGAGCTGCATCTCGGCGCGGCGCCGATCAGCCCGGAAGGGAATATCTCGCATCCCGAGGTGACGGTTCGTCATCCGGCGAGAGAGATCACGGCATCGCAGGGGCATTGGGGCGGCTCCCTGTCGAACAGGCCGGATGAAGACGGCAATCCGCGCCTCGCGGCCGGGTTCGTGTACACGCGCTTTGCGGAGGGCGACGACAGCGACGGGGTGTTCTTCGGCGCCTTCGTGGCGCCGAGCGAGACCTACGGGGGCCAGACCCCGCGGCGTTGATGGAACCGGCAGGGAGCGGGATCATGAGCGAAGGCGAGCGGGTCGAGGACCATCTGTCGGTTGTCGGGGCGACCGTGCTCGGCGCGAGGAACGCGGAGGGCGAGCGGATCGTGCTGCTGCGGCTGAGCTGCGTCGATGCCGGCGGCTCCGCTGTTGCGCCGGTCAACCTGGCGCTGCGGTCCGGCGAGGCTTCGAGCCTGGCGGCGGAGATCGTGCGGACCGTCGATGTGCTGCACGGGACCGAGCATTGACGCCGGACGCAATGCGGCGGCACTGGCGCGAGCGGCGGGACCGAGACGACAGCGACGACGCTCGGCCATGGCCGCTGGCATGGGCCGGTCACAGTCAAACGCCCGGACGGGCGGGTGGACATCGACCGCCACGCCAAGGGGCGCAAGGGCGACCATTGCGTTTACGGCGCGACGGACGGGGCCGGCACTGCCGGCGACTATCCGTCGGTTACCCACCCGGCTGCCCCGCGGCCGGGTAGGCGGGGGCATTGCTGCGCCCCGCCCCCCACAGAGCCGAGCGTGCGCGACTGACGCACTCGGTTCCTCACCAGACAGGTTCGCTCACGACGGTTTCCACGAGCGCACGACCTTGACCGACGGCAGGGGATACCGCTTGAGGATGTCGTTCATCCGGTCCCAGTTCAGGCACCTGCGGCGGCTGCGGCGTGCGAGCCACTTCCGCCAAGTACGGGCGACCTGGTAGCGGAACCACGCGAGGCGTTTGCCGTTCCCCGCCAGACCGTAATATGCGTAGTGGCCCCGGATCGCCCGAGCGAGATAGTCATGCTGCGCCTCGATCGGCTGGTGTCGGTTACTCTTGCACCAGTCATTTACCGATTTCAGCGCGCGGGCGAAACTGCGGCGCGGCAATCAACCTGAGACTTCCGCGTCAATCAGGATGAGACGGAGGAAGTCGAACGTCGTGGCCGATGCCATCCAGTGACGCCCGTAAGGACGCCTCCGGCGGAAGTCCACATAGCGCGTCTTGGTCTCATGAAGCGTAAGCCCGTATCGACCGAGACGTTTTCCCAGCACGTCAAGCAGCCGCTTGCCGCTCTGGCGATCTTCGAGGGCGACGACAAAATCGTCGGCGAATCGCACCAGCTGGCAGTTGCCGCGCAAGCGCGGCCTCGCCTCGTCCTCGAACCACTTGTCCAGCACATGGTGCAGGAAAATGTTGGAGAGAATCGGCGAGAGCACCCCGCCCTGGGGCGCGCCAGCGCCCGACCGGTGCACGGCGCCCTCTTCGAGCACCCCCGCTTTCAGCCATTTGTCGATCATGCGCCTTGCGACGCCGTCCTTGATCCGCAGGTCGAGGAATGACCGCAGGTGGGTGTGCGAGATCGAATCGAAGTACGATTTCAAGTCCGCGTCGATCACCCACCGTTGGCGCTGCTCGATGATGCCCTTGCGTAGTGCGTCAAGGGCATCATGGGCCGACCGTCCGCGCCGGAAGCCGTAGGAGCACGGGAGAAAGTCCGTCTCGTAAATCGGCTCCAGCAGCATCAGGATTGCCCGCTGCGCCACCTTGTCTTCGAACGTCGGGATGCCGAGAGGGCGTTTCGTGCCGTCCGCCTTGGGGATGTAGTGGCGTCGTACCGGCGGCGCGAAGTAGCGGCCCGACTTCATCCGGTCCAGGAGGTCATCAAGATTGGCCTCAAGGTCCTTTTCGTAGTCGGTCGCCGTCACACCGTCGATGCCCGTCGCCCCATCCTTGCGCGTCAGCCGATACGCTTCGCGCATCCACTCGCCGTCGATCAGGTGGTGCAGGGACGTGAACACCCGGTCCGGATGCTCCCTCGCCTGTTCGGCTATCCACTGCTGTTTCGTGTACGTGTTGGTGGAACTCAGGGTTTCCTCCAGCGTTTCCCATCAGTGGGTCTGTTCAGGTGACGCCCCGCTTCCCTCCAGCGGGTCCCGATGGCCACGGTTCCCCGCCTTCAGCGGTACTATCAGGGCGCTACGACTTCCTGCTCCCGCATGTCCTTCGGCTTATTGATTTCGCCAGCCGGCTCCGCGAGTGCCTGCCGGGTTCGTGTCCGCCATGGG
>JAJDXS010000026.1 GCA_022823145.1 Gemmatimonadota bacterium
GCCGGGTCGATCTCGCCGAACGGTCCGTCCGGCGCGGAGAAGGGGACCGGGACCTCGCCGACGCGCTCCGCAGGGACGCCGAAGGAGACTGGGAATGAAACGCAAGCGCCAAGAGAAGAGGGAATCCGCATCCGTCGAGGGTCTGCCCGCCGACTGGCGCGAGCGGGCCAAGTCGCTCCGCCGATACGGTGGCGAGACCCCGGCCGTCGCCCTCGAACGCTGCGCCGACGACCTCGAAGCCACCCTCGTCGAGCGCGACGAAACGACCCTGTCGCTCGTCGAGGCGGCACGTGAGAGCGGGTACTCCCGGGACCATCTCGGACGCCTCGTCCGCGACGGCAAAGTCCCCAACGCCGGGCGGCCCAACGCGCCCAGGATCGCCCGCAGGCACCTGCCCCGAAAAGCCCCGGCCCAAGCGCCACTTGCGGAGGAACCCCGCCCGCGCGAGCGTTCAAACGCGCAGATCGTGCAGTCCATCATCCAGAGAGGAATGGAATGATGGCACGCACGAAACGAAGTCGGCGCGGATACAGCGCCGGCGAATGGGGCCGGAACCGGGTCAGGATCTTTCCCGATCCGAAGACCGGCATCCTCCAGATCGAGTGGCGCGAGAACGGGCGCAGGCTCACGCGGTCGCTGAAACACCGCGACTGGTCGCGGGCCAAGAAGCAGGCCGACGAGTTCGCCGCGGGGTTCGCCGGGCCGGAGTTGAACGGTCGGAAGGACGCCGAGCCCGAGCCGCTCACCCTGGAGCGGCTTTTTGAAATCTATGGTGAGGAGGTGACGCCCACCAAGGCCATGCGGACTCGGGCGCGCGACAAGGTCACGATGCGGATGTTCCTCAAGTTCTTCGGACCGCGCCGAAGGCCCGAGACCTTGTCCCGGAGGGATTGGGACCGGTTCATCCGGGAGCGCCGAGCGGGCAGGGTGGGTCCAAGCGGAAGACCCGTGTCGAATCGAATGATCGCATGCGATTTGACGTTCCTGATGGCGGTCCTCAACTGGGCCGCCAAGTCCAGGGACGAGCAGGGCCGTCTGTTGATCGAATCGAACCCGCTGAAGGGACTCAAGAAGCCCAAGCGAAAGAACCCCACCCGGGTCGTGCTTACCGAGGACGAATACCGGGCGCTTCTGAAGGTGTCCCGGCGAACCGGCTGGCGATTCCACGTCGCGCTTGTGCTTGCGCACGAAACGGGTCACCGCATCGGAGCGATCCGCAAGCTGAGATGGTCCGATATCGACATCGAGGGCAGGACCATCCGGTGGCGCGCCGAGCACGAGAAGACCGGATACGAGCACAGCACGCCGTTGACCGACGAGGCGATGGTGGTCATCGAGGAGGCCCTACAGAGGAACCCCGCGGGAGGCAACGCTCCGGTATTGCCCTCCACGCAGGATCCCTCCTTGTTCGTCAGGCGCTGGATGCTCGGCGACAGGTGGCGGACGGCCGAGAGGCTCGCCGGTCTCGATCCGAAGCGCGGCAGGGGCTGGCACTCGCTGAGGCGGAAGTTTGCGTCCGACCTGATGGATCTGCCGCTCAAGGTGCTCTGCGAGCTCGGCGGCTGGAAGGAGGCCACGACGGTGCTGCGCTGTTATCAGCAGCCCGACGAGGTGCAACTCAGGGCGGCAATCGAAAGCCGCCGGAAAGTTCGGACCTGATCCCAATCGGCGGGAATCAATCGGCGGGAATCGGATTCACCGTGATCGTAAGTTCAACGATCACAACAGATATGAACCGGGTTCCGTACGCTGCTTGAGGGACCGGGTGCGCCTGCGCCCGTTCTCTCGCCACTCGATCTGGAAGATGCCAGTTTTCGGGTCGGGAAAGATCCTGACCCGGTTCCGGCCCCATTCCCCGGCGCCGTAGGAGCGCCGGCTTCGTTTCGTGCGTGCCATCGTTCGATTCCTCTCTCGATTCGATGGACTGCACGATCTGCGCAACCGAAAGCTCGCGGAGTGAAGGCTTCTCCGCCAGTCGCGCCCGACCGATGGGTTAGCTTTCTGGGGGAAGTGGGCACGCGCGCAACCCGATGCCCGCGCTGAGGACGCGATTACGGCTTGCAGGGCAGCCGCTGACGCAGTTTCAGACGTGGCCCCGCTAATGCGGGGTTTCGGAGGAGCCAGATGTGTTTTCGTTTCACGAAAACCTCTGGCCGGGGGGATCCCCCCCTGACCCCCCCTCGACCCGCGGACCGTTCGGCGAGATCGACGCGGCGGCCGAGGTCGGCGGGGCCTGTGGTGCGCGCGACGGCGTAACGCCCCGCCATCCATCCCACCCCGATCACTGGTCCCCGGAGGTGCCTCTTCCTTGCGTAATCGTAACGTATCCGTTACATATCCGTAACCGATACCACCCGCAACCGGAGGGCGTGATGGCCCAGAAAAGCAGAGAGAGAACTGTCGTGACGCGTATCCGCCGGAATCTCGAGGAGTACGTCCGCACCTGCATCAAGCGGAAGTTGAGGGACCGAATCCACGGCCCGCCGACGTACTGCGATCCGGCGAACCTTGTCGCGGTCGAGCGGAACGGGAAGACCGAATACGCAAGTCGACAGCATCCAGGCGGCCCCACCGAGGTCCCGGTGCGTCGAGTTGGCGAACCCGGACTCCGGCAGCTCATCGACGAGTTTCCGGTCCGGGATCTGGTAGAGGAAGCGCTGTTGCTTGCGGCGATGGCGATCCTTGACGCCCCGGGCGACACGGTCGGGATCCCGCAGATTGACAACTGGCAGGGCTTCGAGGGCGATGAGGCGCAGAAGATGTGGGAGGAGTACCGGTCCCTCGCCAAGAGCACCGACCGGAGCGACTGGATCGAGGCGAACAAACGCGAAAAGCGACTTCAGGGCCTGACGCGGCTACAGGCCAACTCCTAGGGAGGCGCGCCGTGGCGAAGAAATATCTGACACTCTTGCAGCTCCTCGACCGATTCCCGGTGGCCCAATCGACCATCTTCCGCTGGATCCAAGCGGGGACTCGGCGTACCCATCAGCCAGTAGTCGGGAGTGCGGCGTGCTCGACAAGCAGTCTTGCTGGACATGGCCAGCCCTGACCGGCGAAGTTGAGGGCGTGACCGCCAAGAACCCTCCAAGAAGCGAGACTCTCCCGACGTGATCCCCGGCGAGTTCATAGCGAAGTGGCATGCCTCGGAGCTGAAGGAGCGCTCCGCCGCGCAGGAGCACTTCATCGACCTGTGCCGCTTGCTCGGCGAGCCGACCCCGGCGGAGGCCGATCCCACGGGCGACCACTACTGCTTCGAGCGGGGTGCGGTGAAGGACTCGGGTGGCGGGGGCTGGGCGGACGTGTGGAAGCGCCACTGCTTCGCGTGGGAGTACAAGGGTAAGCACGCCAACCTCGACGCCGCGTTCGACCAGCTTCGGCAGTACGCGCTGGCGCTGGAGAACCCGCCGCTCCTGATCGTCTCCGACATGCGCCGGTTCAGGATCCGGACGAATTGGACCAACTCCGTGAGCAAGACGCACGAGTTCGGGCTGGACGATCTCGTGGACGCCGCCGTTCGCGACAAGCTCAAGTGGGCGATGTCGGATCCAGAGCGGCTGCGGCCGGGCGAGACGCGGCAGACGCTGACGGAACGGGCCGCCAAGACCTTCGCGGAGCTTGCGCAATCGCTCCGGGACCGTGGACATGCGCCGGAGGAGGTGGCCCACTTCGTGAACCGCCTCGTGTTCTGCATGTTCGCCGAGGACGTGGGACTGCTTCCCGACGACATGTTCACCCGCATGCTGACGCAGGCGTTCCGCCAATCCGGGAAGTTCGAAGCCGGGGCGCGGAAGCTGTTCGGGGCGATGGCCACCGGCGGTCAGGTGGGGTTCGAGGACGTGGATTGGTTCAACGGAGGGCTGTTCGAGGACGACGCGGCGCTTCCCATGGACAAGGCCCAGATCGAGACGACCCTGAAAGCGGCCGCGCTCGACTGGTCGAGCATCGATCCCTCGATCCTGGGGACGCTGTTCGAGCGGGGGCTGGACCCCGACAAACGCTCCCAACTCGGGGCGCACTACACGGACCGGGACAAGATCATGCGGATCATCGACCCGGTGATCGTTCGCCCTCTGCTGGCAGAATGGGAGACCGTGAAGAGCCGGATCGCCGACAGCTTGAATCGGGTAGCCGCGGCGAAGTCG
>JAJDXS010000024.1 GCA_022823145.1 Gemmatimonadota bacterium
GCCGCCGTAGACGACCGAGGGCGGCGCCAGCCGTCCGCAGGTCAATCCCACCCCGTCCGTGAACGTGAGTGAACTGACGGTGTGGGGTTCGAACTTGTCGAGCCGGAGGCGGCCGCGCCGCCAGGCGCGGCCGCCGTAGACGACCGAGGGCGGCGCCAGCCGTCCGCAGGTCAATCCCACCCCGTCCGTGAACGTGAGTGAACTGACGGTGTGGGGTTCGAACTTGTCGAGCCGGAGGTGGCCGCGCCGCCAGGCGCGGACGCCGTAGACGACCGAGGGCGGACGCCGTAGACGACCGAAGGCCGCGTCCTCCGCCACGCCGAAACTACCCTTGCGCTCTGCCAGTCACGTATCGCTCCAACAGTATCCAAAGCGCTTCGTCCGGATAGTTGCGTGCGCCTTCGTTGATTTCGATACGATGGATCCGGTGGCACAACGGAACGCCGCACCCGTACGGCGCCCGTTGCACCACGACCCTCCAGTAGTTGACGCCGGATTGGAGAGTCCAGGACATGTGGCCCTCTGCGACGCGAGTGCCGTTCTGGTACAGTCGCACGAACACGCTCACCTCACCCGCATCTGGTACGTAGATACGTGCGGGTCGACCAGCTCCGACAAGACTGTCGACGGTGAGCGTGTTGCTGTAGTCGGGCGTGAACACGTCGATCTCGACGCCCGCCACGCCGGCAGAGTCGAGGTACGAGTTGTTCAGCGTGACAAACTCCCCGGACCCCATCGGCCACTCGCGCTCCTCGCTGTAGCCACCGGCGCTCACATCGAGCCAAGCACGATGGAAGAGTCCACAAGCACCGGCTACCCAGGCGGCGACCACCGCAGCCGCAACCGTCCGGGCCAACTTCAGCCCAGGACAGCCTCTCGAAATCAAGTGATGTAGCCGCTCCATTCCTGCATGACTTCGTCGCGCCGTTCCAGCAGGTCCGATCACTGGTGCGGCTACACGACCTTGCTCCGGGGCACATGGGCCTCCAAGGTGCCCCGGCTCTGGCGCGTCGCCGTCACTAACCTGCCCCCCGCCCAAGCGGGTGTTGCCACCGGAGTGCCGGGAAACGCGCAAAGTCGGAATCAGTCGAAACCATGGTACATCCGTGCTCCATCGCTACCGCGGCGTGCTGGGCATCCGCGACCAGTTTTCCGGTGGCTCCCGACGCACGGCACAGGTGCTCAAGGATCGCCATGTGATCGGGACCGGGACCAACGATTCGAGCGTTCGGGCGCTCCGTGAGCGAGGACACGAAGGCGAATGCCTCGTCAAGGGTGGACGGAGGATCAAACACCCGCGCGTTGGTCACGATGCGAACGAAGCCGCAGAGAACGAGTACCGAGAGCGCGAAGGGCTCCGGTCCGGTGGCCATGCGGGTGACCCACCGCGCGTACGCGTCGTGCTCCGGGGTCGAGCCGTCGATGTGTGCGTAGATCAGTACGTTGACGTCGGGGAGGAGCACGGAGAATCAGCCGCGACCGAAGCGGGCGGCATCCTCGTCGACCTCGAGCGCCCGAGGTCGGTCGAGATCGACGCCGGGACGCGGGCGGGAATGGACGGTTACGAGTCGGAACGGCGGCACCACTGTGCGCTGGTGCCGTTTCAACGCATCGTCCAACGTCTTGGCGATGAAGGCGCTCACACTCATCCCCCGGGTGGCCGCTTCGCGGCGCACCTGTCTGTCAAGTCGGTCGCTGAGGGAGATCGTCGTGCGCATGATGAAGAGAATAACTCACCCGCATCACTGCATCAACCCCCCCCATCCCCCTCAACCCATCCCGTCCAGCACGTCCAGCAATCCCACCGGCTCCGGGCGTTGCGTATAGTCCACGTCGACCCCCGCCCACTCCACGATCCCGTCCTGCCCGACCACGTACGTCGCCGGAATCGGCAGTTCCCACGTCGAATCGCCATTGAACCGGGCGAGGTCGATTCGCAGGTGATCCCGATAGACGTCCTGCAACGCATCGGGCATCCGGAAGACCAGCCCGTAGGAGCGTGCGACACCATTGCCGCTGTCCACGAGGACGTCGAACCCGATGCCGTCTTCCCGCGCCCAGGCAGCCGCGAAGTCGTGCAACTGAGGCGACAGGGTCAGCAGGGTGGCCCCCCGCGCTGTGAACTCGGGCAAAAGTGACTGGAGAGCAGCCTGCTCCGCGCGGCAGTAGGGTCACCAGCGCCCGCGAAAGAAGCTGACGACTACAGCGCCACGCCGCAGAACACGCGTGAGCCGCACCGTGTCGCGACTCAGATTGGGCCGGGCGAAGAGGGGCGCCCTGTCTCCGGCCTTCACAACGCCGTCGAGGATTCCCGACGCCTTCAGGTCGGCCGTTCCGCTTACGAGTGTTCTTGTGATGGCAGGGTCGCGCCTGGCTGCTCCGGCTTCCCTGATCCGCTTCAGAGTCTGTGCGAGTGTGGGCATGGTGAGCCTGCGGGAAACGGGTGATTTGAACCCTGCGGAGGGGTCTGTTGGTAGCTTCCAACCCACCCCGCCGCAATCGATGACATCGCTGCAGGAGCGATATGGATGAAAGAGGCAAGATTGTGAAGCCGTTCACAAGGTCCGTCGTGGCCCTGTTCGCCCTCCCCGCGGGACTGGCCGCCCAGAACCTCGCGCTCACGGACGCCGTGGTCCTCAACCCCGCCGACGAATCCGTTCATCGAGGGGTCGTCGTGATCGAGGACGGGCGGATTCGCAGCCTCACCGACGCCCTTCCCCCCGATTTCGACGGTCCCACCCTGAACCTCGGCGACAGGTACGTCATCCCCGGGCTCGCCGACCTCCACACCCACTCCTTCGGCAACGCTTCGCCGGGCGGAATGCCCCAGCTGCTGGGGCCTCAGGGGACCGCCAGGGCGGCCCTCTACACCGGGGTCGCTTTCGTCCTCGACCTTTTCAGCCCGGAGGACATGATCCTGGGCTTCCGCGATGGCCAGCGCGCGGACGGCCCGCAGGGTGCGATGCTGTTCGCGGCCGGTCCGTGCCTGACCGCCACCAACGGGCACTGCTCCGAGTACGGGGTGCCCACGCGCATCGTCGACACTCCGGAGGATGCGCGCAGAGAGGTCGCCGACCTGGCGGGCAAGGCACCCGACGTCGTCAAGATCGTCTACGACCACCAGAGCTACGGCGGCCGCAGCATGCCGACCGTGGACCTGGCCACCCTCACCGCCGTGCTGGAAACCGCCCGCCAACATGGCCTCAGGACGGTCGTCCACATCGGCACCTGGCAGGACGCGCGCGACGCGGTGCTGGCCGGCGCGGACGCAATCACCCACACCCCCGGTCCTCAACCTCCCCCGGCGGACCTCGCCGCCCTGATGGTGGAGTCGGGCGCGTTCCACATCCCGACCCTGGCCGTGCAGAGCGAGTTCGCGCGCATGATGGATAACCCGGACCTCCTCGACGATCCGTTGCTGACAGAGACCGTGCCCCAGGTGCTCCGGGACATGTATCGGGACTTCGACCCCTCGCAGTCCGCATTTGAGGGTTGGCTGGAATACCAGCGCATCCTTGGGCAGCCCAGCAGCGAGGCCGTGAAACTTCTCGCCGATGCCGGGGTCCCGATGCTTGCGGGGACGGACGGGGGCAACCCAGGCGTGTTTCAGGGATACTCCGTTCACCGCGAACTCGAGCTCCTCGAGGCCGCGGGTCTTTCCCGCTGGGCGGTCCTTCGGAGCGCGACAACCGACGCAGCGCGCTTCCTGGGACGCCGCTGGGGTGTGGATCCCGGAGACGAGGCCACGCTGCTGGTGCTCGACGCCTCGCCACTGGAATCCATCGCCAACACGAGGCGCATCCACGCGGTGATCCAGGAGGGCGTCGTGGTGGACCGCCAGACGCTGAGGGTATGGTAGCCCGGAAACCGGATGGTCGGCGGTCTCGTCGGGTGGCCCTGTATCGGCGCGTTCAACGCCGCGTGCGCGTCCTGAACCGATTTGGTCCCAAAGTAGAAAGGGCACGAAGATGACGAAGAGGATGATCCTGATGGCAGCGATGGCGAGTTTCCTTCCCCACGGCCTGTCCGCCCAGAGCCAGTGCGAGTTCCGTGACGATGTGGAACTCCGCGGCACGGCGGTAGCCGAACTGCATGTCGAGGCGGGTGCGGGCCGACTGGTCGTCAGGGGCTCCGAGGGCACCGGCGTGATCCACGTCTCGGCCACGCTGTGCGCCTCCGACCGGGAGCGGCTGGAGGCCCTGGAGGTGTCGCTGGACGGTGACCGAATCCGCACCGACTACCCGAACCAGCGCTGGGGATGGGGGAACAGCTATGCTCGCGTCGACCTGGAGATCGAAGTGCCGGCCAGTACGCACGTCCAGATCGAGGACGGTTCGGGCAGCCTGACGATCCATGGTGTGGGCGACGTCGAGTTGAAGGACGGATCCGGCAGTGCCCACATCGAGAACGTGGGATCGGTCCTTGTCGAGGATGGCTCGGGAAGCCTCAGGATCGAGGACGCCAACGGCGACGTCGAGGTGCGGGACGGCTCCGGCAGCATGACCATCAACGGAGTGACCGGCGGGGTCCTGATCGAGGACGGCTCCGGCAGCATCGTGATCGAGACGGTTGGCGGCAGCGTGCGAATCGAGGAAGTCGGCGCGGGTGGGGTCAACGTGCGCGACGTGGAGGGCGATCTCGTCGTCACCGATGGCCGCCGCGAACGGATCCGGTTCTCGGATGTCCGGGGCGTGGTGGACCTTCCGCCGGCGCGGCGGCGCGGAAGTGGCAGCTGAACGTATGAGCACATGAGCCCGTGAGTGGCCCAAAGGACCCAGCGGCGCGGCGAACGGGCCGAGTGGCCACGCTCGTCGCGGCCGCGATCCTCGCCTCCGCTCTTCCGGCGCAGGCCCAGATCTTCGAGCTGATGCGCATTGTCGGCGAGGGGGGAACCTGGCTTGGCCTGCCGGTTACGGCCGGACGCGCGTCCTTTGTGGGCGCCGCTGTCCCGGTCGCGGGGTTGTCGCTGGACGGCTGCCTGCGGGTGTGGGACGGTCACTCGGGCGAATGGACGGTCCGGGCCGAGGACAAACTCGGCGGCAGCAGGCTCGACGTGACGGCGATGCCGGGGCAGCCGGTGAGATTCGAATTCAGAGGCGGGCTCCAGGCCCAGCTCGATGTCCAGGTGGAGTGGAGCGAAGCGCGCGATACGACGCTGCACGTCTGGGTCGGGGTTGCGCCGCCGTCGGGACGGGACGACGGACGCGACAGCTGCCAGCCACCGCCGGGATAGGTATGGTCACCGTCCGGGATAACGGTCCCGGACGGGCAGCCGGCGCCGCTCTCCCTTCATCGTGCAAATCCGAAGTGGCGCGATTAGGTTGCCCGCGAGCACAAGACCTCGCCATGACCCGTGAGAGGAACCGCATGTCCCCCACCCGCCGGCAGTTTTTCGGAACCGCGGCCGCAACCTCGGGCGCCCTTGCCCTTGGGACGATCGTTTCCCCCCGCCCGGGACAAGCCCGGACGGTTTCGGCCGCGCCGCAGCCCCTTCGCGTCCTCATCCTGGGGGGCACCGGCTTCATCGGGCCGCACATGGTCCGCTACGCGCTGGAGCGGGGGCACTCGGTCACGATCTTCAACCGCGGGCGCACCAATCCGCATCTGTTCCCCGAAGTGGAGAAGCTCGTCGGGGATCGTGACGGGCAGCTCGGGGCGCTGGAGGGGAAGAGCTGGGACGTCGTGCTGGACAACTCCGGGTACGTGCCGCGGCACGTGCGCGACTCGGCGCAGCTCCTCAAGGATGTGACGGACCACTACCTCTTCACGTCGACCGCGGGGGTGTACGCCAGCTGGTACGACGCGAGCGGCGGCATGAAGTCGGCCCCCGGCGCGCCCGAATGGCCCGAAGGCGGCACGACCGAGGATCATCCGACCGTGGTGCTGCCCGAGCCCGGCTCGGAAGAGGTGGGGAGGTTCTACGGCCACCTCAAGGTGCTGTGCGAGGACGCCGTGCGGGAAGCCTACGGCGACGACCGCTGCGTGATCACGCGGCCGGGGCTGATCGTGGGGCCGGGCGACACGACGGACCGCTTCACCTACTACCCGGTGCGCATCGACCGCGGCGGCGAGATCCTGGCGTTCGGTGCCCCCGACGACCCGTGCCAGTACATCGACGCGCGCGACCTGGCGGGCTGGTCGGTGCGCCTCTGCGAGGAGCGGGTGAGCGGCACCTACAACGCGGTGGCGCCGCTCGGGGGGCTGCGCATGGCGGAACTGCTCTACGGGATCCGCGCGATTACGTCGACCCCGATACGGTTCACCTGGGTGCCGGGCTCGTTCCTCGCCGAACAGGGGGTGCCGGAGTTCTCGCTGCCGCCGTGGACGAGCCAGGACGGTCCCTTCGCCGGGGCAACCAGTTTTCGGGCGGACCGGGCCTTTGCCGCCGGGCTGACCTCGCGGCCGCTGGCCGAGACCGCCATCGACACACTGCAGTGGTGGAATTCGCTGCCGCGGGAGCGGCGGCAGCAGATGGGCGCGGGCCTGCGCGGCGGCGATCTGGAGTTCGGCCCGGCCTCGATGGACGCGCAGATGGAGTCCGAAGCGCAGATCCTGGCGGCGTGGAAGGCCGCGCAAGGGTGATCAGAGGCTGATCAGCTCGTACAGCAGGTGGCCAGCGGCAACAGCGCCGCCGCCGGAACCCACCGCTGCCGAATCAGAACCGCACCGTCCGCTGGATATTGAACCCGAAGCGCCACGAGCCGGGGTCCAGGAAGTCCTCGGCCGCGCCAGCGAGGGTCTGGGTCGGGTTCATCTGGTGCTGGTTCGTGATCACGAGTTTGAAGAAGTGCCCGCGCGTGCGGATTTCGGCCCCGAAGGAACCGGAGTCGTACTCCTGATCCTCCCGGGCCTGGCTGAAGATCCACTCACCGAAGAGGCTCCAGCGCTCATCGAGGTACAACTGGCCATTCACGCCGACGGAAACGGCGGTCTCGCGCTCGTGGTCCTGAATCCGGGGGTTCCAGAGGAGGGTGGGTACGAAGCCTAGCGCGAGGCGGTCGGCGAGTATCGTGTTCGCAATCACCTGCGCATAGGCCTGCATCTCGTTCGCCTCGGCCGCATCGTCGTCGCGGGCGCGGCTGACGGTGTTGCCGTCGCCCTGGACCCGATGCTGATGACCCTCGTGGTCGTCTCCCGCTTCCTCCTGGAGATTCCACGCCACTCCCGACTGCACGGCAAACTCGACGGGCACGATTGCGGCATCGAGGCCCAGGCCGGCGAAGCGCGCGTTGAACTCCAGGTTGTCCATGCTGTTGGACCTGAGGATCCCGAAGGCGACCTGGTCCTGGGGTGCGTACGACAGACCGAGGCGGTTCAGCACGAATCCGTCGAGCCCCCACAGGTCGCTGCCGCCGTCCGACAGGTGACCGAACCTGTGCGAAATCTCGATCAGGATGTCGCCCGCGTTCATGCCGGCTGCGGTCGGCAGCGTCGCCGACTGTGTGGAGGCGAAGACATCCTGCGGCGAGGCCGTGGCCGGGGTCGCCACCCAGAAGACGGCGACGCAGAGACCCGGGAATGCGCGCTCGATTAGGATCTTCATGCGTAGAGAATACTGCCGTCAGAGCGACTTGGCGACCAATCCCGGCCGGATCGCGCCGCCCCCGGCAACCGTTTCCCGTGGCCGTTCATCCATTATGATTGTCTGCGAAACGAATCCGGGGCCTCCGCGGCCCTGCGGCGATCTTCGCGGGCGGCGGGATTCCCGCGCCCAGGCCCAATCCCCGAACACGAACACTTACCACAAGGTGGCATGAACCGCGACATCGAAGTCATACAGGCGAAGATCCAGGCGGCCAGCGGTTTTGTCGACCGCCTCCTGGGGGAAGTAGGCCGGGTGATCGTCGGGCAGAAAAGCATGGTGGAGCGGTTGCTGGTCGGGCTCCTGTCCGACGGGCACGTGCTGATGGAGGGCGTCCCGGGGCTCGCGAAGACCCTTACCGTGCGAACCCTGGCCGACGCGATCCAGACGTCGTTTCAGCGCATCCAGTTCACCCCGGACCTGCTCCCCGCGGACCTGATCGGCACGCTGATCTATGACCCGCAAAAGACCGAGTTCAGGACCAAGAAGGGGCCGATCTTCGCGAACGTGATCCTGGCCGACGAGATCAACCGCTCGCCCGCCAAGGTCCAGTCGGCGCTGCTGGAAGCCATGCAGGAGCACACCGTCACGATCGGCGAGAACACCTTCCCGCTGCCGTCGCCGTTCCTGGTTCTTGCGACGCAGAACCCGATCGACCAGGAGGGGACTTACCCGTTGCCGGAAGCACAGGTGGACCGCTTCATGCTCAAGCTGTCGGTAGGGTATCCGGACCGCGACGAGGAACTCGAGATCATGCGCCGGATGAGCACGGGACCCATGCCCGAGGCCGAACCCGTCGTGACGCCCGACGAGATCCTGCAGGCGCGCCGGGCGGCCGAGACGATTTACATGGACAGCCAGGTCGAGCGCTATATCGTCGAGCTTGTCTTCGCAACACGAGAACCCACGCAGTGTGGCCTGCGGGAGTTGGACCCGCTCATCGCCTTCGGGGGATCGCCCAGGGCCACGATCTGCCTCGCGAAGACGTCGCGCGCGCACGCGTTCCTGCGGCACCGGGGCTACGTGACGCCCGAGGACGTGCGTTCGGTGGCGATGGACGTGTTGCGCCACCGGATCATCCTGACGTACGAGGCCGAGGCGGAGGAGGTAACCACCGAGGACGTGGTGACGCGGGTGCTGGACACGATCGAGGTACCGTAGGATTCAGGATAGTAAGGTCGACATGACATTTTGTAATGTTGTCATTACGGCGTGGCCGGCTGAAGGCAGCGACCGGTGATTCCCCGCGAGATCCTCAGGCAGGTCAGGCTGTTGGAGATCACGACGCGCGGCCTGGTGAACGACGTGTTCTCGGGCGAGTATCACTCCGTCTTCAAGGGGCGGGGGATGAGCTTCGCCGAGGTGCGCGAGTACCGCTACGGCGACGACATCCGCGGGATCGACTGGAGCGTGACGGCGCGGACCGGCTCGCCGCACGTGAAGGTCTTCGAGGAGGAGCGCGAGCTGACGCTGATGCTGGTCGTGGACGTCAGCGCGTCGGCGCACTTCGGGACCAGGGCGCGAATGAAGTCGGAGCTGGCGGCGGAGCTGTGCGGGGTGCTGGCCTTCAGCGCGATCAAGAACAACGACAAGGTGGGGCTGATCCTGTTTTCGGATCGGATCGAGCGCTTCGTGCCGCCGCGGAAGGGCCGCCGGCACGCGTTGCGGGTGCTGCGCGAGCTGCTGTACCACCCGGCTCAGGGCACGGGGACGGACATCGCGGGCGCGCTGGAGTACCTGGCGCGGGTGACGCGGCGGCGGGCGGTCGCGTTCCTCGTGTCGGACTTTCTGGCCGAGGGATACGAGCAGGCGCTGTCGGTGGCGGCGCGGCGGCACGACCTGGTGGCGGTGCGCGTGGGCGATGTGCGCGAGGCCGAGGTTCCGCCGATGGGGTTCGTCGAGTTCGAGGACGCCGAAACGGGCGAGCGGGAGGTGGTGAACACGTCGGGTCGGGCGTTCCAGGCCCGGTACGGGGCCGGGAGCGCGGCGGCGCGGGCGCGCGTGGACGAGGTCTTTCGGCGCAGCAGGGTGGACTCGATCGACGTGACGACGGGGGTGCCGTACGAGCGGGCGCTCAGGCGCTTCTTCGAGGAGCGGGGACGGCGGGTGCGGTGAGGGCGATGGCCTGGTGGGGCGCGGTGGTCGCGGTGGCTGCGGCGACGGCCGCGGGAGCGGCGCCGGGCCCGGGTGCGCGGGAGGCGGTCGGGCAGGACTTCCGCGTCGCGATGGACGTCGACACGACGATGATCCACCTGGGCGACCCGGTCTCGGTATTGCTGCGGGTGGAGCACCCGGCGGACTGGTCGGTCGAGTGGGCGGACTCGCTCGATGTCGCGCCCTTCGAGGTGCTCAGCTACGGGGTCGCACGGCCGAGTGCCGCGCCGGGAGGTGATGGTGCGGTGTCCGCCGCGGCGCTCGTCCTCACGAGCTTCGAGCTGGGCGAGCTGGAGATCCCGGCGATCGAGATCCCGGTGGTGAGCCCCGACGGCACCGTGCGCACGCTTTTCACGGACCCCTACCGCATCGGCGTCGTGACCGTCGGGCTCGACGAATCGGGCGACATCCGCGAGATCAGGGGACCGCTGTCGATCGCGCGCAACTGGTGGCTCCTGATGCCCTGGCTGCTGTTGGCGGCGGCAGTGGCGGCGGGTGCGCTGTACCTGCACCGGCGCAGGCGCACGCGCCCGGTGGCCGAGATCTCCAGACCGAAGGCGCCGCCGCGCCCGCACCACCTGGTGGCGCTCGAGGCGCTCGACGAGCTGGAGCGGTCGTCGCTGCTGGAGCGCGGCGAGGTGAAGACCTGGCACGTGCGCGTGTCGGAGATCGTGCGCACCTACGTTGAGGGGCAGCTCGAAGTGCCCGCCCTCGAGATGACCACGCGCGAGGTGGTCGCGGGGCTGCGCAACGCCGCGCTCGGCGGCCGGATCACGGACACCTTCCGCACCTTCCTGGCCCGCTGCGACCTGGTGAAGTTCGCGAAGCTGCGTCCCGGCGCGGACGCGTCGCGGGAGGTGCTTGGCGTGGCGCGCACCCTGGTCGAGTTGACGAGCGGGCCGGGCCGGGGGCCGGAGGCGGGCAACGGCGAGCGGCCGGATGACGCCGCGGAACCAGCCGGAGACGGCCGATGATCTTTCGATTCGAGGATCCGTGGTTCCTGCTCATCCTGGGTGTCGTCCCGCTGCTGGGGTGGTGGTACCTGTCGCGCGGGCGGAGGCGGCGGGGGTCGCTCACCCACACGGACGTCGCCGGGCTCGTGCGCGCCGACGGCGGCGAGGGGCGGTGGCTGCGGCACCTGCCGGCCGCGCTGCGCGGACTGGCGCTGGTCTGCCTCATCGTGGCGTTCGCGCGGCCGCAGACCGGGGTGACCGGCGAGAACGTCGTCTCGGAGGGGATCGACATCGTGCTGGCGCTCGACGTTTCCAGCTCGATGCTGGCGGAGGACCTGGCCCCCAACCGGCTGGAGGCGGTCAAGGAGGTGGCCGCCGACTTTGCCGCGGGCCGCGCAAACGACCGCATCGGCCTGGTGATCTTTGCGGGCAGGGCGTTCACCCAGGCCCCGCTCACCCTGGATCACTCCGTGGTGACGTCGCTGATGGCCGAACTCGAGGTCGGCATGGTCGAGGACGGCACGGCGGTGGGGATGGGCCTGGCCACCGCGGTGAAGCGGCTGCAGGCGAGCGAGGCCGCGTCGAAGGTCGTGATCCTGCTGACCGACGGGCGCAACAACCGGGGCGAGATCGATCCGGTCACCGCCGCCCAGGCAGCCCAGGCGCTGGGTGTGCGCGTCTACACGATAGGCGCGGGCGCGCGGGGCATGGCCCGGGTTCCGGTGACGGACCGGTTCGGAGGGCGCCGCTACGTCACCACCCGTGTCGACGTGGACGAACCGGTGCTGCGGGCCACCGCCGAGACGACCGGCGGCCGCTACTACCGCGCGACCGATCGCGAGAGCCTCGAGGCCATCTACGAAGAGATCGACGAACTGGAGACCACCGAGATCCTTGTGCAGAATTTCACAAGCTACGGTGAACGCTTCACCCTGCCGCTGGCTGCGGGACTGATTCTGCTGCTTCTCGAGGTGGTACTGAGGCGGACCTGGCTGAGGACGCTGCCCTGATGTTCCGCTTCGGCGCCGGTCCGTGGCTATGGGCGCTGGTCCTCGTCCCGCTGCTCGCCGTGCTGTACTGGTACGCGAGCGGGCGCAGCCGCGCGCTTCTCGACCGCTTTGGAGAGCACGAGCTGGTGCGACGCCTGCGATCGTCGGTCAACACGACGGCCGTGCGGTGGAAGATGGCGCTCGTCCTGGGCGCGGTCGCTCTGCTCGGCTTCGCCCTGGCGCGCCCCCAGTTCGGCACGCGGGTGGAGACGCTGCGCCGCCAGGGCCAGGACGTGATGGTCGCGCTGGACGTCTCGAACTCGATGTACGCCGAGGACATCGCGCCCAACCGGCTGGAGCGTGCGAAGATCGAGATCGGCCGCATCATCCAGCGTCTGGATGGAGACCGGATCGGTCTGGTTGCCTTCGCGGGCGACGCTTTCGTGCAGAGCCCGCTCACGGCGGACTACGGCGCGGCGATGATGTTCCTGGGCGCCATGGATCCGACGCTGATGTCGACGCAGGGAACCGATCTTGCGAAGGCTATCACGGTGGCCGTGGAGGCGCTCGAGGAGACTCCGGCCGAGAACAGGATCGTGGTGATCGTGACCGATGGCGAGGACCACGAGGGCGGGCTCGCCGAGGCGATCGCGGCGGCGGCCGATGCAGAGGTCACGATCCACACGGTCGGCGTGGGATCGGTGGAAGGCGTGCCGCTCCCCGACGCGGAGGGCATGGAGGCGCGGGGCAGGTTCCGCCGTGACGAGCAGGGCAATGTGATCACGACCCGGCTCAACGAAACCGCGCTTCAGGACATCGCCCTGCAAACGGGCGGACAGTACCACAGAATCGGCCAGGGCACCGGAGGACTGACGCGCCTGATGGACCGGATCGAAGACGGCGGCCGGGAGGTGGAGTCACGGGAAGTGACGCAGTTCGAGGAACAGTTTCAGATATTCCTGGGCGCCGCATTGCTTATGCTGGTCGCGGAGTTCATCGTGCCAGGCAGGCGACGCAGCCCGAGGAGGATGTCGGAGGAAGTCACATGAGAACCCTTCGCTCGCCTGTCAGGCGGCGGCACGCGACGGGATCCGCGGCCGGTGCCATCGCGCTATCCGCGGCGTTCGCGGTGGCCGTGATCACCTTGCAGGCGGTTCCGACGGCCGCCCAGGACGGTCGCCGCGAGGTCGAGGCCGGGAACCGGCTCTACGACGAGGGACGCTACCAGGAGGCGCACGCCCGCTATCTGGAAGCGCTGGAGAAGGTCCCGGGGCTGCCGCTCGCCCGCTTCAACGAGGGCAACGCGCTCTACCGGAGCCAGGAGTTCCAGCGCGCGATGGAGGCATTCCTGGAGGCCGCCGAGGGAGCCGATCCGGAGTGGCAGGCGGGCGCCCTGTACAACCTCGGGAACGCGTTGATCAGGCAGCAGCAGCCGGGGCCGGCGGCCGAGGCGTACAAGCAGGCGCTGCGCCTGGATCCGGGAGATCAGGACGCCAAGCACAACCTCGAACTGGCGCTTCAGCAACTGGAGCAACAGCAGCAGCAACAGGGTGGCGAGGGCCAGGAGGGCGACGAGCAGAACCAGGATCAACAGCAGCAGGAACAGGACCAGCAGCAGCCCCAGGGCGATCAGGAGAGCGAGCAGCGGAACGACCCCTCGCAGGGAGAGGACGGGCAGCAGCAGCCCCAGCCGCAGGACGGCCAGCCGGAAGGCGAATCGTTGCCGGAGGACCAGCAGGACGGGGAGGGGCAATCCGAGATGCCACCGCCGCAGATGACTCCCGAGCAGGCGGAGCGCCTGTTGCAGGCGATCACCGAAGATCCGGGCGAGGTCAATCGCAAGGCGGCCCAGGCACGGGGCCCGCGGCCGAGGAGGGATTGGTAGGATGTGGGAGACCATCCGCGGCTTCACGATCACGGTCGTTCCCGCAGGCGAGGAGGCGTGGCAGGGGTGACGGTCGTATCACGGTTGGGGAGGGGCTCGCTTTGGTCGAGCCTCTTTACCCTGTGGATCATCGCGTTGGGCTCGCCCGGCGCCGTCCTTGCGCAGGAGGTCGGTGCGCGTGCGTTCCTCAGTGCTTCGCAGGTGGGTGTGGGGCGCCAGTTCGTCCTGAATGTGGAGGTTTCGGGCACACAGCAGCTGGAGACCGATCCAGTGCTGCCCGACATGGAGGAGTTTGCCGGCTTTCTGAGCGCGGGGACGTCGACGTCGATCCAGATCGTGAACGGGCGCACGAGCATGGCGATCACCTACCAGTACCGCTTCCAGGCGCTTCAGGAGGGGACGTTCGAGATCGGGCCGGTGAGCGTCACGGTCGGGGACCGGACGGTGCGAACGGAGCCGGTGACGCTGGTGGTCTCCGACGCTCCGCCGCCGTCGCCCGGACCCGGCGCAGCGGCTGGTGCCGGCGACCCGGGTGTGGTTGTCTCGCCCGAAGACCTCTTTGTCGAAACGGATGTTTCCACGACTCGGGTCTTCGAGAACGAGCCGATCACCGTCGAGTACCGGATCTTCACGCGCGTTCCCGTGCAGACCTACACGATCACGACGCTGCCGCAGGCGACGGGGTTCTGGTCGGAGGAGCTCGAGCAGCCCACCTCGCCGCAGACGCAGCAGGTGATCCGGGATGGGAGCGAATACCTGACGGCGACCATTCGGCGCCTGGTGCTGTTCCCCACGGGCCCCGGCACCAGGACCCTCGATCCGATGAGCGTGGAGGCGCAGGTGCGGGTGCGCGATCGCAGGGCTTTTGATGCGTTTGCCGACATCTTCGACTTTTCGAGCCTGATGGACCGCCGTCTTCCGGTGGTGGTGGCCTCGCAGCCGGTGACCGTCGAGGTGCTTCCGTTGCCGGTGGAGGGCCGGCCCGCGTCGTTCGCGGGGCATGTCGGGAGTCTGGACGTCGCGGCCTCGCTCGACAGCGATGCGGTGGAGACGAACGAGGCGGTCACGCTGACGGTGGAGTATTCCGGGACCGGGAATCTGCGCACGCTCGTGCCGCCCGACATCGAGTTCCCCGTCGAGTTCGAGGCGTTTCCGCCCGAACCGAGCGACCGGATCTCGGAGGGCGGCGGAAGTCTGCAGGGGTCGCGCACCTGGGAGTACGTACTGATACCGCGTGCGCCCGGCGAGCTGAGGATTCCCCCGGTGGAAGTTTCCTACTTCGATCCCGCTTCCGGGCAGTACGGGAGCGCCCGGTCGCAACCCTTGGAAATCACGGTTAGCGGCGAGGCACCTGCCGGCGAGGGTGCCGGGGCGGTGCCGGCGGCGGTCGAGACGCTGCGGGAGGAGATCCGCTTCATCCGGACCGGTACGCCACGCTTCAGGCGGACGGATGGGTCGCTGTTTGCGATGGGAGCCTTCTGGGTGGTGCTGCTGCTTCCGCTCGTCGCCGCGGGGGGCGCGCTCGTGCTGCGCCGGCACCGGGACCGGCTCGAGGGCGACGTGGCCTACGCCCGGGTGAGGCGCGCCAGGCGCATGGCGAAGAAGCGGCTTGCACGGGCCCGCGGTCTGGCGTCGGGGGATCCGAGGGAGTTCTACGCCGAGGTCGCGGGAGCGCTTCAGGGGCTGTTGGCCGACAAGCTGAACATCGCCGAGGCGGGGCTGGTGAGGGAGGATGCGGGAAGGATCGCGGCGCGGCGTGGCGTTTCAGCTGAAACGCTTGCGCGACTCTTCGCCTGCCTGGACGACTGCGACCGGCAGCGGTTTGCACCCGCAGGCGCGGACCGCGAGCCGGCGGAGAAGGTGCTGGAGCGGGCGGCGGCGATCATGGGCGATCTGGCGCGGGAGCTGTCGGCGTGAGGCGGCGGGGTCTGGTGCTGGCGCTGTCGGCCGCGGCCGTGCTCCTCGCGCCCTCGGCCGCGCATGCCCAGGAGGCGCTCTTCGACGAAGGGAATCGCCTCTACCAGGAAGGCGACTTCGGGGGGGCGGCCGACCGCTATGCGGCCGTGCTGGAAGGCGGGTACGAGTCGGCGGCTCTCTACTACAACCTCGGGAACGCGCACTTCCGCCTCGGCGAAGTGGCGCGGGCGGTGCTCAACTACGAACGTGCAGCGCGGCTCGACCCGGCGGACGAGGACGTCCAGGCGAACCTGGCGCTCGTCAACCAGATGCTTCAGGACAGAATCGAGCCGTTGCCACGCTTCTGGATGCTGTCGGTCTTCGACTGGTGGACGGCCCTGATTCCGCGGGGATGGCTCGCGACCGCGGCCGCTGCGTGCTATTCCGTGCTCGGCCTTGCGGCGGTCCTCATGGTGCTGGATCGACCCCGCGGGTGGCGTGCCGCCCTGCGGAGAACCGCGTACGCGGGGGCCGTGGGCACGGTAGTCCTGGGCGGTACGCTACTGATTCGGGAGACCGGTCTCGGACACGCCGAGCAGGCTGTCGTCATGGCGCCGGAGGCCCGCGTGCTGAATGCGCCGTCCGAGGACGGTGGTCTCACCGTATTCACGCTCCATGAGGGCACGAAGGTGCGCATCGACCGGCGCACGGGTGAATGGGCCGAAATCGTCCTGGCGGACGGGAAGGTGGGCTGGCTGCGGGTCGCCCTGATGGAGGTGATCTGAGGCCGGACTACGTATGGGCTAGCGCACGTTGAACTGAATGCGCAGGGTTCTTCCCGGCTGGGGCAGACCGCATTGGTCCAGCACGATCGAGTCGGTGACGTTTGCCACGCCCACGGTGCCGGCGACGCTGCGCCCCGATGTACCTCCGCCGACCTGGAAGATCCGTCTCGCCTCAAGGTCCACGGTCGTGCTCGAGTCCAGCCTGTCGAGGCCCGCGACCTCGACGTTCTCGCAGTACTGGACGCCCCGGTAACGCAGAAAACCGTTCACGTCGACTGCCTCCGGCGCGACGATGCCGAGGTTCAGCGTGGCCGACACCGCCGGTTCGTATTCGGCGCGCTGCGCCTCACCGCCAAGGCTGGAATCCAGGACGCGAACCCGTTTCAGCGTGAGGTCTCCGCCGAAATTCAGGCGTCCTCGCGTACCCGCGCCAAGAAGTTCCACGCCGGTGGACCGAATGTCGTCCCGGTTCACCCGCTTGAACCTTATCCCTTCGGTTGTCACCGCGCGGGTTCGCACGATCCCGTCGCCGAGGCGCTGGTGAAAGCCCACCAGCTGCAGCCTCGCGTCCCCGACGCTCGCCGTGATGCCCACCTCGCCCGCCTTCAGATTCTCGGGCCTCAACTCCGGATTCGGTTCGAAGCGCCCCAGTGCGCCCGAGTAGAGCTCTCGCAGCGACGGGAAGCGCGTGCGCCGGCTGACCCCGGCGTGATACAGGATGGTGCCTCCGCCACCAAGGACGGTGAACCCGGCGCGCATCCCCCAGTCCCACAGGGTGTTCAGGGGCGGCTTGTTCCCGGAAAGGGGTGTGTCCGCTCCGTCCAGCGATGCCCCGAAGCTCCACATCGTGTTCAGGCCGTTGGATCCGGGGTTGCCCCTGTTTCCGAGTTCGACCTCGGTCCCGAGGCTCCAGAGCCGCTGCTGGTAGTCGAAGGTCTGGCCGTCGGCGAAGGTTTCGGTGTGCTTGACGTTCGCGATGGTGAAGGCGCTCCAGAACTCCGGTCCGGCGCTGAAGCGGTAGTCTCCCAGAACCCGCCCGGTCAGTGTGGTCGTGAGTCCGGTCTCGCCGCCCACAACCGACAGGTAGGACGGAGAGCCATACTCCTCGATCTCGGTCGAGGAGCGGTCCAACCCGAAGGAGGCCTCCACGTCGCCCTGGCCAAGCTCCGTCCGCCACTGGCCGGAACCTCCCGACAGGGCCATCACAAGTCGATTCTGGTTGGGATACCTCCAGAGGCGAGGATCCGCCACGTGAGCCTCCGGGGGAACGCCGCGCTCGGCGTCGGCTGCCGTCACCAGACCGGAAAGCCAGCTCCCTCCCGGTCGCTGATAGCGCGCGGAAACGAAGCCGTCAGCGAGTCTCCGATCGGAATTGAGACGCCGTCCGTCTACGTCGGCGAGCAATGCCGCACTCAGTGCGGGATCGGAGAGCGCGCCTTCGGGAAGTGCGACGCCGGGGTTGTCGCGGTAGCCGGCGCCGGCTCTCAGCACCCAGTCGGTGAAGTCGTGCGTGAACGATGTGCCCGAGGTGGCCCCGATGCTGGTTCCGCCCTCCTGGTCCAACGAAATGGCGCCCGCGAAGGGCTGGACGGAGGTTGCGGCGGACTGTCCCCGTGACACGTCGAACTCGAGCGCGCCTCCAAGGACGTTGGGTCCGTGAAGCATCGAGGACAGGCCTCGCAGCAGGGTCACCGCGCGGACTGCGGTCAGGGGGATTATCGAGAGGTCGGTGCGGTGGTCCCAGCCCAGGGTCAGGGGTATGCCGTCGAGGAATACGGCGATCTGGCGGTCGTCGGCCCCGCGCAGGTCGGGCTGCACTTCGCCCCGGGAGTTGCTGCGCATCTGGACCGAAGGGAGGCGGCGAAGCAGCTCCTCGGCGGTCGCCGCCGCCACGACATTCAGCGAATCGGTGGCGATCTCGACCGCGCTGGTCCCGCCCGTCGTCGTGGAAGGCCGCGGTACTTCCACACGCAGGCCACGCAACCGCATCACCGAGGTGGTGTCCTGGGCGGAAAGCCGGGACTCCGCGACTGCCGCAAACGCGAGCAGGAACAGGGCCGACAGACGCACAGCCCTGCAGCTCGTGTTTCTGCTTGCGCCGGTCATGTCGCTATGGCCGTTCCCGTTCTGGTTCTGCAACCGCACCTTCCCCCGTGACTTGGACCCCCACACGGCCCAAAACGTTCGAGTCGGCGCTCGTGACTACGCAGCTGAATTCCGTTGCGAAATACTCTCACGGACAGCTCGTTGCACCGCTTCGGCGGTTACGCCATAGCGGCGGTAGACCTCCTGGAATGGCGCTGACGCGCCGAACCCGTCGACCCCTATCGAGATACCGTCCGTCCCTACCCATCGTTCCCACCCCATCGTGCAGCCGGCTTCGAGCGAGACCTTCAATACCGCCGCAGGGAGGATCTCGTTTCGGTAGGCTGCGGGCTGTGCCGCGAAAAGCCGCCAGCTGGGCAGGCTCACGACGCGCACGTGGATACCGTCCGCGGCGAGGCGCGCCCGTGCCTCGAGAGCCGTGCCGACCTCGGATCCGGAGGCGATGACGATCGCGTCCGGGCGACTGGAGCGGGCCTCGCGGATAATGTAGCCGCCCCTGTGCAGCCCGTCGGCGGAGGGACGGCCGGGGCCCCTGTCGATCAAGGGTACCGTCTGCCGCGTCAGGGACAGGAAGGACGGCCCCGTGCGGTTGCGGAGTGCCGCGCGCCACGCCTCGGCCGTTTCGGGACCGTCGCATGGACGCAGGTCCAACAGGCCCGGGATTCCCCGCAGCGCGGCGAGGTGCTCGACGGGCTGATGTGTCGGCCCATCCTCCCCCAGACCAATGCTGTCGTGCGTGAAGACGTAGATGACCGGGAGTCCCATCAGGGCCGCGAGGCGGATCGCCGGCCGCATGTAGTCCGAGAAGACCAGGAAGGTTCCGCCGAAGGGCTGAATGCCGCCGTGAAGCGCCATGCCGTTCATGATGGCGCCCATCGCGTGCTCGCGGACCCCGAAATGGATGATTCGTCCGGCGGGGCTTTCCGCGAGGAGGTCGCCGCCGTCGGCGATGTCGGTCTTGTTGGAGCCGCCGAGATCCGCCGAGCCGCCGATCATCGCGGGGATGGCACTGGCTGCCCCCTGGAGCACCTTGCCGGAATGGTTGCGGGTCGCGGTCGCCGGTGCGGTGCTGAGGTCCGGGAGCGAGTCCTCCCAGCCGGCGGGCAGCTCGCCCGAGATCGCCTGCTGGAACTCGGCCGCCAGGTCCGGGAACGCGGTGCGGTAGGCCTTGAGGCGCCGGGTCCACGTTGTCTGCGAGCGGGCTCCGGCCGCGCCCCGGGCGCGCCAGTGCTCGAGGGCGGCGGGCTCGACGTGGAAAGGCTCCAGCGACGGGTATCCGATGTTGAGCTTGGTGGCGGCGATCTCGTCCCCGCCGAGGGGGGCGCCGTGCGTCGAGGCCGACCCCGCCATGTTGGGGCTGCCCTCGGCGATGACGGTGCGGAGCACGATGAGCGATGGGCGGGCGGTCTCGGCTCTGGCCGCGGTGAGCGCCGCGTCGATGGCGTCGAGGTCGGTGCCGTCGTCTACGGACAGGGTGTGCCATCCGTACCCTTCGAAGCGCCGGCCGTGGTCGGTGGCCGTGGCCAGGTCGGTCGAGCCCTCGATCGTGATGCGGTTGTCGTCGAAGATCCAGATGAGCTTGCCGAGGCGCTGGTGCCCGGCGATTTCGGCGGCCTCGTGGGAGATGCCCTCCATGAGGTCGCCGTCGGAGCAGAGCGCGTAGGTGTGGTGGTCGACGATCTCGTGACCCGGCCGGTTGTAGCGGGCGGCGAGCCAGCGCTCGGCGAGTGCCATGCCGACGGTGTTGGCGACACCCTGGCCGAGGGGGCCCGTGGTCGTCTCCACGCCGGGGGTATGGCCGAATTCGGGGTGGCCGGGGGTGCTGCTGCCCCACTGGCGGAAGCGGCGGATGTCGTCCAGCGAGACATCGTAGCCGGTCAGGTACAGCAGGCTGTAGAGGAACATCGAGGCGTGCCCGGCCGACAGGACGAACCTGTCGCGGTTGAACCAGCCGGGATCGCGAGGATTGTGCCTGAGGTGCCGCGTCCAAAGGACGTAGCCGACCGGCGCAAGTGCCATCGGTGTACCCGGGTGCCCCGACCTGGCCGCCTGAACGGCGTCCATTGCCAGAACCTTGATCGTGTCGATTGCCAGCTTTTCGGTGCCTGTGGACCTGCCCACGGCTTGGGGCATCGCGTCAGCCTCGTTTTCTCGTCAGAGTCTCTTCGCGGATGTTCCGGTCACTTTCCGGCTGCGACGGCCTGCGCCACCACGAGATTCAGAAGCCGATCCGGAATGTGGACGATTCGGCGCACCTCCGTACCCTCCAGGTGGCGTGCCACGTTGGGCTCGGCCCTGGCTTGCGCCACGACTTCGTCCCTGCCGGCACCCACCGGCACGGAGACGGTGCCGCGCACCCGGCCGTTCACCTGCACGGCGATCCGGGCGTGCTGCTCGACACACTTCTCGAGATCGCATTCGGGCCAGTTGGCGTCGTCGAAGATGCTCCCTTCGTTGCCGAGACGCTGCCAGAGTTCCTCGGCGATGTGCGGTGCGAACGGCGCAACCATGCCGACCAGGGGCTCGACCTCGGCCCGCGCGGGCGTGCGGCCGCCGGCGCGCACCGCATTGAGGTACTCCATCATCGCCGCGATGGCCGTGTTGTAGCGCAGATTCGCGATCTGGTCGGTGACGCGGTGGATCGTCCGATGGAGCTTGCGGTCGACGGCGGGATCGGGATCGCCGGTGGGGAGTTCGCCGTTCTCGGGGACCACGGACTCCCAGAGGCGGTGGAGGAAGCCGTGTGGGCCGGATATTCCCTGGTCCTGGTAGTCTCCGCCTTCGACGAAGGGTCCCAGGAACATGAGATACAGCCGGAACGTGTCGGCTCCGTAGCGCTCGATGATCGGGTCCGGGATAATGACGTTGCCCTTGCTCTTCGACATCTTGGCGCCTTCGCGGATGATCAGGCCGTGCGCGCGGAACCGGTCGTAGGGCTCCTCGAAGTCCAGCCATCCCATGTCGTGCAGCGCCATCACCACGAAGCGCGAGTACAGCAGGTGCAGGACCGCGTGCTCGTTGCCGCCGATGTACATGTCGACCGGAAGCCAGCGGCGAGTGATCTCGGCGTCGAAGGGGCTGTCGTCGAAGTCGGTGGAGGGGTAGCGCAGAAAGTACCAGGCGCTGTCCAGGAAGACGTCGGACACGTCGGTCTCGCGCGCGGCGTCGCGGTCACAGGAGGGGCAGGGCACTTCGTACCACTCCCTGACCCGCGCCAGCGGGCTGATCCCCGACTGGTCCGGCCTGAAGTCCTCCACGTGCGGAAGCTCGACCGGCAGGTCCTCCTCGGGTACGGGGACCGCGCCGCAGTGGTCGCAGTTGATGACGGGAATGGGCGGGCCCCAGTATCTCTGCCGCGAAATGCACCAGTCGTGGAGTCGGTAGGTGACCCGGCTCTCGGCGAGACCTTCCGCGGCGAGTTCGTCCACGATCGCCCTCTTCGCCTCGTCCACGGGCACTCCGTCGTAGCGTCCCGAGTTGACCAGCGTGCCGGTCGGATACTCGTAGGCGATCGACAAGGGAGTGGCCGCGTCCTCACCGGGGGCCGCGATCACTCTCCTGATGGGCAGCCCGTGCGCGTGCGCGAAGTCGAAATCACGCTCGTCGTGTCCGGGCACCGCCATGATGGCTCCCGTGCCGTATCCCATGAGCACGTAGTCGGCGATCCACACGGGCACGCGTTCCCCCGTGGCGGGGTTGATGCAATACCCGCCGGTGAAGACCCCGGTCTTTTCCTTCTCGATCTTCTTCCGAGCCACCAGGTCCATCGCCTGAGTCCTGGCCCGATAGGCTTCCACGGCCTGGCGGCAGGAGTCGCTCGTGACGGCATCGACCAGGGGATGCTCCGGGGCGAGCACCACGTATGTCGCGCCGAACACCGTGTCCGGACGCGTGGTGAACACCTCGACGCCCAGATCGTCCGCGCCCGCGACCGGGAAGCGAAGCTGCGCGCCCACCGAACGTCCGATCCAGTTGTACTGCGCCTTCAGGGTCGTGTCCGACCAGTCGATGTGCTTCAGGTTCTCCAGAAGCCGGTCCGCATAGTCGGTGATCCTCAGGAACCACTGGTGTATGAAGCGCTGTTCGACCGCGGTGCCGCAGCGCTCGCATTCCCCGACGATGACCTGTTCGTTTGCGAGCACGGTCATGCACGACGGGCACCAGTTGACGGGCGCCTCCTTCTTCTCCGCCAGCCCGTTCTTCAGGAACTGAACGAAGATCCACTGGGTCCACCGATAGTAGTCGGGGTCGGTAGTGTCGACCGTGTGGGTCCAGTCGAACATGCCCCCGATGCGGCGCAACTGCCGGCGGAAGTTGGCCATGTTGCCCGGAATCAGCCGGCTCGGGTGAACCCCGGTCTTCAGCGCGAAGTTCTCGGAGTGGATGCCGAAGGCGTCGAACCCGATCGGCTCGAAGACATCGTACCCCTGCAGCCGCTTGAAGCGTCCGTAAACGTCGGCTCCGGTGAAGGCGTAGATGTTCCCCACGTGCAGCCCTTCCGCGGAAGGGTATGGGAACATCATCAGGTTGAAGAAGGGACGTTCGGCGCTGCGCAGCTCATCGAGCGTGAAGGCGTTGGTGCCGTCGCGGTCCCACCTCGCCTGCCAGCGGTGTTCCACCGCGCTGGGGTCGTAGGCGTTGTCAACGTTCGAAGGCATGGCGGGTCGATCGGTTCGGCTCTGCACCCTGCGGGGATCGCCGCGTCTTTCCTTCCTGGGTTGCGGGTAGGCGGGCCCGGCTTCAGACCAAGTCCGAAAGCTAAAAGAGGGGGAGGGCCTTTTACAGCCCGACGCCCGATCCGCCCGTCGTTTCGGGCAGGATCCCGAAGGGATTGTCCGCGTTCTCAATCCCGATCCGCAGTGCCTCGACCGCCTCGGCGAGCGATCCCCCGTTCGCCTTCAGAAAGGCGTCGAAGCCGGGCAGCCGGTGGTAGTACCGCATTCGGCTGAGCAGGGTCGCGTTGTTGAGGGGAAGGGTCTCGAAGCTGGCGAAGGTCAGCGCGACGAATCGTGGCTGCACCTCTTCGCGAAAGCGCCTGCGGTGGAACGCATGGATCTCGTCCCGGCGCGCGACCTTCTCCTGGCTCGTCATCGTCGCATCTCCGTAGACCGCCTCGAGATCGGCCACCAGTCCGTCGATGAAGAGCGAGAAGCGCTGTACGTCCTCCCATCGGTCCTGCGCGCGCTTGCACCAGACGGTGTCGGGTCCTCCTCCTTCGCGCGTGCAGAAGAACTCGGCGGCGCCGCTGCGACCCACCCACGTCGCGAAGCTCTCGTTGAAGCGCGCCTGGCCCGGAACGAACAGGTGGTTGTGGGACAGCTCGTGGATGATTGTCGTCACCAGCTCGACCTCGTCGTACCTCACGACGGTCGAGAGCAGCGGATCGGAAAACCAGCCAAGCGTACTGAAGGCGGACGTCGGCCTGAGGTAGGTGTCGAATCCTTCCTCTTCGAGCTTCTCCTGCTCGCGAAGCGCTTCATTCAGGTCGAAGAATCCCCGGTAGGGCACGTGGCCCACGATCGGGAACCACCATGTCACGGGCGCGAGCCGGTCGCGGTGGGCCGCCGACAGCACCATCGCCAGGGTGTCGCGGTCCAGTTCCGTGTACGTCGTGTAGCTGTCGCCCACGTCCAGCCGCAGCATGTTCATCGCGAACTCGCGGGCCTCGCGGGCCAGCGACAGCTTGCCCCGGGTACGCTCGTCGGTGTCGGGAGAGAGGATCACCTCGGGAATGGGCCGGCGCGCGCTCAGGATCTTCGCCTCGGCCCACCCGGCCTTGATCACGTAGATGGGCGAGCACGCCGATCCGGGCCAGAGCGCGGCCGCCACCACGACGATGCAGGCGGCGGCCGCGAGCGCCCTTGCGCGCGGCCGCCGCCCCGCGCGGGACCTCCTGGCGGTCGGGATCACGCCGGAGTCTCCTACCTGCCGCCGCCCAGGTTCCTGATGAGCGGGATGCCGCCCTCGGTCGGAACGTAGACCAGCGACCCCTCGGGCATCTGTGCCAGCTGCTGGATGTAGAAGAAGGTCAGGTACTCCTGCGTCAGCCCCTCGGAGATGATCTGCTGGGCCTCCGCGATTCCCTTGGCCTCCTCGGCCTGCTGCCGGGCCTGTTCCTGGATGATCTGGGTCTGGAACTCCTCCGCCGCGACCTGCTGCTCGCGTTCCAGCTTCTGCTCGATCGCCTCGCGGACACGCGGCGGGGCCTGGATGTCCCGCACGAATACGTCCCTGACCTCGATCCGGTCTCCCGCCTTGGCCTGGATCTCCGTCCGCATGGCGTCGGCAATGTCACGCCGGTTGGGCGAGAAGATGTCGTTGATCGACTTGGTCGCCACAGCGTCGCGCACTCCGTTCCTGACGGCGTTCAACACGATCTGGCGCTTGATCTCGTTCTCCGAGCCGATGCGCTGGTAGAGGCTCGGCGCATTGCCTCCATTGATCTGGAAGATGATCGACACCTCGAGCGCGACGTTCAGCTGTTCGGATGTCTGCGCCTCGATCTGTTCCACGCTTCCCTGCGCGGGGAAGGACTGCTCGCGGACGGACATCCTCTCGACCGTGGCCAGCGGGTTGATCACGCGCACCCCGGCCTCGAGCGGCCGGTCCGAGACTCTTCCCAGGAAGTGCTCCACACCCACCTCGCCCACGCGGATGACCACCACCGTGTTCATCACGACGAGGACGAGGCCGACGACCATGACCACCGTGCCAACCAGCTTGTTCGGGATCTTCGCGTTCGCGGACGGGATCGTGCGTACGATTGCCCCGATCACGATCAGAACCGCGGCGATTGCCAGAAAACCCATCTTGCTTTCCTTTCATGTTGCCAAAAGAGACTGTCCATGAGTACTGAAGATACGACGACTCAAACTACGTTGGACGCTCCCGGGTCCGTCAGGGGTCGGATTTTCGCAGCGCCATTGTCGGCAGATAGTGAAGCGCCCGTCCCCGCCCCCCGGCCCTCAGAAAACCCTGCTCGACCAGGGCATCGAGTTCCCGCCTTGCGGTCGGATAGCTGACCCCGAAAATCTCCCGGTAGTCGACGTTGCCCAGACGCACGTGCTTCTGGAAGTGCTCGCGGAGCTTCGGTATGCGGTCTTCCAGAAACCAGCGGTTCGCATCGAGATCCGGGGTGAGGTAGTACGTGCAGTGCGATTCGCCACGGTTCGTCACGGGCGTGACGATGTCGCCATCAACGAGCCCCTGGATCTGCCGCCGCGCTTCATCCCCGGAAACCGAATTGAGCCGCTGGTAGTCGTCCTCGGTGAAGCCGTCCGGGCAGGCCAGCAACATGCGTTTCTGATCGACGTCGATCGGAAGCCTGCCGACAATCCGGCTCCAGCCGGGACCCGAGGTTGCAAACTGGGGACCGTTGTACAGCGTTACGGTGAATCGTCCGCTGTTGTTGGCAATCTCCGGTTCGACAAGCAGGGAATCCTCCATGTCCTTGAAGACACGCACAAGTCCCGAGGCTTTGCAGCTCACAAGTTTCTTGTCCTTCAACACCCTGTTCAACAACGGATTGCGCGTGTTGTAAACCACTCTGCCTTCGTTGACATCGGTTTTCGAAAACGGTTCAAGCGGGAGGCCGGGATTCGTAACTTCAACACGGTCGTCGTAGAACACGATCTCGATCTCGGCGATTCCGTCATAGTCCCGGTGGGCGATGGCATTCATGACGACTTCGCGCCATGCGAACTCCGGGTACTCCGGAACATCGCGGAAGAAGATGCGCCGAAGGTGCTCGGAAGAGCCGATCTGTTCCCGTGCAAGGCGAATCCCTTCGTCGATCGCACTGGCGAGTGGCGGACCCGCATAAGCCATCCACGTAACGCTTTGACGGTGGCCGACGAGTCGCGCGGTGCCAGCGGCACGGATCACGCGGATCCCCGATCCGGGATTCCAGTGGCGCGCGGAGGTGCCGGCGAACAGCAGCAGCGCCGCGTTGGTGATTCCCCAGTCCGGCGCGTTGCCCCTGACAAGTTCGTAGTCCCGAAGCGCGTCGAGCACCGGTTTGCCACCCGACGGCGTGTCCTTCAGAAAGGACTTCGCGAGATCCAGGTCGAGATCCGACAGGGAAGCGTCGCCTCTGACGCGCTGCTCGTAGTCCGCGACCGTGCTGCGGGATGTACCGCCCGCCGGGCGACGCCGGGAGCGCCGTGCACCGGGGCGTATAAGGTGCGTCAGATCGACTCTGTCCATTTCAAGATCCGGATCGGGTATTCCGGTGTCGGCAGGGTGGCCGCGTGAGGTTATCGTTACACACTACACCCTGCGATCATCAAAGTGTCAGCGCGGAACGTGCACCGCCAGTATTCCCCGAATCCCAGGAAGGCAACTCCGTGGAGAACACATCCAGCAGCAGTCTCACCGGCAAGGTTGCGGTCGTCACGGGCGCGTCGTCCGGAATCGGCCGGGCCGTAGCCGGCGCTCTTGCGGCAGAGGGTGCGGCCGTCGTGCTCGCCGCCCGCCGCAGGGAGCGACTCGAGGACGACGCGCGGGAACTCCAGGGCAGCGGTGCCCGTGCCGTCGCGGTGCAGACGGACGTGACGAGCCTCGGGGAGATGCGGGCCCTCGTGGCCAGGGCCGTGGACACCTTCGGCCGCGTGGACATCTTCGTGAACAACGCGGGGATCATGCCGCTCTCACCCCTGACGGAGGCGCGCGTCGAGGACTGGACCCGCATGGTGGACGTGAACGTCAACGGGGTGCTGCACGGCATCGGCGCAGTGCTTCCGCACATGCTCGAACGGGGAAGCGGGCACATCGTCAACGTGGGCTCCATAGCCGGGCGGCGTCCGTTCCCGGGCGGCACGGTGTATGCCGCGACCAAGTTCGCGGTCCGCTGTCTGTCCTGGGGGCTCCACCTGGAGCTCGGTGCGGAGCACGGGATCCGCACCACCGATATTCAGCCCGGATACGTCGACACGGAGCTGATCGACACGGTGCCCGATGCCGCGGCACGCGAGGCCTGGGCGGAGCGCTGGGCGGACAAACGGGCGCTGCAGGCCGACGACGTCGCCCAGGCGGTCCTGTACGCTGTGACCTCGCCGCCGCATGTGGCCGTGAGCGAGGTGCTGGTCAGACCGCTCGACCAGCCGACGTAGGGGCGCGCAGCCCTTCGCCGCGACGCCCGCGACGCTCAGGCCACCGCGCCCGCGAACTGGAGTTCGTGGAGACGGCGATACAGACCTTCCCGGGCCAGCAGGGTACCGTGACTGCCTTCCTCGACGAGCTTGCCGTGGTGCATGACCAGGATCCGGTCGGCGCCCTGCACGGTCGAGAGGCGGTGGGCGATCACGAGTGACGTCCGGCCGTGCATGAGGCGGTCGGTGGCCTCCTCGATCCGCGCCTCGATCTCGGAATCGACCGAACTGGTCGCTTCGTCCAGCACCAGTATTGCGGGGTCGAAGGCGAGCGCACGCGCGAAGGAGAGGAGCTGCCGTTCGCCCACCGAGAGGCTGGCTCCCCGTTCGCCCAGCGGCTGGGCCGTCTGCTCCGGGAGCCGTTCCACGAAGGGGGCGGCCCCGACCGCTTCCAGCGCCGAGTCCACCGCGGCCGCGTCGATGTCGGTGGAGCCAAGTCTCACGTTGTAGTCCACCGATTGGCTGAAGAGAAAGATGTCCTGGAGAACGAGGCCGATCCGACTGCGCAAATCACGCAGGCGCAGCCGGTTGATCGGCACGCCGTCGATCAGGATGCGTCCCCGCTGGGGCTCGTAGAACCTCATCAACAGATTGATGATCGTAGTCTTGCCGGCTCCGGTATGTCCGACGATGGCCAGCTTCTCGCCGGGAGCGACCTTGAAGGAGAGGTCGCGGATCACCCAGTCGCGGTCGCCGCCGCGGTAGGTGAACCACACGTTCTCGAAGCGGATCTCGCCCGGCGAGTCGGTGGGCAGCGCCGTGGGTACCCCGGCATCGACGATCGCCGGCTCGCGGTCGAGAAGCCGGAAGATGCGTTCCGACGACGCCATCGCGCCCTGCAGCAGGTTGTACTTCTCGGAAAGGTCCTGAATGGGGCGGAAGAAGCGGCGGGCGTAGTCGAGAAAGGCGGCCAGGACCCCGATGGTGACGGCGCCCTGGATCATGGCGCCTCCGCCGTACCAGATGATCAGCGCCAGCGCCATCGCCGTGAAGAGCTGGATTACGGGGAAGAAGAGCGCGTAGTAGGTGATCGAGCGGAGGTGTGCGTTCAGGTAGTCGTCGTCGAGGTCCTTGAAGCGCCGGAGATCGGCGCCCTCGCGGTTGAAGAGCTGGACGACGCGGATTCCCGTGAAACGCTCCTGCAGGAAGGCGTTGAGGCGCGCGAGGCGGACGCGGATGTCGCGGTAGGAGGATCGGATGCGCGAGCGGAAGACGAAGGCGGTGTAGCCCACGAACGGCAGCACGCTGAAGGTGACCAGTGCGAGTTCGGTGTCCATCTGCAGCATGGCCGCGACGATGAAGAAGAGGATGAAGAGGTCGCCGAAGACCGTGACCACGCCCGAGCTGAAGAGCTCGTTGAGCGTCTCGACGTCGGACGTGATCCGCGTCATCAGGCGGCCGACGGGGTTGCGGTCGTAGAAGGCCAGGTCGAGCTGCTGCAGCTTGCGGAAGACCTGGGTGCGCAGGTCGTACATGACGCGCTGCCCCAGCCAGGTGGTCACCAGCGCCTGGACGTACTCGAAGACGAAGATGAGGACCGTCGCAGAGAGGAAGAGGATGGCCAGGAAGGCGAGCTGGCGACCGTCGCCGCGGGGGATCGCTTCGTCCAGCGCGATCATGGTGAGGTAGGGGCCGACGACCCCGAGGAGCGACGCCAGCATGAGCAGCACCAGCGCGCCCGCGACCTGCCATCTGTACGGGCGCAGGTAGCGGAGCAGGCGGGCCATCAGGCGCGAGTCGTACGCTTTGCCGAGGACCTCCTCCTCGTAGCCGGTGCTCACCGCGGGCTTCCTTCCACGTGCTGGCTAGACCGCGCCGGCCGCCACCAGGTCGAGCCCGTCCAGCAGCCGCTGCATCCTGTCCCACGGACCGACCGTGGCGCGCAGCCCGTTCGCCAGCTTCGTGGGTCCCCGGAAGGGCCGAACCCGCACGCCGCAGCCCTCCAGCCGCCGGGTCATGTCGTCGAGTTCGTCTTCGGGGCGGAGGATGAAGACGAAGTTGGCCGCCGAGGTCGGAACTTCGTAGCCCCGGTGCTTGAGCGATGACTGCACGCGCTCGCGATTGACGAGGGTCTCGGCAATCGTGTCCTCAAGCCAGGACAACTCGCTGGAGATCGCGGCCGCCGCAGCCGCCGACGTTACGCCCGACACCACGAAGGGACCGCGTCCCTTGTCCACCTCCAGCATCAGCGACGCACTGCCCACTCCGTACCCCGCGCGGAGTCCGGCCAGGCCGTACGCCTTGGACAGCGTCTTGACGCAGATCGTGCGCTCGCCGGCCAGCGCCATGTCGAAAGGCGTCGTGTCGGCCAGGCCGCGGTTGTACTCGCCGTAGGCTTCGTCGATGATCAGGATGCTGCCGACCGCTTCGGTGCGTTCCTGAACCGTCCGCATCCATTCGTCCGGGATCGCTTCGGCGGTCGGGTTGCCCGGATTCGGCGCGAACACGATGGCGGGTTCGGACCCGGCAAAGGCCACCGGGTCGTCCAGACCGACGCTCCATTCCACCGGCACCGGCCTGTGCCCGTTCATGACCGCGAGCATTCCCGCGGCGGGCCAGCCGGGGTCGAGGTAGCGCATGGTGGTCGGTGCCACGGCACGCATCAGCGCATCCAGCACTCCGGTGCCGCCCGCGCCCGTCGTCACGTTCTCCGCGCCGATCCCGAGTTGGCCGGCGACGGCGTCCACGAGGCGCTCGGAGTAGCTGCCGGGGTACTCGGAGGCTTCCGTCGTGCCTGCGCCCGCGAGCACTGCCAGCGCGGCGGGATGGGCGCCCCAGAGGTTTCGGTTGTCGCTCAGATCGGCGGCGATGGGCGAGCGGTCGGGGAGGTAGCGGTCCAGGCCGCGGTAGTCGGTGCGGGGATAGATGTCCATGACGACGTCTTCCGTGCTGGTAGATTGTGGGCACGGCGGCCGTATTTGCGGCGCGCCAGCCGTTCCACGGTCGGGGAAACCGCGCGTTATGGCAACGGTGCGGTCCCCGGACAGGATCGACGAGGTACTCGGAGGTTCATGCAAGAGCCGATTCGCATCAGGGGCGCGCGCCAGCACAACCTGAAGGGGATCGACCTGGATCTCCCCCGCAACGCGCTCACCGTGGTCACCGGGCCCTCCGGTTCGGGCAAGTCGTCGCTCGCGCTGGACACCCTCTTCGCGGCGGGTCAGCGGCGCTACGTGGAAGCCCTTTCCACCTACGCCAAGCAGTTCCTCGACCGCCTCGAGAAGCCCGATGTCGACCGGATCGAAGGCCTCTGCCCGGCGGTGGCCATCGAACAGCGCAACCCCACCACCTCGAGCCGCTCCACCGTGGGCACCGCGACCGAGGTCCACGACTTCCTTCGCCTCCTCTACGCCCGCGTCGGGCGCACGCACTGCCCCGATTGCGGCGACGAGGTCCGACCCGACTCGGTGGGCAGCGCCGCCGACGCCGTGTCCGGCCTGCCTCCGGGAACGCGGATCATGATCGGCTTCCCGCTGACCCGCAGCGACCGCGTCTCCCACCGGCTGGTCGCCGAAAACCTGCGCGCGCTGGGGTTCGTGCGCGTGATCGCGGACGGCGTGCCCGCGGAGCTGTCCGAGCTTCTCGCGCCGGGTGCCGAGCCGGGGGTCACGGTGCCGGATCTGGGCCAGGCCCGCGACGTGACGGTTGTAGTGGACCGCATGAAGGTGGTGAAGGAGCCCGACCAGGGCTGGCACGACCGCGTGGCCGACTCCCTTACCACCTGTTTCCGCGAGGGAGAAGGGGAGGCTGTGGTGATCCCCGCCGGGGCGGATGCCGAGCCTGGCACCCGGTTCTCCGAGGCGTTCCGGTGCCCGCGCCACCCGGAAACCGCTTTCCTCGAGCCGGAGCCCAAGCTCTTCTCATTCAACAATCCCTACGGCAGCTGTCCCGTCTGCACCGGATTCGGCGCCACGCTCGAGTACGATCCCGCGCTGATCGTGCCCAACCCGGAACTGTCTCTGGAACAGGGCGCGGTCGACCCCTGGGCAAAGCCTCGCTACACACGGGAACGCACAGCGTTGCGGAGGTTCGCCACCCGCGAGGGCGTATCGAACTACACGCCGTGGGGGGAGCTGCCCTCTGTCTTCCGCGACAGCGTCCTCTACGGGAAGGGTTCCTTCCGGGGCGTCATGGGATTCCTGGCGTCGAAGGAGCCCAAGAGGTACAAGCAGTACATAAGGATCTTCCTGCGGCAGTACCAGCGTCCTCTGCCGTGCAGGGCCTGCGGCGGATCCCGGCTGCGCCCCGAGGCGGGCCATGTCACGGTCGGTGGGCTGGACATCGGTGGCGCGAGCGAACTTCCGATCGGAGAGCTGCCCGACTGGCTGGCGAGTCTCGACCTGCGCCCCATGGAAGCGCGGATCGGCGCCACGATTCTGAGGGAACTGCGTGCCAGGACGCGGTTTCTGGTGGACGTGGGACTCGGCTACATGACCCTGAGCCGCCAGATGCGCACGCTTTCCGGCGGCGAGGCCCAGCGCATTTCGCTGGCGAACTCGCTGGGTTCACGTCTCGTGGACACGCTGTACGTGCTCGACGAGCCCTCGATCGGTCTCCACCCACAGGACATCGACGCCCTTCTGAGGCTCCTCGACCGCCTGCGCGACGGCGGCAACACCGTCGTGGTGGTCGAACACAACGCCACCGCGATCCAGGCGGCCGACCACGTGGTGGAGCTGGGACCGGGGTCGGGTGATCTGGGCGGCGAGGTCGTCTTCGAGGGCTCGCCCGGGGAGCTGGCCGATTCCGAAACGAACACGGGGCGCTACGTGTCACGCCTGGTGTCCGGCGAAGCGATGGAATCGTGGCCGCCGAGGTCGCGGCGTCCGGTCGACGGCGCGCGCATCCGCGTGACGGGTGCGACGCTGCACAACCTCCGCGGCGTCGAGGCCGAGTTCCCGGTGGGCGCGATGACCGCGGTCACCGGCGTGTCGGGGTCGGGGAAGTCCACGCTGGTGCACGACATTCTCTACCGCGCTCTCGAACGCGAGCTGCGAGAGGGCCGCACCTCCGCCAGGAAGCATCTGGGCGAGGTGGTCGGCTCCTGGCGCGCGCTCAGCGGGCTCGGGCATGTCGACGACGTCGTGCTCATCGACCAGAGTCCGATCGGCCGCACTCCCCGCTCCAACCCGATCACCTATGTCAGGGCGTGGGGCGAGATCCGGCGCATCTTCGCAAGCCAGCAGTCGGCGCGAACCCGGAGGCTGGAGCCGCGCAGCTTCTCGTTCAACGTGAAGGGAGGGCGCTGCGAGGAGTGCTCCGGCGCGGGTTTCGTGCGCGTCGAGATGGTCTTCATGGCCGACCTTCACGTGCCCTGCGAGGTATGCGAGGGAAGGCGCTACCGCCCGGAAGTCCTCGAGGTCGAGGTGCGCGGCCACAACGTGAACGAAGTGCTCGACTTCACCGTCGATCGCGCCATACGGTTCTTCCTGCGCGAACCGAAGCTCGGCCAGGCGCTGTGGCACCTGCAGCAGGTGGGGCTCGGCTACCTCCGTCTGGGTCAGCCTGCCACGCACCTTTCGGGCGGCGAGGCGCAGCGCCTCAAGATCGCGCGCGAGCTGATCGGCGCCGCATCGCGCAAGGGGGCGCGCAAGGTCTACATCCTGGACGAGCCGACCACCGGCCTCTCGGGCGAGGATGTCGCACAGCTCAACACGGTGCTCCGCAAGCTGGTGGCCGCCGGCAACACGCTGATCGTGGTGGAGCACGACCTCGATGTGATCAGGGAAGCGGACTGGGTCGTCGATCTGGGCCCGGGAGCGGGGGAGCGCGGGGGCCGGGTCGTCGCCATGGGGAGGCCCGAAGACGTGGCCACGGTGCCCGAGAGCGTGACGGGGCGGTTCCTGGGCGATCTTGTCGGCGCGGTGGCGCGGAGCGGCGCGTGAGGGGGTCCACAGATGAGGGGCCTCGCGTGCCTCTTGTCTCCGTCGTGCTGCCGGTGCGCGACGGTGCCGTGACGTTGGAGGCCGCGTTGCGGTCCCTGGCCATACAGACCCTGGCGCGCTTCGAGGTCGTGGTCGTGGATGACGGTTCCCGCGACGATACGCAGCTGGTCGCGCGGGCGTGGGAACAGCGCGATGGGCGCTTCCGCGTGTTGCGCACCGAACCCCGGGGCATCGTGGCGGCGTTGCAGTGCGGCCTCGCCGCAGCGCGGGGCCGCTACGTCGCGCGCATGGACGCGGACGATGTCTCCCACCCCGCACGGCTGGCTGCCCAGTTCGATCTTCTCGAACGCGCTCCCGGCCTCGCCGGATGTGGCACCGGCGTGCGCTACGTCCCGGCATCCGGCGTTACCCCGCGGGCCGCCGAGTACGCGGCATGGCTCAATGCGATGACCGACTGGGAAGCCGTCGCGTCCAACATCTTCGTGGAGTGCCCCCTGGCCCACCCGACGTTCATGTTCCGGCGCGTGGCGCTTGCCGCCGTCGGCGGCTACCGCGACCGCGGCTGGCCCGAGGACTACGACCTGCTGCTGCGGCTGTGGCGCCGCGGAGAGCGATTCGTGGCCGTTCCGCGCGTGCTCCTCGACTGGGGGAACGGCGACGGGCGCCTGAGCCGCACCCACCCCGCGTATTCGCTGGACGCGTTCCGGGCCTGTCGGGTGCACCACCTGCGCCGCAGCCTGCTGATCGGGCGCGAAGGCGTGGTGATCTGGGGCGCGGGCCCAACCGGCAAGGCTCTGGCGCTCGAATTCCTGCGGCAAGGGGTACCCGTGCTGGCCTTCATCGAAGTCGACCCACGCAAGCTGGGACAGGCAATCCACGGCGCGCCGGTGCGGTCGATGCGCGCGGCCGGGGAGTTTCCGCGAGCGCTCCATGTGGGCGCAGTGGCCCGGATGACAGGACGGGAAGCGGTGCGTGTGGCGGCGCGAGGGGCTGGCTTGAGCGATGGCGAGGACTTCATTTCGATGGCATGAGCCGGCTGTCGCCGCTCAGTGAATCGAAAAGGAGGGACACCCGTGCGAAGATTGACATGCAGCTGCCTTGTGGCCCCCTTCCTTTTGGTGGGCGTGACCGAAACCGCCATGAGCCAGCAAAGGCGTCCGCGTACCGAAGCAGAGGCGCGTGCGGCGGCCGAGCGCAACCGGGCGGAACGTGCCCGGGAGGAGTCGGAAACCGGCCAGCCAGTCGCACTCATCCACGACTACATCGCGGCCACGGTCGGCCCAGTGCCGGAATCGCTCGGTGTCGATCCGTTCTACCAGAAGTACGTGGACGCCGCTGGGATTCCGGTGCTTGCGTCTACCAAGGTCCCCGACATCGCCCTGCTGGTCGTCCGCGACATCATCAACACGATGTTGTCGACCCGGTCGGATCTGCGCGCCTCGATGGTCGCTCGGAACTGGCGCACGGGCGTCATCGCCGAAGTGGAAATGACCATGGACATCCCGGAATACGCGTCGATGAAGCGCCCCGGTGCGCCGCGGGATGAACCGGTCATGCAGGCGGACCGCGACTATCACGCCAACCGCTCCCGGGGGCTCGGAGGGAACCCGACGACCGGGGCGGAGGAGAACATCCTCGGGTATCCCGACACCCGCTACTTCGGAGAGCACATCTTCGTCCACGAGTTCGCCCACGCGATCCACCGCGCGATCCGGGACGTGGACCCCGATATGGCCCAGGAGATCCGGGATGCCTACGAGGCCGCGATGTCCGCAAACAAGTATCAGCACGACGATGGACGCAGGCACTACGCGACGACGAATGCCAACGAATACTGGGCGGAGGGTGTGCAGTGGTGGTTCTTCTCGAACTACGGCGAGTGTTTTGCCGGGAACGTCAAGGTAGAGTCACCAGAAGAGTTCGAAGCCTACGATCCCGTATTGAGCGAACTTATCGGCAGGGTCTTCGACACGCATCACATTCCCATGGACATCTTCCACGGAAAGCGGATCCGGCCGGTGACGTGTTCGGCACAACCGAGTGGATGAAAGGAGCACGGCAGTGCGTCGCTTTCTCTTTCCAGCCGCTCTGGCCGTGCTCGCCTGTGGCGAGGAAGTCGCGGTGGAACCAAAGCCGGAGGCCCTGGGAGGCATCCACAACCACGTGGACACCCGGGGCGAGTTGCGGGACTACGACGCGGCGCTCTCCGCGCCCATCGAGAGGTTCATGGGAGACAGAAGCTGGAGGCCGGGGCGCCCCGCCGGGTAAGACCGACCGCTGTCGTTTCCAACGCTCACGAGAAAGCTCCGCCGGCGCCCCAGATGTCGCCGACTGTGTAGCCCTCGGGAAACGGGTCGTCGGGATCGACCACGTACTGCCCAAAGCCGGTAATCCACGCGTGGCCGCCGAGTGTCGGAACGACGGCGGGGTAGGGGCCCACCCGTGCTTCCCTCACCAGGCGGCCGGTGAAGACGGTGCCCAGAATGCCCTCGTGGTGAAAGTCCTCATTCAGCGCGAGGCGGCCCTTCGCATGGAGCGCGGCCATCTTCGCGCACGTGCCGGTTCCGCACGGCGAGCGGTCCAGCGCACCCGTCCAGGACTCGGGCCGGTCCCAATCCAGCGTGCCCGTGGAGACGACCGCCGCATTCTTCAGCGTCGCGTCCGGCCGACTCGGCGGCCCTGAAATCACGCCGATCGTGATCCCGGCGATCTCCGGGTTCTCCGGGTGCGCAACGGGCAGTTGTTCGCGCGCGGCGGCCTTGATCATCTCCCCGACTCGGGTGATCTCGCCTGCACGCTCGGGCACGAGTTCCAGTCCCAACGGCTCCGCGTCCGCGATGACGTAGAACATGCCTCCCCACGCGACATCGACGGACACCCGGCCCAGATTCGGGACCTCGATCACGGCGTCGGTGTGGACCGCGAAAGCGGGCACGTTCTCGAAGGTGACACGCTCGACCTTGCCCGCGGCCACGTCGGCCTGTACGCGGATCAGCCCGGCGGGCGACTCGAGGACAAGTGAAGTCCGAGGCTCTTCCACCTTCACCATGCCGGTCTCGATGAGAGCAGTGGCGACGCAGATGGTGTTCGTGCCGGACATGGGCGGATATTCGGTCTGCTCCATGATCACGAAGCCGGCATCCGCTTCCGGACAGGTCGGCGGCAGGATCACGTTGCAGTTTGCAGCCGGGTAACCCCGCGGCTCGCGGAGCATGCGCTTGCGAATGTGGTCCCGGTGGATCCGCAGGTACTGCATCTTCTCGAACATGCTCGTTCCCGGTACGTCGAGCACCCCACCGACGATGACCCTTCCGGGCTCTCCGTCGGCATGCAGGTTGACCGCATGGATGACCTCGGTCACACGCATGGACTACACTCGGCTCCGGTGAACTCCGCCTCCACATGCGGGCGATGCCGGGCGGTCACCGCTCGACTCCCGGCAAGCCGCGGGCCTCGGTCAGGTATTGGCTCGGCGCACCGACGGTCTCCAGCTGCCGAAGGACGGCTCGCGCGTCCTCGACGCGACCGTCTCTTGCGTAGAGGCGCACCAATTCCACGCCCGACCGAAAGTTGAACCGGAAGCGGCTCAACGCGTTCTCGTGGTGTTCGCGCGCCCGGGCCAGTTCTCCGTCATCCTCGGCGAGCACACCGGCCCGCGTAAGTACCCTCGAAGCGGTGGCCTCGTCGAAAGCGCCCCGCGAAACATGGCTTCCGTCCCGGAAGACGAAGGTGACGGGACGTGGCTCCGTGATCTGGTTCAACGCCTGTTCGACGAGCACCCGGAGACGCCCGGTGTCCGTGTCCCCGAGCAGCTCGCTCAGCTTCACTCCCGCCCGAAGATGGAGCCCATCCTGCTCCAGAATCCGCTCGAGAAGCAGCCGTGCCGCCGCGGTATCCCCGTCGTGGACCGCGAAGTCCGATTCGACCTCCAGGACTCGCGCGGCATCCGGGTCCAGCAGTCTGGCCGTTGCGAGGTCGTCGCGTGCCGTTCCGGCTCGTCCAGTCCGCAGCTGGGCCAGCGCAACATCCGCCCAGGCGGCAGGGTTCCGACGGTTGATGTACTCGAGACTGTGGCGCAAGGCTTCCTCCGCCCCCGTCCAATCCTCCCGCAGCATTTTGCTGCGCGCTCTCAGGATCCAGGGATCGGCGGTTGCACCGTACGGGTTGGGGGAACCCTCGATCCGCAGCGCCGCGTCCAGCTCCAGCTCCAGGCTGTCGAGTTCACCGGCCTGGTGGTAGACGCCGGCGAGTCTGAGCCTCGGCTCCGCCGATTCGGGGTACCGCCGGGCCAGGGTGCGTAGAAGCCCTATGGCGCGCCGATGGTCCCGCCGTTCGAGAACCACGTCCTCCGCGAGCCCCGTGTAGCCGGCGGCCGCCTCCGGGAATGCGTCGATTACCAGGCGGTGCAGACTCCTCGCTTCGGCGTAGTTGCCCTGGAGCCGGTGCGTGCGTGCGAGCAGTGCGAGCAGATCGGGGTGGTCACCGTACCGTCCGAGAGCTTCCCTCGCCGCGGCCGCTGCCGAGGTCAAATCGGCGTCCCGGATCAGCGTGTTTCCTTTCTGGCGGTACGCCCGAATCTCCACGTCCCGGTAGCTGTCGCGATCGTTCACCCGGCTGAGGAACTCGAACAGCGCGGGGTCCCTGGCGGCCAATTGGTCCCGGGTGTGTTTCGACGTGCCTCGCTGGTCGGTGAACTTGATCTCCGAGATGAATGCCTCGGCGGCCTGGGCCAGGTACTCCATCTCGTTGAAGTCGGCGTAGTAGTCCAGGGTGCGCCGTTCGACCTTGGCCGTCTGGAAAAGACCGGCGACCTCCGCTCGCAGACTCTCCGGGAACATGCCGTGCACCTGATGCGTGAATTCGTGCGTCACGACGTTCCAGCGCTGGTAGCGCACGTCGCGCACCCATTCCTCCCCTCCGACGGCGTGAAAGCCACCCTGCCCCTTGACGTCGTCCCAAAGGCGCAGGTCGAAGGTGCGCTTTCCCTTTGTGCCTTCCTTGTGGGGAGACTGCCAGAGCAGTTTGTGAAACGGGAGCAGATGGAAGGTCGCGCCGGCCACGGCCAGGGCGGGCAGGTAGTTGCTGAAGGGTTCGACGGAAAGGCGAACGATCTTCTGCAGTTCCTCGTCGAGCCGCTCGTAGTCCGGGAACACTTCCCGCAGACCTGGGGGCTCGGGCGCGTCCCGCTGCTCGAACAGCACGCGCATCTCGTCCAGACCCGCGACTACGCGGTCCCGCATTCGTCGCAGCGCATAGCTGACGCCGTAGTGCGCAAGCCCGTAGCCGGGGTGCTCAGCCAGGATCCGCTCGAACCAGCCCAGCGCGGTTTCGAAATCTCCCAGGTAGTAGTGCGCCGTACCGATTCCCATGAGGGCCACGGCGTTGCCGGAATCGAGGGTCAGAGCCTCGTGAAACGGCCCCGTTGCCTCCCGATAGCGGCGGGCGAGCAGGTGTTCGTCTCCGAGCGCCAACAACTCGCCCAACCGACCGTCGAACTCTCCCGGATCCGCTGAGGCCGAGTCGTAGCCGGACAGCGATCCTCCGTTGCCCAGATAGGAGTGCGCGCCCAGAGAGAACGGATCGAGGTCGATGGCGCGCCGGGCGTGCCGGTAGGCATCGTCGAGTGCGCCGTCGCTTCTGAGAACGGAGGCCAGGGCCGCGTGCGCATCTGCGGAAAGCGAATCGACTTCGACTGCCCGATGCACGGACGCCCTCCACTCGGCGCTGGCCTGTGCCTCACGGTGGATGCGGGCAGCCAGCAGGTGGGCGGGGGCCAGTGACGGATCGAACTCCAGCGCTTGCTGCAGGAGTCCCAGGGCGTCCTGATGCCGGTCGGTCCAGAACGCGTACTCGCCCAGCCCCAACCTTGCCCGTGCCGAATTGGGGTCGCGCCGAAGGAGTTCCCGGTAGTTCGCGTCGGCACTGGGCAGATCCATCCTGTCGAGGGCCAACCTGCCTTGGAGCCGGCCGACCTCGGAGCTCTCCGGCGACAGCTCGGCGGCCCGTGCGAGAGTCCGGGCGGCATCCTCAAAGCGGTACTGGCGCCGCCGGAGTTGAACCCGGGTCAGCAGGGCTTCCAGGTCGCGCGGATCGTCGCGGAGCAGCCGGACCAGGATGGAATCGGCCTGCTGGTAATCACCGGCTTGCATCTGCAGCGCCGCCAGGCGGCAGCGAAGATCCCGGGAAGCTGGGGAAATCTCGAGGTCACGCCGTGTCGCTACGAATGCGGAGTCCAGCCCGCCCGCCGTCCTGACGGGCTGAACGCACCCGACATCCTGCGCCGCAAGCGCGAGTGAAATGGCCGCGACGAGGTTCATTTGTCGCCTCGTGCGGTGATCTTCCGACTCGGCCTATTCGGGTTCAGCATGATCCAGCACCACCAGGGTGGGTTCCCGGCCGAGCGGCACAACGTAGGCGCCCCGCTCCATCTCGTAGTCCCCGGCCGGAGCCATGCGCCCGACGCCATCCACCGCCGCCGGCTGTTCGACCCGCAGCCGCGCATCCAGCAGGGTTGCCGTCGCGGCCGAGAGCGTCACCCGAACCCCGTCGGCAAACAGCTCCACCGCCTCGAACGTGCCCGCGTCCAGCGTCAGCCACAGGCCAATCGGAGCCAGGTATACACGGGAGCGCGCCGCGTCGAGTGGGGTGACGCGAACCACGGCACCGGCCGCGCCGCCGCCCGGGCCGGTACCGTCCGTCATCAGGTTCCCCCCGAACGCCAGCCAGCCGAATTCGGGGTCGTTCACGACGTACGTGGCCGTGTTGATCGCGTGCGCCAGGAACCCCGGCCCGTAGTCGCCCGAGTACCCGTCGATCCGCAGCGTGGAGGGGTAGGCGTGGAAGGCGCTGGGGCCGAACCCGTCCTCGGTGATGTTCGTGATTCCGCCCATCAGACCCGCGTACCCGACGCGCAGCAGGTGGAGGTCGTCGGGGTGGGCGCGGTACTCCGAGAGCACCGGGATCGTGTTCAGCGCCGAGCCGTAGTGATGGAGCTGGCGCTCGATACGGCGGAGCTTGCCCGCGTACACGAAGTCCCAGTACCTGCGCGCGCTTCCGTTGTACCCCCAGTGCGGTACCGCCGGAGTGTAGGCGAGGATGGCGTTCAGCGTGACGAGCGCCTTCTCGTCGAAGCCGAAGTACCTGCACCAGGCGTAGACCTCCTCCTGCCCGGTCGAGTCCCAGGGCATCTCGCTGCCGTACGGGTAGCCCAGTTCGCGCCAGACTTCGGCCCGCGCGCGCATCGTCGCCTCCAGCGCCGCGGCCTGCTCGGTCCAGCCCTCGCGCTGCAGGTCGAGCAGGATGAGCAGGAAGATCGTCCCGCCCATCTGGCCGAACTGCGCGTAGTGCCCGGCGTGTTCGACCATGGCCTGACCGGTTCGCCAGGCGCGGTCGAGGTACCAGTCCCAGGGATGATTGTTGACGAGCCCCTCCTGGTTGCGGGCCAGGCGGTAGAGCACCCAGTGCAGCGCGGCGACGTGAGGGTAGTTGTAGGATCGGCCGACCGTCATCGCGTGCTCGCGGTCCCAGCTCGACCAGCCGCCGTAGCGGACGTCGTCGCTGTAGGTGCCCTCGGGCATCTCGTCGGGCTGGTAGTAGAACATGCTCTTGCGGACTCCGTAGGCCAGTTCGCCCTCGGCGTACTGGAGCCCGCCCCAAACCACCTCGTCCACGAACCGCTGCATCTTCGCGAGTTCTTCCGGGTCCGGCTGCACGAGCTGCTTCATGATCGCGGCCAGCCACGATCCCGACCCGCCCTCGTCCCCGATTCCCGCGATCCAGGCCCGGTTGTCCTCGGTGACGTGCCTGCGCTCGTCGTAGTCGTAGCTGATGACCGACGGGCTGCGGCCGAACGGGTCGTCCGGCACCTCGAACCACTGTTCGGTGGTCAGGAAGCGGCCCAGGTCGGCGACCGCATGGGCCGCCGGCTTGATGACCTTGTAGTGGATGGTCTGCTCCAGCCCGTCCTCGTACGTCACCGTGAGGCGTGCGCGTCCCCACGACCGCCCGCGCACGTCGTAGGCGTTCCAACCGGCGTCGGCCGGGTCGGCGGCGGCGATGGCCGGCGCTCCTGGCGGTTCTCCGGCGGACGCGATCGCCAGCGCCCCGGCCGCCTCCCCGGAGGGTGTGACCGTGAGCGCTCCCGGCGGCTCCACCTCCAGCGTTCGCACCGCGGCCGCGTGCTTCAGGAAGAGCCGGGCCTCGATGTCCATCGGCACCACGTATCCGGGGACACCGACGGCGACGGGGCGGCCGTTGGCGAGCAGGGTGGGCTCGATCCGGCGGATCTCGTCGGCCAGGAGGAACTCCACACCGTAGGAACGGGTCTCGCCCGGGCCCAGCGTGGCCGACGTGGGCGGGTTCCACGGATCGGCCTCGCTCCATTCGTCCTCGGTGTACGCGAGGCTGTGCGCCATCCACTCGTAGAATCCCTCGAAGGTGACGCCGCGGGGAGTCGGATCGCTCAGCAGGGGGTTGTACGCCTCGAACGGGGTGTCGCCGAGGGGCACGACGAGCAGCGTGGCCCCCTGGCCGCTCAGGCGCGTCACCTGCAGGTATCCGGCGTCCCGGCCGATGTAGGGGTCGTGGAACGACGCGACCGCGTGCGCCTCGTCGAGGGAGCGCTCCGAGAGGATGTTGTTGAACACCATGGGAATGCCGAGCGCACCGATCTCCACGGACGCCGTGCCGGGGTTGTGGACTTCGAAGCGAAGCGCCAGGCGGCCGCCTCCGGACTCCCAGTAGCGGTGGACGCGCAAGGGAAGGTCGGGGGGGAGGGTGGGGGCCAGATCGGCGGCGGCGAGGACGGGCGCCTCCGCAGGGAGCGCGTCGACGGGGCGGCGGGCCGCGGCGGTGGAGTAGTGTTTCCAGCCGTCGGATCCGGCCCGGCGGAGGCGCAGCGTAAGGTCGCCCAGGTGGAAGAACTCGTCGGCCGCGCGCCGGTCCAGCCAGTCGGACGGCGTGAAGTCGAAGCCGCCTGCGTCGCCGGACCGGATCGTGGCCACGGGCTGGAGCGCAGCCACGGTCTGTGAGGCGCGAACGAGCTTGAGGCGGAGCGGTCCCGCTTCCAGGTCCTGCACACCCTGCTCGAGTCCGAGGGTGGGGATCGCGTCCGCTGAGCGATCGCGGTCTCCGGCGCGGTCGGCGTCAGGAGCGCATGCGCCGTGCAGCGTGGCGGCGGACAGCGCGAGGAACGGGACCCGGAGGCGGCGCAGGCTGGTTGCCGAGGTGCGCGCGGCTCTCCACAGGCTCTCAATCCTGCCCATAATACGCCTCCCGGCCATGCTTGCGGAGGAAATGCCTGTCGACGAGGTGCGCGGCGGGGCGGGGGGCGTCGGGTGCAATCGCACGAATCGTGCACTCCATGCGTGCGAGCACCTCCAGCATCTCGGAGCGCGCCACGGCCTCGTGGCCGTCGCCGCCCCACGTGAACGGCCCGTGGTTGGCGACCAGGACCGCCGACACGTCCGCCGGCGAGATGCCGTTTTCGGTGAAGGTCTCGACAATCACCAGCCCCGTGTTGCGTTCGTACTCGCCCTCGACCTCGTCGCGGGCCAGCTCCCTCGTCACCGGGACGTCCCCGCGGAAGTAGTCGGCGTGGGTCGTGCCCATGCAGCGGACGGGAAGCCTCGCCTGCGCGAGCGCGGTCGCGAACTCCGAGTGCGTGTGGGCCACGCCGCCGCAGGGGAACGCCCGGTAGATCTCGAGGTGCGTGGGCGTGTCGGAGGATGGGCGCAGATCGCCGTCGATCACCTCGCCGGTCTCCAGCGAGACCAGTACGACATGGTACGGGGTCAGCTCGGCGTAGGGCACGCCGCTGGGCTTGATCGCGAAGAGGCCCGCGTCACGGTCCACCCCCGACACGTTGCCGAAGGTGCCGGTGACGAGGCCGCTCGCGGCCAGCTCGAGGTTGGCGGCACAGACGGACTCCTTCAGGGCGGCGGCGCGCGGACTCATCTGGCGGCCTCTCCCGCGCTCATCGCGGATCCCGCGGCGCCGTCCGCCGCGACACGCTCGCGCAGGGCGAGCAGCCGCTTCATCATCGTGGGGAAGTCGCCCTCGGCGCCCGGCACGCCCCCGAAGCAGTCGTGCAGTTCGCGGTACATGGCGTACAGCTCGTCGTAGACGGCCTCTGCGCCCGGGTCCGGGTCGAAGCGCTCGTCGCGCAGGGAGGTCATGCGCCCCTGGGCCTCCTCGAAGCTCGCGTACCCGCCCGCCTCGGCACCCGCCGCCACGGCTGCCGAGATCGCCGCCCCCAGGGCCGGGGTCTGGGGCGAGCCGGCCAGCAGCATCGGCCGTCCCAGCACATCGGCGTAGATCTGCATGAAGAGGCCGTTCTTCGCCGCGATTCCCCCGCAACAGACGATCCGGTCGATCGGGACGCCGCAATCCGCGAGCCGCTCCACGATCGCACGCGCGCCGAAGGCCGTCGACTCGATGAGCGCGCGGTACACCTCGGCCCGCCCCGTCCCAAGCGTCTGTCCCAGGATCAGACCTGTCAGGCGCGGGTCCACGAGCACCGTGCGGTTGCCGTTGTTCCAGTCGAGCGCGAGCAGCCCGGATTCGCCCGGACGGAGCCCCGCGGCCTCGTCGGAGAGCCTGGCGTGCAGCGTGTCGTCGCCCCCGCAGACGGAATCGGTCCACCAGTGGAGCAGGTCGCCGACGGCGGACTGGCCGGCCTCGATCCCGTAGTAGCCCGTCATGACCGAGCCGTCCACGATCCCGCAGATGCCCGGCACGTTGCCGATCGGCTCACCCGCCGGCGCGACGGTGATGTCGCACGTCGACGTGCCGATGATCTTGACCAGAGTTCCCGGCGCCACCCCCGCTCCCACCGCACCGTAGTGCGCGTCGAAGCCGCCCATGGCGATCGGGATGCCGGCGCGCAGACCGAGCGTCTCCGCCCAGCCGGGCGACAGGCCGCCGGCCGAGAGGTGGGGGGGATGCGCCTCGTCGAAGAGCCGGTCGCGCAACCCGGCGAGCCGCGGATCGAGGCGCGCGAGGAATGCGGCGGACGGCAGGCCGCCCCACGCCCGCGAATACATCGCCTTGTGTCCCGCGGCGCACACGCAACGAAAAACGTTGCGCGGGTCTTTGACGCCGGCGAGCACGGCGGGTACGAAGTCGGCGAGCTCCACCCAGGACGCCGCCGCCTCGAAGACGTCGGGGGCCACATTCAGGCAGTGCCAGACCTTCGACCAGAACCATTCGGACGAATACGTCCCGCCGATGGGGGCCAGATACTCGGGGGCATGTTGCTCTGCCGCCCTGGTGATGGCCGCCGCCTCCTCGGCCGCGGTGTGGTCCTTCCACAGCCAGGCGTGGGCCGCCGGGTGTTGGCGCCACTTCGGGTCGAAGGCGAGCGGGCGGCATGCGGCGTCCACAGGGATCGGCGTGGATCCCGTCGTGTCGACGCCGATGCCGATCACCCGTTCGCGGGAGAAGCCGGCGTCCGCCCCCTCCGCCTCGGCCAGCGCTCCCAGCGTGGCGACCCGCAGGCCCTCCACGTAGTCGGCAGGATTCTGGCGCGCCAGGTGGGGATCCGCTGCGTCAACGATCACCCCGCGCTCGCCCGACGGGTAGTCTAATACGTGGGTGCCCGCGGTGCGGCCGTCCTCACAGGAGACCACGACCGCCCGCACCGAGTTGGTGCCGTAGTCGAGACCGAGCGTGTAGGCGCCCATCGCGTGCCTCTCAGCTGCGGAAGTAGAGATAGGCCAGCAGGATCATGATCAGGACCACGGCGGATCCGATCACGTCCCGGCGGTCCCAGCTGCCGCGCGACGCCGCCCGGTGCTCGTCCGTCACGGTCGCGTACGTCAGCCCCGAGATCCGGCCGTACGACGGCGGCTCGGTCAGGTAGCTCACCACGACCATCACCACCACCGAGACCGTGAAGATGAAGAGGCTGTAGTACTGGAAATAGATGTTGTTGACGATCCACAGGAACGACCCGGGATCGTAGCCGGCCTCGAACCCCGCCATCCCCATCGAGACCGGGGTGTCGACCGCCAGGCGGAACGCCCCCAGCACGAAGCCGACGACGAGCGCGGCCAGGCATCCCTTCGCATTCAGCCGCTTCATGAAGACGCCGAGGAAGAAGACGACGAAGATCGGAGGCGCCAGGTACCCCTGCACGCCCTGCAGGTACTGGTAGAGACCCCGCGACCCCTGGATGACGGGGATCCACAGCAGCCCGATCAGCACCATCGTCGCGGTGGCCACCCGTCCCACCCACACCAGCCGCTGCTGCGACGCCGCGGGCCGCCACTTCTGGTACAGGTCCATCGTGAAGAGGGTGGACGATGCGTTGAACACGCCCGCCAGCGAACTCATCAGCGCGGCGAGCAGCCCCGCCACCACCAGTCCCCGCACCCCCACCGGCAGGATGCTCGTCACGAGGAGCGGGAAGGCGGCCTGCGCGGTGCCGGGGATCACGTTCCCTTCGGCGTCCACCATCTGGTTGAGCGCGCCGTATTCTCCGGTGCGGGCGAGCGCCAGCGCGATCATTCCCGGGATGATGAAGATGAAGACGGGCAGCAGCTTGAGCATCCCGGCGAAGATGCTCCCGCGGCGGGCCTCGGTCTCGTTTCGCGCCCCCAGCGCGCGCTGCACGATGTACTGGTCGGTGCACCAGTACCACAGGCCGATGATCGGCGCGCACAGGAGCATTCCCGGCCACGGGAAGTTCCCGTTGAAGTACCACGCGATCCGGTTCGGCTCGAGCACCGGCGCCCATGTCCCGTCCATCCCTTCGGGAATGATCGGCTTCCACAGGTTGAACATGTCCGGATCGAGCGCCTCCCGGAGCCCCCCCCACCCCCCCAGCGCGCTCAGCCCGAACCAGGTCAGCAGCCCCGATCCCACCACCAGCACCAGCGTCTGCAGCGCCTCGGTGTACGCGACCGCGCGCATCCCCCCCGCGACCGTGTAGATGCCGGTGAGCACGATCACCACCAGCGACCCCACCCAGAAGCTGTTCAGCGCCCACGGCCCGAGCTGCAGCTGCACGTCCGGCAGGAGCGTCGCGAAGACCACCCCTCCCGCGAAGATCCCCACCGCGATCTTGGTCAGCACGTAGCTCACCAGCGAGATCAGCGAGAGCACCCAGCGCGCGGCCGGCGAGAAGCGCCGCTCCAGGAACTCGGGCATCGTGTACACGCGCGAGCGCATGAAGAAGGGGACGAACACCCACGCCAGGATCAGCAGGCACCACGCGTGCAGCTCGTAGTGCGCCAGCGCGACCCCGTCCGTCGCCCCCGATCCCGCCAGCCCCACGAGGTGCTCCGAGCCGATGTTCGACGCGAAGATCGACGCGCCGACGATGAACCACCCGAGGTTGCGGTTGGCCAGGAAGTAGTCGTCGGGCGTGTCCTTGCGCCTGCGGAACACCCACCCGGCGAGTCCCCCCACCAGGCCGAGGTACGCGAGGATGATCAGCCAGTCGAGCGTGGCCATGCGGACTCCTTCGGGTGCGCTACCCCGTTGTGCCGAAGGTCACCACGGTGCGTGTGCCGTACTGCTCTCCGGGACGGAGGATCGTGGAGGGGAAGGTCGGCTGGTTGGGAGAATCCGGATAGTGCTGGGTCTCCAGGCAGAAGCCGCTCCGGTGCCCGTAGACGCGCCCGTTCTTACCCGTGATGGTGCCGTCGAGAAAGTTCCCCGAATAGAACTGGATCCCCGGCTCGGCGGTGTGGATCTCCAGCGTGCGACCGGTCAGGGGTTCCACGACGAACGCGGCCCGGTGCAGGCCATCGCGGGCGCCGGACGACAACCCTGACATTACGTCAGGGTTTCCGTCCAGCACGTAGTTGTGGTCGTAGCCCAGGCCGGCCGCGAGCTGCGCGTGATCCGCGTCGATGCGTGCCCCGATGGCCGCCGGAGTGCGGAAGTCGAAGGGCGTGCCTTCGACCGGCGCCAGCTCACCCGTGGGAATCAGCGTGGGGTCCACAGGAGTGTACCGGCTGGCGTCGATCGTGAGTTCATGCCCCAGAATGTCGCCCGCGGCCGACCCGGCGAGGTTGAAGTAGCTGTGCTGCGTGAGGTTCACCGGCGTCGCGCGGTCGGTCGTCGCGTGGTAGTCGAAGATCAGTTCGTCCGCGTCGGTGAGGGTGTATGTGACGCGAACGTCGAGCGTTCCCGGGTAGCCCTCCTCGCCATCCGGACTGGTGTAGCTGAAGACCACGCCGACCGCGTCGTCGCGCTCGAAGGGCTCGCCGGTCCACACCACCTTGTCGAAGCCGATGTCGCCGCCGTGCAGGTGGTTCGGCGCGTTGTTGGTGGCAAGCGCGAAGGTCTCGCCGTCGAGCGTGAAGCGTCCCCGCGCGATCCGGTTCCCGTAGCGGCCGATGATCGAGCCGAAATAGGGGGAGCCCGCCAGGTAAGGCTCCAGGCTGTCGAAGCCGAGCACGATGTCGTCCCAGCGGCCGTCCCGGTCGGGCGTCTTGATCGACAGGATGATCCCGCCGTAGGTGATGGCGCGCACCTCGAGTCCGTTGGCGTTGGTCATCGTGAAGAGTTCGACGACCTCTCCCGCGCCGGTCGTGCCGAACGGGACGCTGGTGATGGTTCGGGTCATGGGTGGGTCCGATCCGGCGCAGGCGGGCAGGAGAACCGGGATGATCAGGAAGGCCAATGGCCTTGGCGCGGGCCGACAATTCGCTCGGATCATGCTCGGTCGCTCCCCTCGAATTCCCTTATCGCAGCTCCCGCCGGAACTGTCTCAACGTGGTTTCTCCATCTATAAACAGGCACTCGACCCCCGCCATCGCCGCGAAGTCCTCCAGGTGCTCCGCCGTGAGCGCCAGGGAGAACCCGGTGTGATGCGCCCCGCCCGCATGAATCCACGCGGCCGCCGCGGTCTCCAGATCCGGGCGCGGCTTCCATAGCGCGCGCGCCACGGGGAGTCTGGGCAGCGGCTCCGGCGGCTCGACCACATCCACCTCGCTCACCACCATCCTGAACCGGTCGCCCATGTCCACCACGGTCACGTTCACCGCCGGCCCGGCGGCCGCGTCGAACACAAGCCGCACGGGGTCCTCCCGGCCTCCGATCCCGAGCGGGTGCACCTCGCACGACGGCGTGCCCGCGGCGATCGTCGGGCAGATCTCGAGCATGTGCGCGCCCAGGACGGCGGGGCCTTCCCGGTCGAGGTGGTAGGTGTAGTCCTCCATGAAGCTGGTGCCGCCCGGGAGACCGTGGGCCATCACCTTCATCGACCGCACGAGCGCGGCGTGCTTCCAGTCCCCCTCGGCGCCGAACCCGTAGCCGTCCGCCATGAGGCGCTGGGCCGCGATGCCCGGCAGCTGGCGCAGGCCGTGCAGGTTCTCGAAGGTGTCGGTGAAGGCGTGGAACCCGCCGTCGGTCAGGAACGAACGCAGCCCCAGTTCGATCCGCGCGGCCTCGCGCAGCGACGAATGCCTGGGGCCGCCCGGCAGCAGCGACGCCATCATCGTGTACGACGCCGCGTATTCCTCGCACAGCGCGTCGACCGCGGCCTCTCCCGCCGCGGGCACATGCGCAACAAGGTCCCCCAGCCCGTACCCGTTCACCGCATACCCGAAACGCCGCTCGGCTTCGACCTTGTCGCCCTCGGTCACCGCGACCTCGCGCATGTTGTCGCCGATGCGCGCGATCCGCATTCCCTGGCTGTCGTGCCAGGCCGCGGCGGCGCGCAGCCAGACCGCGACCCGCTGCTGCACCGCCGCGTCCCGCCAGTGCCCGACGACGACCTTCCGCTCGATCCCCAGGCGGGTACAGATGTGCCCGAACTCGCGCCCGCCGTGGGCCGACTGGTTCAGGTTCATGAAGTCCATGTCGATCGTCGCCCACGGGATGTCCCTGCCCATCTGCGTATGCAGGTGGCACAGCGGCCGCCGCAGCGCGCTCAGCCCCCCGATCCACATCCTGCCCGGGCTGAAGGTGTGCATCCACGCGATGACGCCGACGCAGTTCGGGGCGGCGTCCGCCTCCCGCAATGCCGCCGAGATCTCCTCCGGCGTCGTCACCACCGCCTTGAACACGACCCGGACCGGCAGCGCGCCCGACCCGTTGAGGCCCGCCACGATCGCCTCGGCGTTGGCGCGCACCCGCTCCAGCGCGTCCGGCCCGTAGAGATGCTGGCTGCCGGTGACGAACCAGGCCTCGAGGGGAGCGTAGTCGATCACGCGTCCGCGGACCCGCCGATCCCGCGTCCAGGGCCGCCGATCACCGCAGCTCGTCCGCCCGCACCATCCGCAGCCCGAAGACGGTCGCGATCTGGCTGTCCGTGTTCGCCTCGATGCGCACCGTCACCTGGTCCCTGCCCGCGACCAGCCCGGCCGGAACCGGGTACTCGACGTCGTAGAAGCGCGGCGGCTCGCTGCGGTCGACCTCGACATCGGCCACCCGGGTACCGTCGACGAGGATCTCGAACGACGCCGGCGTCCCGCGGCGGTCATCGCTGTAGTAGGTGGCGATGAGCGTCATGGGATGGTCCGGCGCGACCGGGATGTCGAAGGAGAACCAGCCTCCGCCCCTGCGCCCGGGCCGGCCCAGCATGCGCTGCGTGACCGCGTCCTCGCTGCCCTGGTAGTTGAACGCGTCCTCGAAGACGCGCTCACCGGGCTCCAGGTAGGCGACCGTGGCCCCCTCCAGCCTGCGCAGCCGCTCCGCCTCGGCCGCGTATTCGGTCTTCTGCTCCTCCCACTCGCCCGGCGTGAAGAGATCCCAGTACGTCGAATAGGTGCGCCGGTGGAGGCGGAAGAAGGGCTGCAGGTCCACATCCGTGGCGCGTCCGGCGGCATCCGGCTCTCGGCCGACGCCGGCCGTGCGAAAGTGGCCGGCCTGTCCGTCCACCGGCCGCACCCACGACGCCACCGGCTCCTCGGCCGCCACAAGCACGGGAACCTTGGGCGGCTCCGCCCGCTCCGACCCTTCGCCCCCACGTTCGCGCTCGGGCCCCAGATCGCCGGCCAGCACGATCGGCCCCCACATGATCGAGGTCCGGCGCGGGTTGTCGGGCAGGGCCTCGAGCCGGAGCGGCTTGGGAAGGTCGACCTCCACCACGTCGCCGCTCCGCCAGGTCCGCCGCAGCTCCCGGAACGAGCTGGCGTCGTACTGAAGCCTCCCGTACTGGCTGCGGCCGGTGAACTCGAGTCCGTCGGGCTGCGCGTCCGGCGCGATCGTCTCGCCGTTGACCCGCACCGCGAATCCCTCACCCGCCCAGAAGGGCTGCCGCAGCATCAGCGTGAACTCGCGCGGCGCCTGCGCATTCACCCGCAGCATCGCCGTCTCCCCCTCGGGGAACCCGGTCTCCACCTCCAGGCGCACACCGGCGTCGGCCCAGTCGGCGGTGGACGGCGCGTACAGGTTCACCCACAGCCTGTCCCCGTCCTCGTAGTAGATCCCGTCGCCGTGGAGCGCGTGGCTCTCCAGCCCCGAACCCACGCAGCAGGTGAAGCTGCGCTGCATGTTCTGGTACTCGCGCTGCACGCCGCGGCCCACCGGCACCATGTAGCAGGTGCGCCCGTCCTCCGGATCGATCGACGACATGATGTGGTTGAAGAGCGCGCGCTCGTGGAAGTCGGCGTAGTGCGGGTCCGGCCGGAGCGAGAAGAGCTGCCGGGTGAGCTTGAGCATGTTGTAGATGTTGCACGTCTCGGCCGTACGCCCGTCGATGCGGTCGCTGAGCTCGCCGGGCGGGCCGAAGTACTCGTCCTTGCCGTGGCCGCCGCTGCTGAACGTGTGGTACTGGACCACGCGGTCCCAGAAGAACGTCGCGCCGACCAGGTCGGCGGGATTGCCGGTCAGGGCGAAGCGGTCGGCCGATCCGATGAGCTTGGGCACCGCGGTGTTTCCGTGCTTGCCGGCGAGGATGTCCTGATGCCGCTGGAGGGGCTCGATGAAGGCGCGGTGCTCGAACTTGTACGACATGTCCAGCCAGCGCTCGTCGCCGGTGTCGGCGTAGAGGTCGATCATGATCTCGTTCATGCCGCCGAACTCGGTGTTCATCATGTGCTGGAGCTGCGCGTCGGAGAGTCCGGAGAGGATTCCCTCGGCCCACTCGGCAAAGGCGATCTCCATCTCCAGCGCCGTCTCGTTTCCGGTCAGGCGGTACGCGTCCCGGAGGCCGCCGAAGGTCTTGTGGAGGGTGTACCAGGGTGCCCACTCGCCGTTCAGGTCGAACGAGGCCGAGCGGATGTCGCCGCGCGCGAGCTCGTCGAAGGCCCGCCGCAGGCCCGCCAGTGCGCTGAGGTAGCCGTCGCCGTGGGCATCCTGAACCTCCTTGAACTCCGTGACCAGATAGTCGGCGCGCTCGCGGAAGCGCTCATCGCCGGTCGCCGCCCACATGAGGCTCACCGCGGTCAGGTAGTGCCCGGCGATGTGGCCGGTGAGGTTGCGTCCGTCCCCGTCCCAGCCGCCGTAGGGCTCGCCCTTCGGCGTCAGCCCGGCGCGGTCGCGGTAGTACGCGAGCATCCGGTCGGGTTCGAGCTCGAGCAGGTAGCGGGCATTCAGGTCCTGCGCGTGCCTGAGCGGGCCCCCGGTCAGGCGGACGGCGCTCAGCGGGAGGGCCCGGGCCTTGATCAGACCCGCCGCTGCGGCGAGGGCCGACGCGCGGGCGCCCGATCCGGTACCGAGGGGCGAGCAGCTCAGCAGTGGGAGCGCGCCGGCTCCGAGGCCGAGCTTGAGAGCGGTTCGACGGGAGAGTTTCATGCGTGGATCTCCGGGCCGCGGTTCGTTTCTTCACATCGTAAACGATACGGGGCCGATGTCCTTGAGGACAGGCCGCAAGAAGCCGTGAATCGGCCGGTCGCGTCGAACTCGGTCGCCTTCCCAGGTGCGCGCTCGTGTGCAGCCGGGCAGGCGAGCGGGCCGGGTTTGGCCGGACGCGGACTGCAACCCGCCCGACCCTCCTCCCGAAGCCGCACCGGAACCCCGCCAGAACCCCTTTCACACCCTTGAGCGAGATCCTCTAAACTGTTAGAATAAAAGGCTATCCACAACATGCCGGAACACCCGCCTCTCACGTTCCGGCCCACTCCGCGGGCCACTGAGGTTCCGTCCTTTCCTCCGCCCGACAGCCATGGCCGAAAACGACCCCGGAAGCACCGGCGAACGGGTTCTCGAACGAATCCTCGAACAGGAGATGCGCGAGTCGTTCATCGACTATTCGATGAGCGTCAACGTGCAGCGTGCTCTGCCCGATGTGAGAGACGGGCTGAAGCCCGTGCACCGGCGCATCCTCTTCGCGATGTCCGAGCTGGGACTGTCGCCGGGGCGGGCATACAAGAAGTGCGCGACGGTCGTGGGCGAGGTTCTGGGCAAGTACCATCCGCACGGGGACTCGGCGGTCTACGACGCGCTGGTCCGGATGGTGCAGGACTTCTCGCTGCGCTACCCGCTTGTGGACGGCCAGGGCAACTTCGGGTCCATCGATGGCGACTCGGCCGCCGCCTACCGGTACACCGAGGCCCGGTTGCAGCGCCTTTCCATGGAACTGCTGGCCGACATCGACAAGGACACGGTCCGCTTCGACGAGAACTTCGACGGGCGCCTGAAGGAGCCCTCGGTGCTCCCGTGCAGGGCACCCAATCTGCTGATCAACGGTTCGTCCGGGATCGCGGTGGGAATGGCGACCAACATCCCGCCCCACAACCTGCGCGAGGTCGTCTCCGGTCTCCTGGCGCTGATCGACGACCCCCGCCTTTCCCAGGACGAGCTGGAGCGGCACATCAAGGGGCCGGACTTTCCGACCGGCGGCTACATCTGCGGGACCGACGGGGTCCAGGAGGCGTACCGGACGGGACGCGGGCGTATCGTCATCCGGGCCAGGGCCGACATCGAGCACGACGACGACGGCCCGGCGCGGATCATCGTGAGCGAGATCCCGTTCATGGTGAACAAGGCCCGCCTCATCGAACAGATCGCGGCCCTCGTGCGCGAGAAGAGGATCACGTCGATCCGGGACCTGCGCGACGAATCGGACCGTGACGGGCTCCGCGTCGTCGTCGAGCTGAAACGCGACGCCGTGCCGCAGATCGTGCTGAACCGGCTGTACAAGCACACGCAGATGCAGTCCACCTTCGGCGTCATCCTGCTCGCGCTGGTGGACGGTGTTCCCCGGGTGATGCCTCTGAGGGACATGCTGACCCACTTCATCAACCACCGGCACACCGTGGTCGTGCGGCGCAGCGAGTTCGACCTGGCGGCTGCGCGGGAGCGCGAGCACGTGCTGGAAGGGCTGCGCGTCGCGGTCGACAACATCGACGAAGTTGTTCGGATCATCCGCGGTTCACGCGACGCGGCCGAGGCCGCGGTGGGGTTGAGGGGGGCGTTCGACCTCTCGGAGCGTCAGGCCCGGGCCATTCTGGACATGCGGCTGGCCCGTCTGACGGGTCTGGAGAAGGAGAAGCTGGACACCGAACTTGCCCAGGTCCGCGAACGGATCGCCGAACTGGTACGGATTCTCTCGGACCGCTCGGTCCGCATGGGGATCATCAAGGACGAGCTGCGGGAGATGGCTGTCCGCTACGGCGACGCCCGCCGCTCCGAGATCATCGGCACCGTCTCGTCCTTCGACGTCGAGGACCTGATCGCCGACGAAGAGGTGGTGCTCACGATGTCCCGCCAGGGCTACGTCAAGCGCATCCCGATCGACACCTACCGGGCCCAGAGGCGCGGCGGACGCGGCATGCAGGGGATGGAGACGAAGGAGAAGGACTGGGTCGAGCACCTGTTCGTGGCGTCCACTCACGAGTACCTCATGGCTTTCACCGACCAGGGCCGCTGCCACTGGGTGAAGGTCTGGGGCATTCCCCACGGGAGCCGGTATTCGAAGGGCAAGCCCATCGTCAACTTCCTCGAGCTCGCTCCCGGCGAAAAGGTCGCATCGGTGCTGCCAGTGCGGAAATTCAGCGGAGACCGGTTCCTGCTCTTCTGCACGAAGAACGGCGTCGTGAAGAAGACCCCGCTGTCGGCGTACGGCAACGTGCGCGCAATGGGAATCTACGCGATCAAGTTTCGCGAAGGCGACGAACTCATCGACGTCCGGATTACCGACGGTGCCAACGAGGTGGTCCTGGCGACGCGGCGGGGCAAGGCGATCCGATTCCACGAGTCCGATGTCCGGCCCATGGGGCGCCACACGGAAGGCGTCATGGGGATCCGGCTGGGCAAGGGCGACGAGGTGGTGGGGATGGTTGTGGTTACACGGCCCGACGAGACGCTGCTGAGCGCGACCGAATACGGAATGGGCAAGAGAAGCCAGATCCGCGACTACCGATTGCAGCAGCGGGGGGGGCTGGGGGTCATCAACCTGAAGCTGTCGAAGAGGACGGATCGGGTGGTTGCGGTACGGGCCGTCACCCGTGACGACCAGCTCATGGTCATCACGCGCAACGGGGTGGTGAATCGGCAGCCGGTCTCGGACATGCGCGTGATCGGCCGCGCGGCCCAGGGAGTGCGCCTGGTCAACCTCGACAAGGGTGACACCGTGGTCGATGTCGCGCGCGTGGTCGGCGACGATGACGACCAGTAGCGACCGGCTGGTCCCGCTGGCCGAGATCGAGGCCGCCGCCGGGCGGATCCGCGGCACCGTGGTGCGCACACCGCTCATTCCCGACCCGGACCTGTCGGAGGCGGTCGGGGGCGAGATCCGGCTCAAGTGCGAGTCGCTGCAGAAGGCGGGTGCCTTCAAGGCCCGGGGCGCGTGCAATTTCATGTCGCGCCTGACCCCGGAGGAGCTGGCGAGAGGCGTGATCACCTATTCGTCGGGGAACCACGCGCAGGCGGTAGCGTTCGCCGCCGGGCTGAAGGGCGTGCGCGCCGTGGTCGTCATGCCCACCACCGCGCCCCGGGTCAAGAGCGACGGCGCCCGCCGGCTGGGAGCGCGGGTCGAGTTCGCGGGAACGACCTCCGAGCATCGCCGGGTGCGCGCCGAGGAGATCGCCGCGGCCGAGGGGCTGGTCATGGTCCCGCCCTTCGATCATCCGTGGATCATCGCGGGCGCGGGGACGGTCGCGCTGGAGGTCTTCGAGGACTGGCCCGAGGTGGACACGCTGCTCGTGCCGATCGGGGGCGGGGGACAGATGGCGGGCTGCGCGGCGGCGCTCCGGCGGCTGAGGCCCGCGGCTTCGGTGATCGGCGTCGAGCCGACGGGGGCGCCGACCATGCGGCGTGCCCTCGACGCAGGGGAACCGTCCACGCTGCCGGGCATCGACACCATCGCCGACGGCCTCGCGCCGACGCGCGCCGGCGACCTGACCTACGCGCACGCGGCCGCGTTCCTGGACGACGTGGTGCTCGTCGAGGACGATGACATCCGGCGCGCGGCGGCCCACCTCCTCACGCGGCGCAAGCTCGTGGTCGAGTACTCGGGCGCGGCCACCATCGCCGCACTGACCTCCGGCCGCGTGGATGCGCGCGGCCGCAACGTCTGCGCGGTCATCTCGGGCGGCAACCTCGACACGTCGCTGCTGGGTGACATCCTCGCCGCCGCCCCGGATCAGGCGGCCTGACGCGCCCACACGCCCCACGCCCGCTCCCCAGCCGCCCGCCGCCGCCCCGCTCCCATGCTCCTCCTCTTCGACATCGACGGCACGCTCACCATCGGCGGACCCGGCAAGACCGCATTCGGTGCCGCGCTGCAAGCCACCTTCGGCACCACGGGGCCGCTCGCCAATCACGACTTCGCCGGCAAGACCGACCCGCTCCTGCTGCGCGAACTCCTGACCGCGGCGGGCCGGGGCGCGCACGACATCGAGGCCGGGCAGCCGCACTTCTGGCAGCGGTACGTCGCGGAGCTCGAGGCCAGGATCGAGGCCGAACCCGTCACCGTGCTGCCGGGCGTCCACGAGCTGATCGGCGCCCTCGCCGCCCGCGACGATGTCTTCCTGGGCCTCGTCACCGGCAACGTCGAGGGCGGTGCGCGGCTCAAGCTGCTTTCCGCTGGGCTCTGGCACCACTTTCCCATCGGCGCGTTCGGGTCGGACCACGAGTCGCGCAACGAGCTGCCGCGGTTCGCGCTCGAGAGGGCGGCGGCGCACTGGGGACGCCCATTCCGGGGCAGGGACGCCGTGGTCATCGGCGACACACCCCGCGACGTGGAGTGCGGCAGGGCGATCGGAGCGGCGACGGTGGCGGTGGCCACGGGACGGTTTTCGGTGGCCGCGTTGCGCGCGACGGACGCGGACCGGGTGCTGACGGGACTTGCGGACACCCGCGCGGTGATCGACGTCCTCACCACCCCCCGCTGAGGAGCGTTCCCTCGGTGCGCGCGAACCCCGTGTCGACCGGAATCACCGATACTAAACAACAATGTTTAGTATTGTCCGCGCATCCGGAACGGCCCATTTTTCCGGAATCCCGCCCAGGCTTCGAGACGGAGCCGGGCGCCCCTGGCAACGACAGCTGGAGCAAGCAATCATGAAGAACTTCTATATCATTCTCGGCGTCGTGGGCGTGGTCGGCGTGGTGGTCGTCGCCTTTATGATCCGGGGCGGCGGTTCCGCCGCGAGCGTACCGGTCGACCTGCCCCCGGACATGACGGATTCGGAGCTGGTCGACCTGGCCCAGGGCATCGTGTACGGCGACGCGAACGCGCCGATCACGATCATGGAGTTCGGGAACTACCAGTGTCCGGCCTGCATGATCTTTGCGCTACAGGTCAAACCCCAGCTGGATCTGGCGTACATCGAGGCGGGTCAGGCCAAGCTGGTCTACTATGACTTTCCGACGGCTGGCCTCCCGCACTCCTTTGTGGCAGCGCGGGCTGCCCGCTGCGCCGGCGACCAGGACCGCTACTTCGAATACCACGACGAGGTCTACCGCACACAGCGCGAGTGGTCGGTGCCGAACAGCCCCGTGGGTCACTTCAAGGACCTAGCCGACGACCTGGATCTGGATACCCGGGCATTCGACGCGTGCCTCGATAGCGACATGCACGCGGACGTGGTCACCGCGAACCTGCAGCTGGGGGTCAGGATCGGGGTCACCGCTACCCCGAACATCTTCGTCCACGACGGTGGACCGCCCTTCCAGAAGCTCGGCGGCTTCCAGTTCATCGACGTCCAGCAGGCCGTGGAGGCCATCAGCCAGAATTGACCGACGTGTCGCAGAACTCGGGCGGCGGGGAGTCCACGCCAGCCACCTCCCCGGCCTCCGGACCGGTCAACCGCATGATCGCGGCCGTCCTTTCCCTGATCGGGGTGTTCCTCGCCTTCTACCTGGTGGCGAACAACATGGGGTGGGTTCCGCCGATTCCCTGCGGGAGCGGAGCGTGCGGGCTGGTGCAGTCATCGAAGTACGCGTGGATCGGTCCCGTGCCGGTGTCCGCCGTCGGGCTGGCGGGTTATTTGGCGCTCTTCGCGCTCTCGATCGCGGGTTTGCAGGCCTCGCTGTCCGGCTCCAGGGCGATCGCTTTCCTGCTCTTCGCCGGGGCCCTCCTCGGCGTGCTCTTCAGCGCCTACCTGACCTACCTTGAGGCGATGGTCATCCAGGCGTGGTGCCGTTACTGCGTGGCCTCGGCGATCCTGATCACCGTGATCTTCGTGGCGACGTTGCCCGAGGTGAGGCGGATTCGGGTGTAGCCTGCACCGGGCTTGCTCGACGTGCCGTTTCTCGTGCGCTTAACGATACGGCGCCCCTGAGTCAGCAACACCCCGCGCCCGCTCCAGCGACCAATCCCCCACCAGACGAGGCGGCCACCTGCCGGCTCGATGACCGCCCAGCAACGCCGCCGCCTCGCCCCGCGCCCGGCCGGCCAGCTCCCGATCGACCAGCGCAGCCGCCTCGGCCTCGTCCAGCTCAGCCTCGTCCAGAAGCCGCGCCTGACCCCCGGAAGGCACCCACACGTCGAGGCACAGGTCGGTCGTCGCCCACGCGCCCTCGCCCAGGAACTCCACCGGCGTGAGGATGTTGGCGTAGACCCCCGTGAACGTGCCGTCGGCGCGGTGGAAGAGGCCGATGTCGTGCCACGCGCGGGGAAGGGTGAACCAGATGACCGGTGAGCCCGGTTCCAGAATCGTCGTCCCGTCGACGCGCGCGGGCGATTGGATGGGCGTATGGGACTGGAAGGTGACGATCCCCGCCGGTCCGCTCTCGAGCACAAACTGGCGGTAGGTCTCGGCGGCCCGTCCGATGCGCCGGTAGTGGATGTCGACCCAGGATCCCGGTTGGGGAAGAGCGGTCAAACGTCCCCGAACAGGTCCGGGTTCGCCCGCTCGATGAACACGTTCATGATCCCGCCGCACACCGCCGGGCTCCACGACGTGAAGTCGTCGGTGAGGTCGACCCGCACCGTGGTCGGGGGCCCGCCGTCGAAGAGGTCCTGGGCGGCCGTGATCACCTCGCCCTCGCCGCACCCGCCCCCGACCGTCCCCGCGATCACGCCGTCGCGCCCAATGAGCATCCGCGCACCCGTCTTCCGCGGCGTCGACCCCTTCGCCGACACGATCGTGGCCAGAACCGCAGGCTCCTCCAGGCTCGCCAGCAGCGCCATCACTTCTTTCTCGTCCATCTACGCACCTTCCCCGCCAAAGAAACGTTCCACGACCCGCTCCTTCTCCACCAATGGCATCCCCGTGCCCCCCGCATGAAACAGGATGATCTCGGCCGCGACCGAAACCGCGATCTCCGCCGGCGTCTGCCCACCGAGGTCCAGCCCCACCGGCGCCCGCACCCGCCCCATATCCTCCGTGGTGAACCCTTCGCGCGCCAGTTGCTCGTGGGTCGCGCGCACCCGCCGTCTGCTCCCGATCATCCCGATGTAGCCGGGCGGCGCCTCCATGCGCAGCAGCCGCACCAGGCACTCGTAGTCGAAGCTGTGGCCGCGCGTCACCAGAATCACGTGGTCGGAGGGCCCGAGCGCCGTTGCCGCGAACGGATCGCGGAAATCGATCACGCGCACCACGTCCGCATCCGGAAAGCGGTCGGCCGAGGCGAACTCCGGGCGGTCGTCCAGTACCTCGACGCGCATCCCCAGCATGGAGCCCAAACGGGCCAGCGGAATAGCGATATGCCCCGCCCCGACGATCACCATCCGCGCCGGCGGCCCGTGCAGCTCCAGGTAGACCCGTGCGGTCACGGCGCGTTCGCCGTCCCGGTACTCGAAATCGCGGCTCAGCGCACCACGGGATTCCCTTGGGGGAAAGAGCGACGGCACCGCCGCGGCCACCGCCGCGTCCAGCGCCGGGCTGCCCAGCGTGCCCCGGTTGCGCCTGCCCGAAAGCCACCATCGCCGCCCGATCATCGATCGGTCCGCCGAGTCCACGACCACCGCCGTGTAGATCCGTTCCCCCTTCTCGAGTGCCTCCAGGACCCGGGCGGCTACGCGCGCGGCCGAGAGCCTCATTCGTGGCCCCCTCCAAACCGGTCGCGATACCGCCGCGGCGTATCGATGTCGTCGACCGTCGCGGCATCGTCGACCGGCACCTCCAGGACGCGCGCGGGATCGCGCCGCACGACGGTGCGGGCCCCTTCCTCCAGCCCCGGCGACAGGAACTCGTTCGCGATCGTCATGTCGGCCAGCACCGGATGGCCACGCTCCTCTCCGTGGCGGGGCATCACGATGAGAGCTCGCGAAGCCCGCCAGCCTTCGATGAGCCTGCCGACCGTGTCGGACGTCACGGCGGGGTTGTCCACGGGCGTAAACACGATCGCGGCAGGGGGTTCGTCAAGTTTGCCCAGGAAGTCGAGGGCGGCCCTCAGCGAGCCGATCTGGCCACCCCTGCCTCCCGGATTCACCACCAGGCGGGCCCCGCAGCGCACCACCTCGGACGCCACGGTTCCGGAATCGGCCGCGACCACCACCACGACCGATGCGCAGCCGCCCTGGCGGAGCGTCTCCACGAGCCGGGCCACGAAGGTGACGCCGTCGGCCTCGAGGAGCGCCTTCGGGGCACCCATTCGCGAGGACGCCCCCGCCGCGAGCACGATCCCGACCGGGCGGCCCTTCACACTCACTCGCGGCCAGCCGGAAACGCCCCGTGAAACGTCTCACCCGACTCGCCGAGCTCCCGCACGAGCGGGCTGGGCGCGAAGCGGTGGCCATACGTGACCTCGAGCACCTCCAGCGAGCGCAGCACTTCAGCCGGCCCCCGGTCGTCCGCGTACTTGAGCAGGCCCCCCCGGAAGGGGGGGAAACCCGTGCCCATCACCATCCCCAGATCCACGTCCGCGGCCGATGTCACCACCCGTTCATCGAGCACCCTTGCCGCCTCGTTCACCATCGCGAACACCAGGCGGTCCTGTACGCGCCCTTCGTCCGGGGTGGACCGCGTCCCGGATACCTTCATGTCGGCGTACACGGTCTGGTCGAACCCCTTCTCCCGTCCGCCCTCATAGCGGTAGAAGCCCTTGTCGCCCTTTCGTCCCGGCCGGCCGGAGATGGCGAGAGCGACCAGCGCGGCCGCGGGCGCCATCCGCTCTCCGAACTGCTGCGCCATGGCTTCGCCGGCGTGGGACATGACGTCGATCCCGATCTCGTCGATCAGGCGGAACGGCCCCATCGGCATCCCGAAACGCTTCCAGGCCCGGTCGACCGCGAGGGCGTCCCACCCCTCGCTCAACAGGTGTCCGGCCTCGTTGAGGCAGGGCCCCAGAACCCGGTTGACCAGGAAGCCGGGCGCATCGCGCGTCACGACGGGGACCTTGCCCAGCCGGACCGCGAGCGCGGCTACGGTTTCCACCGTGTCGGCATCGGTCGCGGCCCCCTGCACCACCTCGACGAGAGGCATGCGATGGACCGGGTTGAAGAAGTGCATCCCCGCGAACCGCTCGGGGCGCTCGAGCGCGGCCGCCATCTCGTCGACGGACAGCGACGACGTGTTCGTCGCGATCACCGCATCCGGCCCCACCACACCCTCGACCTCGCGAAGCACGGCACGCTTGACCGCCATCCGCTCCACGACGGCTTCGACCACCAGGTCGGCCGACCCCACCCCGGCATAGTCGACCCCGCCCGAGATCAACCCCATGCGCGCATCCGCGTCGCGCTTCCGCAGCGATCTGCGACGCACCGCACCGTCGAAGACCGCGCGCGCATGCGCGAGTCCCCCCGCCACCGCCTCGTGACGGACGTCCTTCATGCGCACCCGGATCCCGTTGTAGGCCGCAACCTGCGCGATGCCGCCCCCCATCGGCCCGGCTCCGAGCACGGCCATGCGCCCGACCGCCTTCGCCCGGCCCCCTTTCGACCAGGGCGCCTTGCGCGCCTGCTCGCGCAGCTGGAAGACAAACAGGAGGTTCTTGCACTCGGGCGAAGTGATCAGGTCGCCCGCCGCCCGGGCCTCGCGTTCGAGGCTCGCAGCGACCGGGCCGCGCACTCCCTTGCGGGCGACTTCGAGGATCCGAAGCGGTGCCGGATAGCGGCCACCCGTGCGCTTGCGCACCTGTCTGGCCGCGGCCCTCAGGACCAGTGCGCGCCCGGGGGCCGTGCCGTCCAGGAAGCGGCCCACGAGGGTGCGGCGGCGTCCCTTGCGGGTCGGCGGCAGCCCCTCTCCGCGCGCAAGCCGCCGTACCAGCGCGAGGCACTGCTCCTCGAACTGCTCGCGTGGCAGAGCCCGGTCGATCAGACCGATACGCCGGGCCTTCGAGACCCGGGCGGGCTTGCCCGAGAGCATGATGTCGAGCGCGGCCGACAACCCAACCAGACGCGGCAGGCGCGTCGTGCCGCCCCACGCCGGGAGAATCCCGAGCAGGACCTCGGGCAGACCGATGCGGGTACGGTCCCCGTCGTCGGTGATCCGGTAGTCGCAGGAGAGCGCCAACTCGGTGCCGCCACCCAGGCAGATGCCGCGGATTGCTGCGACGGTGGGAACGGGGAGCGCTGCGATGCGGCCGAAGAGTGTCTGGCCCTGCCGCGCGGCCTCCGTGCCCTCACCCGGATCGTCGACCGCGGCGATCGCGTTCACGTCCGCCCCGGCGATGAACGAGCCCGGTTTCGCCGACCGGAACAGCACCGCGCGAAGGGAGCCATCCGCCGCTGCCGCCTCCGCCGCGGTGACCACGCCTTCCAGAGTCCGCATGACCTCCAGGGTCAGGACATTCTGGCCCCTCGCGGGATCGTCGAAGGTCACCAGACCGATCCCATCGGGATCGATTTCGAACAGCAATCCTTCGCGGGAGCTACCGGTCGCCGGCTCCGGGCGCGGATTCACCCTGGCAGCCCGCCGAAGGTGGTGCGGTGATCAGGCCCCGGTCAGAAAATGGGCCTGACGTCCGCGTTCTCGCGGCTGAGGCGCAGCACGAACGGCTCTTCCCGCGTGATCGCGACGGGGACGTTCCAATAGAGTTCGTCGTAGGGGAGCCTGTGCCGGGCATGGACCCAGTATGTGCCTGGCGCGACGCCTTCCTGGAAGTCCGCGATGCCGTTGGCCTCGGTCGTGTCGGCGAGTGCCTCCAGACCCGACGCTTCGGTCTTCATGAAGACCACCAGGTCGTAGTCTTCGAACGCCTGGTCGGCCCAGTCTCCCTGGACGGCCCGCATGCTGTCCATGCGTCCGATCGCGGCCTGTTGCAGTGCGTCGAACTCGTCGAACAGTCGGCCCATTTCGCGGTCGGCCGCGTTGTACTGGCCCTCGAAGTCCTCGTAGTCCATGAACAGCTGCCGGTACAGGCTCTCGGCCCGATTGAGCCCTTCCATGGCATCGTTGAGCTTCTGGAGAGTGTCTCGCAGGACCCCCCACCGAGTTTCGGAGTCGCGCCACGCCTGCTGTGCCAGCGCGATCTCGTCGCGCGCCGCCATCAGGTCGGGCGGAATCTGCGGTTCGGGGGTGCCCGCCTCGGAGGCCAGCGAGTCGAAGATCTGGTCGCGGTCGTACGGAAGCAGGCGCACCTCGACCGCGTCGAGAGGCTCGGGGTTCGCTTCGTCCCCGAGCGCGACAAAGACAGTCACGTCCGCGGGGCCGCACGCCGTGATGGCCAGGGTGGCGAGTATCGCCAGACCGATACCGTTGTTGCGTCGCGTCATCACTTGACTCCCTGAAAACTGACCCAAGAGGTGGAAAACTTGCCGAAAAGGAGGATCTCGCCGCCCAAGGTAAAGGCGGAAATGGAAGGCATCAAGGCTCCGGGCGAGGCGGAATAGAGGTCGAGCCTAGGGCGCCGTACGGAGCAGCACATGCGTCATGGGATCCACGGGCCGTCCGTTCACGTGCACTTCGTAGTGTACGTGAGGCCCGGTGCACGTGCCGGTGCAGCCGATCTGTCCGATCACGTCGTCCCGGCTTACCCGCGTTCCGGCGCTGACGAGGAGCTTGGAGGCGTGGGCGTACAGGGTCGTCACGCCGAAGCCGTGATCGATTTCGACGGTGTTGCCGTAGCCGGGCTTCCAACCGGAGAACTTCACGACGCCGTCCGCCGTCGCCACGAACCGGGTGCCCCTGGCCGCCCTCTGGTCGATTCCGTCGTGCGGCATGTAGATCCTGTGCACGGGGTGGCGTCTGCTTACGCTGAACGCGCTGGACACCGGTCCATGGATGGGAAGGATCGACGGAGTGTGCTTGAGACGCTCTGCCTGCCCCTCGAGCGACGCCTCGGTTTCCGAGAAACTCCGCGAAAGGAGGTCCGCCCTGCGCAGGAGAACCGCCAGGTCGTAGCGGACCGCGTAGGCGGCTTCGGAAGTCTCTCGATCCAGCGCCCACAGCTCGCTCTCGTCAGGCGAGTCGAGCCCGGGCCCGCCGACACCGACATCGAAGACCTCCTCGTCGATTTCGAGCAGCCCGGCCACCAGGCGCACCCTGCGGTCCTTCTCGGCCAGCGTGGCCATCTCGCGGTCGAGTTCGTCCACCGAGACCCGAACGCGCTCGATCTCCACTTCGAGCAGCCGGTTCTCACGGGCCAGATGCGCCGCGCGCACGCGGGCACCCGCGTCGACCAGGAAGAACGCGGTGGCACCTACAAGGAACACACCGAGGACGCACGCTGCCGTCAAACAGCGGCGCACCAGCGGGGCTGGCAAGGAGAACTGCCGGGAATCCGTGGCGTCTTCCCGAAAGAAGAGCACCGTCCATCTGTCGTTTTTCATGCGGCCACAAGAATACCGTGCAGTTCCGGTCCGGTCAACCGGCCGTCCCCGCCCCGGGTCAGTCCGGATCCACCCGCGGGAAGAGCGGGGCGCCGACGCTGACCACGTTTCCAGCGAGGTTCAGGCGGTCCAATTCGTCGAACAGTGGGATGCCGGCAAGCCCAAGACGGGTTGCCAGCTCGGCCGCCTTCTCCGGTGTCACGGGTTCGAAGAGACATGCAAGGACCGCCAGCGTGTGGACCAGGGTGGCGAGCGTGTGGTCCAGCTCGGCGGCGGCGTCCGGCCTGCGGGCCAGCGCCCAGGGCTCCTGCGTTTCGACGAACCCGTTGGCGGTCCTCGCCAGGTCCATCGCCGCCGCGAACCCTTCGTGGAGCCGGTAGCCGTCCAGACCGCGCCGATAGGCCCCGACCGCCGCCGCCGTTTCATCGGCGAGCCCGTCGGCCGGCGCCGCCGGAACGATGCCGTCCCGGTAGCGCCTGATCATCGAAAGGGTGCGGTGGGCCAGGTTGCCGAAGATGTTGCGCAACTCGTCGTACCGGGTCAGGAACCGCTCGGGGGTGTACGATGCGTCCTGGCCGGTGGCCATCTCGCGCATCAGGTACCAGCGCACGGCTTCCGGGCCGTAGCGCTCGCGCAGGTCGAGCGGGTCCACCACGTTGCCGAGCGACTTGGACATCTTGGTGTCGCCGACGACCCACCAGCCGTGCGCGAGGATCTTCCGGGGCAGCGCGAGGTCGGCGCCCATCAGCAGGGTGGGCCAGTACACCGCGTGGGTGGTGATGATGTCCTTGCCCATGAGGTGGACGTCGGCGGGCCAGCGCGAAGGCAGCGGATCCCCGAAGCCGCGTCGGCCACGTGGCGCATCCGGGTCGACCGCACCCGCGGCCGTCACGTAGTTGGTGAGCGCATCCACCCACACGTATGTGACTTGGTCGGGGTCCCAGGGGATGGGGATCCCCCAGTGGATCCGCGAGCGGGGGCGCGAGATCGAAAGATCGCCGAGTCCCTGGCTCAGGAAGCCCAGCACCTCGTTGCGGCGCGTGGCGGGCACGATCCACTCCGGGTTCTTCTCGATGTGCTCGACCAGACGGTCGCGGAAGAGGCTCATGCGGAAGAACCAGTTCTTTTCGCGAATCCTGGTTACCGGGCCACCCGCGATCGGATCGACCCGGTCGGGCCCGATCTCCTTCTCGGTGAAGTAGCGCTCCTGACCGACCGAGTACCACCCCGTGTACTCGGCCTCGTAGATGAACCCGTTGTCGTAGAGGCGCTCCAGAAGCGCGCCGACCACCGCGATGTGCTCCGGCTCGGTCGTGCGGATGAAGCGGTCGTTGGAGATGCCCAGCTCCACCCATGCCGCCTTGAAGCGGTCGACCATGCGGTCGCAGAGTTCGAGCGGCGTCAACCCGTGTTCGGCCGCCGCCTCCTGGATCTTCTGTCCGTGCTCGTCGGTTCCCGTGAGAAAGAGCACATCGTCGCCCGCGCGGCGATGGTAGCGCGCGAGGACATCGGCCAGGATCGTCGTGTAGGCATGCCCCAGGTGGGGTTCGCCCGAGGCGTAGTAGATTGGCGTGGTCAGGTAGAAGGATCCCATCGCTCAACCCTGTTCCGCATCCAGCGCGGCCCCGATCGCTCCGGCGTACCACGAAAGGGTATCGACGAAGCGTGCGAACGCCTTCTCGTACCTCTCCTGTTGCGGCTCTCCGCCGGCGTCGAAGCTGCGGGCCACGTGGGTCACCGCCATGTGGGCCACCGGCAGGGCCTTGAGGCGCAGGAAGAGTAGCTGGAGGAGGTAGTGCACCTGAATGCCGCCGAAGGCTCCGGCCGACAGGGTGACGATCCCCACCGGCTTCCGGTCCCACTCGCCGTAGATGTAGTCCAGCGCGTTCTTGAGCACGCCCGGGATCGAGCCGTTGTATTCGGGGCTGACGACGACCACGGCGTCGGCCTCGCGGATCGCTTCCGAGAACGGGACCAGCCCGGGCGGCGGGTCGTCGCGCCGGTGGAGACGCTCTTCCATGATCGGGAGGTCGAACTCGGCCAGGTCGAGAAGCGGCGCGTCCGCTCCGGCCCGGCACAGGCGATCGCTGGCGAAGCGCGCCACCCTGATCGACTGCCGGCCCCGGCGCACGGATCCGACGAGGACGGGGATGCGGAGCGGGTCGTTCATGGGGCGCCCCTCCGCTTGAGCGCACCGCGGTCCACCTTGCCCAGGTGCGTGCGCGGCAAGTCGGCCAGGACGTGGATCGCGCGCGGGACCTTGTAGGACTCGAGGTGCGTGCGGGCGTGGGCGCGAAGTGCCGCCTCGGTGGCTTCGGCCGGCTCACCGGCGTCGTCGGGCGCGTCCGACAGCACCACGAACCCGACCGGGACCAACAGCCCGTTCTCGTCCTCAGCGCCCACCACCGCAGCCTCGCGCACACCCGGATGTGCGAGCAGGCACTCCTCGGCCTCCCGCGGCGAGAACCACTTCCCGGACACCTTGAGGAGGTCGTCGGCGCGTCCCTGGTAGGTGAACCAGCCGTCCGCGTCGCGGGTCATCATGTCGCCGGAGACGTACCAGTCGTGGGCGAAGGCGCGCCGGGTCTCGCGCGGGTGCTGCCAGTAGCCGTGCGCGCGCGATCCGCCCCGGACCCGCATGCGCCCTACCTCGCCGTGCGGCACCTCGCGGCCGTCGTCGTCGCAGAGCCGTACCTCGAAGCCGGGGACCGCAGTGCCCAGGGTGCCGGGGCGGACCGCGCCGGGCCGGTTGGAGATGAAGACGTGCCACATCTCGGCCGTGCCGAGGCCGTCGAGCAGTTCGACTCCGAAGGTGTCGTTCCAGCGGCGGTGAAGCGACGGCGGCAGGGCTTCGCCGGCCGAGGTGGCCACGCGCATGCAGCTCAGGTCCTGGCGGGCCGCATCGGGGTGCGAGACCATCCGGTTCACCATGGTGGGCACGTTGATGAGGATCGTGGGGCGGTGGCGGGCGATCTGGGCGAACAGCTCGTCGGCGGTGCAGCGCTCCGGGAAGAGCACCGCGGATCCGCCCGCCGCGAGCGGGAAAAAGAGATTGGACCCGGTAGCATAACCAAAGTAGAGCTTGGGCACCGAGATCGTGATGTCGTCGGCCGAGTAGCCGAGAACGTGCCTCGCGTAGCACTCGGTCGAGTTGGCGAACGATGCGTGGGGCTGGACGACGCCCTTCGGCAGTCCCGTCGTCCCGCCGGAGAAGAGCCAGATCGCCGGATCGTCTGGATGTGAAGAGAAGTTGTCAAAATGTAAACCGGAGTTGTCAACTCGTTCGTCACCCTCCTCGGTTCCCAGCACAAGAAGGCGCGGGGCTCGTTGTGCGGAGGCGGCCGCCCGCGCAAACACCTCCCCCTGATCGGCGTGCAGCACCACCGCCGCAGCGCGCGCGTAGTCGCAGAGGTCGCGGAGCCGGCGCCCGTCCAGGAAGCAGTTCACCATGACCCCGACGGCGCCCAGCTTGAGCGTGCCGAAGAGCGCCGCGGCGAAGTCGGGGATGTCGGGCAGCGCAATCAGCACCCGTTCCTCGGGCCGCACGCCCATGTCGGTCAGCGCGTTGGCGAAGCGGTTGGCGCGTGCCTGCAGCGCCGCGTAGGTGACGTCTCCGTCGCCCGTCCGCAGCGCGACGCGGTGGCCCTTCCCCTCCCGGACGCGGTCGTCCAGAAAGCAGTCGGCGATATTGAACGGGTTGGGCGGATCGAAGCGCATCGGAGGATTATGTTTAGGGACCAAGGAGGGATGGTCAATGGATAGCGGCCTCTGGGGTCATGCGACGTGGACGGAGCTTGAAGCACTGGGTCTCGGGTGCAGGCGCGCGGGCGGGAGCACGCCCACCCCACACGGCTCCCGTGTCGTCGCCCTGCTCCCGGTCGGCGCGGTCGAGGCGCACGGCCCCCACCTCCCCCTGACCACCGACGTGATCATCGCGGCCGCGGCCGCGAAGGCCGCGCTTCCCGGTCTCCGCGCCCAGGGCCACCGTCCCGTCATCCTCCCGCCCCTGGCCTACACCGCCGCCCCCTTCGCGGCGGGCTTCCCAGGCACCATCTCGGTGCGCCCCGCGACCTTCTCCGCGCTGCTGGCCGACGTGGCCGCCTGCCTGGAGCGGCAGGGTGTGGCCGCGCTCGTCGTGGTCAACGCGCACCTCGACCCCGCTCACCTCGGCGCGATCGCCGCAGTGGCGCGCTCCTCCGGCGCGGCCGATGCGCGCGCCGGCGCCATGCCCGTCATCCACCCCGACCTCACCCGGCGGCGCTGGGCGTCGCGCCTCACCCCCGAATTCCGGAGCGGCGCGTGTCACGCCGGCTGCTACGAGACCTCGGTGGTCATGGCGGCCGCCCCCGAACTGGTGCGGGACGAGGTGCGGCTCGGCCTGGCCGAAAACCCGGCATCGCTGTCGGTCGCGATCCGCGCGGGCGCGGCCACCTTCGAGGAGGCGGGTGTGAGCGACGCGTACTGCGGGGACCCCGCCGCCGCGACCCCGGAAGAAGGAGGACGGACCGTGGAGATCCTGGCGCGCATCGTGGTCGACGCGGTGGCGGAGCGGCTGGGGCGACGGGAGGTCGCGTCGTGACGCGGGGCGCCGTGGTCACCGGCGGCGGCCGCGGGATCGGCGTCGCGGTCGCCCGCGCGCTGACGCGTTCAGGCGCCGCGGTGGTCGTCACCGCCCGCACCGAGGCCGAGATCGAAACAGTGGCCGAGGGACTGCGGGCGGGCGGGCGCACGGCCCACGCGGTGCCCTGTGACGTGGGCGATCCCGAATCGGTCGCCGCGATGGCCTCGCGCGCCAGGGAGCTACTCGGCACGGTGGATATTCTGGTCAACAACGCCGGCATCGCCCGTTCGGCCCCCTTCCTGCGCGTGTCACTCGATCAGTGGGAGACCGTGCATCGGGTGAACGCGACGGGGCCGCTCCTCGTCACGCAGGCGTTCCTGCCGGGCATGCTGGAGCGGGGGTGGGGCCGCATTGTGAACGTCGCGTCGGTCGCGAGCCTCGAGGGGCACCGCTACATCACCTCCTATGCCGCATCCAAGCACGCGCTGATGGGAATGACGCGCTGCCTGGCGGCCGAGCTCGCCGGCACCGGCGTCACCGTCAACTCGGTGTGCCCGAGCTACGTGGACACGCCCATGACCGACGCGAACATCGAGAGGATCGCGGCGACCACGGGCCGTGACCCGGAGGCGATTCGCGAGGGGCTGGAGGAGATGCAGCCCGGCGGCCGCCTCATCACCGCCGAAGAGGTGGCGCATGCCGTGATGACGTTCATGCCGGACGCGGCCGCGTCGCTGCAGGGAAGCGAGCTGGTGGTGCGGGGTGGGGGCGGGGTGAAATGACGTTCCGCGTCGTCAACCCGGAGGCGCTGGGAAGTCCCCGCGGGTGGAACAACGGGATGCTCGCGCCGGAGGGAGGCCGGGTGCTCTTCGTCGCCGGGCAGATCGGTGTGGAGGGCGGCCCGACGCTCGCGGCGCAGTTCGGGGCCGCGCTCGCCAACGTGGCGCGCGTGGTGGAGGCGGCGGGGGGCGCGGTCTCCGATGTGGGGCGGCTTACCATCTACGTGACGGACATGGAGGCCTATCGGGGATCGCTGCGCGAGATCGGGGCCGGGTACAGGGAGGTGTTCGGGAAGCACTTTCCCGCCATGGCGCTGGTGGCCGTGAGCGAACTGGTCGATCCGGGTGCGGTGGTGGAGATCGAGGCCACGGCGGTGATCCCGCAGGCGTGGCCGGATGGGGTGCGCGCCGGGCGCGACAGGGCCGGCAAGGAGCAGAGATGACCGAACTGAAATCCCCCTTCCTCGACCCGCCGAACTCGTTTCTGCTGGACTGCGACACGGAGACCGGCGTGGCGCGGATCACGCTGAACCGGCCCGAGCGGCTGAACGCGCTGACGTTCGAGGTCTACGACGAGTTGCGAAACACCTTCCGGGCGCTGGATACCGAGCCCGAGGTGCGCGCGGTCGTGATCACGGGCGCGGGGCGCGGGTTCTGCAGCGGCGGGGATGTCGAGGACATCATCGGGGCGCTGTTCGACCGCGATTTCGACGGGCTGCTCGAGTTCACGCGGATGACGTGCGACGTGATCGAGGCGATTCGGCGGTGTCGGCAGCCGGTCGTGGCGGCGCTGAACGGGACGGTGGCGGGTGCGGGCGCGGTGATTGCCACGGCGTGCGATGTGCGAATCGCGGCCGAGTCTGCGCGGATCGCGTATCTGTTTACGCGCGTGGGGCTTTCGGGGGCGGACATGGGAGCGGCGTGGCTGCTGCCGCGGATTGTGGGTCTCGGGCGGGCGACCGAGCTGCTGATGACCGGGGCGTTCATCGACGCGGCCGAGGCGCACCGGATCGGGCTGTACAACCGGGTGGTGCCGGACGGCGAGTTGGTCGACGCGGCGACGGAGCTGGCGGAGACGCTGGCGCGCGGGCCGTCGTTCGCGCTGCAGGTGACCAAGGAGGCGCTGAACCGGGAGGCGCACATGAAGCTCGGCGAGGCGCTAGAGGCCGAGGCGCGGGCGCAGGCGGTGTGCATGCTGAACCCGAACTTCCGCGAGGCCTACCAGGCGTTCATCGAGAAGCGGAGGCCGCGCTTTGATTGACGCGGACGGGCTGTCGCTCGATCCGGTTGCGGCGTTCGTGGAGGGTCGCCATCGGGAGTACCGGGAGCGGGTTGCGGCGTTCTGCCGGGACGAGATCGCGGACCGGCCGGACCCGGAGAGCGACGCCGGCGCGCGGGTGCGGGCGCGGGAGCTGGTCGGGCTCATGGGGGCGGCGGGGCTCTTCCGGCCGATCGCGGAGGCGGATGTGCGGGGGTGTCTGGTGGCGCGCGAGGTGCTGGGGTGGTGGTCGCCGCTGGCGGATGCGGTCTTCGCGCTGCAGGGGCTGAGCGCGACGCCGGGGCTGGTCGTCGGTGAGGATCCGGGCGGCTGGGTGGCGCGGGCGCTCGCCGGCGAGGCGGTGGGCGCGTTCGCGATGACCGAGTGGGAGGCGGGGTCGGACGTGGCGTCGATGGCGACGGCGGCGGTGCCGGAGGGGGACGGGGCGGGTCACTATGTGCTCGACGGCGGCAAGGCGTTCATCTCGAATGCCGGGATCGCGGACTTCTACGTGGTGTTCGCGTCGACGGATCCGGGTGGGGGGACGCGGGGGATCTCGTGCTTCGTGGTGCCCGCCGATGCGCCCGGGCTGGAGTTTGTGGGCGCGCAGGTGATGAGCGCGCCGCACCCGCTCGGTGAGATCCGCTTCCGCAGCTGCCGGGTGCCGGCGGGGACGCTGTTGGGCAAGGCCGGTGCGGGGTTCAGGACGGGGATGTCGGCGCTTGACCGGCTTCGCCCCACGGTGGCGGCTGCCGCATGCGGGATGGCCGGGCGCGCGCTGTGGGAGGCGGTGCAGCACGCGCGGCGCCGGCAGCAGTTCGGGAAGCCGCTGGGGTCCTTCCAGCTGATCCAGGAAAAGCTCGCCGAGTCGGCCACGGAGCTGACGGCCGGGCGGCTGCTCACCTACCGCGCCGCGTGGGAGAAGGACCGGGGAGCCGCCCGGATCACCGTCGAGGCGGCGATGGCGAAGGCGTTCTCGACCGAGGCCGCGCAGCGGATCGTGGACCGCTCGGTGCAGGTCCTGGGGGGCAGGGGCGTGCTCGCGTCTCATCCGGTGGATCACCTCTACCGGAGCGTGCGCGCGCTGCGCATTTACGAGGGGACTACCGAGATCCAGCACCTGATCATCGGCGGCGCGCTGGTCAGGGGATCCTCCCCTTGAAGGTCAACGTCGTCGGGGGCGGGCCCGGCGGCCTCTTCGCCGCGCTGCTCCTCAAGAAGGACGACCCGCGCCGCGCCGTGCAGGTCTTCGAGCGCAACCGCCCCGACGACACCTTCGGCTTCGGCGTCGTCTTCTCGGACGCGACGCTTCAGGAGGTCGCCGACGCCGACCCGCCGACCCTTCGCGCCATCGAGGAACGCTTCTACCACTGGGACGACATCCACATCCACTACCGGGGGCGTCGCCTGGAGTCGACCGGGCACGGCTTCGCGGGACTGTCGCGCCGAGAGCTGCTGCTGCTGTTGCACCGGCGCTGCCGCGAGGTGGGGGTGGAGCTGCACTTCGAGACGGATGTGGGGGATCTGGACCCGTACCTGGATGCCGACCTGGTGATCGGTGCGGACGGCCTGAACAGCGCCGTGCGGGAGCGGTTCGCCGACGCCTTCGAGCCCGCCGTCGACCTGCGCCCCAACCGCTTCGTATGGCTGGGCACAAAGCGGCCCTTCCCCGCGTTCACCTTCCATTTCCGCGAGGACGAGCACGGCCTCTGGCGGGTGCATGCGTACCAGTATGACGCCTCGGGCAGGTCGACGTTCATCGTGGAGGCGACCGACGAGACGTGGCGGGGCGCGGGGATGCACCGGGCCGGCGAGGAAGAGACGGTCCGCTTCCTGTCCCGGCTCTTCGCCGACGAGCTCGACGGCCATCCGCTGATTCGCAACCGGTCGGTGTGGCGGCGCTTCCCCACGGTCGTGAACGCTCGCTGGTCGGCGGGCAACGTCGTACTCCTCGGGGACGCGGCACACACGGCGCACTTCTCGGTGGGGTCCGGCACGCGGCTGGCCATGCTCGACGCAATCGCCCTGGCGGACGCGCTGCGGGAGCACGGGCCGGACGGGTGCGGCCGGGCACCCCTCGCCGATGCGCTGGCCGTCTACGAGGCCGAGCGCCGTCGGCCGGTCGAGTCGCTGCAGCGCGCGGCCCAGGCCAGCCTGCAGTGGTTCGAGGACACCGAGCGCTACTTCCGGCTGGAGCCCGAGCAGTTCGCCTTTTCGCTGCTGACGCGTAGCCTGCGCATCTCGCACGAGAACCTGCGCGAACGCGACCCGGGGTTCGTGGAAGAGGTGGACCGGTGGTTGGCGCGAAAGGCCGAGATCCAGGCCGGGGTGACGATTGCGGAGCATGAAGAGTCGCTGGGGATCGTGCGGGCCGCCGGAGACCGCGCGCCTCCGCCCCCGCTGTTCACGCCGTTTCGCCTGCGCGAGCTCACGCTGGCGAACCGTGTGGGCGTCTCGGCCATGTGCCAGTATTCGGCCCAGGACGGGACGGTCGACGACTGGCACCTCATCAACCTCGGCTCCCGTGCCATCGGCGGCGCGGGACTCGTGATGGCCGAGATGACGGCGATCGGGCGTGACGGGCGTATCTCGCTGGGTTGCGCGGGCATTTACATGGCTGAACACGTCACCGCGTGGCGGCGCCTGGTCGACTTTGTGAAGCGGTTCACAAGCGCGGCTGTCGGGATCCAGCTGGGCCACGCGGGGCGCAAGGGGTCGACGCGACTGGACTGGGAGGGCCCCAATGAGCCCCTCGACGAGGGCGGCTGGCCCATCGTGTCGGCCTCGCCGATCGGGTTCTTCGAGCACAGCCCGGTGCCGGCGGAGCTGGACGAGGCGGGGATGGATGCGTTGGTCGCGGACTTCGAGCGGTCCACCGAAATGGCGGTCGAGGCGGGGTTCGACATCGTCGAGATCCACATGGCGCACGGGTATCTGCTGGCCAGCTTCCTGTCGCCGCTGACCAACCGGCGCACTGACGACTACGGCGGCAGCCTGGAGAATCGGCTGCGGTTTCCGTTGCGGGTGGTCGACGCGGTGCGTGCGGTGTGGCCGGACGAGCTTCCGCTCTCGGTGAGGCTGTCGGCGGTCGACTGGTGGCCCGGCGGCAACGAGCCCGGGGACGCGGTCGAGATTTCGCGGGCGCTGAAAGCCCACGGATGCGATGTCGTGGACGTTTCGGCCGGACAGACGGTGCCCTACCAGCGGCCCCGGTACGGGCGGCAGTTCCAGACGCCGTTCGCGGACCGGATCCGCCACGAGGTCGGGATCGCGACCATGGCCGTCGGGAACATCTCGTCCTTCGAGGATGTGAACGGGATCATCGCGGCGGGCCGGGCCGACCTGTGCCTGATGGCGCGTGCGCACCTGTGGGATCCATACTGGACAAGGCACGCCGCCTACGCGCTGGGGTATCCCCTGCCGTGGCCATCGCAGTACGAGACTCTGGACAACTATACGCCGCGGTTCGGCGCGGCTTCGGGGGCCTACGGGCCGGAGACCGGAGATGAGTGAACGACCAGAACAGATGGACTATCAGTACTTCGCCATGCTCCCGGAGCTGCTGTCCCTGCAGCGGCCGCTCTCCGATCCGCCGGAGCACGACGAGATGCTGTTCATCATCGTCCACCAGGTGCACGAGCTGTGGTTCAAGGCCGCACTGCACGAGCTAGATCATGCACGAGACCTTTTTGTTGCCGGCGATGAGCCCCGCGTGTCCGCGACGCTCAAGCGCGTGCGCTCGATCATGAAGGTCCTGGTGGGCCAGCTGGACATCCTGGAGACGATGACGCCCGTCGAGTTCGAGTCCTTCCGCGACCGGCTCGACACGGCCAGCGGTTTCCAGTCGGCGCAGTTCCGGGAGCTGGAATTCGCATTTGGAATGAAGAAGGCTTCGGTGCTCAAGGCGTTTCCGTACGCGGATGAACAGCGGCGGCTGCAGCGCCGGCTTGAGGAGCCGTCGCTCTGGGACGCCTTCCTGCGGTTTCTGGTCGGCAAGGGGTACCAGGTCCCGGAGGGCGCGCTTGGCCGCGATGTGACGGAATCCGTGGCGCCGGACCCGCAGGTGCAGGCGATGCTGGTCGAGGCGTACCGCTCGGATCCGGGGCTGGTCAACCTCTGCGAGCGCCTGGTGGATCTGGATGAGGGGTTCCAGGAGTGGCGCTACAGGCACGTCAAGATGGTGGAGCGCACGATCGGCAATAAGCCGGGGACGGGGGACAGCGCGGGGGTGGCCTACCTGGCGACCACGATCAAGCCGGCGTTTCCGGACCTGTGGGAGATGAGGACGGCGTTGTGACCTCGGAGCCGAACGGCGTGGCCGGGCACACTGCTTCCGATATGGCGCGCCACTACTCGCGCTTTCGCGTGGCGGACCGGGTGTTGCTCACCGGGCACTCCCACCAGGCCTGGCCGGATGTGGCGTTTTCCGCCCAGAAGCAAGCCTGGCTCGACGCTGCGGAGATGGTGGACGACAAGTGGGGGCGGGCCTTCGAAGTCGCTGACGAGGTGAGGGCCGGGTATCGGCAGCTCCTGGACGACCCGGACGGGCACATCGCGCTGGGGCAGAATACGCACGAGCTGCTGATCCGGTTCCTCTCAGCGCTGCCGCTGCGGGAGCGGCCGCGCCTGGTCACGACCGACGGCGAGTTCCACACAATCCGGCGTCAGCTCGACCGCCTGGAAGCCGAAGGGATCGAGATCGTGCGCGTGGCGACGGGCACTGGTGACGGGGCGAGCAGGGACGGGGCGGTGGCGGAGGGGCTGGTGGACGCCGTGGACGACCGGACCGCCGCGGTGCTGGTCTCGTCGGTGCTGTTCCGGGACGCGCGGATCGTGGAAGGGCTGGACGAGGTGGCCGCGGCGTGCGCAAGGGTGGGAGCCGAGTTGCTCGTGGACGCCTACCATTCGCTCAACGCGGTGCCGTTTTCGGTCGTGGAAATGGGGTTGAAGGACGCGTTCGTCGTGGGCGGCGGGTACAAGTACTGCCAGCTGGGGGAGGGAAACTGCTTCCTGAGGTTCCCGCGGGACTGCGAGTTGCGGCCCGTGCTGACGGGCTGGTTCGCGGAGTTCGGGACGCTGGCGGCGGAGGCGCGGGGAGAGGCGGGCGAAGGCGGCGTTGCATACGGAGAGGGGCACCTGCGGTTCGCGGGGTCCACGTACGATCCGGTCAGCCACTATCGCGGCGCGGCGGTGTTCGAGTTCTTCCGCAAGATGGGGCTCGACGCGGAGCGGTTGCGGGAGATCAGCCTGGCGCAGATCCGGCGGTTGGCATCGCGGGTCGACGCCCTGGACCTGGATCCGGCGTTGCTGTCGCGGGATAGCCCGGTTCGGCTGGAGCGAAGGGGCGGGTTTCTGGCGCTGGAGGTGCCCCGCGCCGGGGAGGTCTGCTGCAAACTGCGTGGACGGAGGGTCTACGCCGATTCCCGGGGCCGGGTGCTGCGCCTGGGTCCCGCCCCGTACGTGACCGCACGGCAGTTGGACGACGCCGTGGACGAGCTGGGGGCGGTGGTCAGGGGGCTTGCGGGATAACGGTCGGCAAGGCCGTCACCGAACCATCGCCTCCAGCGCGGCGGGATCGCGCGGCAACGAAGCCGTCAGCACCTCTGCGCCGTCCTCCGTCACCAGCACCAACTCCTCGACGAACACCGAGACCCCGATCTCGTGGTTGTAGTACCACGGCTCCACGGTAAAGACCATGCCAGGCGCGAGCGGCTCGTCGAGCAGCGCGGGGTCGCCTACCGAAAGGCCGATGTGATGGCCGAAGAACGAGGGCGTCTGCATGTACGGCTCCTCGTCGTCGGGGATGGCCTCGTACGCCACGGCGGTAAGGTCACGCAGCGTCACCCCCGGGCGCACCGCCGCGATGATCGCCTCCGCGGCACGCGTGCTGACGAGCAGCTTCTCCCGCTGGACATCGCTGAACGACCCGCCCACGGGAAAGGTGCGCCCGACATCGCTGACGTAGCCGTCCACCTCGCACCCCACGTCGAAAATCACGAGTTCGCCGTCCTGCATGGCCCGGTTGCGCCGGTCGTAGTGCGCGGCGAGGATCCGCCAGGCCCACAGGCTGTTGGGCCCCGACTTGATGATCGGAGTGAACGGGATCGACTGCGAGCCGAAGGTCCGGCAGGTTCGCTCGAACTCGCCCTGCAGGCTCCGCTCGTCGATCCCTGAGCGGATCCGGCCGACCGCCGCGCGGATCCCGGCCATGGTCGCATCCGCAGCCGCACGCATCCGCTGAATCTCGGCCGGCGTCTTCACCATTCGCATGCGCGCGATCACCTCGAACGCGTTCAGCATTGGCGCCCCGGGATGGTCGGACCGCAGGCGGTGGATGAGGGCGGCGTTGGCGTCCAGGCCGCCGATCATCGGCACCCCCGGCTCCGTCACCGGCCCGTCCGCGCCTGCGTTGACGCGCAGGGTTGCCCCTTCGGCCACCCGTTCCCGCACATAGGCGTCCAGTTCCGCGATGTCCCGGTACTCGTCGATCCCGGCGATGCTGCGAAGCTGATAGTCGTCCAGCAGCGGCCTGCCCGGGAAGTCGTTCGTCCTGCCGGGATTCTCGAATCGGGGATCCCTCGGCGGCATGAAGAGGACCGACCGGCTGCGGTCGGCGTCGAGGACCAGCATCGACTGCGGGATCTCGAGCCCGGTCAGATACCAGAAGTCCTCGAGCTGCCGGAAGGTGCCGCCGTGGGTGACGCCGTCGGACGAGGGGGTCAGCAGGAGACCGCCGCCGGAAGCCCGCAGTCCGTCGATCGTACGGCCCCGCCGATAGTCGTACTCCTGCGGGCGGAAGTCGCGGCGGACCCAGTCGGTGTAGCGCTGTTCCGGGGTCTGGGCCGCAACCGGCGAGGCCGGAAGAGCGGCGAGAGCGGCCGCGGCGGCGAACGGCAGTGTACGGCTGAGCATCATCCTGCCCTCCCGTGTCGGTGACTGTGTTGCATATGGCCAGCCTTTGAGCCCGCCCAGCATCAGGGTAACTTCGCCACCATGAGAATCGCCATCTACGGTGCGGGGGGCGTGGGCGGCTACTACGGCGGTGTATTGGCCCGCGCAGGTCACGATGTCTCCCTGCTCGCCCGCGGAGCGCACCTCGAAGCGATCCGTTCGTCGGGGCTCAGCGTGCGCTCTCCGGGAGGGGACTTCGTGGTACGGCCCGCCGCCGCCACCGACGACCCGGCGGAGATCGGGGCGGTCGACGCCGTCATCGTGGCCGTGAAGTCGATGCATCTTGCCGCGGTGTGCGGGGGCATCGGGCCGCTCCTTGGCCCCGACACCCTGGTGGTGCCGATGCTCAACGGCGTGGACGCGCACGAGGCCCTGCTTGCCGCCGCCGGCCGCTCACGCATGGGCAAGGGGCTTACCCGGATCATCAGCGAGGTTGCGGCACCGGGCCAGATCCGCCACGTCGGGGTGGAGCCGTACGTCGCGCTCGCCGAATGGGACGGCAGCCGGACCAGCCGGGTCGACTCCCTGGTGGCCGCGCTCCGGGACGGGGGCGTGGACGCCGAGGTGCCACCGGACATCGACGCGGCAATCTGGCTCAAGTTCCTCTTCGTGTGCTCGGTGGGCGGCGTCTGCGGCGCGTGCCGGATGCCGTTGGGCCCGGTCCGCACGCTCCCGGAAAGCCGCGCCCTTCTGCGCCGGGCCATGGAGGAGATCGCGGCGGTTGCGGCCGCCCACGGAGTATCGCTGCAGGAAGACGCGGTCCCCTTCGCGATGAACACGGTGGACAGCTTCCCGGCCGAGGGCACCTCGTCCCTGCAGCGCGACATTGCCGCGGGTGTGCCCTCCGAGCTCGATGCCTGGACCGGGGCGGCGGTGCGCCTGGGGGCAACGGTGGGAGTTGCGACCCCCGTCCATTCCTTCATCCACGCGGTGCTGCTGCCGAGCGAGATGCAGGCCCGCGGTTAGATTGAAGGGCGGAAGAAGGGCTTCGGTGGAGAACGGAGTAGCCACGTGCTGATGACACCATGGGTTCAGCGTCTGCTGCTGGCCAACGTCGTGGTGTTTCTGCTCACCTGGGTGAATCCCGGTCTTCGAACGGACTTCGCGTTCATCCCGGCTCTGGTCCTCTTCAGACCCTGGACCATCGTGACCTACGCGTTCCTGCACGCGAACGGGATGCACATCCTCTTCAACATGCTCATGCTGTTCTTCTTCGGGCCGAGGCTCGAGGAGCGGCTGGGAAGCCGAACCTTCATCTGGTTCTACATCCTGTGCGGAATCGGCGGGGCGCTTCTGTCCTTCGTCTTCTCCCCGACCGCCGCGGTGGTCGGTGCTTCCGGCGCGATCTTCGGCGTAGTGATCGGGTTCGCCCGCTACTGGCCCCGCGAGGACATCTACATCTGGGGCATTCTGCCGATCCAGGCGCGGATGCTTGCGTTCCTCATGGTGGCATCGAGTCTCTTTGCGGGCTTTGCGGGCACCCAGGACGGGATCGCCCACTTCGCCCATCTCGGAGGCCTGGTGACGGGCTGGCTCTTCCTGCGGCGGTGGGAGAGTCGTCGGCATCGCCGGGTGGTCAAGCAGCCCAGGAGGACAAGGGTTCAGGTGGAAGTACTGGACGCCGACGCCCTGCGCCGCTGGGAGGCGATCCCCCGCGAGCGGCTGCACGAGATCAACCGCGAGGAGCTCGACTTCCTGCTGCGGAAAGCCAGGAAAGCCGGCGCCAGGGCGCTGACGCACGAAGAGCGAGCCTTCCTGGACCGCATAGCGAATACGCCGTAGACCTCCGGGGCATCCGACCCCTTTTGATCCAACACCGGTTGCGCTCCCCTGGCTGATTGATGTATTATATATCCATATGGGCGATATGGATATACCAAACAGGAAACACATGAAATACTCCAAGCCAGGAAGCGGGGCGGCGATCTATCCCCTGCTCGTCCGCGAAGGAGCTGTGGCCGCGGTTCGGGGCGGCCTCCCGTTCTCGGCGCTGGATGGCGTGGCCGGTGCGGCAGGAGTCGGACGTCTGGCGCTGGCCCGTGTCATCGGTCTGCCCTCCACCACGCTGGCCCGCAGACGGAAGGCCGGCTCGCTGTCTTCGGAAGAGTCCGATCGGCTGGTGCGCGTGGCTCGCCTGGTCTCGATGGTCTACGAGATGATGGGGGGCAACGAGGTCGCTGCCCGCCGGTGGCTGAGAGATCCCCACGAACTCCTGGAGGGGGAGTCGCCGCTCGAACGGGCCTCGACCGAGGCGGGTGGCCGGGAGGTCGAGCAGATCATCGGACGTCTGGCCCACGGGGTATTCGGCTAGCGGCCGTGGCCGGTGTTGTCACGGGCTGGCGCCTGGCCTGGCCCGAGCACTCCCGTACTGTCGAGGAAATGCTGTCCGGTGAGGGCGCGCTGCAATATGGCGGACGCTGGAACAGCCCGGGACGGCGGGCGGTGTACCTGGGTGGGAACCTGCCCCTCGCGAGCCTGGAGCTGCTGGTTCACGTTCGGACACCAGATGTCCTGGCACGGTATCGGAAGCTGCCCGTCGGAATCCCCGAAGACCTGATCGACGTCATCAGGGTGTGTGATCTGCCTGTGGATTGGGTGGCGCCCAGCCTTCACCCCGCCACCCGGAAGATCGGCGACCGCTGGATCGACTCGCTGGCGTCGGCGGTGCTCCGGGTACCGAGCGCTGTCGTGGTCGGCGAGGTCAACTACATTGCGAATCCCGTTCATCCGGACTTTGCCCGACTCCAGCCGGGGACGATCACCGACTACCGATTCGACGCACGCGTCCTGAAGTCACGTTGAGGCCCGGCTGGGTCGCACACCCCTTCAACCAGCAAAGGAACATCCATGCACGAAGTCAATCTGCTCGCGGTACTGGTCGCCGGTATCGTTCCAATGATCGTCGGCTCGTTGTGGTACGGCCCCATCTTCGGCAAGCGCTGGATGTCGCTGATGGAGATGACGGCCGAGGAGATCCAGGAAGGGTTCAATCCGGTCAAAACCTACGGGGTGACCCTGCTGCTGTCGCTGGTCACGGCTTTCGTGCTGGCCCAGCTGATCGCCGAGGTCGGCGGAGGCTCCGCGATGGTCGGCGTGCACGTGGCGCTCATGGCGCTGGTCGGCTTCATTCTCCCGGTCGCGAACCAGTCCATCGCCTTCGAGAAGCGCAAGCCGGGTCTCGCGTGGCTCAACGTCGCCTACAACGGCGTGGCGCTGCTTGCGCAGGCACTGGTGATTGCACTCTGGCGATGAGCGCCGGGTGAACGCGACTGGGGCTACCCCTCCCGGCTGGCTTCCCGCTTCGGGATGACTTTCCCGGTCTCCCGGTCGTAGTCGACGATATTCTCCCACTCCGAGGCGTCGGACCGCGCGACGACAGCCACCACGTCATCGGTTTCGCTGATGTTGACGACTTCGTGCGGCACGCCCGGCTCGATGAAGATGAAGTCGCCGGCGTGATTGACGATCGAGTGGCGGAGATTGGGGCCGAAGTCGTGACGCACCGTGCCTTCGAGCAGGTACAGCATGACCTCGAAGTTCACGTGGATGTGTGCGAAGGCCACGCCGCCGGGCGGGATGCGGGCGACGTTCATCGACAGATCGCGGGCCGGGACGTTCTTCGCCGACAGGCCCGTCTTGTAGTGGATCCCGTTCCAGTCGCGGTGGATCCCGCTGGCACGGATGGTGTGGATGCCGTCCCCGCCATCGGGAACGCCGGGCTTGCCGGTTCCGTCGGTGCTCATTCGGCCCCCAGGAGCAGCGTCGCCACCGCCGCCATGTTCGCGACCTCGACATCGGCTCGCGCCCACGCCGGGGGCGTCGCTCCGGTCGGCCCCCCGCGGCTGGGCCGGTTCACGTGAACGGTCGCGTAGCCCAGCGCCGTCGCGGGCGCGATATCGTGGAAGAGGCTCTGGGCGACGTGCAGCGTGCGGTCACGCGGTATCCCCGAGCGCCGGACCATTTCCTCGAAGTGCGCAGTGTGGGGTTTGTAGTGTCTGACCTGCTGCGCCGTGACCACCCAGTCGAACCCGGTTGCCAGCCGCTTGCTGCTTCGGGCGAAGAGGTCGTCGTCCACGTTCGAGACGATCCCGAGCGCGTAGCGCGTACCCAGTCGCTGCAGCGCGGCCACGGTGTCGGGGAAGGGTGGCCAGTCTCCCACGGAAGCCGCGAAGGCGTCGCACTCCGCTGCCGTCGGCTCGAAACCGAGCCGCGGCCCCATCCGCTCGAGCGTCATGGCGAGCACCTCGCGATAGGTGCGGTAGCGCTCCCACTGCACCACGTGCTCGGCCTCGCCGAAGGCCGCGAGGATCGCCGCGTCGGTCGGTGACGCGCCGCGGGAGGCGCAGACCGGTTCCACGGCGGCTATGATCCCCGCCTCCCAGTCCACCAGCGTCCCGTAGCAGTCGAAGGTGAGCAGTTCGAAGCGATCGGAGTCGAGTGTCGGCACGGCTACATGTCGGGGAAGTCGGCGGTCGGTCCGAAGATCTGCGGCACCGGCACGTCGAGAAGGCGGAGATACACGCCGATCTGGGCACGGTGGTGGATCATGTGGTCGAGGATGAAGGTGCGCACCACGACCGCCTTCGGCAGCGTAAAGCGCGGCTCGCCCGCCACGAGCATGGTCCACGGACCCGCCAGATCCTCTTCCGAACTGTTCTCGATCGCCGCACGAGCCGCCGCCGAGCTGGCGTCGAGCGCGGAGAGAAGCTCCTCGGTCGTGTTGAACGCGGCCATCGGCGTCGGCCCGCCCTCCGCGGGCGCGATGTCGAACTCGGAGGACGCCAGGGTGGGCATCGTCCAGTTGGGGAGGTTGGCTAGGTGGGTCGCGAGTTCGCCGAGGGTCCACGACTTGTCATGCGGCCGCCAGCCCATGCGATTCTCGGGAACGGCCTGGAGAACGGCTTTCGAGCCGGCGACGATCTGGTCGAACGCCGCCAGGGTGCCTCTTACGGACATCTTCCAGCCTTTGCGGTGGGGTGAACGGAGTGTTGTGGTGAACGGACAGCCGGGGTGAACAATCCCCTGGCCGCTCGAAAAGATATCAGCCCCCGGGGTGGAGTGCCCCTCGCAGAGCGGCCACCTGAATCACGGTGCGGGCCGGTTGTCGTTCGCCGGGCTACCGCACCACCCCCCGGAAAAAGCGGTCGGCCGCCACGGCCGCGAGGGGAGCGCCCACCACGGTCATGAAGACGCCGATCCCGGTCGATCCCGGGAAGCCGTCCTGGTCGTCGGTGAGGGCCAGTACGATTCCAGGCGCCGCCATGATCGTGCCCGCGACCGCGTTCTTCCACATGCTGCCGTGCGAGAGGTCCGTCGCGCCGACCCGACCGGTCAGATACCCGACGCCGAGCTGCGGCGCCGCGTAGAGAACGATGCGCGACCCCGCGTTGCGCAGCCCGCCGCAGCGCGCCCCGACGAAGTGCTCGGAGAGGTCTTCGAAGCTCAGGCAGGACCGCGACAGTGCGTACCCGGCGAGCAGGCCCAGCGTGTTTGCCCCGACGGCCACGCCGAGCGCCTTGCCCCAGGGGTAGGGTTCGGACTCGAGGGCCCAGCTGTAGATCCGGCTCGGTGTACTTCCGGGTATCGCAAGAGGGGCGCCCCCCGATATCGTCTCGATCAGGATCACGCCGTAGTTCGAGTCCGCCCCGAATCTCACGCCCGCCTGTGCGGGACCCACGGCCTCGACACTCATTATGTGGGCGATCGGCAGCGTGTTGAGGGTCACGAGGCCATTGGCCTGGCGTACGTTGTCGACGATCACCACGGGAGTACGGCAACCCTGTGCAGCCAGCGAGGCGGGATCCCGGAACTCCAGGCAGACGAGCTGGCCGGGCTGGCTGCGACCGCTTCGGACCCGCACCCCAGGCAGAAGGCGCGCGAGCGCGTTGGCCAGGTGGTCTCCCGATCTCGCCGACGGTGTCAGTTCCTCTGCGGTGAGCCGATGTCGGGCCGTGCCCAGGGCACGGTCCCTGAGGGTCCCTTCCCGGAAGGCCTCGACGGTGACCGGTTCCAGCGCGATCGCGGTGGGCGACAGGGTGATGCGAAGCGCGATCCGGTCACCGGTCTCCAGGGTGACCCGATCGTCGAAGGTCCCGTACGCGATGTGATTGACTGTGATCCGGTACTCGCCCGAAGCCACCCGCTCGAACCGGAAGATTCCTGCTCGGTCGGTTACCGTCTCGGCGCGGGTCGAGTCGGCCACACCTGCGCGGAGACGCACCAGCGCGATCGACGCGGCCTCGACCGAGGCTCCCGTATCGAGGTCCACAACCCTGCCCTCGATACGGGGCGGCCGATCCTGCGCCGCGAGGACGCCGGCGACGGCAAACGCCAACACGGCCCCGAGCGCGCAAGCGGCTCCGCGGGGCCGCGTCGCTACCACATGATTCTCCAAATCCGCCCGTCTCCTCCCGCGGCCCACCCCACCCGGCCACCCGGCGCGAACTCGACCGCCCACGCGCTTACGCCGTCGAGCGGCCGCCAGGTTTCGCCCATGTCGGCGGTGAACGCGGCGCCGGGTGGGGCCACCGCCACGATATTCCGGTAAGGGCCCCAGCGGCCGACCGCGCTTCCGTAGACGGCTCCGGCGATCGGCGCGGGCGTGGCGGCCGTCCAGGTGCGGCCCCCGTCCCCGGTGACGGCTGCGTTCGCGGGAACTACTTCTTCGGGCGCGCCCAGATCCCCGCCAAGCGCCATGACCGGCGACCCGTCGGCCAGAGCCAGCGTGAAGATCCCGGCCGCGTCGCCCGTCGCCATCGGCACCGTGACCTCGCTCCATGTGGCGCCGTAGTCGTCCGTCGCCAGGATCCGCGCCGACCCGCCAGCGCCCGTTCCGATCCATCCCCGGCCCGAATCGCCTGCGCGGGCGCAGGTGCCGCTGGCCGCGAAGCCGCCCTCGCCGTCGTTGGCCGCCGGAGCCGCGTCGGCCCGAACCCGCGCCCAGTTACGTCCCCCGTCCTCCGTGAGCAGGATGTACGGGACGCCGTCGAAGGAGTCGCCGTACGCGAAGCCGTGCTCGCCGTCCCAGAAGTCGAGGCAGTCGAGGAAGCCCTCGGGCGCGTCCATCAGGAAACGCAACGTCCAGGTCTGCCCGCCATCGGCGGTGCGGTAGATGCGCGACGCCGGTCCGGTGCCCGCGGTCAGCGCAATGGCTGTCCGGGACGAGAACCCGTGGATATCGCGAAACTGGAGCGAGTCCCCGCCGGGCGCCGACACGCGTTCCCACTCGTCCCCGCCGTCCACCGTCCGGAGGATCGCGCCACCGTGGCCGCTCGCCCACACGGTCTCGGCCGTCACGGGGCTGATCGCCTGCAGGACCTCGGTCGTGCCGCTGGACTGTTCGGTGATCGCGGGAAGGGGTGTGCCAGGGTCGTCCTCCGCTTCCTCCCCGCGCTGCCGGTACACCTCGCGCGCCTCCTCGAACTGCCCGTACACGTGCTCCTTCTCCCGCTCCGACCGCCACCCCGGCCACAGCTCCGCCATGACCTGCAGCTTGTCGATCCAGCGCAGCGCATAGTCCGCGGCGGCGGCGCTCCGGGCCGGGCGCCCCGCGACCGTCACCCAGACCGGGTTGGTGAACGCCTGCGGATACGCCGTGTCGAGCGGCCAGCGGTCCTCGCGGGCGCCCTCCACCCGCAGGTGGATCCAGCCGCTCGCGCCTATCGCCAGGGTGTCGTCGATGTCGAGGGATTTCCTGTCGCCGGCGGGTTCCCAGGTGCGGACCACGTCGCCGTCGACGACCAGCTCGACCCTCTCCATCGGCACCACGCCCCACACCCTGCCACGCACCCGCACCTCGCCGGGCCCGTCGAGGTCGAGCTCTTCCCCCGGCCCTCTGCCATCGACCGTGAAATCAATCAGCGGGCCGGAGCTGACGAACGAGTTGCCGTCGCGGATCCCCTGGAACCACCCGTCCATGGTCAGCGTGCCGTCCGGGGTGCGGACGTAGGTGCGCATCGAGCCCACCAGTGGCGTCGCGTGGAGGCTGGAGATGGAATCCTCTCCGCCTACCACGGTGGCACGAATCCCGCTGCTCCACACGGCGTAGACCGGGGGCCAGCCGTCCTGGGGCGTGGACCACTCCACCGCATCGGCGGCCGCAAGCGCGGCGTCGACGATGAAGCCCTTGGCGCCACCGAGGTTCCCCTCGAGCGGGTCGCCGTTGTAGAAGGAGTGGACGTAGGCCGTCGTGGCTCCCTGGGCCTTGGCCTTCAGCATCATGTCCGTGTTGCTCGGGTAGAGGCTCTCGATCCCGGTGCCTTCGTAGCCCATCGCGTACGGCGCGATCAGGTGTTCCCGCTGGCCGAACATGAAGACATGCCCATAGAAGGGCGGGCGGTACTCCTGCCCGACGACCAGCAGACGGTCCGGCTCCGAAAGCGGATGCGCGCCCCCGCCCGGGATCCAGTACTGGTGGTCGAGGATGCGGTTGTCCTTGTTGGCGACCTGCTCGGCGACGACGTCCTGATCCTCCGCGGCGGACATCATCATCAGGTTGGCGAGGCTGTTGCGCAGGTTGCCGGCGTAGTTCATGTGCACGTGCGTGGAGCCCGAGAACCAGCCCTGGTCGGAGAGGTCGGAGATCTCCGTGAGCGTGACCTCCATCACGGTGGTCTCGCCGGAGCGGACGATGGCGGTGTAGGTCACCGGGGCGGTTTCGAAGCCGCGCACGATGGTCATCTCGGCTTCGCCCGCCGGGAGCTCCACGGTGAACGACCCGGGATGATGGAAGATCCGGTCGCCTTCCCGGGCCACGCGGGCATAGGCGTCGGCGGGTGCGTGGAACTTGCCGTCCGCAGCGGTCAGGTGGACGCGACTGGCCACCGGCCCGCCCTCCTGGTCGACGGTGGTCACGGTGAGCGTGCCCGTCGGCCGCGCCCAGTGCCGTTCGGTGATGTCGACGCGCCGCAGTCTGCCGCCGTTGGCTTCCAGCAGGTACAGCTGCGGCAGGCCGGTCGGGTGGTGGGGCACGCCCTCCGCATCCGTCTCGCCCCCGTTGGCCACGAAGGCGATCCACTCCGCGTCGGGCGACCAGCGCGGGTGGAAGGCGTCGTGGTCGAAGAAGGTCATCTTGTATGGCTCGCCGCCGGTCGTGGGCTGGACGTAAAGGTTCTGGAACTGGTCGGCGGCGCCGGCGGTCGACGAGTACACGAAGCGCTGGCCGTCGTACGAGACGTGTGGCTGGGTGCGGTAAAGGGTCTGCTCGGCCAGGACGAGCTGGCGGTCCTCGATGCCGCCGGCCCGGGCCGGCACACGGTAGACGTTGCCGCTGCCGAGCGCGACGTCGCGGTTCGACACGATCAGCAGTTCCTCGCCGCTGGGCAGCCACGCGGGCGAGATGTGCATGTCCCAGGCGCCGAAGTAGAGCCGGTCGCGGCCGAAGGTGTTGTCGGCGGTGACCGAGACATCCGGCCCGGTCCAGGCGCCGTCGGCGAAGGGGCGGATGTAGACGTTGAAGTAGCCCTGCGGAGCGGTCGAGACGTAGGCGACGCGGCCGCCGTCCGGCGAAAAGCGCGGGTCGGTGTGGATGTGGGCGCCCTCGGTGAGGCGGTGGCGCTCGCCGGTGGCCGTGTTCATGACCTCGAGGTGGATCGTGCCGCCGCCGTCGTCCGCCGTGTAGAGCAGCCACGCGCCGTCGGGCGAGTAGTTGGGCGACGAGTAGTATTCGGGACCGTGCACGATCTCGTGGGCGTCGCCGGTTGCGATGTCCACCTCCCAGAGCGACCCGCTCATCGCCACCGCGACGCGCTCGCCGCCGGGGTGCCATTCAGGGTACCAGGGCGACGAGGAGGGCGCCGGGGGGAAGTAGAAGTTGTGCATGTAGTTGCCGCCGTGTGAAGCGGCGGGGTAGGCGCGCTGCGCGGTGAGGTGGGGGGCGGGTGGGGCGAAGGCGGTGGCGAGCACCAGGGCGGCCGCAGCGAGGGTGGGTCGAGTCATGCTCGCATCCGGTGGGGGTGGTGCCGCGCCCGGACGAGGTGGAGCGCGGGCGTGCAGGGATCGTACCGCGAGGCGGGGTGGGGGGCCAGTGGCCCCGGCACCGCTTGGCGCGCGTTGACGGTTTACATTTCCTGCATTCCGCTTCTCCGATCCCAGAGGCCATGGCCCGCAAGAAAAACCGCCGCAAGAAGCGCAAGAAGCCGGGCAGCCGGTGCGGGCCTGACCCGAAGCTGGTCTACCTGGCCAGACGCGGTGTCGCCGAAGCCCAGTATTCGCTTGCGAGCGACTATCACGGGGGCGAGGGAGGTGTGAAGCAGGACCTGCGCGAAGCTGCCCGGTGGTACCGCGCAGCTGCGGAACAGGGACATGTGGTTTCCCAGTTCCTGTACGGCCTCATGTGCCGCGACGGTGAAGGTGTCGAGCCAGATCCGGCGGAGGGCGTCAAATGGATCCGGGCAGCGGCGGAACAGGGAGAAGCGGCCGCGCAGGAGTGTCTGGCGGAAGCCTACCACGAAGGCGAAGGCGTCGAGCAGAGTGATGAAGAGGCGGCTCGCTGGTACCGGATGGCGGCCAGGGGGGGAGATCCCTACGCCCCGATGGCGCTGGGGATGATGTACGCGGACGGCGATGCGGATATGGACGACGACCCGGACGCCGAACGATGGCTCGAAGTGGCCGCCGAGAGGGCGTATCCGCCGGCGCTCGCCATGTTGGGCCGCGCGGAACCGGTTCGCCGAGGCTCCGCAGTCCACCTGCTCGAGGCAGGGGTTCGGCTGCGTGAAATGGCGGATCGGGGCGACGACAGAGCCAGGGAACTGCTGGAGGAGATGGAACGCACCGGAGTGACATCTGCCTTGATTCGTGTTTCCGGTCGCAAGCCCGGCTTGAACGACAGGGCCCTGCGGGCGGCCTGGGGCGGTGATCCAGGCGCCCAGTTCCATGTCGCACTGGCCTACTACAACGCGGAAGGGGTGGAGAAGGACGCTGCCGAGGCACTGCGGTGGTTTCGAGCGGCTGCCAGGCAGGGCCATGCGCCGTCTCAGAACAACTTCGCCGCGATGTGCCGCAACGGCGAGGGACTGCCGCACCCGGACCTGGAAGAGGCCACCAGGTGGTTCCGCCTCGCCGCGGACCGTGGCGAGCCGATCGCCCGGAACAACCTTGCCGACATGTACGAGAGAGGGGAGGGCGGTCTGGGACCCGATGCCGAGAAGGCCGCCGAGTGGCGTCGCCGGGCTGCCGAGCAGGGCTGGCCGCGAGCTCAGTTCAAACTCGGCATGGCGTACATGGAAGGAGTGGGCGTGCGAAGGGACGAGGCCGAAGCGGTCGGCTGGCTTCGGGCCGCGGCCGAGCAGGGCTACCTGGATGCGCAGGTCAACCTTGGAGTGGCCTACTCCGATGGCACCGGGGTGGAAAGGGATGACATCGAGGCAGCGAAATGGTATCTCCTTGCAGCCGAACAGGGTTGCTCCGAAGCTGACTACAACCTCGGCGTCATGTTCGCTGACGAGGAAGGTGACCTGTACGATCATCCGGACCGCTTCAAATGGCTGCGAGTGGCTGCCGAGGACGGGTATGAATGGGCACAGTACCAACTGGGACTGTACTGCGCCTACGGCGACGAGGACGAATTCGAGCCGGATCTGGACGAGGCCATGAAGTGGCTGCTCCGGGCCGCCGAACAGGGCTTGGGGGCCGCCGAGCATAGACTCGCCGACATGTACTGGGACGGAGAGTTCGTTCCGCAGGACCGTAAGACGGCCATGGAGTGGCTCCGACGCGCCTCGGACGGGGGCTGGCCGCCTGCACAAACCGACCTGGCGACCAGGTACATGGAAGGCGACGCCGTCGAAACGGATGCGAAAGAGGCGGCCCGGCTTTTCAGCGCCGCAGCGGAGAGCGGATTTCCGCTTGCCGTGCACGCTCTGGGTTGCTGCCATAGAGATGGCAAGGGGCTGCCGCAAGACGACGCCGAGGCAGCGAAGTGGTTTCTCAGGGCCGCCGAAGCGGGATTCCCTCCATCGCAGGTCATGGTGGGCGTGATGTACACGCTTGGGGAAGGGCTGCCTAAACACCCGGAAGAAGGAGAAAGATGGCTTCGCGAGGCGGCGGCAGTGGATTCGGCTCTCGTCCGGCAGGTGCTTGGTCTGCCCAGAGAGGCAGAGGAGGACCGGATGGAGGAAGAGGATTGGAAAGCTGTGGACATGGAGGTCGGCGACGCGCCCGGTTTGCCGGACGGTGCGGCGGCCGGCAAAGGGGGCAATGGGTCATGACATTCAGGTGGAGGGATGCCTGGCGACCATGGTTCGCGAATGTCCGTGGTTGCTTTCTCACGCTCTTGATCGCCGCATGGCCAGTCATTGGTTCCGCCGAGCTCGACGGCCAGAGCTTCGAGGTCGAAGAGGCGACGATCGCCGGGGTGCATGCCGCCTTCCTGTCCGGCGATCTCACCTGCGTGGACCTCGTGCAGGCGTACCTGGACCGGATTGAGGCGTACGACAAGCAGGGGCCGCAGCTCAACACGGTCGCGACCCTGAACCCGCGGGCGCTCGAAGAGGCGGCGCGTCTGGACGAGGCACTCGCGGCCGGCGGGCTCACCGGGCCGCTCCACTGCATTCCGGTGCTGCTGAAGGACCAGGTCGAGACCAGCGACATGCCCACCACCTACGGCTCCGCGCTCTTCGCGGAGTTTGTGCCGGACCGGGACGCGACAATAGTCACACGGGTCAGGGAGGCGGGGGCGATTATCCACGCCAAGACGAACATGGGCGAGTTCGCGTCGCGCTACGTGGGGTCCGGGTTCGGCGTGATCCGCAACGCGTACGACCCGCGCCGCAATCCCAGCGGCTCGTCGGGCGGCACCAGCGTGGGCATCGCCGCCAACTTCGGCATGGTCGGCATCGGCGAGGACACCGGCGGCTCGATCCGCGGTCCGGCGGCGGTGGCGTCGCTGGTCGGTCTGCGGCCCACCCTGGAGCTCGTGAGCCGCTTCGGCCTGATGCCCGCCAACCCCACGACCGACACGCAGGGCCCGATTACGCGCACGGTCACGGACGCGGCCGTACTGCTGGGCGCGATCGCGGGTTACGATCCGAACGATCCCGTGACCGCCCGCGCCGTGGGCCGTGTTCCGGAGTCGTATGAGGGCGGACTTGGCAGCGACGGGTTGCAGGGCGCGCGCATAGGAGTCATCCGCGACGCCATGGATCAGTCGGTGGATCCCGACTCGGAGGGATTCCGGCACGTGCGCTCCCGCATCGAAGCGGCGGTAGCGGATCTGCGGCGGCTCGGGGCCGAGGTCGTGGACCCCGTCGCGATCGCGGGGATCGAGACCGTGAACCGGGTGTTCGGGAGCAACTCCTACGAGACCGAGGAGGCGACCGATACCTACCTGTCCGAGCATGCAAACGCCCCGTACAAGACGCTGCGCTCGATCCTGCTGAGCGGGCGCGTGACGCCGTGGCGGGCTGCGGGTCTGGCGAACTCGCTGGGCAAGTCGACCGGCGACCCGGGGTATCTCGAGTATCTGCTCGGCCGCGACCGGATCCGCCGGAACGTCCTCGTGGCCATGGCCGACCACGACCTCGACGCCCTCGTCTACGCCACCTTCGACCACCCGGTGACGTTGATCGCCGAGGACGCCGAGACCAACCCGGCGCCGGCCGACCGGTACGGCCTGGGCGACAACCGGCTCCTCAGCCCGATCACCGGGTTCCCCGCACTGACGGTGCCTGCCGGATTCACGCCGGACGGGCTACCCGTGGGGATCGAGTTCCTGGGGCGCCCGTTCACCGAGGCGATGCTGCTGCGGCTCGGCTACGCGTTCGAGCAGGGGACGGGGTATCGGCGGCCGCCGGAAAGTGCGCCGCCGCTGGGTGGGGGGTGACGTAGGCGGCGGGCTCCGTCGTCGTGAGGCCGGCCGCCGGCCTCGGCCGGGCGACGAGTCCAAAGGGCGGTGTTGTGTGGCCCGGTAGGCCTGTGCGGGATGATTCGGGCTATCCGGGTAGCGGCGTGCCAACTGCCCTGACTCCACTATGGGGGTCAGGTGTCGGCTGCTCAGATTGCGCTGGGAAAGCCCGATCCGCGCTGAACTCCCCCCGATCCGAGCCCGAACTCCTCCCGATATGGTCACGAAGCGCCGGGGACAACGTGTAGTAGCTGGCGGCTCCGTGAGAATGCAGCGTAAGGAGCTCGCGATCCCGCAGGCCACGCAGCAAGCGTGGATCGGTCATTCGTGGCTTGCTTGGAGGTTTCACTGGCACCGGATTCACTGCTCGCGCGGGCAAGCTACGGAGGCCGGTTCGTGATGACAACGGGCTCACCATTCGTGCTCGGCGGGCACGATGTCGGAGCTCGCGTAGCCGTGTTTCTCAGCGAGCTGGATTAGACCCTCCCTATCGTCGGGCGGCGCCTGCCGCAACGGGGCCAAGTGTGCCTCTCTGGGGAGTTGGCGCCGAAGCAGGGTCACATATAGAGAGCGTTCGAGACCCACCAAGTGGCCGAAGAACATCACATCGGCACCACTTGGTATCGCGAGAATGAGGTCGCGCCGGTCCTCGATGGTCAACCGGCCGCATGCCGTGCACACGAGGTCTTCGTCGAGGCCAAGTCGGTCTAGCGCGGCGACGCCGTCCATGATCTCCAGGGCCAGGGCCTTCGGACAGATCGTCTGGCTGGGCGAAGGCTCGTCGTCCACATCGGGGGCCTTCAACGCGGCACTCGCCCGGGCCTTGTGAAGCACCCACGCTCGGGCCACGTCGGAATCCGATGGCAGCACTTCGCGCAGCAGATCCGGTTCGCCGCACTCTACCACAGCCGTCCGCCAAAGCACTGCCAGTGCCCCTTCGGGACTCCTATGGAATTCCTCCCACAAGCCCGTTGCGGCTGCACCTCTCACGCGAGGGTCCGTGTGGTCGAGAAGACGACGCTTCCACTCGTCTGGCACTCGACGCCAAGGTAGGCCGGTCAGCGAGTTCGCATGTTCGGACACCGCAGCCATGACTTGCTGTACCGCACCAGGGGGAAGTCCTGCAACAGTTGGCCCGAAGTGCGCGGACACGTCGGCGTATCTCTCGCGGCGCGCGATGGCCGTCCACGGGGCAGCGCTTGACGGATCCACGACGACGGCTGCCTCCAGAAACGACCAGACCCAGTCCCCGGGGGCGTCGTGCTCGACAAGGCCTTCGAGCCATCTCGATGGATCGTCCACGTGCTGTGATAGCGAGTTCGGGATCAGCTTGAGGATGTCGGGATAGTGGTGGTCGAGCAGTTGGCGTTGCCGCTCGTAGTGAAGCATTCGCTCGATCACCGCTCCCGGCTCATCGGTGCCCCATTCGAGGGCGAACTCATGCGCGACGTGCTGGAACCGTTGTGCGGAGCGCTCCTCCGGTGCGAGTTCGCGGAGAACCGGGAACAGGCGATTCAGGGTGGGGTCGGCCGACACAGGGAGCGCGACCCGCAGCCCATGTGCTCGGACCAGTCGGTGCGCCCAGAGCACGATGCCGGGTGCTTCGCCGGCAAGTTCGATGACCATCGGCAACATGTGGACGACTTCTCGCCGTGCGGCGTGGCGGGTTTCGGGAAGCTCGTTGAGGACTCGGGGACCAGCGCACCAAAGCCGCAACACCTCTCGGGCAGACGACACTCCCGAATCTCCTACGGTGCGGAGAATCGAGAGGGCCTTGGGCCACAAGCGCCCAAGTTGCCGGACATCGCTCGCGGAGAGCGAACCCAACGTGATCTTGAATTCCTCCTCGGCTATCGGGTCGCCATCGGTGCTGGCAAAGTGCAATGCGAACACAACCTTCACGAGCTCGGCGACGGCTTCCCCCCAGTTACCCATCGCCGGAGGCCCCTCCGATGCGTCGAGCGCAAGGTCACGATGTCGGGCCAACGTCGTGAGGAGTTGACTACGACGTCCGACATTACCAGAGCCGTGCCGCCCCCAAAGCGCCCATTGCATTATCTGATCGGTGAGCGCATCTCGGTCGCCTCGGCGGTGGACGATGTCGGAAACCAGTTGATCCAGCGCCCGATCCGGTGTCAGTTTCAGCGCGGCCTCGCTGACGAGGGCGGACTTCTTGGGATGCTCTTGAAGGATCCAGCCAACCGCGGCCGCTCCGGTCCGAGCGTAGTCGTCCCAGAGTGGCTTGCCGACGCCCGCCTCGTCGTGTTTCCCGAGCCGGCTGCGGATGAGGTCGTGCGGTACGCGCCCGCCCCTGGCCAGGACTCCGATCAGGGTCTCGGTGCACGCCACCGCGTCTTCCACTTCGTCGATTGCGGGCGCGAGCGACTTGCTCAGCGCACCCGCGAAGTATGTGCGACGCACCAGGCTGTGGCGAAGAGCAGCGGGCGTCACGGACACCGCTCGGACGCCGATCAGGTCGTTCTCGATCTCGCGAATCACACCGGTGCCCGACATTGGGCGAACGGCGGTCCGCATTTCGGTTTCCGACATTCCCATGGTCCTCGCAGCGGCGGTCAGTGCCATTCCGCTCCTGCCGCCGAGGGCGAAGGCTGCCAAGGCGTCGAGCGTTGTGTTCGACATGCGGATGTCCTTCTTCAGTCGCGCGAGCAGCAGCCCTCCATCGACGAGGTGCTTGATATCGCCCTGACTGACCCACCGGGCCAATGTCACAGCGAGTCCCGGGCGTACACGGCGGCGCAGGTCAAGGCGTCGGGGCCCCTCGTTCGCCTGATCGAGGATTTCGCCAATCGATTCATCTCCGAATCGCGGATCCACCTGGCGAACGATTTCGGCTACCACCTCGCGTGCGAGCGGACCCACCGATATGACACGATGGTGCAGCGGATGCAGCATCCTCCGCACGTCGTCGGCGTGACTCGGCCATGCGGTCGCGGTTATCCGGAACTCCGCGCCAAGCTCATCGCGAAGCCACGCCAATTTGCCGAGCAAAGTGTCGCGGTCGCGCGCCTCGTCCAAGTGGGCATCGTCGACGAACACTCTCTGGGGCCGCAGTTCACGAAGCGCGTCCGCGATTCTGCCAGAGTCTGTCGAAACCGCGAAGAGGCCCAGCCCTTCGTTGGCCATCGCGCTGAGCAGAGCCGTCTTCCCGACGCCCGGCTGGCCCGACACGATCACGTCGCCTTCAGCGAACCGCAGCTTCGCCAGCTCCCCGTCTCTTCCGAGCAGCTCGGTTGCTGGCCACGGCCGTGCCGACCTCGGGAACACCGACAAGGCGGGCGGATCGCCAGTCAGGCCGAGCAGGTCCCTGCGCCATGCCGGATCCCGGTACAGGCGGCCCACGAAGTCGGCTTGGTCGTGTATCTGACGAAGCGTGAAGTCATACTCGGTGGCCCGCCCCTGGAGATTCCTGCGTTTGCGGGCGGTCAAAGGCTGCGATGTGGCCAGCACGGCCTCGATCGCCGTCCCCCCGTCACCCCGGTAGGATCGGAGGTTCCTGGTCAGGTTCCCGGTGACGTCGTCCGAAATCGTAGTTACCAGAGGGATTGGGGATCTCGCACGGGAATCAGCGATCGCCCCGTCCATCCCCCTGTCGTCGCCTCCCCGAATCGGCACGAGTCCCGGATACACCCTTCGCAACAAGTCCGCCGCACACCGCTCGAAGAGTTCTGGGTCCAGATGTTCCCCTAGGCGCTTCTCGATTGCCCGGTACAGAGGGTCTCTGACCATGTCACCCTCCGATCAGCCAGGCCAGCAGAGCCGTCGGGACCGCCAGGAGTTCGGGATCGTTCAGATCCAATGCGCTCCGCGTGGCCACTACACCGCGCCAGCGGGACGCTCTCATGGTTCGGGTCGCCCGCCGCCAGCGGTCGCTGTCCACGTACTTCGATTCGATCGCGAGATTTCCGAAATCCGGACCCACGAAGTCGATTTCCTTGCGCGTCGGCGTTCGGTGATGAAGCACGGAATCGAAGTCCAGGTAGCCGCCCGGAGCCCTGCGCGCGAAGGACCTGACCAGAGCCATTCCCAACTGCTGTTCGGAGAGTGGTCCGAAGTCGGCGGGCGGTCCGGTGCGAGCGGAGAGCCGCGTGTACACGGGGTCGGCGAAATACGTCTTCGACTGAGCTCGAAGAGCGGGACGGAGGTCGTCGTCCCTGTGGCACGGCCAGACGACGAAGCTCTCCCTCAGGGCGTCGATGCGGCGGCGAACGGTTTTCGCGGACGTGCCGGTGTCGGTAGCGATGTCATGGTGATTGGTGGGCGATGCGATCCCCTTCGCCAGCCTTTGCACGAAAGCGCCGGCCTGAGTTCGCGACCAAGCCGACTTCCCGAAGGCCTCGCCGTGGATCACGTCGAGCAGGCTCTGCGTGAGGATGCGGTCGGCTCCCTGCCCTCCCATGGCAGGGTCGGGGGTCCGCCCGAACGACTCCACGACGGCGGACTCACCCCTGCCGTGCGCGGCGATGGCTTGCGGGAAACCACCGATGGTCAGGTACGTCTCCCATTCGCGGACAAGCCGAGGCATCCAAGGGGCCAGGGTACGCACAGCGTCAGCCAAGTTCGCGCGGGTCAGGTCGGCGACCGCGAAGGGTCCCAAGTCGCTGGGCGGCAAAGTGAATCCGCCCTCGCCGCCCCGGGAGCCGAGCCCGATGTAGTCGCGAAACGACATCGGGAGCAGGACGCGGTCGGAGTCAATTGCGTTGCCACGCCTGCCGGCCAGCGCCTTGACCGCCTCGGTCAGGTTGGACGCGGATGAGCCCGTCAGGACGACGGTATCCGAGCCGAAGCGTGTGTCGTTGTCGCGGAGCCATTTGATCGTCGCCGGCCATCCATCGGTAATGGCGCTGATCTCGTCAACGAACCAGTAGCGTCGGCCCTCGGCCGGGATCAGGTCGGACGCGGCCTCGACCATCCTGCGCAGATCCTCGGCACTCATACGGTCGGCGGCGATGTGGACGATTCGTCTGGGATCCTCCCCCGCCTGGATGAGCTCCCGTATTCTCTTCTTCACCTCGACCGACTTTCCTACCCGCCGAGGGCCACGGAGCAGGTAGAGTCCTCCCGGAATGAGGTTGTCCAGGACGCCGGCCGAGTACTCGAACGGAGCTTCCCTAGCGCGCCGCAGGTCCAAATCCCTCAGGACCCACGTGCGGGGCTCCGCCCACCAACTGGTGCGGGCCAGCAGTTCCAGCAATTCGGCGGTGGTGGCCAGGGGACGGCTCCGGATGGGAGGACAAGCAGGGTGGACCATCGGGAAGGTAGCTCATGATCCGTGCATTGATCAAGCCAGACAAGTCGTTGATCTTGGTTATGGTTGATTATATATACATTTTATGCCAACAGTGGCGGATAATGTATACATAATCAGTCAAGTCAGAATGATGAATCGGATTCTAGTCCGACACCGCCTCCAGCCCCGCTCTCTCGGACAGGCCCCCCGTCTCGTCGAGAAACCGCCGCCGCGCCAACTCCAGATACTCGCCGTCCACCTCGACACCCACACTGTTGCGCCCGGCGCGGGCGGCCGCGACCGAGGTGGTCCCAGTCCCGAGGAAGGGATCCAGCACCGTGTCTCCGACGAACGAGAACATGCGGACCAGCCGGCTTGCCAGTTCGAGCGGATACGGGGCGGGGTGGTTTCGCGTCGAAGCGCCGGGAATGGTCCAGATCTGCCGGAACCACTCGCGATGCTCCGTGGCGGAGATCATGCTCAGGGCCCGCGCGGCCGGCGACGGGCTGCGATAGCCACCCGGCTTGCGCTGCATGAGGATGAACTCAATGTCGTTCTTGATAACCGCGTTGGGCTCGTAGGGCTTCCCCAAAAAACCTCCTCCTGGGCCCATCTCGAAGTTGGCGTTCGCGATCTTGTGCGATACAGGGAGTCGACGGCGTCTTGCAGAGTCATGGCTGATTGGCGTTGCGGGAGCGATCCTTCAGGATAGGCCGGCCCCGGGGGCGCGGGAATGTTCAGATGGGCCCCAAGCCGTGACCCTCGGATTGTGAGCCACGATCAGCCGCTGCGGCGCAGGGCGAAGACTCCGTTCAGGTAGTGCGTCACGCGGCCGTTGCCGTCATCGCCCCAGAAGGCGACGTCCCATCCGCGGTTGCCGCCCATCGCCGGATCGCGGGGCAGGAACCGGTCGCCACCGAGCGGAATCAGCTCGGACTCCAGCCCGCCGACCTCCGACCGCGCCATCAGCCGGCCGCCATCAGCGAAGAACGAGAACCGGCTCCCGAACGCCTCGAACTGCCCGACGTAGCGCTCGACCTCGACCTCCCGGGGCGTCACCTTGTCCGGCTTCGGTGTCTGCGGCTTGTCGATGCCGAAGACCTCCGGGAACAGCGTGTCGAACACCGTGTCGGCGAGCGGATAGCCCTGGCTCGGCACGTTGGCGATCGTTGCGGCGGCGACGCCCTTGTTCGGACACCAGAGCAGCAGGGACGACCCGCCGCTGTTGGTGCCGCTGTGCCCGTAGATCACCTCGCCGCCCCAGCGCTTCCAGTAGGGCCCGGTGCACCACCTCTGGGCAATGATCCGGGTCGGCATGTCGATCTCGGGCGTGTGCATCGTCTCGATGGCATCCTCCGACAGCACCCGCCGTCCATCGGCGGAGCGCCCGCCCCGCAGGAACATCCCAGCGAAGCGCACGAGGTCGCCGGCGCTGCAACACAGGGTTGCGCCGGCCGGGGCGATGCTGCGCGGGAGCCCCCAGAACGGCACCCGCTCGCCTTCGGGGCTGGCGGGGGTCGGCGAGTAGCCGAGCGCCACTGGGTGATAGAGCAGGTCCTCCGGGAAGGTCGCCGAGTGCTCGAGCCCGAGCGGCTGGAGGATGCGTTCGGCGAGCAGGGTCTCCCAGTTCTTCCCCATCACCCGCTGGGCTGCAAATCCGGCGACGGCGGTGCCCGCGTTCGAGTAGCCGTAGGCGGTGCCCGGCTCGAAGATCACGGGGAGTTCGGCAAGTGCAGCGACGTAACGGCCCAGGGCGTCATCGCCGCGGCCGTGGTCCGTATACGGCCCGTTGTCGAGTCCCGACGACATCGAGAGCAGTTGGCGCAGGGTCATGTCGATGGGAGGGACGTCGTTCGTGAGCGGCGCGCCGTCGAGATAGCTCGCGACGGGTTCATCCAGATCGAGCATTCCCTCGTCGACCAGGGCCATGACCACGGCCGCGTTGAAGACCTTGGTCGTCGAGCCGATCTGGAACAGCGTGTCCGGCGTAACGGCCAGGTTGCGCTCACGAATCGCCAGGCCGGTTGCGAACTCGTGGACTGCCTCGCCGTCGAACACCGCCAACTGGGCACCCATTATGCCGAGGCTCGCGGCCGACTCGTCGAGGAGCTGCTGGAGGTCGCGCCGATTGAACGCCACCTGCGGTGGGGCCGCGATCGCCGCGAGGTGTCGCGCAGACGCGACGATCGGCAACGCGGCCGCGGCGGCACCGGCTTTCAGTAGGGCACGTCGATTCATCTGGAAGCCTCGACTCCATCAACTTCAGCGTGATCCCCGCTCAGTTCCGCCAACAACTGACGGACCACATCGAGGACGAATTCCGGCGTTTCGTACGGGTAGTTATGGCCGGTGCCCGGCGGGGTGTGGACCAGCCGGGCGTCGCTTGAGACTTCGAGATACCGCACGCGCATCCGCACGAAGAAGTTCCTGGCCCTGCTGGCGGCGGCCTCTTCCATCCCCAGAGGATCGATGATGGCGTCGGCGGGGTCGTCCGGGATCACCACCAGGACTGGCATGTCGTCGAGTTCGCCGTCGTAGACCACCAGGTCGGGTGCCGCCGACGAGACGATGCCCGGGCTGAACTCCTGAAAGATCGAGGCGGTGGCGAACGATGTTGCCGGTCGGCGGGCGTTGGCTGCCATCGCATCGCCGACATGGGCCAGAAGACGGCGCTGTTTGCGCAGCACTTCACCGATCTCCGTCTCGGCTTCGGCCATCGCGATCTCGGGATTGGTCCACCCGCCGAAGATCTTGTCGAGACCCTGTCGCTCGGCGTCCCGGACCAGCCCGTCGAGCGCCGCCGCACCGTACGCGGGCGCGTAGATGAACGCGTCGGGCGGCGAAGCATCGAGAAGAACGACCGCCGCGGTGCGCTCCGGGTAGCGGCGGGCGTAGTTCGCGGCCAGGAGTCCGCCGTAGGAGTGCCCCGCCAGCACGAAAGGACCTTCTTCTCCGGCCTCTTCCAGCAGTGTCGCGAGCTCGACGGCCTCGGTCGCGGTCCGCCGCGGGAACGGTCCCGGATCGCTCCACCCGGTGCCGGGACGATCGAAGAGAATCGAGCGCGTCTCGCCGCGAAGTGCGGCGTGCAGGTGATAAAGCGCCAACCCTTGTGCGTGTGCGCCCGGGATCCAGATGACGCTCGGTCCGTCTGCGGCATCTCCCTCTGCGAGGATGTGCATGCGGTAGCCGCCGACATCAACGAGCCTTCCGGGTGGAGGATGCTCACCGGCCAGGCGGCGGATCTCGATCACGGACACGGTCGCAGCGACGAGAACAACGACCGCGAAGACCGCAACGAGTACTCCGAGCGCCCTGGCAAGGCGGGCCCGTCCCGCACTTCGTCCGATGCGGGGACGCCGTGAAACGATCAGCAGCGCAACGCCGACCGCGGCAATCACCAGTCCGAAGACAACACCGCCCCAAGGGTGTGAGAGCAGCGGATAGAAGGGAGTCAGCATGGCGGGAACGAAGCTGTGACTCCGGCCCCCGCCACGCAAGACGGCACCGTATTCGCATTCAAGGCCGATCGATGGCTACCATGGGTGCAACGCCGTTGACCCGTAACAGTGAGGGAGTCATGCGAACCCCTGTAGCCGTAACCCTTAAGTCCGTCGTTGTCCCTGCGCTTGTATGCCTGCCTGGCGCTGCCGCGTTCGTGGCCACCGCTTCACCGCCCGCCGCGGCACAGGAGGCAGTCCTCGAATCCTTCCGTGCCCAGATCGGGCTCAAGACGGTCGCAGCCCCCCGGATCTCGCCGGATGGCAGCATGATCGCCTATTCGGTGACAACCGCCGATTGGGCAAACAACCGTTTCGACCAGGAGATCTGGCTGGTGGTGGGCGAAGACGAGCCCTTCCAGCTGACCCGCACGGAACCGGGGAGCAGCATGGGACACCGGTGGTCACCCGACGGATCCCGCCTGGGCTTCGTGGCCGATCGGGGCGACGGCGCGCAGGTCTACCTCATCCCCCCGGTGGGCGGCGAGGCCGAGCGGCTCACTTCCCACGAACACGGAGTTGGCGCGTTCCGCTTTTCGCCCGACGGCACCCGGATCGCCTACTCGGCCATCGATCCCGCACCCGACGACTTCGAAAAGCGCGAGGAACGTTACGGCAACTACGCTGTCGAAGACGCCGACTTCCGCATGACGCACCTCTGGGTGGCGGACGTGCAGGAGGGAGCGGAGCCCCGCCGCCTGACTCGGGGAGACGGCTTTACCGTCGGCTCCTTCGAATGGTCGCCGAATGGCCGCGAGATCGCCTTCGACCACATGCCTACACCGTTGGTCAACTCCTTCCCGCATTCGGACATCTCCGTCGTGGACGTAGCCACTGGAGCCGTCCGAACCCTCACCGCCGCTCCCGGCCCCGAGGCCGGGCCGATGTGGTCGCCCGACGGCGCGCACATCCTCTATTCCACCCCCGCCGGCGCGAATCCCTTCTACGGCAACACCGAACTCGCGGTGATCCCCATAGACGGCGGCGAAGCCCGCATCGTGACCGCCGAGTTCGACGAGAACCCGTCACCCGTGGCCTGGACCGACGAGGGCGTCTTCTTCGTCGCGTTCCAACGCACCGCCCGCTACCTCTTCCTGCTCGACCCCGAGTCGGGTGCGGTGACCCTGCAAGCGGACTCGCCCGAAATGATCGCATCGGTCGATCTATCCAGCGACGGCACCGTCATGTCGTTCCAGGGCGAGGAGCGCACCACGGTAAGCGAGGTCTTCCGAGCATCTCGCACCGCCGGCACCGCCCGCGCCCCGCAACGCCTCACTGACATGACCGCCCAGCTGGCCGACTGGGGCGACCTCGGCAGCCGCGAGGTCATCCAGTGGGAAAGCGAGGACGGCGCCGAGATCGAGGGCGTCCTGATGAAGCCCCCCGGCTACGACCCCGATCGCACCTACCCCCTCATGGTACTCATCCACGGTGGCCCAACCAGCACGTCGAGCCCGCAGCTGATCAGCGGATACGTCTACCCGGCAATCGAATGGCTCAGGAAGGGAGCCGTGGTGATGATGCCCAACTATCGTGGCTCGTCCGGCTATGGCGCCGACTTCCGCGCCCTCAACGTGCGCAACCTGGGCGTCGGCGACGCATGGGACGTGCTCTCCGGCGTCGAGGCCCTCGTCGACCGCGGCATTGCCGACCCCGACCGCGTCTCGGCGATGGGCTGGAGCCAGGGCGGGTACATCTCGGCCTTCCTCACCACCTTCAGCGACCGCTTTCGCGCAATCTCCGTAGGCGCGGGCATCTCCAACTGGATGACCTACTACGTCAACACCGACATCCACAGCTTCACCCGCGAGTACCTTGAGGCGACGCCATGGGACGATCCCGAGATCTACGCCAGGACCTCGCCGATGACCTACATCAAGCAGGCGAGCACGCCTACACTCATCCAGCACGGCGAGTTCGATGCGCGCGTCCCCACCCCCAACGCCTACGAGCTCTACCAGGGCCTCCAGGACGTCGGCGTCGACACCCGACTCATCATCTACAAGGGCTTCGGCCACGGCATCACCAAGCCCCGCGAGCGCCTCGCCGCCATGTGGCACAACTGGGAGTGGTTTGCCCGCCACATCTGGGGCGAATCCGTCGAGATGCCGATCACCGAAGGCGGAATGGGCAGGTGAGGAGCGTAGTCGCCCTCATCGGGCTCGCGCTGGCGACCCACGCCGCCGCCCTCCCCGCGCAGACGCGCACCATGTACGACGTCCGCGTATCCATGCGCGACGGCGTCGAACTCTCCACCGACGTGTGGCTGCCGGACGCCGACGGCCGCTTCCCCGCCATCCTGATCCGCAGCCCCTACCTCAAGGCCACGATGTTCGCGCGCTACGAGATGGAGTACTTCGTGCGCCACGGCTACGCGGTCGTGCTGCAGGACGTGCGCGGGCGGGGCGACTCGGACGGGGAGTTCCATTTCTATTTCGGCGAGGGGCGGGACGGATATGACACCATCGAGTGGATCGCGCAGCAGCCATGGTCCAACGGCGACGTCGGCACGTCGGGAGGATCGTATCTGGGCACCGTGCAATGGCTGACGGCCCGGGAGCGCCCGCCCCACCTGCGCTGCATGATCCCGACGGCCTCGTCCGGACGCCTCTTCGACGAGCTGCCCTATCTCGGCGGCGCGTTCCGACTGGGGTGGGCGATCGACTGGCTCAACGACACCTCCGCGCGCTCCTCGCAGCGGGCCGGCGCCGAGTCGCTCGACTGGGACGCGATCCTGGCGCACCGCCCGCTCCTCACCCTGGACGACTTCATGGGCCGGCGCATCCCGCTCTGGAAGGAGTTCCTGCAGCACAACACACTGGACGAGTACTGGGCTCCCCTGCACTTCGAGGAGTGGGACTTCCAGCAGATCGACATCCCCGTGCTCACCGTCACCGGCTGGTTCGACGGCGACCAGCTCGGCGCGCTCTCGTACTGGGACGGCATGGCGCGCCACAACCCGGAGAACGCCGAGCACTACCTCGTCATGGGACCGTGGCTCCACGCCCAGACGTACCTCGGGGGCGCGCTGGAGGTTGGAGAACTGGAACTCTCACCGGCATCCGTGTTGCCCATCCAGGAGATCCGGAGGCAGTTCTTCGACTACTGCCTGAAGGGTTCGACACCCTCGTTCGACGCGCCGAAGGCGCGCGGCTACCTCACCGCCGCGGGACGATGGCTGGAGCTGGACGAATACCCGCCGCCACAGGCCGAGCCGACCCGGCTGTATCTTCGCAGCGGCGGCGCGGCCAACTCGCTCCTCGGCGACGGACGCCTCACCTGGGACGCTCCCACGACGGCCGAGCCCCCCGACCGCTTCGTCTACGACCCGCGCAACCCCGTCCCGACCGTGGGACGCGCGGTCGACCAGCGCCCGGTGCAGCGCCGCGACGACGTGCTGGTCTATACCACCGAGCCCCTCGAAGACACGCTCGCGATCATGGGCCGTGTTTTCGTGCGGCTCCACGCAGCCAGCGACGCGCTCGACACCGACTTCACCGCCAAGATCGAGGACGTGCAACCCGACGGCCGCGCGATCCTGCTGGGTCCGACCGAGGCGGGCAGCGTACGCCGCGGCCGCTACCTGAAGGGCTACCTGGGCACCGAACTCCTGACGCCGAACCGGCCCGAACTCTTCGAGATCGAGCTCTTCGACATCGGGCACGCCTTCCTGCCGGGCCACCGAATCCGCATCGAGATTTCGAGCAGCGCCTTCCCGATGGTCAACCCGAACCAGAACACGGGCAACCCGGTGGCCTCGGACACCGAGTGGAAGACGGCCGGCCAGACGGTGTTTCACGATGCAGAGCGGCCGTCCCACGTGCTGTTGCCGGTGCTGAGATGGGAATAGGCGCGAGTCAGCGAACCGTCGTCGCTACCGCGCCACCACCGGGAGCCGCACGAAGGACGGATACGCGGCATTGCGGTAGACCGTAAGCAGCGGCTCACCCTCCGCCGGAACCCGCTCGAAGGTGTCCCGGTCATGGCCCGCGATGGCGATGCGAAGGCGATCGCCGCCCTTCACCAGAACGGAAGTTGGCAGCATCGTGAAGCTGATGCGGATCACCTCCCACGGGACCATCGGCAGAGCGTCGGCCTCCAGGTAGCTGCGATGCGGCCCGAAGGCGGGATAGGGGGCGCTGTCGGCGAGCGCGTGGTGGATCAGGCGTAACTGGCCCTCGGTGATCATGGTGACGCTGCCATCGGCGTGGACGATCTCGAGGTACGCGATGATCGCACCGTCGTTGTGGGTTGTGGCGAGCGACATCTCGACCACCGGGTGGCCCGTGATCTCCAGCGGCTCCTCCAGCGGCGGCGAGGTGTAGGTGAGGAGCAGGCTGTCGGCCGCGGCGCGGTTGCCGTAGAAGACTTCCGTGCCGCCGAGCTGCGTCGACCAGCGGGTTTCGGGGCCGCCGCCGACCTCGAAGGTGACCCGGTAGCGGTCGCGCCCGGCGGAGTTGGCGGGGGGATCGCGCTGGAGCGTTCCGTTCGCTCCGAAGTACCACTCCTGTGTGGCGGAGCCTGTTGGGGGCCAGGAGGCCGTCCGCTTCCACACGTCCTCGCCCATCGTGAAGTAGTCGAGGACCGGGGTGAGGGGGTCGGAGGGAGCACCGCCGAACATGTACGGTTCGAGGAACTCGAAGATCTGCGCGAACTGCCCGGCGACGCTCGGCGCGACCGGCGTGTCGCGGGGCTTGAACGGGTCGGCGTCGTAGTAGGCGCCGTGCGTCCAGGCGCCGATCACGTAGCGGGCGGGCATGTCGTAGCTGGCGAAGCGGGCGAGCACCCCGGCGGCCGTGCCCGCATCCATCCAGCTGCCCCAGTGGAAGGTCGGAATGGCGTTGCGCTGCGCGGCCTGCTGAAAGCGGTACGGCGTGACCATGTGTTCGCAGCCGTCTTCCATGGCGGTTGCGGTCGGCACCTGGTCGCGGAAGTGCACGTCCCGGAAGAAATCGGTGATGTGAAGGTTGTCGTGCTCCGCCACGGCGGCCGCGAGGAGGGCGCCGGTCGTGTCCCCATCCACCGGCTTGACGCCGGTCCAGGTCGCGTCGGGCGGCCTGCGGCCCAGGACGTTTTCGCCGCTCCGCTCCGCCCGCAGCCGGTTCTGGTCCATGGCCATCACGCCTTCGCCCCAGTCGCTGATGATGATCAGGTTGCGCATGCCGCCCGGGTAGAGGAGCGAGGCGTACCAGTCGAAGTCCGTGAAGCGCGCGACCGCCGCCTTGAGGTGCGGCGAGGGGTTGAAGGTGGCGTTCTCGGCGGTGTTCCCCAGGTACGAGGTTCCGATCGAGGCGACGTTCCCGTTCGACCAGGGCTGCTCGGCGATCCAGTCGACGACGTGCCGGTAATCCCGGGTCTCGCAGGTCGACCACACGGCCTCGCGGTTGCCGAAGGAAGCGCCGCTGCCCCGGTTGTCGACGATGACGAAGGCATACCCGGCGTCCCGCATGAGTTCGACGGCCTCGACGGTGGGTGTCGCCGCGGGCGCCCGCCAGTAGCGGGTGAAGGAGACCAGGGTGGGGACGCGGCCGCGCCGGCCAAGGTCGTCGGGGAGCCACACGTCGACCGCCAGCCGGACGCCGTCGGGCATCTCGACGTAGACGGAAGAGTTGGTGGGGAGGTCGGTGAGCGGGGAGGGGCCGCAGGCTGTTGCGGCAAGAACCAGAAGGAACGGCGTGAAGGCCGAGGCCAGCTTGCCGCTGGCACAGCTGTCCCTTTTCATGACTAACCCCCTGCCTTGCGCCGCCTCACCCGAAACACCGCAGACTACACGCTCCTGCCCCCCGGTTCAACCAGCTCCTACAGGACATACCATGCACGGCACTCGTTCCATACCTGACACCTCATCGCTGGACAGGCGATCCTTCCTCGGTGTCGCGGCCCTCGCGGCCGGCGCCAAGTCGGTGGCGGAGGGTCGCGCGCGCTCAACCGGTGCGGACGCCCCGGCGACTCCGGCATCCCGGGGGGACCGCATCCGGTCCGAGGTGAGCGGACTGAGCCAGGCGGTCACCGACATCAAGGGATACGTGAGGCCGGGCCTGGAGAGTGTCCGCGAGACCTTCGCGGCCAACGCCCGCCTGATGGGTACTGGCGGCGCGGCCTTCGCCGCCACCCACCAGGGCGAGATGGTGGTAGACCTGTGGGCCGGCATGGCCGACCACGACCGCCCCTGGCTGCGCAACACCCGTGTTCATGTCCAGTCCACCAGCAAGGCGGTCACGGCCGCCACCGCGATGGTGCTGTACGACCGGGGCGAGCTCGACCTCGATGCCACGGTGGGCCACTACTGGCCCGAATACGCCACCAACGGCAAGGAGAACACCACGGTCCGCATGCTGCTCAGCCACGCGGCGGGCTCCACGCAGCTACCAGGCTACACCGAACTGCTCGACCTCGACGGCAACGGCTTCGACCAGTACGACGAGATCGCCCGGCGGCTCGCCGCGGCCGCTCCGGACTGGGAGCCCGGCACCGCGCACGGCTACCACGGCTACACCTACGGCAATCTCGTCAACGAGGTCGTGTACAGGATCACGGGGAAGCGCGCGGGAGATTTCCTGCGCGACGAGATGGCCGGGCCCTGGCAGCTCAACACCTGGCTGGGCACGCCCTACGAGGAGCAGCGCGACCTGGCCGCGATCAAGCCCTGGCCCGAAGCTCCCGTGCACGAGTCCATCGCCGAGATGTATGCGAGCGTCGCCGCCCAGATGGAGGAGATGGATCTGTCCGCCATGACCGATCCAACCACGTGGCAGTACCATGCGGCATTCCGAGGGCTCCTGGGCGGCCCGATGAACGTGTTCATGCTGCAGGTCGGGCGCCTGTGGAGCCAACCCAAGGCGCTGGCGGCCGAGTTCGGCGCCGCCAATGTCACGACGGACGCCCGCAGCCTGGCCCGGCTGTACACGCCGCTCGCCATGAACGGCGTGCTCGACGGGCGTCAGGTGGTCGCGCCGGACACCGTGCGCGAATTCACCACCCCGACGCCACCCGGCGGCCCGGACCTGCTGATCGGCCTCGAGCAGAAGTGGACACCCGGGAGCCATCACGCCAACCACTCGTACTTTCCGGCGCTCCCGCCCATCTACGGCCCCAACCCCGACGCCTTCGGCATGAGCGGGGGCGGTGGCAACTACGGTTTCGCCGATCCGGCCGCCGGGATTGCGGGCGGATTCGTGCGCAATCACTACAGCAACACGATGGGACTCAGCGCGCTGCTGGTCGATGCGCTGTACAAGGCCCTTTAGGGGCCAATGGCGTTTCAGGTGAACGTGTCCCCGGGTCCCTGGAATGAGCGCGCGGCCCGCTACCCGCCGATCGGCGAGCCCTGGAAGCTGACGATCTTCGCCTCGTTCCGGGCCAGAGTCACATCCTTGCTGGTCGTCGAGACGGTGTAGGCGTCCTCGTCGAAGCGCGAGATCGCAACCGTGTAGTCACCCGTCGGCAGACCCCCGAAGTCGTACTGGCCGTCCGCCGCCGTCCTCGTCTCGCCTCGACGGTGCCTGACAGCACAACCCTCACGCGTTGCAGCCCCACGCCGTCGACGCTCACCAGGCCGGTGATGCTCGATGTACGCAACGGAATCCCTTCGAAGTCGACCGTTGCGGTCTCGCGCAGTGCGACGGTCACGTGCTGCGAGTCGGCTTCGAATCCGTAGTCGCCGGTGCCGTAGTCGGAGATCGCGACCACGTAGTCGCCCGCACGCAGCCGGGAGAACGCGTAGTGACCGGCGGAGTCGGTTGCCATGGTCAGGTTGGCGTTGTCCTCTCCGCCGCTCAGGTTGACCTTCACGCTATCGAGTCCCTCGCCCTCGGCGCTCACCCTCCCCCGGATGCCCGCGGTGCGCAGGTATGTGCCGTCGAAGCTGACGACCTTCACCTCGCCGACCCCCAGGGTGAACCCGCTCCTGGTGGACGGGAACCGGATCTCGTCGCTGTCGAAACCCGATGTCAGCATCTCGATGGTGTAGCTGCCCGCCCTCAGGTTGGTGAAGGCGAAAGCACCGTCGTCGCCGGTGGTGGCAACGGAGTGAAAGGTGCCCGCAAGGACAACCTCACACCGGGGAGCGCCATGTTGTCGATCGTCACGGTTCCCAGGATCCTGGCGGTGCGTATGTAGGAGCCGGCGAAGTTGATAACGACGGCCCCCACGCATGTCACGGTGGTCGTGGCCGGGGTCCGGTCGAACGTCGCATCCGGGGGGATGGGCGGCCCACTGATCGTGATGGTGACCGAGCCGCCCTCGACGCTGTCGAAACGGAAGTGGCCGTTCGCATTCGTGGCGGTGCTGTGGCCGGTGCTCAGCGTAACCGACACGCCGGCGATTCCCACACGCTCGATCGAGACCTGCCCGGTGATCGTGCAGGGCTCGGGAGAAGGCTCGACCTGCTGGTCGCAGGCGAGAGGCGCGCGCGGCGCCGATGAACCATATAGTGGAAGCGAGCAGCTCGACGTCCCAGCTCCGGTTCCGAATTGGCACGCGTCGCCGACTCGCGCGAGCCCGGAACCAGTGTCCCGCAGCAGTGGAGGACCCCATGCCAGGATACGCGCCGATAACGCCCCTCGTCCTGATCGCCGCCCTCACCAGCCCCGCCGTCGCGCAGGACGCCGACGAGTGGAGTATCGAGGAATCGCGGGCTCCTTCCACCACCCCGCTCCGATTCACCGCGACGGAAGGGACGTGGATCAGTCTCGACGTCTCGCCGGACGGGCGGCACATCGCCTTCGAACTGCTCGGGCACATCTACGAGATGCCGATCGAGGGGGGCGAGGCGCGGGCGCTCACCAGCGGGCGCTCGTGGAACAGCTCTCCGCGCTACAGCCCGGACGGAACGCGGATTGCGATCACCTCGGACCGCGGCGGGAGCGAGGATGTGTGGATTCTGGGTCGCGGCATCGGGGATGCGGCGAGCGCGGACGGGCCGGAGAACGTCACCCAGATGGCGCTCCCGGTGGTACAGGGGTCCTGGTCGGCCGACGGGCGGGCCATCTACGCCTCGGCGCTGGAGCAGGACGGGAGCATGACCGCCTACCGCTTCAACCTCTTCGGGTCACGGCAGGAGCTCGCTTCGGGGACGACCTTCCAGGCGATCACACACTTCGACGAGCACACGGAGCGCGGCGTCCTCTTCTACGAGCACGTCGACCGGCAGGTCCCCCAGAGCGGGGCGCGCATCAAGACCTACGACCTCGAGACGGCCGAGATCCGCGTCCACCGCGAGCGGCCCGGCGGCGCCTTCAACCCCGCCCTCTCCCCCGACGGACGCCAACTGGCCTACGGGCATCGGGAGGACCGGGATGTGGTCGTCGTTCTGCGCGACCTGGAGACGCGGTCGGAGCGCGTGCTGGCGCGGGGGCTCGACCGGGATCACCAGGAGTCGGGGCCGTACTACTTCGGCGTGGCGCCCAACTGGGACTGGCACCCGGACGGAACGCACCTCTACCTGACCATCGCCGGCGGGATCCACGCGGTTGACGTGTCTTCGGGCGAGGTGCGCGAAGTGCCTTTCAGTGCGCCGGTGGACCGCGAGATCGACGAGACGATCCGCTTTCCCTTCGAGTTTCCCGAGGGCGAGACGCGGGCGTGGTCGTATCGGTTTGCGCACAGAACTCCGGCGGGCGTGGTCTTCGAGGCGCTGGGGGACATCTGGCTGGCCGAGGGCGATGTCATCCGCAACCTCACGCAGTCGTCCGCCCATGAGACCAGCCCGGTGGTCGACGCGGGCGGCGGCTGGCTCTACTACGCGACCTGGACCGACGCCGACCTGGGAGCGGTGCGCCGGCGGCCGCTGGCGGGCGGGGCGGCGACGGAGGTGTCGTCGCGGCCGTCGCAGTACATGTCGCTGGCGCTGGGGCCGAGCGGCGCGCTGGCGTTCATCCGGGGTGCCGGCGGTCTCATCAACGGCGGGCGCATCGAGGAGGAGACCGATTTCGAGCTCGTTGTGGTCGAAGACGGGACGGAACGCATGGTCACCGATGTGCGCGGCAGCGTCATGGCACAGGGGCGCGCGCCCCACACCGTCCTCTTCGACGAGACCGGCGAGTGGCTCTACTACACCGAGTTCGTCCTGGGCAATATCGCGGCCAACCCGGGCCTGAGCGCCGACCCGCTTGTCCTCCGCCGCATCCGCCCCGACGGCACCGGCAAGGCCACCCTCTACCGCTTCCCGCACGCCGAACGCGCGGTCCTCTCGCCCGACCTCGGCTGGATCGCCTTCCGCGAGTACCAGCGCAGCTTCGTGACGCCCTTCGAGTGGATCGGCAAGCCCGTCACGATCTCGGCCTACGACGGCATCGGCTTCACCAGGCGCATCGACCCGTCCGATGGCGCGAGCATGGCCTGGTCCGACGCGGCGACGGTGTCGTGGCCGCGGGGCGGCATGCTCCACGAGAAGGCGCTCGACGACATCCTTGCCGGGACCGGGGGCGCCGCCACCACCGACATCACGGTCCGGTTCGAGGTGGCTCTGCCGGGCACGACGGTCGCCCTGACCAACGCCCGCGTGATCACGATGGACGAAGAGCGAAGTGTGTTTGAGAGCGCGACGGTCTTGTTGCGGGGACATCGCATCGCGGAGGTGGGGCCCCAGGTCGTCGTGCCTGCGGAAGCGCGCGTGTTCGATCTCGCGGGCCACACGGTCATACCCGGCCTCGTGGACGCGCACGCGCACTCGGTCGGGCAGCTCGCGACGACGCAGCTGATCGAGCAGCGGCTTCCCGGTGTCACCGGCTCGCTGGCCCACGGTGTCACCACGCTCTACGAACTGTACGGCTCGGAGGAGAAGGAGCCCTGGGTCAGCGACATGATCCGGTCCGGCCGCATGGACGGCCCACGCATGCTCTCGGTCGGCGCGCCCATGTACGGCATCCGCGAGTACCGCCCGCGCACCTACCGCCCGATCGCCTCGTACGACGACGCCGACGAGCACGCCAGCTTCAGCCGCGACATGGGGATCACCGCGCTCAAGGATTATGTCAACTTCACGCGTGCCGACCGCCACCAGCTGATCACCGCGGCGCGCGAGCGGGGGCTGAACGTGCTGTCCGAGACGGCCGCGATCCCGCAGATGAACTTCACGCAAATCGTCGACGGTGTGACCGGGCTGGAGCACACGATGGGGCTGACGCCCCTCTACGGCGATGTCGTCGAGCTTTTCCGTGCGAGCGGGACCGGTGTGACGCCCACCCTGCTCGTCGTCTACAACGGCCCGGTCGGCCAGGCGTATTTCGACCAGTCACAGCGCTACTGGGAGGACGAGAAGCTCCTGCGCTTCAGCACGGAAGAGCGGCTGCGGGGCCGCTTCCGCCGCGTCACGCACTACTGGGACGACGACCTGTATTCGCCCGAGATGGTGGCCGCCATGAAGCGCCTATTCGACGCCGGCGTGCTCATCAACGCGGGCGGCCACGGCCAGATGCCGGGCCGCGACATGCACTGGGAGATGGAGCTGTTCGTGCAAGGCGGGTTCTCGGAGATGGATGCGCTGCAGACGGCGACGCGGAATGCCGCTGTGTACCATGGCCTGGGTGCTGACCTGGGGTCGATCGAGGCCGGCAAGCTGGCGGACCTGGTGGTGCTGGGGGCGAATCCGCTGGACGACATCCGCAATTCGCAGGAGGTCGTGTACGTGGTGAAGAACGGGGTGGTGTACAGCGGGGAGGATGCGGCGCGGGTGTATCCGGGGCCGGTGGCGGCGCCGGCGATGTACTTTCAGCGGGAGCGGTGACGGAGAGTCGCTATTCGCTCACCCGAGCCCGAAACGCGCCTGCAAGCACGTTTCCGGCCCGCTTCACCTGCACCCAGATGGTGTAGTCGCCCGGCTGCGGGAAGGCGTAAGGGAACTCGACCTTGGCTGCATCTTCGGGGACCATCCGGCCCACTTCAACCGCTTCGACGTTCGGGACGCGGTCGATGGCTCCGGCACCCGTCATCGACTGCATCTCGGGCACCAGCACAGATAGCGAGCCCATCGAGATCGTGCCCGCAGGGTGGAGGTGCACGAACACCGAACCGTCGTCCCGGGTGAGGGCGGCGTGGCTGATCATTCCCATGTAGGGCTCCAGAACCGCAGGGTCTCCCGCCGGGTCCCGCACCGAGAACGCGAGGACGGTCTCTTCGTCGACGCGCAGCTGCGATTCCCCGAGCCAATGCAGGGTCGATCCGTCAGCGAGGGGGGCTGACACGCCGCCGGCCGACAGAACCGCAGGCGTACCGCTCCATGACGAGTCGTCCGGGTCAGTTGGCAGCACTGAGCCCGAGTCCACGTGTGCAAGCGCCTCCGCCTCCACCAGCACTGTGTCAACGATGGTTTGAGCGAACCCGGACTCGTGCACGATGTCGCCGTAAACGCGGTATTGCCCTGTAGGCAGCTCCGGCCACGGCACCCGAAAGGTCGCCGAGTCCACCGGCACCGGGTGGACGTGCGCGAAGGCGTCCATGTCAGGCACACCGATCACGAACATGTGCATGAGCTTGCCGTGGTCGGGCACCAGAGGACTCCAGTTGCGGCCCAACCAGGACGGATCCGTAATGCGGATTTCGAGCATTGGCGCGCCAGCGTCGCCGGTCACAACGCCCTCCACGGCCAGGCGCTCGAAGATGCCGCTCCGCACGCCCCGGTCGACCGCGTCCCACCAGGCGTTCCCCCAGTACGCCCCGGTCAGCAGCAGGGCGGCAGCGCATGCCATTGCGAACCGTCCCCAGCCGCGCTGGGTCGTCTTTACTGCTTCGTCGGCCTCCAGTCGGCTCTCCCGCACGGCTGCGCCGGCGATCGACACCGCTCCCGCGACGAGCAGTGCCCCCAGCAGGAGAAGCACCCCGCCCAGTACAGGAGGCATTTCAAGCACGCCCAACATGACCGAGGTGACGGGCACGGACGCGGTACCCGCCCCGCGCGAACCCTCCACGGCCACCTCGATGCGGTAGGCGCCCACCGTCATCAGCCATAGTTCGGCGCTGTAGAGTTCCGGGTCGCCCGGCACGGGGAGCGCGGGGTCCGGCGGCGGCGCTCCTCCTTCGGGTGCGGCGTCCCAGCGCACGGGGCGCACGGTGACGCGCTCCACCTCCTCCGCGCCATCCGTAACGCGCACCGAGATCTCCGCCAGACCCGGCACGACATCGGGTGGACGGACGACCACGGACACGCCGTAGGGCCCGGCGTCGCCCGAGAAGAAGACGTTCTTGCTGCCAACGTGTCCCGCGGTCGCAAGGTAGAGCCCCGCGACGATCAATACGGTGCGCCTCATCTGCGGACCGCGAGCATCCAGTTGCCAACCCACAGGCCGACGCGCGCCGACACGAAGCCGATCGGCAGCGCCCACCAGGCTCTCGACAGGAAGTCCGGAACAGAGATCTCGCCGCGCGAGAACCGGCCTCCGTTCCAGAACTCGTACTGCCAGGGGCCCGGGGCGTTGTTGTATCCCCAGGTGTCTCCCTGGAAGAAATAGTTGCGTGAACCCTCGGAGAGCATGAACTCGCCGAAGTACCAATGCACCACGCCGAACAGGCCCACGAACGCGACGGAACCGAGTGCGGCGAGCCCCCAGTCCACTGAACGCCGGACTGGCGCCCGCCCGGGTTGCGAGGCCCTCCGCAGGAGCAGGTCGAGCGCGACCGCAGGAACGATCAGCACGAGCGGAAACTCCGGCGGCACCATCCTGTCCACGTTGCGAAGGATGGGCGCGAGGAGTGGCTCGGCGGGAAACAGCGGGAGCACCCACATCATGAGCAGGGTCATGCCCATGTAGACCAGTGCCGTCCAGGTGGCGGGCCAGCGAAGGCGTGCCGCCCGGCCCACTGCGAAAAACACCACCGGGTACACGCCCGCCGAGATCATGTGGAAGGTCGGCCCGCGCCAGTCGTTAGGGAACGAATACTCCAGCATGAGCACCGCGAGGGTCAGAAGGAGCAATCCCGCGCTGTATGCGTAGGCGAGGCCCAGCAGACGCTGTCCGCGCTCCGACGCCCGGTTCTGCCACGACAACGCCATGAGCAGGGCTCCCAGCTGGATCGCGCAGATGCCCATGGCCAGTACCACATGGGGCGGGCTGAGGATCTCGACATCGAGCCCGTAGGCGTTGTGCCACCAGTCGTCGAGAGGTGCGGAAGTGAGCATTGCGATCGCACCCCAGATCGCGACCCAGGCCCCGAGCGGCGCACGAAACCCCCACATCCGCACCGAGCGCCCAACTTCGGTGTCCGTGCCGGAGAAGGTCGTCTTGAGTGCCAGCCAGCCACAGGACAGGCCGGCCGCCAGGCCGCCCGTGTAGACCGCGAGGTGGGCCGGGGTCCAGAACGAGTCACGCCCGATCGTCCGGTGCCACGAGATGTCCCAGATGATCCCGACGATCACGCTGGTGGAGGCAAAGAGAACCGCGGTCAGGTACCAGGGGATGCGGTCGGGGTTGTCCCCGTCAGCTGCTCGACTCACCGGTCGCCTAACGCTTCCGATGTTTGGCAAGACAGGCCCGTATGTAATGTTGAGTTGTCATCATGTAATGCAAATATGACAATACTGTCAACCTTTGGACAGAAAACACCTACTCCGTCGCCCGCCTCCGTCCCCGTATCGGAAGAACGATCCGCGAGGGATACTCCCGGCTGTGGAAGATAATCTGATTCGCGGTGTTCCATTCCGTGTCGGTCGCGACCGGATTGCCGGTATTCTGGTTGGGCGCGATGGACGGGTAGGCGCTGCTGGTCAGGTCGATGCGGATCCTGTGCCCGGGCTCGAAGGAGTGGGCGATGTGCCCCAGGTCGATCTCGTAGCGCGCGATTTCTCCTGGCGTGAGGAGTTCCTCCCGGTCGAAGCCGTTCCGGTAACGTGCGCGCACGACCCCGATGCTGGGGCCGAGTTTGACCGCCCTGCCATCGGGTTGGACATCCATGATGCTCGCGACGAAATCGGTGTCGCGCGCGTCGGTGGCCGCGTGGAGCTCGATCACGATCCGGCCCACGACCTCGATGGCTTCGTCGATCTCTTCGCCGGTGTAGACGAGTACGTCGTCACGGCGGTGCAGGGGGGTTCGATCTTCGCCGAGGTACACCGCCCCGACCGAAGCAGGGACAGGCCTCCTGGGGTCGAAGGTGAACCGGTCGGGCGGCGCGTCGTCATCCGGGGGCGTCCATCCCAGCACGCCATCCCCGACGATGGAGTTCGCATTTCCGCCGCTGGACAGGTACAGACTGGTCGCCTGGACATCGGCCGGAGGATACTGGTCGAACTCGCGCCACTCCTCGGCGCCGACCACGTAGACGCGGGCGCGGGGCTGGTCATAGCTGTCGGCCGTGCCCTTCAGATAGTGGTCGAAAAAAGCGAGGTGCTCGGCCTCGTTGTCCACGATGGCGTGGGGCTCGAACTCCATGTCCCCGAGCGTCAGCGTTCCGCCGATGAAGGTCTCGGCATGACCCCATGGGCCGGCCAGCATGTACTGTTCGTCAGCGGCCGGTGAGTGGGCCATCATTCCGTCCCAGTAGAACATGGCGCCCGGCTGGTCCCCGTCGAACCAGCCCGTGACGTGCAGAACCGGGAGATCCAGTCCCCGGAAATCCTCCTCGGTGAAGTGAAGCCGATTCCAGTAGGCGTTCATGGTCGAGTTCTCGAGCATGTCGTTGAAGAGCGGCATGTCCCGCCCCAACACGTCGTCCTGTGTGATGAGCGGCCGGTGCCAGTAGAGCGCTTCCCGATCGACCCCCAGCGTGTTTGCGGACTGGTCACTCCGTCCGGAGGTGGAGTTTACCCAGTCTAGAGCCCAGGCCATCATCCAGGCGCCGCCGTAGTACGGTGCCTCGTGCATCCAGCGGCCAGCCGAGGCGGTCGCAACCATGCACTTCAGGGCGGACGGATGCTCGCGTGCCGCCAGCCACTGGTCGGTCCCCAGGTACGACACTCCGGCCGTGCACACGTCGCCGTTCGACCAGGGCTGAGCCGCCATCCACTCGATGGTGTCGTACCCGTCTTCGCCCTCCTGGAAGAAGAAGCCGAATTCGCCGTCCGAGTCGCCGCGGCCGCGCACGTCCTGGACTGCAACGGCATACCCGCGCTCCGCGAAGTACGTCGCCCATCCAGCCACCGTGAAGCTGCCCAGGGCCATCCCCTTCAGATAGGGTGTGCGCATGATGATGGTCGGAAACGGACCGCCCTCGGCAGGCATCCAGACATCGGCCGAGAGTTCGACTCCATCGCGCATCGGCGTGCGGACATCGAACATGCGCTTGATTTCGGCTGTTTGGGCGCTTGCCGCAGGGCTTGGCGCGGCAAGCAGCAGGCCGGCGATAGCGGATAGCATCAGCGCGGCCACCGGTGACAGCGGCGCAGGCGATCGATCATCCAATGCAGGGCGGTAACCGGGACCAGTCATGACTTGGCTCCTGGGTGTGGGGGCGAGTTTCTTCTAGCGGCAACAATAGGAGCCCGCACCGCGGTGCTCAAATGGAGCCCATCTACACATCCATATTCGTTCTTGTTATCACATACTATTTGGCATACACTATCTCCACTCCCGCGGCGCACCCCGGGGAACGGCCCTTGGGGGCGCGAGTGAGGTCCCCAAGCGTGGAGGTTGGGTATGAACGCGATGTACTCCCTCGGTCTGGTTCCCTTCTGGTCCTCGCTTCGGAGGACGATCCCGGCGAAGAATCGAGCCTCGCCCGTCCTTGTCCTTGCGGCGGCCTTCGCCCTGGCCGCCCCGGCCCCGGCCGTGGCCCAGCAGACGGGCTCCGTTGTCGGCACCGTTGTGGCGGCGCACGACCAGCGCCCGGTTGCGACCGTCCAGGTGAGCATCGCGGGAACGTCGCTCGGCACTCTCACCGGTGCCGATGGCCGCTACCTCATCGTCGGGGTCCCGGTCGGCGAGGTCGAGGTCGAGGCTCGAAGCCTCGGATACGGTCTCCAGTCGGTCACCGCGGCGGTTACGGCGAACCAGGCGACGACCGTAGACTTCTCGCTCACCGTCTCGGCCATCGAACTGGAGGAGATCGTCGCGACCGGCACCCCGGTGGCGGCCCGGCGCAGGGAGCTCGGGAACGCGGTGACGAGCCTCGAGACCGATCAGATCGTGGCCACGGCGGCACTGACCTCGGTACCGGAACTCCTCAACGGGAGGGTGAGCGGACTGGTGGCGATGGCGGGTACAGGCGTCCTCGGCGCCGGACCCCGGCTCAAGATCCGGGGCACCGCCAGCCTCGCCCTCGACGACCAGCCACTCATCTACGTGGACGGCGTCAGGGTCAACAACGACATCGGAGCCGGCCCCAACAGCCAGGGTTACGGCGCGGGCGTCATATCGAGGCTGGGTGACTTCGCGCCCGACGAGATCGAGCGCATCGAGGTGGTCAAGGGCCCGGCTGCGGCAACGCTCTACGGGACCGAGGCCAGCAACGGGGTCATCCAGATCTTCACCAAGCGGGGCGCCCGGGGCGCGCCCGCCCGCTGGAGTCTCAAGGTGGAGCAGGGGGCCAACTGGCTCCATGATCCGGAGGGCACGATCCCGCCCATCTGGGGACGCGACGCCTCCGGGGCCGTCCAGAGCTGGAACCTCTTCCAACGCGAAACCGACGCGGGCAACAACGTCTTCCGCACCGGCTACGAACAGTCGTACGGCCTGAGCGTCACCGGCGGCGAGTCCAACATCTCGTATTTCGTCAGCGGTGCCTACGACACCGGCCAGGGCGTCTACACAACCAACAACGTCGCTCGCTTCAACGGGAGGGCGAATGTCGACTTCTCCCCGTCCGAGACCTGGAACTTCGGTGCCAGCGCGGGCTACGTGCGCTCCAACATCGAACTCGCCGACGACATCGGCGCCGGTCCGCTGCTGAGCGGGATGTACGCGTTCCCTTCTCTCGTCGACACGCCGAACCGGGGATGGCTCATCGCTCCTCCCGAGGTCCTCTACGAGCGCGAGCAGAACCGCCAGGAGCTGGATCGGTTCACCGGCTCCTTCCGGGTGCAGCATACGCCCTACGAGTGGCTGCAGCAGCGCCTTGTGGTCGGAATCGACGAGACGGCCGAGGAGAACATCGTGCAGCGGCCCTTCCTCGGACCCGCCGGTGCACTCTTCTACGGACCGTCGGGCGCCCGCGGGGGCAGGGAATTCGAGAAGCTCTCGGCCACCTTCACCACGGTCGACTACGCGGGCACCGCGAGCCTCGAGCTGACGGACGACATCACCTCCGAGACCTCGGTGGGGGTTCAGTACTACGCTCGCGAGGTCCGGGCGGCACAGACGTCGGGCCAGGAGTTCGCCGCCCCGGGCCTGACGACGGTTTCCAGCACGGCACGCAGGTTCGCGGGTGAATCGTTCGTCCGCAACGTCACCGTGGGCACCTTCATCCAGGAGCACATCGGATGGCAGGACCGGCTCTTCGTGACGGGTGCGGTCCGCGTCGACAACAACAGCGCCTTCGGCGACGACTTCGATTTCGTGGCGTACCCCAAGGTGAGCGCGAGCTGGGTGATCTCCGAAGAGCCGTTCTGGAACCTCGGCTTCGTCAATTCGCTCAAGCTGCGCGCGGCCTTCGGACAGACGGGACAGCAGCCCGAGAGCTTCTCCGCACTGCGCTTCTTCCTCCCCGTCACGACCGGACTCGGCACCCCGGGGCTGGCACCGTCCTCACCTGGCAACTCCGAATTGGCGCCCGAGCGCGGCATCGAATACGAGGCTGGACTGGAGGGCGGCCTCCTCGGCGACCGCCTCGGGATCGACCTGACCTACTATCACCAGAACATCCGCGATGTGCTGCTCCAGCGACTGCTCGCGCCATCCAGCGGTTTCCCCGGTGTACAGTGGGTGAACGTCGGCGAGGTCGAGAGCCGCGGCGTCGAACTCAGCCTCGACGGCGCCCCCGTCCGCAGCCAGGACGTGAGCTGGGACATCGGCTTCCAGATCTCCCGCAACTGGAACAAGGTACTGGACCTCGGCGGCGTCCAGTCGGGCACCACTTCGGGCGGCAACGCCTACCTCATCCTGGACACCATGCTCGACACGCCGGGGCTGCACATCCGCCACCAGGTGGGACTCCCGCCGGGCTCGTGGTTCGGCCAGAGGGTCGTCTCGGCCGACTTCGACGCGAACGGCAACGCGGTCAACCTCATGTGCGACGGCGGATCCGACCGCGCGCCCGTCCCCTGCAACCAGGCGCCGGCGGTCTATCTCGGGCCGACGGAACCCGAATGGGAGGGCAGCGTGAGTACCTCGCTGACCCTCTTCGGCAACCTGACGCTCAGCGGCCTGGTCGACTTCAAGTACGGTCAGCGGCACGGAGACAACGACACGATCGTCCGCTGCCAGCTCTTCCGCATCTGTCGCGAGAACTACATGCCGACCGAGTACGATCCCGTCCTGATCGCCGAGTTCGACTCCGGCCTCTACAGCTCGTTCGCGGTCGCCGACGCCGGCTTCGCAAAGCTCCGTCAGATGTCGCTCTCCTACGGCCTGCCGAGGCAGTGGGCCGAGAGCTTCGGGGCAGGCAACGCCACGGTCACCCTCGCGGCCTACAACCTGATGACCTGGACCAACTGGCCGAGCCTCGACCCCGAGACCTACTTCACCGAGCCCACCTCCACCTCGCCGCTCTTCGACAAGTCGAGCCAGTCGTTCACGCCCATGCCCCGGCGCGTAAAGGTGTCGGTCCGGGTGGGTTTCTGAGACCGGGAAGGAGGAAATCAGGAAATGAAGACCAGAGATACCGTCACCGCCAGCACGACCACACCGACGGGTGCCCAACACGTTTCCGGGCCCGGAGTGAGGGCCGCCTTGCCCGCGACGGCACCGCCCTCCGCGCGCATCAACCCCCTCACGCGGCTTGCCGCCGCCATGGCCACGCTGGCCCTTGCCATGCTCCTGGCCGGCTGCGAGTCGCTGCTCGATGTGGAGCCGCCCGACCGGGTGGGCGACGCCATCCTCGAAGACCCCACCACCGCGGAGCTGCAGGTCGGCTCGGTGATCGCGAGCTTCGAGTGCGCGCTCGCCGAGTACATCGGCACCACCGGAGAGGTTTCCGACGAGTTCGTGAACTCCAACCTGCGAAGTTCCCAGGCGTTCGACTTCGACGCCAGGCGGATCACCTCGGACCAGGAGAACTACTCCCTCTTCGACTGCGGGCAGTTCAACGCCATCTACCTGCCGCTCAGCATCGCCCTGACACAAGGCGAAGAAACGCTGGAGAACCTGCGCGGCTGGGACGCCGCCGACGTGCCGAACCGCGACGACCTCATCGCGATCACCCAGGCGTACAGCGCGTACGCCCGCGTGCTCCTGGGCGAGTCGTTCTGCTCGGCCGCGATCAACCTGAGTGCGGAGTTGTCGTCGAGCGCCGTTCTGTCTGACGCCGAGAACCGGTTCAGCGAAGCCCTGTCGGGCGCCATGCAGGTCGGCAACGCACAGATCGCCGCGATGGCCCGCGTGGGCAGGGCCCGGGCACGCCGCGACCTCGGCGACATGTCGGGCGCCATGTCCGACGCCGAGGCCGTTCCGGAGGGCTTCGTGATGAACGCGAACTACTCGAGCCTGAGCACGCGTTCCATGAACACCGTGTACCGGACCAACAACCAGACGCACTTCGAGTCGGTCGACCCGAGATTCCGCGAGTTGGAGTGGAAGGGCGTTCCCGACCCCCGGGTGTCGACCCGGGACACCGGGCAGCTCGGCTTCGGCCGCGTCTACCAGGTGTGGGAGCAGCTCAAATACCTGTCGCTCGACGACCCCATCCCGATCGCCACCTGGGACGAGGCGCAGCTCATCATTGCGCAGGCAGCGGGTAGTCAGCGGGCCGTCGACATCATCAACGCTTTCCACGAGGCGGCCGGTATCCCGGGCTACGATCCCGCCACGGACATCGTCGAGGGCCCGACCAGCGACAACCTGCTGAACATGATCATCCAGGAGCGTTCCCGTGAACTCTTCCTGGAGGGCCACCGCTTCTGGGACCACCGCTCGTTCGAGATCCCTCTCGATCCGCCGCCGGGCGCCCCCTACCCAAAGGGCGGCGCCTACGGCTCGATGCGGTGCTTCCCGCTACCCGACGTCGAGAAGAACAACAATCCGAACATTCCAAGCTGAAAGGAGACTTACCATGCGTGGATTCCATAGCAGCATGCGTGTGTGGTCCGTACGCGGGTGTCGCATGCTGGCGCTACTCCTGCTCCTCGCCATGCCAGCCGCGGCAGGAGCGCAGCAAAGCGTTGGCGGCACCGTGGTCGACGGTGCCAACCAGCGGCCGCTGGTCGGGGCCCAGGTCGTGATCGACGGCACCGAACTCGGAGCGCTGACCGACAACCGCGGCCGATTCCTGATCCTGAACGTCCCGGGCAACCAGGTCACCGTGCGGGCGATCATGATCGGCTACCGGGACGCGACCGCGACGGTCGAGCCCGGCACCGCCAACGTGGTCATTGCGATGGCCGAGACGGCCGTGTCCCTGGACGAGATCGTGGTTACAGGGACGGCCCAGGCGCAGCTCAGGCGGTCGCTGGGCACATCCGTCGGGAGAGTACAGGCCGCGGAGATGGAAGAGCTTCGACCCGCTGTGGACGTTCAACAGATGCTCAGCGCAAATGTTCCCGGAGTGCGGGTCATGTTGGGTGGTGGCGAGGTGGGATCAGGGGGCAACATCCGCATACGGGGCGCAAGCAGCCTCAGCCTCTCGTCCCAGCCCCTCCTTTACGTCGACGGCGTACGCGTCAACGAGAACAACGCCGATCGCGGGATCGTGGGCGGCATCGGCGTGGATTCCCGGTGGCCGCCGTCGCGGATCAACGACCTGAACCCCGATGACATCGAATCAATCGAGATCATCAAGGGGCCCGCCGCAGCCACGCTGTACGGGACGGAGGCTTCCAATGGCGTGATCAACGTCATCACCAAGAGAGGCGCCCGCGGCGCGCCGCGCTTCACCCTCACCGTAAAACAGGGCGCTGCCTTCATCCCCGATGTCGAGAACACGTTTCCCGAAGTGTACTATCGGAGTGCCGCAGGCGATATCGTCGCGGTCAACATACTCCGCAGCGACCGCGTCACTGGCGAGTTTCCCGGGGACGACGTGTCGTATGGACCGTGGTTCCGGACAGGGAACCCGCGCTCCTACGGAGGCACCGTCAGCGGTGGCAGCGAGACGCTCGCGTACTATTTCTCGGCGGACTGGGACCGGGACGAGGGACCGGTCGAGTACAACTGGAAGAACAAGCTCTCGGCGCGGGCGAACCTGAACTACACGCCCAGCGAGAATCTGGACATCAACTTCGGGTTCGGATACGCGCGGAGCAGGATGCGCTCGGCCGGGGCTCAGCAGCCGCTGACGACCGCGATTATCTGGGGCTGCCCATCGCCTGGGTGCGAACCCGGCCAGTCGCTTCCGAACGGGCTGGACGGCCCCTTCCGGGGCTACATCGCCTACCTGCCGGAACGGTACGTGAACGACATCGAGGGGTACGAGAACCTCGACCGGAACACCGTAACGACCACCGTGAACCACCGACCCACCAACTGGCTGTCGCAACGCCTCACAGTCGGCGGCGACTTCACGCAGCAGAACCTGTCGGAGCTCTTCCGCCGGATTCAGGGGGTGGGAAGTCTCTTCCCCAATGGCCGCAAGTCGCTAGCCAATTCGAGGACCGCCTACATCAACGCCGACTACTCGATCAGCGGCAGCTACGAGGTTGCCACCGGGCTACAGACCGAAACCTCGGCCGGCGTGCAGTACTACCTGAAACGGCGTGAATCACAGTTCTCCCAGGGCGATATCTTCCCCGTCCGCCAGCTCGAGACGGTCACGGCGGGCGCGCTCAAGTCCGCCCTGGAAGATTTCGTCGAGAACAAGACGGTCGGTGCATACGTCCAGGAGCAGATTTCCTGGAACGACCGCGTCTACTTCACGGCCGCGCTGCGGGGCGACGACAACAGCGCCTTCGGCAAGAACTACGACTTCGTCCTCTACCCGAAGTTCAGCGCGTCGTGGGTGATCAGCGACGAGGGCTTCTTCGAGAACATCCCTCTCTTCTCGACCCTCAAGCTGCGCTCGGCCTGGGGCAAGGCGGGGACCCAACCGGACGTGTTTGCGGCACTGCGCTCCTACGAACCGCAGATCGGCGAGGCCGGTACTCCGACGCTGACCCCCGAGAACCTGGGCAACCCGGATCTGGAGCCGGAGGTCAGCGAGGAACTGGAGGTCGGACTGGACGCGAGCCTCTACGACGACCGGATCGGGCTCGAGTTCACCTACTACAACAAGACTACACGTAGCGCCATCGTGCAGGTGCCCGCGACTCCCTCGTCGGGCTTCCCCGGCTTCCAGTTCACGAACGTCGGCGAGGTGGGCAACTGGGGATGGGAGCTGGGCGTCAACGGCAACGTGCTGCGTGGTGAAGACGCACAGCTCGACCTCGGCTTCTCCTTCTCGACCAATCAGAACGAAGTCAGGGATATCGGGGAGATCCCCTTCATTCTGCAGACGGCTTTCCTGGGGCAATACCATGTGCCGGGGTTCCCGATGGCCACGTTCTTCCACAAGCGTGTCGTGTCCGCGGACCTGGACACCAGCGGAGCCCGACCCGTGGCGACAAACGCCATGTGCGAGGGTGGCGACTTTCTCCCCGGCACGCCCTTCTCGGCCGGCGGAGGCGCACCCGTTCCCTGCGATCAGGCACCCAGGGTACCGTGGGGCAACCCGCTCCCGGGATGGGAAGGCTCCGCGAGCGCCACGCTGACCCTCTTCGGCGACCTCCAGCTCTACACCCTGTTCGACTTTGTCGGGAACTACCACATGAGCTACGGCGATGTGCGAGCGGCTCACATGTCCTTCCGCAACACCAGGGCGATCCTCGAGCGCAGCGATCCGATTCTTCTCTCATACGACGACGCTGCGATCGGCAACACGCGCCGCCAGCCCGGACTCATGAACGGCGGCTTCGCGAAGCTGAGAGCCGTGTCCGCCACCTACACGCTGCCCGAATCGTGGAACGATCTGTGGGCCGCGTCACGAACCACGATTACGCTCTCGGGCGAAAACCTCTGGACCGCCTGGGTGGCCCAGGAATCCGACTTCGGACACGAACTGATGGATCCGGAACGCCGGCAGGTGACCGGGTTCGGCAGCACACCAGGCACGCTCAACGGATACGTGCAGGAAGGCTGGCCCAACCTGCGCCGATATCTGGCCACCCTGCGGGTGACGTTCTGATGAGCGCGCGATCTGCTTGCAACGCCCTGCGAGGGCGGGAGGAGAAGATGAGACACAACAAGACAAGGTGGATCCGAAACGGCGTGCTCGGGCCGTTGACCGGCATGCTCCTCTTCGGGGTGGTGGGCTGCGACACTGAAGAACTGCTTGAGGTCGACCTGCCCGGAATCGTGCCGGAGGAGGCGCTCGACGATCCAACGCTGGCCGCGACCCTGGTCGCCAGTGTGGTTTCCGACACCGAGTGCGCCTGGGACAACTACGTTGCCGCTGCCGCAAACCACTCCGATGAGTACATCGAATCATCGGGGAACCTTACCATGCGCAACTGGGGGCTTCGCTGGGTTCCCCCGAACGATCCCAACTATTCCCAGGGAACCTGCGAGGGTTGGGGGTATGGCCTCTACACACCACTTCAGACGGCCCGCTTCCAGTCCGAGGATATCTATGAGCGCCTTGCGGGCTTCGGTGGTGACGTGCCGAATGTCGGCGAACTCCAGGCCACGGTACGCGCCTACGGCGGATATTCGCTTATCGCGCTCGGAGAGGGCTTCTGCGATATGGCGCTCGATGTCGGGCCGCTCATGACCCCGGCCGAAGTGCTCGCGGTGGCCGAAAGTCGCTTCTCGGAGGCGATCCAGCTGGCCTCCGGTGCCGGAAGGGCCGACCTGGCAAATCTTGCCATGGCCGGGCGCGCGCGCGTCCGCCTCGACCTCGAGGACTTCGCGGGCGCCATCTCGGACGCGGCGTCAATCCCCGACGGCTTCGCCCACGGAGCGACACGCGACCAGTCGGACGCCCGACGGTACAACACGCACTGCGAGATGGTGAACTGCGATATCTGGCGGCACGCTTCGGTGGCCGACAACTACCGCGAACTCACGATCGGCACCGCAGGGGCGGCGACCGAAAGCGACGGCGTGCCCGACACGCGGGTGAACGTGACCACCGATGGCGAGGTCGGCTTCGACTTCGCCACGGTCTGGTGGTACCACGACAAGATCACCAGCCGCGACGACCCGGTTCATATGGGCTCGTACCGGGAAGCTCAGCTGGTACTTGCCGAGGCATCCGCGAGATCGGGCGACACGGACGCCGCGCGGGCGGCGATCAACCGCCTGCGCGCGGCCGCGGGGCTACCGAGCTTCGACGCGCCGGCGACGCGGGACGAGATGATCGCGGCGGCGATCGAGGAGCGGCGCCGGGAGATGTTCGTCGAGGGGGCGCACCGGTTCAACGACATGCTCAGGTTCAGGGGCACGGCGTTCGAGATCCCCTTCCTGGGCGACCCGGGGTCGATCCATCCCAATGGCTTCGATCAGACCGGGACGCCGTACAGCGACGCTACGTGCTTCCCGCTGCCCGAAGTGGAGACGGGATCGAACCCGAACATCTCATAGGGGCGATGACGAGGACCGTCTACTCTGTAGCCCGCCTCCGCGTCCGCACGGGCAGGATGATCCGTGAGGGATACTCCCGGCTGTGGAAGATGATCTGATTCGTGGTGTTCCACTCCGTGTCCGTCGCGACCGGGTTGCCGGTATTCTGGTTGGGCGCGATGGCGGGGTAGGCGCTGCTCGTCAGGTCGATGCGGATCTTGTGCCCGGGCTCGAAGGAGTGGGCGATGTGGCCCAGGTCGATCTCGTAGCGCGCGACTTCGCCGGGGGTCAGGAGCTCCTCCCGGTCGAAACCGTTCCTGTAGCGGGCGCGGATGACACCGATGTTCGGGCCCAGGTTGACCGCCCTGCCATCGGGATGGACGTCCATGATGCTGGCGACGAAGTCGGTGTCGCGAGCGTCGGTAGCGGCGTGGAACTCGATCACGACCCGGCCCACGATCTCGACGGCTTCCGTGATCTCTTCGCTCGTGTAGACCAGGACGTCGTCGCGGCGGTGCAGGGGGGTGCGGTCCTCGCCGAGGAACGTGGTGCCGGCGGAAGCGGGAACCGGCCGCCTGGGGTCGAAGGTGAACTCGTCCGGCGGTGTGTCGTCGGCCGGCGGTGACCAGGACAACGCGCCGTCCCCGACGATCGAGTTCGCGTTCCCGCCGCTGGAGAGGTAAAGACTGGTCGCCTGAATGTCGGCCGGAGGGTACTGGTCGAACTCGCGCCACTCTTCGGCGCCGACCACGTAGATCCGGGCCCGCGGCTGGTCGTAGCTGTCGGCAGTGCCCTTCAGATAGTGGTCGAAGAAGGCGAGGTGCTCCGCCTCGTTGTCGACAAGCGCGTGGGGCTCGAACTCCATGTCGCCGAGGGTGAGGGTGCCGCCGATGAACGTCTCTGCGTGACCCCATGGGCCGGCGAGCATGTACTGCCGGTCGGCGGCCGGCGAATGGGCCATCATTCCGTCCCAGTAGAACATCGCCCCCGGCTGGTCGCCGTCGAACCATCCCGTGACGTGCAGAACCGGCAGGTCGAGTCCCCGGAAGTCCTCTTCGGTGAAGTGCAGGCGCTCCCAGTACTCGTTCATCGTGGAGTTCTCGAGGAAGTCGTTGAAGAGCGGCATGTCCCGGCCCATCACGTCGTCCTGCGTGATCAGCGGCCGCTGCCAGTAGACCGACTCCATGTCCATTCCCGCCGTGTTGGTCTGCATGTTCCGCCCGGAGGTGCCGTTGATCCAGTCGAGAGACCAGGCCATCATCCACGCGCCTCCGTAGTAGGGCAGCTCGTGCATCCAGCGTCCGGCCGCGGCGGTGGCGACCATGCACCTGAGCGAGGGCGGATGCTCGCGCGCCGCCAGCCACTGGTCGGTCCCCAGGTACGACACGCCGGCGGTGCACACGTCGCCGTTGGACCAGGGCTGTGCGGCCATCCACTCGATCGTGTCGTATCCGTCCTCGCCCTCCTGGAAGAAGAAGTCGAACTCCCCGTCGGAGTCGCCCCGGCCGCGCGTGTCCTGAATGGCCACGGCGTAGCCGCGCTCCGCGAAGTACGTAGCCCATCCGGCCATGGTGAAGTCGCCCATGACCATCGTCTTGAGGTACGGCGTGCGGATGATGAGGGTCGGGAACGGACCGCCTTCGGCCGGCATCCAGACGTCGGCCGACAGTTCGACGCCGTCGCGCATGGGGGTGCGGACATCGAACATGCGCCTGATCTCGGCGGTCTGGGCGGACGCGGGCGCGGCCGGAGCGGTCGGCACGGTGAGGATCGCGGCGCAGACGGCCGCGAGCATCACGGCGGCGAATCCGCGCGGCAATACGGACATGCGCGAGCGAAGCGCGTGACGATGATCATTCCCTGACATGATGTGCCTCCTTTGGGGAGCATGTGCCGGCGGGCATTGGCCGCACAATAGACAGCCTCGACGCGTTGCTCAATGGTGTGTTACAATGTATGACATGAAGACCCGGACCGTGACGATCAGGATCGACGCAGCGCTCGGGCGTCGCCTGGATCGGGCGGCAAGGCGCAGCGGCAGGAGCAGAAGCGCGGTTGTGCGCGACGCACTGGAGCGTCAGCTGGCGCTCGATCAGCTTGCGGAACTGCGCCGACGCATCGTGCCTTTCGCGGAGGCCCGTGGCTATCTGACCGACGAAGACGTCTTCCGCGATATCTCTTGAGGGTCTTCCTCGACACGAACGTCCTGGTCAGTGCCCTGGCTACCCGAGGCATCTGTGCCGACGTACTGCAGGTCGTCGTGGCGGAGCACATACTGATCGTGAGCGAGACGGTACTCGGTGAATTCCGCCGTGTGCTTCGTGACAAGCTGGCCGTACCGGTTGCGACCGTGGAATCGGCGGAAGCGTTCCTCCGTCGGCAGGGCCTCGTGATCGAGCGGGCACCGGCTCTCGGGATCGAAGTGCGCGATCCCGACGATGTCGCCGTGCTGGAACAGGCGATTGCCGGCGAGGCGCACATGCTCGTGACCGGAGACCGGGACCTCCTGGAGATCGACGAGGACATCCCCGTCCGAATTGTGTCGCCGCGCGGTCTGTGGGAAGCGCTCAGGTCATGAAATCGGGCGCCGAGTTACCAGGCTCCATCGAACATCCCGGAGCGGGCACCGGGCCGGAATGCCGCAAACTCGGCAAAGTCGACCCGCAGATCGGTGATGAGCGCCTCGATGCGGTCGTGGGCCGACTGATTGTCCCTTCGCATCTCGGCCAGCATCTCGAGGGTCCGGATCTCCCCGTCCTTGATCGCCGTCGACAACCGGAGCTCGACTTCGGAAACCTTGAGTTCGACCTCTGAAATCCTGAGTTGGGTGTCGGAGATGGACCGCCCGTAGGCCCACGTGGCCGACACGGCCGCGATCACGATCGTGAGGATCGTTGCGGTGGCCGTGGCCAGTATCTCCCACAGCTTGGGCGGTCCGGTCAGGCGCTTCATTCCACTCATGTCGGTTTCCTCAGAGCAACTGTAGACACGGTACGACGATGCCGTCAAGCATATTGTCCGGGAAACACGATCCCATCATCGAAGCTCGGTGGTCTGCGAGATCCTGTCGCCGTCGGGGCGTTCCAGAATGACCGGTTACATTGCACGACACCGCGAAAGCAAGCCAGTAACCATCAGATCGGTTGGAGCACCATGCGAAGGCGCGTTTCCCAGACTCGGACGGACGACCGGGACGAGACGGGACAGGACGGTTTCGAGGAGCGGATGGCTGGGGTAACTCGTCTTGCGGGGCGTCGTCGCCTGGTCGAGGAAGCGGTCGTGAAAACACGTCGCGGCGCAGTGGCCCGCGAGCGCCCGACCCGCGGAAAACGGGTAGCGGAGGCAGGTCCCGCATCGAGAGGCTCCCGTATCGAAATCGGCTCGGTAGCCGGGCTCAAACGACGCCAGGCCGACCTGCTGCGTGGTGGCGACATAGCGATTGAGGCCCAACTGGACCTGCACGGATTCGTACGCAGAGAGGCTGCGGGCAAGGTGGCAGCGTTTCTGGCCCAGTCCGCCCGGCGCGGCCTCCGCTGCGTCCTCATCATTACCGGGCAGGGAAGGCGCGATCCGTTGGCCGAGGCACGGGGCGTGCTGCGCCGGGAACTCGAAGGGTGGTTGAACGTGCCCACAACCCGCCCGCTTGTACTGGCGTGCGTGCCTGCGCAGAAGAGGCATGGGGGCCAGGGGGCGTTCTACGTGTTGCTGCGACGGAGGGGGCGGACTCGACCCGGATGATCGCACGCGCCCGCGCCCGCCACTCGGGGCGGCATCGCTGGGCTCTCACCACGTGCCAGATTACCCACCCTCGCCGCCCCGCGGTCGCCGATCGCACAGAGGTTCGCGACCCTTACCCCCCCCTCCCCCCTTAACCCCCCGGATTCACCAAAAGCGTGATGTGCGTCGGATGCTCCGCCGACCGATAAACCCTCTTCGTCGCCTTCGTGAAATCCTCCTCCACCGCCTCGAAGATGTTCGGCACCCACGTCTGCGGATTGCGGTCGATCACCGGGAACCACGTGCTCTGGACCTGCACCATGATCCTGTGACCCGCCTGGAAGCGGTGGTCGCGGTCGCGCAGGCTGATCGTGTACGGGGTGATCTCGTTCGGCACGACGGGCTCGGGCACACGGAAACTGTTGCGGAAGCGGGCACGGAAGACCTCGCCGGCGACCATGTACTGGTAGCCGCGTAACGCCTGGTTGGGATGATCGTCGGGGTAGACGTCGATCAGCTTCACGATCCAGTCGGCGCCGCTGCCACTGGTCGAGGCGTAGAGGTGGGCCACGATGTCCCCGGTGATCGCGAACCCCTCCTCAAGCGGCTCCGACTCCCAGGTCAGCACGTCGGGGCGGCCGTCGACGAAGCGCTGGTCCTCGGCCTGCCACAGGTGCCAGCGGTCGTAGTGGATCGGGCGGTACTGGAAGGGCACGGGGTTGTCGGGGTCCGAGACGTACTCGTCGTATGCGCCGGCGTCGGTTGCCGATGCGGGGGGCGGGTCGAACGAGACCACGCCGTCCTCCCGCAGATAGACGTTGCGCGGCACCATGCCCTCGGCGGGCCAGCTGTCGTAGTACTTCCACTCGTTGGAACCGGTCTGGAAGGTGATGGCCTCGGCCGGGGGCAGCGCGCCCTTGTCCTTCAGCCAATAGGCGAACCAGGGGGCGTGGATCTCGTAGCGGAAATGGCGGGCGGTGGCGCTGCCGAGATCGAAGTCGAGCGCCTGCCGGCCAACTTCGTCGAAGGTCCAGCCGCCGTGCCGCCAGGGGCCGAGCACGAGGAAGTTCTCGTTGTCGTCGTCGTCCTCCTCGAGCTGCTTGTAGACCTCGATGGGGCCGTAGAAATCCTCGGCGTCCCACCAGCCGGTGACATGAAGCGCGGGCACGGTCATGCCCTGCAGGTAGGGGAAGACGCCGCACATCTCGGTCTCCCAGTACTCGTCCAGGTTGGGATGCGCCACGTAGTCGTTCCACATGCGCGAGTTGCCGTTGAGCATCTCGGTCACCCGCGAGAGCGGGCCCATCTCGAGGTAGCGCGTGTACTTGTCCCACGCGCCCTCGGGGGGCCACAGCTCCGGAGCCATCTCGAACCGCACCGCCGCCTCGTACGCATAGTGGAACCGGAAGGCGCCGTTGTGGTGGAAGTCGTCGCCGATGAACATGTCGGCGCACGTCGCCTGCGGTGAGACCGCGGCCAGCGCGGGGTGGGGGTCGACCATCGCGCGCGTGGCGAGGAAACCGCCGTAAGAAATGCCCCACGTGCCGACGCGGCCGTTGTTGCCGGGCACGTTGTTCACCAGCCACTCGATCGTGTCGTAGAAGTCGGTGGACTCGTCGGTGCCGTCGACGTCGTCCGGCTTGCGGTTGGGGCGCAGCGTGACGAATTCGCCCTCGGACTCGTAGCGCCCGCGCAGGTCCTGCAGCACGAAGATGTACCCCTCGTCGAAGAACTCCTCGTACCAGTCCAGCCGGATCGAGTACTCCTGCTCCTGCGGGTTGGCGTAGTAGGGCGTGCGCTCCAGCATGATCGGAAGCGGCTCGGTCTGACCCCGCGGGATGTAGATCTCGGTGTGCAGCCGCACGCCGTCGCGCATGGGCACCATGACGTCCCACTTGGGCTCGAAGATCGCCGCGAGGTCGAGGTCGGTGCGGTCCTCGTAGCCGTACCGGGTCATGACCTCTTCCTGGGCGCTGGCGGGCGCGGCGGTGGCCAGCAAGGCCGCAGCGGCCAGGGGCACGGCCGCAGCGGGTAGCAGATGTGAGTACATGAGTATATGAGTATGCGTGTATCCCGGATTGCATTCCATCTGTCGCATTGCCAGCCTCCTTTGAGGAAACGGAGCGTGACAACCATTGTTACCGCGCGTAGCCTTCGGGGAGCAACCTGTTCCATTGAGCGCGTATGATCGAAAAGGAGCCAATGATGTCACGCACACTCCGAACTGCGGCAATCCCGCTCGCGATATCCGCCCTGGGCCTGGCCACCTGGGCCTGCCAGCCCGACACCCCCGGCGAACCCGCCTACAGGCAGGCCGCCGCGGAAGACGAGGACTTCCGGCTCAGATCCGACGTCGAAGCCGCCCTCTCCGCCCGCGCGGACGCCTTCGCCGCCGACCCTGACGACGAAAACGCCCGCCACGCCTACGCGGACATCCTCTTCAAGCTGGGTGACATGTGGGAGGCAGACGAGGTCATCGCACCCCTCGCCGACCCCACCTCGTGGAACGTTGACGACCTCCAACTCGCCGCCCGCCTGGCCTACCTCCTCGGAGACTACGGGCGGGCCGAGACGCTCTACGGCAGGATGATGGAACTCACCGAACCGGGCTCCGAGGCCCACGCCGAAGCGACTCGGGGCCTGACGCTCACCTGGTACCAGACCAACCAGTTCACCAGGGCGCGCGAGCTCCCGGCGCCGGAAGACAACGAGGGCGCATCCAGCCTGCTCACCTTCATGCAGGCCTTCGAAGGCGAGCCCTACGGCATCGAGTGGGCAACCGACGAGCGCATCGCGCACCTCCCGATGACCAACGACATCACGCAGCCCGGCGCCCTTCCCATCGTCGACCTCGAAGTCAACGGCCAGACCGTCTCGCTCATCCTCGACACGGGCGGCGACCGCCTCTACCTCGACAAGGGCATCTACGCGAGCCTGGGCCTCAACACACTCACCCACCGCGAAGCACGCTACGCCTACACGGGCGGCGCAACGGTCGAAGAGCCCCTCGGGGTCGCCGAAACGGTGACCATGGGCGAGGTCACCCTCACCAACGTGCCCGTCGTCGGCGCGACCTGGAAGGAGATCGGCCAGACCAGCGACGGCGTCCTCACCACGCAACTGCTCAAGCAGTTCCTGAGCACGATGGACTACGACAACCGCCGCATCACGCTCCGCGAACGCACTCCCGGAGCCCTCGCCGAGGTCATGGCGACCTTCGGCGGCACCCCGCCCCTCGAGGCGCCCTTCTTCATGACGACCACGCACCTCATGTTCGCGAAGGGCGACCTGAACGGCCACGAGATCAACTACTTCATGGACTCCGGGCTCGCCATGAGCATGCCCATGATCGTGGTCGATGAAACGGTCGAACTCCTCGGCCTCGAAACCAACGACATCGAAGGCACCCCCTACTACTGGACTGCCATCGAGTCCCACGGCCTCAACGGACTCGTGAAAGGCGCCACGCAAGCCATGGGCAACGTCTTCGTCGAACAGGACTTCTTCTGGCAGAGCGGCTTCATGGCGGACGCCCTCATGTCTCACCAGTACCTCTGGCCCCTGGGCTCCTGGACGATCGACTTCGACAACCGGATGTTCTACTTCCCCGCACAGGAGTCTGAGGAATGAGAGTGCGCCGCCGCCCCCCCGGAGCGCTCCCCGCGCGCCTCCGCTTCGCGCTCGGCCACGCAATCGCGCCTGCGTTATGCGCGGCGCCCCTCGCGGCCTCCGCGGTCCTCGCATTCCACGCGGTCCCGGCGGCGGCCCAGTCCCTCCGCCCGTTCCCCCCGCCCTTCGAGATCCGCGTGCCCGTCCCGCCCGGTCCGCTCGTCTCCGGAGACACCCGCTACTTCGTCTACGAGCTCCTGATCACGAGCTTCCTGCCCGCCCCGGCGCAGGTGAGCCGCGTCGAGGTCTTTGCCGAATCGGCAGAGGGACAGCGCCTGCTGGAGTACACGGGCGAGGAGCTGGGCGGCAACATGCTTCCGCCGTTCATCCAGGAGGACGATCCGGTCGTGCAGCGAACCATCGGGCCCCGGTCGCACGGGGTGGTGTACGTCATGCTGGCCCTGCCGGCATCCGCCGCCACCCCGGGGCAGTTCTTCCACCGCGTGTGGTTCGATCTTCCCGCGGGCGACTCCACCGAGGCCGACTACGTGGCCCTGGAGACGCCGATCCACGAGGGCTCCGTGATCGAGATCGGGCCGCCGCTCCGGGGCGGACCGTGGGCGGTGTTCAACGGTCCCTCCAACGACTCCGGGCACCGCCGCATGCCGCTCCAGCTCTTCGGACGCTCGGCGTTCGCGCAGCGGTACGCGATCGACTACATGCTGGTCGACGCCGAGGGCCGCGCCAGTCCTGTGGAGGGCGGCGACAACGACACCTATCCGGGCTACGGCGCGGAAGTGATCGCCGTGGCGGACGGGGTCGTCTCCTCCGTGCTCGACGGCGTCCCGGAGAACAGGCCCGGAGAGACCTCGCGCCCCGCTGACTTCAACCTGTCCACCGCCATCGGCAACCACGTCATTCTGGACCTCGGCGAGGGCCGCTACGCGCTGTACGCCCACCTTCTGCCAGGGAGCGTTCCGGTCGAGGTCGGCCAGCAGGTGCGGCGCGGCCAGGTGCTCGGCCAGGTCGGCAACTCCGGCAACTCGGGTGGCCCGCACCTGCACTTCCACATCACCGACGAGAACGTGCCGCTCGGTGCGGAAGGGTTGCCGTTCGTGCACGACGCCTTCGACCTGCTGGGCTTCTGCCGCCAGGGACCAGCCGGGCCATGCGAGATGCACGAGCCGGAGACGCGGCGAGGCGAGACCCCCATGCGGGATCAGCTGATCCGGTTTCCGGGGTAGACGCTTATTATCGGTATCCCGAATCCCACACCAACAACGCCAGGAGCGAGGAAGGGTCGTGAATTGAAAACCCTGACCGACCTTCTCGCTCTCGGCGAGGGGTTCACCATCGAATTCAAGCGGTCGCTCCGGTCCGACCTGGGCCGGGAGATCTGCGCCTTCGCCAACGCCGCCGGCGGGGCGATCCTGCTCGGTGTCACCGACGACGGCACCGTGCGCGGCGTCCAGGGGCACAACCGCTTGAAGTCTCGGGTTCAGTCCATCGCCCGCTCCGCCGAGCCGCCGATCGGCGTGGAGGTCGAGAGCATGGGACAGGTGCTGTGCGTGAGGGTGCCGGCCCAGCGGGGCAAGCCCTACTCATTCGGAGGAAGGTTCTTCATTCGCGAGGGGGCGTCGTCCCAGCAGATGTCGCGGGACGAGGTCCGCGACTTCTTCTTCGCGGAGGGGGTGATCCGCTTCGACGAGAGCCCGTGTAACCGGTTTTCGCTCGACGGCGATCTCGACGAGGATACCTGGGCGGCGTTTCGGCGGCGGGCGAAGATTCCGGATCACATGGAGCCCGAGACAGCCTTGGGCAATCTGCGCCTGCTCGCCGGGGACGGCCAGGTTACCAACGCGGGGGCATGGCTTCTCGCGAAGGACATCCGGCGGGTGCATTCGAGCGCGCACCTGACCTGTGCACTCTTCCAGGGAACCACGAAGACGGAGATCCTCGACCGGCGCGACTTCCCCGGCGACGTGTACTCGATGATCGACGGCGCGATGACGTGGGTGCGCTCGAAGATCAACGTGCGCTACATCATCACGGGTTCGGTAAACCGTGAGGAACGTCCCGAGCTTCCCCTGGACGCGATCCGCGAGGCTGTGGTCAACGCCGTCGCGCACCGGGACTACCGTTCCACGGCCAACGTCCACGTCTACCTGTTCCACGACCGGCTCGAAGTGGTCAGCCCCGGTGGGCTTCCGGCAGGGATCACGGAAGCCGAGCTTGGCGTGAAGAGCGTCCCGCGCAATCCTCTGCTGTTCGGGCTGCTGCACCGCATGGATGCCGTGGAGCAGATCGGAACGGGAATCAGGCGCATTCGCGACCTCTGCCGGGAGTGGGAAGTGCCCGCGCCCGCGATCGATGTTTCGGAGCGCTGGGTGACAGTGACGTTCCGGCGGGTAGCGTGGGGAGGCGAAGGGTCGGAGGCGACCTCCAAGCGACCAGGTCGGGACCAAGTCGGCACCAAGTTGGCACCAAGTCGGCACCAAGTCAGAATCCTCCGTAAGTCGTTGGCGGCGCAGCCAATAACCGAGCTCATGGCGGTAGTGGAAAGAAAGGACCGCACCAAGTTCAGGAACCAAGTTCTGAGGCCGCTGCTGGACGCCGGATGGATTGAGATGACCATTCCTGACAAGCCGAGGAGCAGGCTGCAAAGGTATCGCACAACCGCGGCGGGAAGGGATGTGCTGGCGGGGCTGAAGGCGTGAGGGACAACAAAGGCCAAGGAAGACCTTGATTAGGAACGCATCATGAACCCAACCCGCATTCTCGCCATTGGCGCGGCTTCGCTGGCGGTCACCGCCGCGCCGCCCAACATCCCACGGACCCATCCCTCCACAGACCGGGTCGCCCCCGTCGGTCGGTCCGTCGACCAGGTCACCATCCACCGCGACCCGTGGGGCGTCCCCCACATCATCGCCGACACCGAGGAGGCCGGCTACTACGGTCTCGGGTACGCCCAGGCGGAAGATCAACTTGAGTTCATCTTGACAATGTTCCTTGCCGGGCGCGGTGAACTCGCGGCGGCATTCGGGGAAGAGCCGACCAGCGGTTTTGGCGGCCCCCCGGCGGCGAGCAGCATTCCCGGAGACATCCAGTCCCGCATGTGGCGGCACGTCGAGGAGTCGCAGGCGGGGTGGGAGCGGCTGAGCCCCCAACTCCAGCGCAACTACACCCACTACGTCGCGGGCATGGAAGCCTGGATGGCCGAGCACCCGGACGACACGCCGGACTGGGCCCCCGACCTCGAGCCCTGGGACCCGGTGGTGCTCTCCCGCTTCGTGCTCTGGCCCGGCTACCAGGCGGGACAGGGCCTGCAGGACTGCGCGCGCGGCGGCGTCCAGCTCGCCGCCATCGACCGCGACGGCCTCGCCCGCGCCGACCAGCACGCATCCAACGAGTGGATTCTCGCCCCGTGGCGGACCCGCGCGAACGCGATGATCGTGCTGAGCGACCCGCACGGCGGCATCGACGGCGCCTTCACCTACGAGTCGCGCATGCACGCCGGCGATCTGCACGCGGCGGGCTACTCGCTCGGGCCCATGCTCATCCTCACGCACACGCGCGACGTGTCCTGGGGGATGACCACCGGCGCCCCCGATGTCGCCGACTGCTACGAGGTCGAGGTCGATCCCGCCGACTCGCTGCGCTACCGCTACGACGGCGAGTGGCGCCGGATGGAGACGCACAACGTCACCATCGAGGTGCGGGGCGGTGATCCGGTCACGCGCACCTTCGCCTACACCCGCCACAACGACGTCCTCTCGCCCGTGGTCGCGCGGCAGGACGGCAAGGCTTTCGTGGTGAGTACGTCCTACATGCACACCGCCGGCGATTTCGACCAGGAGGTCTACGAGATCAACCACGCCCGCAACATCGGCGATGTCAAACAGGCCATGCGCCGGCTGGGCATGTTCCCGCAGAACCTGATGTTCGGCGACCGTCACGGCGACTCGTGGTATATCCGCGCGGGCCGCACCCCGCAGCGCCCCGACGGCTTCGACTGGAACCGTCCCGTCCCGGGCAACACGTCGGCGACGGCCTGGCTCGGCACGCACCCCCTCGAAGACCTCGTCCAGCTCGAGACCCCCGCCGCGGGCTACATGCAGAACAACAACATCGCGCCCGACGTTATGCTCGAGGACAGCCCGCTCACCGCCGACCGCTACCCGCCCTACATCTACAACGACACGCCGGGACGACGGAATTCGCGCGGCGTGCGCGCCGTCGACGTCCTCTCGGGCGCGTGGGACTTCACCTTCGACGACGCCGTCGAACTGTCCCTGGACGAGATGTGGGTCGGCACCGCGGCCTGGCAGGATGCGCTCCGGCAGGCCCTCAATGCCGATCTCGACCGCGTCCAGGCCGCCGCGCCGCAGTTCCGCGCCCTCGCGGCCCGGATCCTCGGCTTCGACGGCCACGCCCGCCAGGAATCCCGCGCCGCGCACGCCTACCTCGTCTGGCGCGAACAGATCTTCGCGCTCCCCGACCTCGACGACGCGGCCCGCGCAGCCCTCACCGACCCGCTCTGGGAGAAGGACGGCGTCCCTGCCGAACACCTCCCCCGCCTCATCGACGCCCTCGACGCCACCGCCTCCTTCATGCTCGATACCTACGGCTCGATCGACCGCACCCTGGGCGACGTCTTCCGCATCGGCCGCGGCGGCCGCACCTGGCCCCTGGGCGGCCTCTCGATCATGCCGCCCGGCACAGCTGGCGTGGGATGCGCGCTCGACCTCAGCTGCATCTTCACCCTGCGTGCGATGAGCACGTTCAGCCCACCCGACTCGCTGGGACTGCGCCATGTCCAGATCGGCTCGCGTCTCCTGCGCCTGGTGCAGTTCACCGACCCCATCCAGTCGTACACGCTCCACAATTTCGGCCAGAGCGAGAACCCCGACTCGCCGCACTATGTGGATCAGGCCCAGCTTACCAGCGAGCGGCGCCTCAAGCCGACCTATTTCGACACAGCGGAGCTCATGAACCATGTGGTCTCGACCAAAGTCCTGGACGTCATCGTGCCTTAGCCTCACCGCCGCCCTACTCATCTCCCCCACCTCGGCCCACGCCCAGAGCGTCACCGAGTGGGACGCCACGCTGGCCCGCGGCACAACCCGCGAGATCGACTTCACGACCGAGCAGGGCACGTGGATGTCGCTCGACATCAGCCCCGACGGCCGCTGGATCGTCTTCGACCTCCTCGGCCACATCTACCGGATCCCGGCCGAGGGCGGCGACGCCGAATCGCTCACGCAGAACAGCGGCATCGCGGTCAACTACCACCCGAGCTACTCGCCGGACGGCACGCGCATCGCCTTCGTCTCCGACCGCGGCGGGCAGGACAACCTCTGGGTGATGGACGCCGACGGCGCCAACCCGCGCGCCATCCACCTCGACGTCAACTACCGTCTGCAGGAACCCGAGTGGACCCCCGACGGCCGCCGGATCGCGGTCACCCGCAAGCTCAAGGGGCCAGTCGGCTTCTACCGCACCACCGACGTCATCTCCGTCTTTCCCGCCGAGGGCGGCCCGCCGACCGACCTGGTCATCCTGGGCGCATCGGGGGCCACCGCTCCGGCCCGCGCCGGCTTCTGGGAGGGGGCCGACCGGGCGCAGAACCCGTCGTTCACCGCCGACGGCCGCACCCTCTTCTTCGGCTCGGCGATCTTCACCGGCGAGGAGCGCCGCATCCGCCGCCTCGACCTCGCCACCGGCACCATCGACGACATCACCGAGAGCACCGGCCGCTATCTGGCCTGCTGCGGCCGTCCCGCCTATCCGCTCCGCCTGGGCGAGGTCGGCGCCGAGGTCTCGCCCGACGGCCGCTGGCTCACCTTCGCGCGCAAGCTCCCGGGCGGCGTCACCTCGTTCCGCGGCCACGAGTACATGGGCCGCACCGCGCTCTGGATCCGCGACCTCGAGACCGGCGACGAGCGCATCCTGATGGACCCGATCACGCCCGCCGCCACCGATCATCACCCGAGCTGGAACATCGGCGTGCTGCCCGGCTACAGCTGGGCCCCCGACGGCCGCTCGCTCGTGATCACCCAGGGCGGCCGCATCCGCCGCGTCCACGTCGAGACCGGCGACGTCGAAACCATCCCCTTCCGCGCCCGCGTCCAGCGAACCATCTCCGAAATGGCGCGCGCCTCGCGCCGGATCGCCGACGACGACTTCGCGGTCCGTTTCGCCCGCACGCCCGTGACCTCGCCCGACGGCACCCGTGTCGTGTTCGAGGCCGCCGGTTGGCTGTGGATTGAAGAGGACGGCGAAGGCAGTCCCCGCCGCCTCACCGACGCCGGCGGCTACCTTGCGGCCGCGGGGTCGGACGGGAATGCCGCCCCCTCGGGCGCGGCCGCCATGGCCGATCCGCATCCCGCCGATCAGCCCCTCGAGACCGGCCCGGCCTGGTCCCAAGGCGGACGCTGGGTCGCCTACACGTCCTGGGACGACGTGCACGGTGGCCACGTCTGGAAGGTCCCCGCCCAAGGCGGCACCCCAACGCGGCTCACCACCACCCCCGGCCGCTACGCCCGGCTCGCCTGGCGACCCGACGACGGCGCGCTGGTCGTCAACCGCTGGGACCCCGCGCTCACCTGGGTCACCTTCGGCGCGGGCGGCTGGCAGCTCGTCGAGATCCCGGCCGGCGGCGGCGACGCGCGCGCACTCACTTCTACCGGTCCCCAGCGCGACATGGCAATAGGCGACGACGGCCGCCTCTACTTCGCCGGCGCCGACGGCGGCGCCCCCGCGATCCTTTCCCTCGCCCCGGACGGCGGCGACCAGCGCACCCACCTGCGGCTGCCCCCCGGCACCGAGCAAGCTGCGCTGTCCCCGGACGGCCGCCACGTCGCCTTCCGGCACCTCCAGTCCATGCACGTCGCCCCGGCCCCGCCCGGCCTGACCGCGTCCGGCCCGCTCACCATCGATCCCGCCGCGCCGGGCGTAGTGCGGCTCCACGAAGGCGGCATCTATCCCCGCTGGCGCGACAGCCGCACGCTGGAATACGCCACCGCAGCCCGCCACGCCACCGTGACCATCGACGGCGGCGAGGTGTCATCGAGCGTCCGCGACCTCGCGCTCCGCATCCCCCGGCCCCACCCCACCGGCACCCTCGCGCTGGAGGGCGCGCGCATCGTGACCATGGCGGACGATCAAGTCATCGAGCGCGGCACGATCGTCATCGACGGCAGCCGCATCGCCTGCGTCGGCGACTGCGACACCTCGGGCGCGGACCGCGTGGTCGACGTCTCCGGCAAGACCATCGTTCCCGGCCTCCTCGACGTGCACGCCCACCACCTCACCTTCGCCGGCAGCTCGTTCATCCCGCCCCAGCGCCGCCACGAATCCGCGCGCTACCTCGTCTACGGCGTCACGACCACGCACGACCCCTCCGCGCAGCCGGACCCCTCGTTCGTGATCGCGGAGATGCACGAGGCCGGCCGCGTGATCGGCCCGCGCACCTACTCCACCGGCCAGACCCTGGTCTGCCCACCGCACGGCCCCGTGCGCGAGATCAGGTCGTACGACGACGCGCGCAACCACGTCGACCGCCTCGCCGACCAGGGCGCCCTGTCGCTCAAGGACTACAAGCAGTGCACGCGGGTCCAGCGCCAGATGCTCGCGCAGGCGTCCCGTGAGCGCGGCGTCACCCTGACGGCCGAGAACGGCGACTTCATCTACCTGCTCGGTCTGGTCATGGGCGGTCACACCGGCTGGGAACATCCCATCCAGAACGTGCCCACCTACGGCGACGTGACGACGTTCATGGGACTGGCCGGCGCGACCTACTCGCCGCAGATCACCCTGACCGACTACCCAAAGGGCGTTGCGCTCGAGTTCTGGCTCGGCGAGCACGACCTGTGGCTCGACCCGCTGCAACTCAGGTGGTCACCGTGGCAGGAGATCGCGGTCCGGCGCAGCTTCGTGAAGAAGCCCGCCCGCGAGTTCATCTTCCCGCTCATCGCCGAGGGGGCGGCCGACATCGCCCGCGCGGGCGGCCACGTCGCGGTCGGCGCGCACGGCGAAGTCGACGGCCTGGGCGGGCACTGGGAGATGTGGGCGCTCGGCGAGGCCATGACCCCGCTGGAAGCTCTCAAGGCCGGCACCATCAGCGCCGCGCGCTTCATCGGCCTGGAGCAGGATATCGGCTCGATCGAAGTCGGCAAGCTCGCCGACCTGGCCGTGCTGGACAACAATCCGCTCGAGGACATCCTCCTGTCGTCCGAAGTCAGCCTGGTCCTCATCGGCGGCAACCTCTTCGACGCCCGCACGCTGCGGCAGACCTGGCCGATCGAACGCGACTACGGACCCCGCCCGTGGACGAACGACGACATCACGCGAACCGATGTGCGGGCGGACGACTACTGGGACCGGCGGCCCGGGGGGTGAGACGGCGCCGTTTACTCCCTTTGCAGGCCGTCGTGCTCTTAGTACAGATTAGCTGCTAACCTGTACTAACGCTCGTACGGGCAGGAGCAGTAGCATCAGAACCGAGGCGGTAGGGCCGCATTCCGGGGATTCCAAGCTCTAGCGGCGGCAAGCCTCCACACCCAACGCCGCCCCTTCCCCACTCCGCAGCCGCAACGTCGCCGGCGGTTCCACCTCGCGCCGCACATACCCCAGGCCGATCACCTGCCCGAACCGGGGCGAGTCCGCCACCGAGGTCACGCGGCCACGCACCTTCGTCCCGCCCGCCTCGAACAGCTGCGCCCCGGGCCGCGCAGCGACATCCCCGAACCTGAGCGCCCGCAGGTGCCAGTTCACGCGACCGCGATGCCGGATCCGCACGATGACCTCCTGGCCGGTGTAGCAGCCCTTGTCGTGATCGAAAGCGACATCGACAAGGCCGGCCTCGACGGGGATCGTGCCGTCGTCCATGTCGATGCCGAACTCGGGGAAGCCGGCCTCGACCCGCAGCGTGTGCCACGCGCCCGCGCCGACCGGAACCGCCCCGTGCTCTCGAAGCCGATCCCACACGTCTGAAGCCGCGTCCGCCCGTACCCAGACATCCCATGACGGCACCTGGCGCACCCCACGCGCCACCAGCGAGCCGCCGCCGAGGGGCCCATCACCGAGCAGCGCGAACCCGTCCGCGGGCGCCGCACCAAACACCGCCGCGACCGTCTCGCCCGCGCGGGGGCCGACCAACGTGAGCAACCGCGTCCCCGCCCCGAGGTCCTCGACTCGCGCAAGCCTCGGGGGGAGAAACCGCTTGAAGTGCGCGAGCACCGCCTCGTGCGCAGCCTCCGCGACACTCAACCCCAATCCCTCTTCCTCTCCAGCCCCCAGCCACAGGGTCACCAAGTCGGTCACCATGCGTCCCTTGGCGGTGAGGATGGTCCCGTAGGCGGCCTCGCCCTGCATGGGCTGGCCCGTGGGTGCCCCGGGGATCCGGCTCGTCACGATCCCGTCGAGCATCTGCACGGGCGCGCGCCCGTACACGCGAAGCAGCCGCCGGTCCCCGCGAACGACCACCCCACACCCGTCCACCGCCGCCCGGTATTCCGCGGCCGGGTCCCCGTAGTGGCGCCCTGGCTGCAACGTCACCGCGGGTCGTCTCCCGTCACCGTTTCCCGCCGGCCTTCCCGTTCCTGAGCTCGTGGACCAGTGCCTCGACGCGCTGCACGTCCCGGGCGGCCGGCGCGAAGGTCAGGTACGTCTCCAGCTGGGTGACCGCCTCCTGCGCGCGCCCCAGCTGCGCCAGCAGATAGCCGCGGTCGCGTATCTGCGTCGGCGCGGTCGGTCGCACGATCAGAATCCGCTCCACGGCCGCCAGCGCCCGGGCATGGTCCCGCGTGCGATGGTAGATGCCCTTCAGGTTGAGCAGAAGCCGCACGATCATGTCCTGCTTCGTGGCGGTCTTCAGGTGCCGGGCGTCCAGCTGCACCACGCCGCCGTGCTGCCGGTCGAGAATCTTCTGCGCCTCGGACCGCAGCCGAACCTTCCCGCCATGGAACGGATCGATCAGGAACTCGACCGCCTCGCCCCGGTAGCGCACCAGGAAATGTCCCGGGAAGTTCACACCCTCCAGCGGCAGGTCCAGGCGCCATCCCGTTTCGAGCAGGATGAGTCCAAGGGTGAGCGGAATCCCGAGGCCCCGATCCAGGACGTCATTGAGAAACGAATTGCGCGGGTCGTGGTAATGGTTGCGATTCCCGCGCAGCTTGCGGACCCCGAAGAGGTTCCTGAGCGTCTCGGTCAGAACGACCGGCGGCGCGTGCTCCGATCCGAGCCGGTCGCGCGCTTCCTCGGCAAGCATGTCCAGCCGCACCAGGTAGCGGTCCACCGGGAGCTGGACGTACTCCTCCCGTGCGACCAGCAGCGCCACCCGGGCGAGATCGATGTCCCCGTCGGGACGTTCGACCTCGCGGGCGAACTCCTGCCGCGCAGACCAGGCGGGCGCGTTCATGGGCAGAATCCGTCCTTCATCATGCCATGAGGATGGGCACCGCCTCCGTCCATGTAAACCCCGTCCGAATACGCGGCATCCGATTAGATTCGGAGCATGAGCACCTCACCCCGCGACCAGAGGCCCGGGATCAGGCTGAGCACGCTTTCGCACGGCGCCGGCTGAGCCTGCAAGCTCGGCCAGACCGAGCTGGCGCAGGTTCTGCGTCACCTGCTTCCCACCGACGACCCCAGAGTGCTGGTCGACGCCAGCACGCAGGACGACGCGGCCGTGTACCGACTGGGCGACGGACGTGCCCTGGTCGTCACGCTCGACTTCTTCACGCCGATCGTCGACGACCCCTACGATTTCGGCCGCATCGCCGCCGCGAACGCGCTCTCGGACGTGTACGCAATGGGCGGACGGCCGCTCTTCGCCCTCAACCTGCTCTCTTTTCCGCGGAAGCTGCTCGCTGAGGGGATCGCCGAGGAGATCGTGCGCGGCGGCGCCGACAAGGCGCGCGAGGCGGGGATCGCGGTGCTCGGCGGCCACTCGATCGACGACGCCGAGCCCAAGTACGGGATGGTCGCGGTCGGGGAGGCCGATCCCGCGACCATGCTCTCGAACGACCGGGCGCAGCCGGGCGACGACCTGGTGCTGACAAAACCGCTCGGGTCCGGGATCGTGGCCACCGCGATCAAGGCGGGAGCGTGTCCCCCTGACGTGCTGCGCGCCGCCGTCGACATGATGGCCCACCTGAACCGCAGCGCTTCCGAAGCGGCGCTCGCCGCCGGCGCCGGCGCGGCCACCGACGTGACCGGGTACGGCCTCATCGGCCACCTCGGCAACATGCTGCGCGCTTCGGGCGTGTCGGCGCGGATCGATGCGGCCGCCGTCCCGGTCCTGGACGGAGTGCCCGCACTGGTCGAGGCCGGCCATGTCCCGGGCGGCACGCGCCGCAACCAGGACGACGCCGCCGAAACGGTGAGCTACGAGAGAGAGGTCTCCGACGTCACGCGCATCCTGCTCGCCGACGCGCAGACATCGGGCGGCCTGATCATCGCGAGCCCGCCGGACCGGACCTCGGCGCTGCTCGACGAACTGGAGGTGCGCGGCGAGCAGAGGGCCGTCTTCGGGAAGGTGAGCGCGGGGCCGGCAGGCCGGATCACGATCTCGTAAGGCGGCTACGCCTGAATGGGTGTGACCTCCTCGGGCCTCACGGTCGCCCGGGCGGCGATCCCCTTCTTCGCGGGACGGCGGACCGACAGCTCCACCACCCTGTGCAGGTCCTCCACGAGGTGCACCGTCAGCGAGTTCCGCACCGCGTCGGGCAGGTCTTCCAGGTGCGCCTCGTTCTCCTGCGGCAGGATGATCTCGGTGATGCCGGCGCGCACTGCACCCAGCACCTTCTCCTTCACGCCTCCGATGGGCAGCACCCGGCCCGTGAGCGTCAGCTCTCCCGTCATCGCCAGGTCCGCGCGCACCTTCCGGCCCGACACCGCCGAGATCAGCGCGGTCGCCATCGTGATTCCGGCGGAGGGCCCGTCCTTGGGCACCGCGCCGGCGGGCACGTGGATGTGGATTTCGCGCTTGTCGAGCGCATTCTCGTCGATTCCCAGCGTCCGGTAGTTGCTCTTCGCGTAGGAGAGCGCCGCCCTCGCCGATTCCTTCATCACGTCGCCGAGCTGGCCGGTGAGCACCAGGCCGCCCTCGCCGGGCATCACGCTGGCCTCCACGAACATGATATCCCCGCCCATGGGAGTGTAGAACATTCCCGTGGCCACCCCGGCCGCGTCCTCCGCAGCCCGCCGCTCGGGGAACACGCGGGGACGTCCGAGGAGATCCTTGGCGGTGGCGCGGGTGATCTCCATCCCCTCGCTCTCGTCCGACGCGATCTTGCGGGCCACCTTGCGCCCCAGCTTGCCCAGCTCGCGCTCCAGCTGCCGCACCCCCGCCTCGCGGGTGTAGTTCTGGATCACGCCGAGGATAGCGTCGTCACCCACCGCGAGTTCGTCTTCCCGCAGTCCCGATTCGCGCAGCTGGCGGGGCAGCAGGTACCTGCGGGCGATCTCCAGCTTCTCCTTTTCGGTGTAGCCGCGGAACTCGACCGTCTCCATCCGGTCCAGGAGCGGCGCCGGAATGCGGTCCTCATAGTTGGCCGTCGCGATGAAGAGCACCTCGGAAAGGTCGAAGGGCACTCCCAGGTAGTGGTCGATGAAGGTCGAGTTCTGCGCCGGGTCGAGCACTTCCAGCAGTGCGGCGCTGGGGTCGCCCTGGAAGGACACGCCCAGCTTGTCCACCTCGTCCAGCAGGAAGACGGGGTTCTTGGTGCCCGCCTCCTTCATCCCCTGCACGATCCTCCCCGGCATCGCGCCCACGTAGGTGCGCCGGTGTCCGCGGATGTCGGCTTCGTCGCGCGCGCCCCCGAGCGAAATGCGAACGTACTTGCGTCCCACCGACCGCGCGATCGACTGCGCGATGCTGGTCTTGCCCACTCCGGGCGGACCGGCGAAGAGCAGGATCGGGCCCTTCCCGCCGTCGGCGGGCAGCAGGTCGTCGGGATCGGCCGGGTCATCGCCCGCAGGCGCCTCGTCTTCGGTGGCGGCCTGAACCGCCTCGGCCGTGCCATCGTCGTCCTCCGCGACGGCGACCTCCTCCTCGTCGTCCTCCGGGAAACGCTCCTGCTGGAGCTTCCGCACCGCCAGGAACTCGAGCACCCGGTCCTTCACGTCCTCGAGACCGTAGTGGTCCTCCTCCAGGATCTCCTCCGCACGGTGTAGATCGAGCTTGTCGTCGGTGCGCTCGCTCCAGGGCAACTCGGTGATCCAATCCAGGTAGGTGCGGATGACCTGGTACTCCGCCGACTGCGGTGCCGTGCGGTTGAGACGCCGCAGCTCGCGCTCGACCTCGTTCCTCGCGGTCTCGCTCAACTCGAGCGCCTCGATCCGTTCGCGCAGTTCGTCGGCCTCCTCGCGCTCTCCCTCCTCGCCCAGCTCCTTGCGGATCTGCTTCATCTGCTCGCGCAGCAGCATCTCGCGCTGGCGTTCACCCAGCTCCTCCTGCACCTTCGCCTGGATGTCCTCGTGCGCCTCGATCCGCACGAGTTCGCGCTCGACCGCAACCAGGGCGGCCCTCATCCGGTCCTCGTCTCCGAGCGTCTCGAGCAGTTCCTGCTTCTCTTCGGTCGCCAGCTCCAGGTAGAAAGCGACCAGGTCGGCGAAGGCCCCCGGCTCGTCGACTCCCTGTATGAGCTGGTTCAGCGCCTCGGCCGAGACGCCGCGCCGCGTGCCCAGCTCGGCCGCCCGGTCCCGGAGTTCCTGGTCGAGCGCCTTGAAGCCCGGGTCGTCCTTGTCGGGCGGTCCGTGGCGTTCGATCGTGACCAGCGTGGCCCGAAGCATCGATTCGCCGTAGTCGGTGTACTGGAGCGCGCGCGCCCTCGCCTCGCCCTGCACCAGCAGCTGGATTCCGCCCCTGACCCTGTGCGTCTGAATGATCCGGACGACCGTGCCGACCGCGTAGAGAATGCGCGGGTCGGGCTCGTCCTGATTCTGGTTCTGGGCGACGGCGAAGAGCCGCCGGTCGCTCTCGAGTGCTTCCTGAACCGCCTCGACCGTCCCGGGCCGCCCCGCCGAGATGGGTACCGCAACTCCCGGGTACACCACCGTATCTCGGAGCGGCAGCACGGGAAGAGAAAACCGTCGGCTCATGTGTTATGACCTCTCACCGCCCGAAGGCGGTATCTGCAGGCTGTCTTGATGACGTCGAGGGGATGCGGCGCCCGCCCCGTTACCCCCTCATCGCCCGATCCGGTTTCGGCGGCGCCAGCGCCCTGTTACACCGAAAACCCCGAATGGGTGCGCCCGCGCGACCGCAAAAAGCACCATCTACTGCATGAACCTTGCCAATCTCTACGAGGCTGCCCCGCCCTCGGTTACGGTTCATACTACTGCCGTTTTGTCAGAATGCCATCATTGGGCGGTCATTCTGGCAGATAGCGTTGCCCGATGGGGAGGCTGGGGGCGGGAATCGGCCATTTCGGCAGGCTTTGTCGATCCGGGGGATCGGCCATTTCGGCAGGCTCGCAGCCAAATCGGCGGGAATCGGCCATTTCGGCAGGTCGTCACGCGGCGAGTCCGCCGCCCCCGATCCTCTCCGCTGGCCCCGGATCCCACCCCATGCCTAACTTGAAGCGTCGTTGGACCGACGCCCATGCGCCACGACCGCTCTCCCGGGGGCAGCACCCCCAGTTCCGGACCTGCCAAGGACACAATGCGATGCAGACCCGCAGCCTCCTCCTCGCCGCCGCCTTCACAACCCTCGTGCCCATGACCATCCAATCCCAGCAGGACATGGGGCGCCGCTCGACGGTCTACGCCCCGCGCAACGTCGCCGCGACCAGCCAGCCGCTCGCCACCGCAGCCGCCCTCGAGATCATGCAGCAGGGCGGCAACGCGATCGACGGGGCGGTGGCCGCCGCGGCCGTGCTCAACGTGACCGAACCCCACATGACCGGGATGGGCGGCGACGCGTTCTCGATCGTGTGGTGGGCCGAGACGGGCGAACTCCATGGCATCGACGCGAGCGGCAGGAGCGGCAGCGGCATGTCGGTCGAGGCGCTCAGGGCGCGGGGACACGACCGGGTGCCGGGATCCGGGCCGGAGGCGGTCACCGTGCCGGGAGCGGTCTCGGGGTGGCACGCTCTGGTCGAGCGTTTCGGCGAGCTCACCCTGGCCGAGGTCCTGCAGCCGGCGATCCGCATCGCGAGCGAGGGCTTTCCGGTGACCCCGGTCATTGCGCGGCAGTGGGCGGGCGCGACCGAGAAGCTGGCCCGCGACGAGGGGGCCCGCGCGACCTACCTGGTCGACGGCGAGCGCGCGCCCAGAGCCGGTGAGTGGCATACGAATCCGGATATTGCCCGTTCTTTTCAGAGGATCGCCGACGAGGGTCCCGGCGTCCTCTACGGCGGCTCTCTGGGACGGGATCTTGTAGATGGGCTTGCGGAATTGGGCGGTTTTCTGACGCTGGAGGATCTCGCCACGCATCAGCCGCGGTGGGTCGAGCCGCTGAGCACCGACTTCCGCGGGTTCACCGTGTGGGAGCTCCCCCCGGCGGGGCAGGGGATCGCCGCGCTGGAGATGCTGGAGCTCCTCGAACCCATGGACCTGGAGGGCATGGGGCACAACTCCGCCGACTACCTCCACCACCTCATCGAGGTGAAGAAGCTGGCGTTCGCCGACCTTCACCGGTACGTGTCGGACGCCGACCACATGGAGATCGACCCCATCTCGCTCCTGAATCCATCGTATATCGACGCGCGGCGGGCGCTGATCGACCCGCGTGTCGCGGCCGACCGTGTCAACCCGGGGCGCGCCGTCACCGACTCCGAGACGATCTACCTCTCCGTCGCGGACGCCGACGGCAACATGGTGTCGTTCATCAACTCGGTGTTCTCGGGGTTCGGCTCCGGGGTCGTGATTCCGGGGCTGGGGTTCGCGCTACAGAACCGCGGCGCCGGTTTCGTCTTCGACGACGGCCACCCCAACCAGGTCGCGCCGCGGAAGCGGCCCTTCCACACGATCATCCCGGGCTTCGTGACGAAGGACAACGAGCCGCTGATGGCGTTCGGGCTCATGGGCGGCTCGATGCAGCCGCAGGGCCACACCCAGTTGCTGCTCAACATGCTCGTCTTCGGGATGGATCCGCAGGAGGCCGTGGATGCGGCGCGGTTCAGGCACCTGTCGGGCAAGCGTGTTGCGATCGAGCGGATCAGCGACGAGGTGGCGGCGGAGCTGGAGGCGCGAGGGCATGAGCTGGCGGACTGGACGCGCACCGACTTCGGCGGCGCGCAGGTGATCCTGCGGCTGGAGAAGGGGTGGGCCGCGGCGTCGGAGCCCCGGAAGGACGGGCATGCCGCGGGGAACTGACGGGAGCCGGGCCGCGGACGGAGGCGCCGAGCCACCCCCCTACGAGATCCCGGAGGAGCGGCTGCCCCCGGGATTCGTCGAGACGCTGGCCAACGTGCCCGCCACGCCGGCCGTGCCGCACGCTTCGGCCACGGTGGTGCTCACGCGCGAGGGCGGGGGCGGGCCCGAGGTGCTGCTGCTGCGCCGCAACCGCGCCACGGGGTTCGTGCCGGGCGCGTACGTGTTCCCGGGCGGGCGGGTGGATGCGGCCGACGGCCAGGACGCGCTGGTGCGGTGCTGGGACGGGCTGACGCGTGATGGCGCGGCCGCGCGGCTGAGTATCGCGCCGGATGCGGATCCGCCCGCGATCGCGTACTACGGGGCCGCTCTGCGGGAGGCCGTCGAGGAGACGGGGCTGCTGGCCGGGGTGGTGGCCGCGAACGGGCCGCCGGGCGGGGAGGCCGTGCGCGAAGCACGGGAAGCCTTGTTGGGGGGCGGAGCGTCATTCGCCGCCGTGCTCGATGGGCTCGATGCGCGCCTGGACGGCGCCGCGGTCGAGTACATCGCCCATTGGGTCACCCCTGAAGTCGAACCCCGCCGCTACGACACCCGCTTTTTCGCGGCCAGGGTCCCGGACGGGTCACGGGCCGTGTACGACCGGCGCGAGATGACCGATGCGGTGTGGCTCACGCCCGGCGCGGCGCTCGACCGACACCGGCGCGGCCGCCTGCCCATGATCTTCCCGACGATCCGGACGCTGGAGGACCTCTGCGACTTTGCAACCGTCGAGGATCTGCTCGCGCACTACCGGGCCCGCACGATCACCCGGGTGCAGCCGACGATCGTGCGGACGGCGACGGGGGTGTCGTTGCGGGTGTAGGGCTAGCCAAGGGCCGGATTGCACGTTTTTCCGGTGAGATCTGTTAACCAGGTAGAGACGAAGATTTCCCTCAGAAACGCGATGCATCGCAGATTGCACCTCTTCGCAGGGTTGCTCCCGGCCTTCCTCGCATCATGTGACCCGGTCAATCAGCAAGAACCGCGCGGCAGGGATCTGGAGCTGACGCTGGTTACCGATACCATGTACTCCATCGGGGCCTCTGCGCAGATGACCGAGTACGTGAGCAAGGTTGCCTCACTCGGGTTCGACGGGCGAGGCAATCTCCATTTGCTGGATCTTGACCGGTACCGTGTGGCCACGTGGGACAACCGTGGGCAACGCGTTCGATCGTTCGGCAATCGCGGGGAAGGCCCCCACGAGTTTCGGGTGCCGAGGTTTGCCTTCGCGCTTCATGGTGGAAAAGTGGTGGTCGGTGACATCGGCCATGCGTCGCTGATTGTATTCGGACCAAGGGGACAGCATCTGCGGAACGTCAGAATGCCCACGTCGCAGGGCAGGCCGACTCCAGGAAGTCGATCCGTTTTGGCGGGCAATCGTCTGGTCGGAATCGACGACTACTGGATGAAGCGGCCTCCACTGACATCCGCGCGGATTCCCGTGTTCTCCTATTCGTTGGCCGAGGACAGCGTCGAAACTTCACTGTTCTACGAGGCTTGGCGAGCGCCCCCCGACCAGCGAGGCCGAGCGATGATGCCGAGAGTACGTCTTGCCGGCTTCTCCGATGGCAGGGTGGCGGTCGCTGACTCCGTCGGCTACCGCGTGAAGATCCTCTCTGAGACCGGGGAACTGGAGAACGTCATCGAGCGACCGATCCATCCTTTGCGGCAGCTCATTGCGGACCACTACAAGTCGGTCGAGGGCAAGCAGTTTAGCGACCAGATTCCGGTGATTCGAAGCATCGCAGTGGATTGGGACGGTCGCCTGTGGGTCACCAGGTCCAATGAAATCGGTGCCGATGGCCCGATCGACATCTTCGAAGCGGATGGCAGGTACGACGGTACACTGTCGGACAACCGTACCCCGGATGCGTTCGGTCCCGGGGGGCTTCTGGCCTACGTCGACGACTACGAACTCGGGACACAAAGCGTATACGTGGTTGACACAAAGCGTATACGTGGTTCGAGTCTCTTCGATCACCCGCGCGAGATGACCCGACGCAGTTTGGCTCACGCCCGGCGGCCGCGCTCCACCGGCATCACGCCTCAGTTCTCCGCGACTTCTCCCATCGCCTCCAGCACCGTGTGCACCACGTCGGTAAATGCGCCTCCCTGAATCCACCTGCACACGATCACCAGTTCGTTCTCGGGGTCCACGTAGATCAGGTTCGAGCCGGCGCCGGTGTGCGTCCAGGTGTACTCGGGCGCGTTCGGGTAGCGGCGCTGACCGGTGTTCAGCGAGAAGTTCATGAAGCCGTAGCTGCGGTTGATCTCGCCGGGGGTGGTCGCCATGTCGAACCAGTCCTCGGAGAGAAGCTGCTTCCCGTTCCAGTTGCCCTTGTGCATGGTGAAGAGGCCGAAGCGGGCCTGGTCGTAGGCGCTGAGGATCATGCCGCCGCCCCAGTGCGCGCCGCCGCTGACCGCCTGGACCTCGCGGCCGTCCAGGATGACCCACGAGTTGTCGTAGCCGTGCCAGCCCCAGGTGGACGAGGCTCCGATCGGGTCCATGACGTGCTCGCGGAGCACTTCGGGGAGCGGGCGCCGCCAGACCGCGGTGGCGGCGAGGGCGAGCAGGTTCACGCGCGTGTCGTTGTACTCGTAGGCGGTGCCGGGCTCGTTGCGGGGGCGCGTGCCCCAGGTGGAGCGGTCCTGATCGGGGCGGTCGGCCCACTCGGGCTTGCCCCAGAGCGTCCCCTCCCAGTCGCTCGTCTGCCGCAGCAGGTGGTCCCAGGTGATCTTGCGGTTGTGCCCGGATTCGAAGAGCAGCTTGGGGCGGCGGCCGTTCTCGTCCCCAGGCTCGCCGTCGCCGGTGTCGAGGATGATCGGCGGGATGTAGTCGCGAACCTTGTCGTCGACGCTGCCGATGAGCCCGCGGTCCCACGCCAGCCCGACGGTGGACGACAGGAAGCTCTTCGAGACGCTGAAGGTGTTGTCGGCTTTGGCCGGGTCGCCCCACTCGGCGATGATGTACCCCCGGTGCACGATCACGCCGGACTGCGGGCCGCGGACGGTGAAGGGGCCGACGGCGTCGCCCAGGGGCTCGCGGCCGAAGGTGCCGAGGTGGTTGAAGGCGAGGTCGCGGGGGCTCTGGGACTCGCCGGCGATGGCGATCTCGACCGCGCGCGCGATCCCGGCGGGGTCGAAGCCCGCCTGCTCGGGGGTGCGGCGCTCCCAGTCGGGATGGCGGCCGGGGAAGTACGTCTGGGCGGCGACGGACTCGGCCGCGGCGACGAGGAGGGCGAAGAGGACGAGGATCGCGCGGTGCGGGACGGTGACGCGGTACGTGACGGTGCGACGCATGATGGTCTCTCCAGAGCTGCTTCGTGCGGCAGAATGGCTTTGGGGCGCCGCCCTGGTGCCAGCGGCGCTCCCGGGTCGGCCGGCGCAGGCGGGCATCCGCAGCCGCCCGGGCTCAGCGAACTTCGGCCGGCAGCCTCCGCACCACCACGCTGGCAACGTCAAAGTCGTCAAGCTCGATGAACGCCGCCAGTCCATTCGGACCGAACGCATCGGGCATTTCGGTGGCACCGGTACGGTAGGTGCCGACATACTCGCCGTCGGCGGTCACGACGTCGACGGGACCGTCGCCGATGAGATCGTCTCCCCGCCGCATGACCCAGATCCGCCCCTCCCAGGTCGTGAAGAGGCTCTGGAGGACCGGGATCTCGTGGTAGAACCCCGGAGGCGCCAGGGTCAGCGACATGGACGCCGGAGCGCTCGTCGGGGGTGCGCCGCCGCTGGCGCTGGACCTGCTCCGGAACTGGACCATGCTGACCCCTCCGGCGGGCCGGCCGCCGCTTCCGCCCTCTTGACGCCCGGCCTCGCGCAACTCCTCGTATTCCTCTTCGACCCTCGGGGTCACCGGCTCGGGAGCGAAGGGCCGAGTGATGGTGCGCACCACGTCGCCGGTCCCCGCCCGCGCGACTTTGAGGGCGTATGCGGAGGAGTCGGAGTACGCGACGCCTCCATCGGGCAGGACTCCCATCAGCAGTCGGGGCTCGAAGGTCGAGGGCATCGACAGGCCGCTCAGCATGTTGCCGATGTTGACCCTTCGCCCGTCGGACGTGGTCATGTCGCCGCTGAACGGATTCTCCTGTTCGGGGCGGGGAGGAAACCAGCCGTGCACGACCGTATCGGTCCTCACGGCCTCGCCGTCGAGGCGGTGCCGGGTGATGGGGCGCGAGGCGGGCTGTCCGCCGTCAGCCCCGGTGGCGTCGATCCTTAACCCCGCTCCCGCCGACCCGGCGTAGACCGCGCCACCCCGCGGATCAGGCAGTATGCCGGTTGCTACGCTGATTGTCCGGGTCATTGTTCGGACCGAACCCCTCGCCGCGGGCTCCGCGCCGGATACGGCGGACTCCGCACCGGCTCTGACCATTCGCACGAACTCGCCGGATGCGTCGAAGATCTGGTACGCGTCGTGACCCATGTCGCCCACGATCGTCGTGCCGTCCCTCAGAACCGCGTAGCTCATGGGCATGTTGAACTCGCCCGGTCCCTCACCCGCGGCACCGAACTCGCGTACGAACTCGCCCGCTGCGTCGAACACGAGTACGCGCAGGTCCGGGGCCCGGTCGAAGATGTAGAGGTTGCCACGCTCGTCGAAGGCCAACTCGACGACCCGGCCGAACATCTCCCAGGACTCGCCGTCGAGGACGCCGACGCGGTAGACCTCTTCGAAGTCGGGGTCGATTTGCCGGTCACGGCCGGGAAGCTCAACTACCTCCTAGGCGGAAAGGGTGGTGGCGACGAAGGTGAACGCGAGGGCTGTCGGAGTGAGGGCGTTCAGGCGAGCCGGTTGCATGGTGGGTGATCTCCTGCAGGCTTGAGATGACGGGGTCGGGGCCGGTGATTGCAGTCGTGGTGGCCGGGCGCCGGGCCGCCGACCTCTTCCTTTGACACCCTACCCGATTCGGCAGGTTGCCCGACATTATTGATCACGTATCCTTACGCCGTTGGTCGGGCGGCCTTGCAGCCTCGGAGGCCTTCCCGGCCTGCCCGGCCCAACACGGCACACCCGAACCACGGAGGCACCCGTGACCAACGCACGGACCCGACGCCGTTTCCCCGCAGCCGCCCTCGCGCTGATTGCGGCTGCCCATCTATCCGCCTGCGACTCCGGCTACAACCCCATGCTACTGACCCCCGACATGCTCACCGCCACCGCCCCCGACGTCTTCCAGGCCCGCTTCGAGACCTCCAGGGGCGACTTCGTGATCGAGGTCCACCGCGAGTGGTCGCCCAACGGAGCGGACCGCTTCTACAACCTGGTGTCGAACGGGTTCTACGACGACGTGCGCTTCTTCCGGGTGATCGACGGGTTCATGGCGCAGTTCGGGATCCACGGCGACTCGGCGGTGGCGGCTGCCTGGCGGGAAGCGCGGATCCCCGACGACGCGGTCGTGCAAAGCAACGCACGCGGATTCATCAGCTACGCGATGGGCGGCCCGGGCACGCGCACAACCCAGGTCTTCATCAACTTCGTGGACAACAGCCGTCTGGACGGCATGGGGTTCTCGCCCTTCGGGCAGGTGGTCGAGGGGATGGAGGTTGTCGACCTGATCAATTCCGAGTATGGCGAGGGCGCACCGAGCGGAACCGGGCCGATGCAGGCGATGATCCAGTACCGCGGCAACGACTACCTGAACGAGGAGTTTCCCAGGCTGGACTACGTGCTCAGAGCGTCGATCGTGGACGGTTGAAGGGGGGGCGCGGCTGCTAGCTCTCGTTCAGCGCGTCCAGGCCGTCCAGGACATCGAGGTACACGTAGTCGTCGTAGGCATCGCCCAGCGGCAGCGAGAGGGCCCTTTCCAGCATCTCCCTGGCCCGCTCGGTGCCTCTGTCCTTGTCGAGCCGCTGTAGTCTGGTCCCGTATGCGTGCAGGACGACCCTTGAATCCGGGGCCAGGTCGAGGGCCCGCTCGAAGAGCCTGACGGCCTCCTCCTCGCTTCCGCCGTACATCGTCCGTGCCACGAAGCCCTCGGCGGCGATGTCCGCGTGCCATCCGCCGAGGGCCAGCATGGCATGGAAATGGTCGGGTTCGATGGCGAGCGTCGCTTCGAGCAGGTCGCGGATCCTGCCCGCAAGGCCTTCGCGGAGCGCCGTGAACGCACCGACACGCTGGGCGTACCGGCCGACGGCGTGGGCGGACTGGTAGTGCGCCTCGGGGTTCGTCGGATCGGCGGCTACGGCCTCCTCGCCCATGCGGATCGCGCGTTCGACCACTTCGCTGAACTCCTCTTCGGAAGCTTCATAGTGCGCATGGACCGCGAGTGATTGCGCCGCCAGGGCGTAGCCCGCGGAGGTGCCCAGCGCTTCGGCCATATCGGCCGCTTCGACGAAACGTCCCTCTGCGTATGCGGCGTTGGCGTCTTCGATCGACTGTGCTGCTGCGTTGGCCGCGAAGAGCATGGCGCTCCCTGCCGCGGCGAATCGGGCGGTTCGGGTCATCTCGTATCCTCGATTTCAGGGTGCCCGGTCGAGGGCATGCCGCACGAAGTTGGCCAGCAGCCCGTCCAGGACGCAAGTTGTCGGGATGAGAGAACGTCAAATGCAGTTTCAAGCCGGTGCGATTGCCCTGTTTGTCGCCGCGATCGCCGCATGCAACACCACCGAGACGCCTCCCGGCCCCGCCGGTACCCCCGCGCTGCGCGGCGACCTCTTCGACACGATCGTCGCGCGCACCGAGCGGCGCGAAGCCTTCTCGCCCGTCAAGAACGAGCGCCTCGGGTTCGACCCGGTCGCCGCGATGCGGGCGCTGCGCGACGATGTCGTGGCCGCGGACACCGAAGAGGCGCTCTACTACGCGCTCGCCCGCCTCAGCCACGCCCGCCGCGATCGCCACCTCGATCTCTTCCTCGTGCCGGGCGGCCTGACCCTCCCGGACAGCGCGGGGCTGGACGTGGCGGGCGGGCCGGATCCCGCACCGCCGAAGCAGGCGCCCGCCAGGATCTTTCCGGACTATTCCGACGGGGCGGGGGAGGCGGACTATTTCCTGGGCACCGCGGCGATGGGGGCATTCGACTGGGAGGAGTTCGCCGGCGAAAGCTGGGCCGAGAATCTCGCCGGGGCTCCGATTGTCAGCGTAAACGGCATGCCCGTTGCAGAATGGCACGACTCCGCCGCCGCCTTCATGCGGTACTCGACCAAGGCCCAGCTGCGGTGGAAGCTGGCCGAGGCGATGACCTTGTCGACGGCAGCCTTCCCGCCACATCTGCGGGCCGACACGCTCAGGCTCGAGTTCCGCGAATACGACGGGCAGGTGGCGGCTCGCAACCCACTTCCCTTCGCGGACCCCGGCGACCTCACCTGGACCGGCGTCGGCGAGCCGCGCTACCCGGGCCACTCGCTTGCGCTGCACACCCCGACCTTCGACCTCCTCACTCCGGACGACGGCCGCCCCTTCCTGATCCTCATCTGGCGCGGTTTCCGCGAGTCGATGGTCGCCGATGTCGACCGCCTCGTCGCCTTCGCGTCGGAACGCGGCCTCCTCGACCACGCCCTCGTCATGGACGTCACGCGCAGCCGCGGCGGCTCTCTCGGCGCCTACGCCATGCAGCGCCTCCAGCCCCGCCCCTTCACGACCACCTTCGGCAACCTGCGCATCAGCGACGTCACGCTCCCCTTCATCGAGGACAAGCGCGACCACTTCGCAGCCCGCGACATCAACGATGGCGGAGTGCCGGAGACGATCGACGATGGCACATGGCTGATGGAGTGGCTGGAGGACGACGTCATGGGCGCGCTCGACCGGGGCGACGCGTACAGCAACAACGTCCCTTTCAAGCTTGCGCACGCTCCGCGTGACTCGGACGGGATCCTGGAGCCGGCGGCCGTGCACTTCCGTGGCCCCTTCGGCGTCATATCGGGGCCGCACGGCGGCTCCCACCTCGACCAGTTCGTCTCGATCGTCGTCGACAACGGGCTCGGCCCGGTGGTCGGCATGCCGCCCGGCGGCTACTCCAACACCTGGGAGTGGGAAGAGGTGCTGACGTTCCCGGGCACGGATCAGCCGGTCGTCGGGTTCATGTGGAACATCGGGCACACGATCCGGCCCAACGGCGAGATCGCCGAGGGGAACCCGGCCGACGTGGACGAGTGGATGCCGCTCACGCCGGAGAACGTGACCACCTACTACACGGACATGCTGGCGCGTGTGCTTGAGCTGATGGGGGTCGAAGGGGCCGAAGGGTGAGGCCGCTCGCGCGATGACAACGACGTCTGCCGAAGCGGAGCGCGGCAACGGCCGGCGACGCACCGGCCCCGGCACCCGCATCCTGGTCGGGATGCTCGTCGGGATCGTGGTGGGCGCGCTCATGGGCGAACGGGTCGTCGTGCTCCAGCCCCTCGGCGACCTCTTCATTAACCTGCTGATCCTGGCGGCCGTGCCGCTGGTGTTCTTCAACTTGCTCGCGGGGCTCACCGCGCTTTCGGATGTGCGTACGCTGGGACGGCTCGCCGGCAAGACCGTCGGCTACTACCTCTCGACCGACCTGGTCGCACTGTCGCTCGGAATCGGTGCCGCGGCGCTCCTGCAGCCGGGTGTCGGGATGCAACTCACCGAGCAGGTGTCGGCGCCGGTGGGCGGGGTGCCGTCGGTCGCCGACATCCTGCTCGGCATGATCCCGACGAACGTCTTCCGCGCGTTCAGCGACGGGAACGTGGTCCAGCTGGTCGTCCTCGCCCTGCTCCTCGGCGTGGCGACGATGGTGCTCAAGGGCGGCGCGCGCGAACGCCTGGCGACCGCCTACGAAGACCTCGCGAACCTGTTCCGGCGCCTGGTTCACCTCGTCCTTTGGACGGCACCGGTGGGGATCGGCGCGCTCGTCGCGGTGACGGTGGGGCGCTACGGGGCCGAGCTGCTCGGGCCGATGGCGCGCTTTCTGGGTGGCCTGTGGGCAGCCCAGCTCGTGATCTTCGCCGGGTACATGGCGCTGATGCGTTTCTTCAGCGACTTCCGCCCCGCGCGCTTCCTGCGTGACACCGGATCCCTGTGGGCCACGACCGCGGCCACGACGTCGAGTCTCGCTTCCCTTTCCGTCGGGATGGAGACGGCACGGAGGATCGGTCTGCCCCGCAGCGTGTACTCGTTTACCCTCCCCCTCGGTGCACAGCTCAACAAGGACGGGACCTCGGCCATGCTGGGCGCGGTCTTCATCTTCACCGCGCAGGCCGCGGGCGTGACATTCGCAGCCGCCGATTTCGTGGCGATCCTGCTGCTCGGGCTGCTGCTGTCGGAGGGGTCCGGGGGGATTCCCGGCGGGGGATTCGTGATCGCGCTGATCTATGTGCAGGCGTTCGGGCTCCCCGTCGAGGTGGCCGCGATCGTGGGCGGCATCTATCGGCTGGTCGACATCGGGAACACGACCATTAATATCATGGGCGACATGGTGGGGACTTCGCTGGTCACCCGATCGGAGGCTAGACGAAGATGAATCCGGAGATACGCGCGCTGTTCCCGGGCGCCGAAGAACAGGTCTACCTCGACATTTCCGCGCGTGCGCTCGTGCCCGAGCCGGTGCGCGCGGCCATCGCCGACCACCTGCGGACGCGCATGCTCCGCGGGGGCGACAAGGACGCCATGCGGGCGGTCGTCGAGGAAACCCGGTCGTCATTTGCGGGGCTGATCGGGGCGCGCCCGGACGAGATCGCGATCACGAAAAACGTGTCGGAGGGCCTCAACCTGTTCGGGACCAGTCTCCCGTGGGAGCCGGGGGACAACGTGGTGCTGTGTCCCGCACTGGAGCATCCCAACAACATCTACCTGTGGCACAACCTGGCCCGGCTGCGCGGGATCGAAGTGCGCTCCGTGGCGCCGGACGGCGGCCATGTGCCCGTCGACGCGATGCGCGCGGCAATGGACCGACGCACCCGGCTCGTGACCATCCCCAGCGTCTCGTTCGCGCCGGGGTTCATCACCGACATGAAAGGGATCGCGGCGGCGGCACGGCGGGTGGGCGCGGTGACGCTGGTCGACGCGGCACAGTCGATCGGGGCCCTGCGCACCGACGTCGAGGAGCTCGGCATCGACGCGCTGGCGGTCGCGACGCAGAAGTGCCTGCTGGCCGAGTATGGCTTCGGCTTCCTCTACGTCCGCCGGGAACTTGCCGACACGCTGGTTCCGGTCCATCTCGCCCGCTTCGGCGTCGCCCTGGACGCCCACGAGACCGCCTACGTGGATGGCGAGTTGCGGTACGCGCTGGGCGCCCTGCGCTTCGACGTGGGCAACTACAACTACCTGGGCGCGGCGGCGGCTGGAGCGGCGCTGGAACTGCTCGAAAGCTGGGGAGTCGGGCGGGTGGAGCGGTTTGTCCGGCACCTGGCGGCTGATTTGGCGGACCGATTGGCCGATCTTGACCTGCCTGTGGCAGGCGGGCGCAGCGGCTCGCACCTGGCGCACATCGTCTGCGTCGGGAAAAGCGGCGGCGGACGCCACTACAGCGCCGACGATCCGGCAATGAACTCGCTCCACCGCCACCTGAAGGCGTCGGGGATCCGGCTGGCGATCCGAAGCGGTGTGCTGCGCTTCTCGGTTGGTGTCTACAACAACGAGGAGGACATCAGCCGGGTGGTGGAAGCGGCGCGGGAGTGGAGGGCACGCCGGGGTTAGGAGCGAGGCAGGCCAGACCCCCTCAGATCGGTCCGTTCGACACTGGCGTATCTGTCCGTACGTGCGTGGGCGTCGTGCTCATGGTTCAGTTTATCGGCTAAACTGATGGAGTGGACGCCCCCTCCCGGCGGCATCGCAATGTGCCAAGGATGGTACTGAAGCGATTGCGACCTTGAGAGGTCTGACCATCAGAGGGAGGAGGCATCCACATGGAAGAGGTTACCATCATCGGGAT
>JAJDXS010000052.1 GCA_022823145.1 Gemmatimonadota bacterium
CCGCCCTTGTCGACGCGCGTGTGCGCACGCTTGCCTTGGACGGTGTCCGCGCTGTCGGCCCACTCCCCCTCCACCCATTCCAAGTAGGCAAGCCGGGGACAGTAGACCCACTCGTTGACCATTCGGGCGGGTACGAGAGGATTCGTGGAGTCGGCCGGGGGTGGCGGAATCGGTAGTATGAGCTGGGTTCGGTCGCTCATGTCTCGGCCTGCCACGGCACCGCTACCTCCCTACATAGAGCACGCTCAACCGACCTCGCCTCTGAACATCCCGAGCCCGAAGTGACTGGCGTATCCCAAGGCCAATGGTCCCCGCACGACTCGCGGAAACTCGATCTCCAGAAGGCTCCCTCGCGAATCGTGCTGTACCTCCCGGCCTCGCGACCGGAACCGGTAGAAGTTCAGGGCACGCCGTGGTGTCCCCGACACCGAGACTTCCGACAGCTCCTTCACCGTCACGTCGTCGGTGGCGATTCCGCGGCGTCTCAAGAGCCTTCGTAACTCGCCCGCGTACCCGTGCTTTTTCAGATGGCCCGAAGCGAGGAAAGGTGTAACGCTGCGCCACCGCCGTGAAGCGGCCAGAATGCGAGAACTCCCGTCAAAGTCTTGCGGGTGCCCGAAACCCTCCAATGCGAGGCGCCACTCGTCGACCCCGGCATCATCGCTCAAGTTCCCGCGCTCCGCCCTTGGGGTGAGCCAGATCCGCGTAACCCTGTCCAATCCGAACCGCACCTCCTCATCCATGCCACTCGCAATGACGACCGTCACATGATCGATCCACCCGTCGTCGTCCGCGTCCTCCGGCAACCAAAACGCAGCGGGATGGGCCGGATCATGCACCGGCCTGCCGTCTCGGTCGCGGCCCGAGATCTGCCACGGCGCCAACGGATGCCGCTTGCCCGTCGCTTCATCGATCCCCCAGCCAAACTTGGACATGGCCGCGGCCCGCATCACCTCTCCGATCTTGATGGCGTCCTCAATTCGCGGGCGCGGGCGGCCAGCCAGCAGATAGCGGGCGACTGTGGGAAGTTCTGGCTTGGAGTTGGTATTCCTAGGGCGTCCCAGAGTTCGTGGCAGAACACCGGGACGAACTGTCGGGGCTCGGCGGTAGATGGCCTCGTAAGCTGCCGGCGGTTGATTCCACTTTCGATTCTGGAGGTCGGCGGTGTCCAGAGACAGCGCGTCCAGCAGGCGCTCGGGAAGTGTGTCCGCACCGCCTTTTCCCTTCGCGCGAAAGGACCCGTCTAACTTGGTCTGGAGCGCGCGCTTGGTGGGCGGCTTCTTTGAACTGGCAGCGGCTTGGATTCGCGCGGTTTCGCGGGCATTGAGGCGCGATCGCTCAATTTGGTAGGCGCTGGGTGAGCGCGGCACCAGCAACCGAAACGGCTCACCTTCGAAGCCCAGTTCGGCGGGGCCACAGTTCGGCTCGCACCCAGCTTTCGTCAGAACGCGGCACTCGGTCCAACTCTCCGCTCGACCGAGGTATCCGATCCCGGACGCGAGGTCCTTAGCGAGATCCGGCAAGTTCCCTGCAAGCGTGATGTCCTGCCATAGCACTTGCACTTCCGCCCCGTCGGGAAGATGCAGAAAAGCGTCGAAGACCAGTGTCTTGGACTCCGACTTGCCCTTCCGAATTGGCATGTAGTCACGGGTGTGGGAGTGGATAGCTCCGTCAGGAAGGTGGAATACCGGAAGATCCTCGGCGAGCGTGTCGATCAGCCGTACCAGGTCGTTCTCGCTCCAATGCTCCCGGTCACCCTTCCGCCAGTAGCAGGCGACGAGCGCCCGCAGGATCCGCCAAGGCTCGGGCGGCCAAGCCACGTCGGCTTCGTTGACGTTCCGGCCCCACGGAGTGGCATGGTATCGGCCGGTTGGAAACCGAAAGGCGAGTCCGAACACGGGGGCTACTTCCGGTAGATGACGGTGAGGACCCGGGTGTCGCCGAATCGGCCCGATTCGCCAATCCTCCGGATTAGCATGGGGAGGTCTGCTTCGATGGCGGCGAGGGTCGGCATCTCGAACGCCTGCGGGCGAGTTACTTGGACATCGACTATATCGAGGTCGCAGGCGGTTCGGAAGCGCAATCCCTCGGCGAGGAACTTATGGATCTTGAAGAGAGCCAACAGGACCAGCAGCCTGTCCACGTCGTCGCCCAGACCATAGGCTCGGATCTGCCGGAGATCCAGGTTGAAGTAGGCGGTGATGCGTTCGGCAGTCCATTCATCGCGCGCGAAAGGGACGTTCCCGAATCCCCTGGCTGTGTCTCCCTTCGGGTCCACCGAGTCGTTCTTCACCCCGCCGCTAACCGCTCGCTTGGCACCGTCGGCTTCCACGAAGGCGGACAACGAGCGCGGAAGACGCAACCGTCCGCCAGCCAATTCCTTCTTGGCCAGAAAAACACCATGGAGCAACGCATTGGCGTCGAACTCCAGAAGCACCTTGGCGAGTTCACGCAGATCGACACGTCCCTGTTTGAACTGCGCCAACCGCTCCTTGAGGATGTTGAAGACGCTCCGATCCTTCCCTTCGAGGATGTACGGAGAATTGAGGCGGTGGGCTTCGATCAGCGAGTTTGTCAGGTGATTCCCACCCTCGTCCTCGACCTGCACCACCGGGAGACCTCGCAGCGACTCCACCCAATCGTCTCGCACGTCATCCCAACAGACGGCTTCGAGGCGGTTCGCCATGGATTGGGCACTTTCGACGAGTACCGTCTGGCCGTCTCCGTTGGGCGACTCGTAGGCCGCGTGCCCCAGATTCGGAAAGCCCGTGGGCTGAAAGCGGCTCCCCTGAATCGGTCGCAGACGGGCCTCCAGCAGCAGTCGTGGTTCATTAGCGATGGGAGTCAGGTCAACTGACATTCGGTGTTTCCTCCGATGAGTGAGTTGCGTTGTCGGGAATCGTGCCGGAGTAGGCTCGCCGCAGCAAGCTTGCCAGACCATGATCGGAGACTGGGATCAGCATGGCGGCGGCCAGACGATCGGGGCGTATACCGACGCCGATTCGGCTGCTGCGCAGAGCGGCGAGGCCGCTGCCGGACTGGATCGGGTCGTAGGGCGAGATCAGGCCGGACGAGCGAGCCCGTGAGAACGCGGAGCGAACGGCCCCAGCGATTTCGCGGCCGTCCCGGCTTCTCCCGCCCGCACGGAGAGAGCCGAGAAGATCCGGCGGAATAGGGATCGACCCGTTTGGCGGAATCGCACCCACCCGGACGAGAGCATCGTTCGGAGAAAGGATCGGCTTGAGCGCTGCATACGCAAACGGCAGGGTGGCTGGTGCCGGTCTGGTACCCAGCTCCGTGGCTGGCAGCCGGACGGGCTGCGCCCATACCATCCCGGCGAGTAGTGCGGAGCAACGCCTGTCGTCGAACTTCCCTGTCAGAAAGGCGCTGACATCGGACAGCCGTGCGAAGCTGGCACCACCGAACGGCTTATCCTCCAACCCGCGAATGGACGCTTCCACGATGCGGCGGTCCAGTACGGCGATCATGTTGCGAATCAGTCCCCCGTGCCCCCAAACGACCATCGGCGGGCTGTTGTCGGCAGCCCAACTGCGACGACGCAACAACCGGCTGCCCCCAAAAAAGGTCCTCCCTTCAAACCCGTCACCGGGTCCGTTGGTCAGCGGAGCAAAGTGGGCGGCCATCGGGGGGATTCCCCAGCTCTGAGGCCCCAACGCCGAGTCTGACTCTTCCGCATCGTAAGGTGGACGGATGCCGATTCCGGCCAGCGCGGCGGCAATGCGGTATTCCGGACTACCATCGTCGCCTCGCAGCAGCCACGCGCGGGACAACAGCGGCGGGGGACCCACGACATCCCGGCCCTTCGGGCTATTGCTCAGCCAGGTTCCCAACCACCCGATGGCCTCCAAGGCCACCCTTACGGACGCGTGCGAGCAATCCGGGGCGAGCAATGCGAACAACGAATCTTCCAAGTTCTTGACCGCATTGCGCATCGCCGCCGGTTGGTTGTCGTTTCGGCCAAATCGTCGGATCTGCTGCAACCAGCCACCCTGATCCAGGTCTGCCACCAACTCCGCGCCGGGCGACGGTGCCGCGCGGCGGCGCCCCAACGCAGCTGCATAGTGGTTCTTTCCGGCACGTTTTAAGATCCCGAAGCGTTGAAACTCCGAGAGTCCCCGGTTTACTCCGAGAGTGGCGAGCGCACGTGCGAAGTCCAGTCCGTCGCTTGCCGTCCGACCGTTTGTCACTGCACGTCCCTCGGAGAGAAGGGCCGAAACTTCGGCAAAACGAGCGGGACGAGTCCAAAGAGGTGCCCAGAATTCGGCTCTGGCATCCGACTCGTCTGTAGATTCCACCCCACCCCAACCTGCCCCCGACGCCCCAACCGTAAACGGAAAGCTCGCTCGCGCCCTCGCGTTGCTCTGATGCCGACGCGTGGCCGCAGAAGCAAATGTGGCGGCCCCCTCAAGCATGAGCACATAGTCCCAAGGATTGACCGTCGGATCGCCTTCGTAACCGGTCGTAGCATTCGGTCCACCTGCAACGCCGGGCGAGAACTGACCCACGGCAACACCGGTCAGCTCGTGGATCGGCGAACCGAAAAGCGCATTGTCGAGGAATCCCTCACTCGCAGGCGAAGGCGCTCCCGAAGCCGCGTTGAAGAGGCCCAGCGGCTTGGCCTCAGAGGCCAATCGCCGCATGAGATTGTTGGTGAAGTCGAGTCGGCCGTCATTCCCGCCGGTTCCGAGCAGGTGCGGGAAGCGGAGGCGGTCTCCTGACAAAACGAGTGCCGCATCGATCCACGGCAGAGCAGCGTCTGGAAGGCGGCCTCGCAACATCGCCACTAGCGTAGCCTTTTCGGCACCCTGGGGGCGAACGTCAAGATTGAGAAGATGTAGGGCCTGCAACGCGCATTGTATTGCGTTCGAAAAGGGCCGGAAGCGCTCTGCAACCGACTCCGCGGCCAAAGGACGAAACCCGTCCTTGTTATCCTTCGGATAGAAGCCACTTCCTCCATTCCAAGGCGCGATCACCGGACTCGGGGCGTAGTCTTGCAGGAAGTAACGCAAGATGTCGCCACGCCCCAGCGATGTTTGGAGACGGAACCTCTCACCCTCCCACAATCCGCGCACATTCGGATCCGCAGGCGCGCCAGTCACGCTGTTCGTTGCCGAGGAGAGCGAGCGGAGCACGCCGAGAGCCTTCAGGTACGAGGCGAGTGGCGTGGGCGAGCAGCCTTGGAGCGTTAGCCGGTCACGCATCCTCGTACCTTCCCGCCGCTTCCTTACCGGACGCGCGCCAATCCGCGAGTCGCAGCAGAGTTTCCAGCCACGCCAGACGGAAAGGACCGTAGCGCGCCAGCAGTTCCCTAGTCCGTTCCGTCCAGCTTGCCCCGGTCGTCTCGTCCAACCCCAGCTCCATGATGGATAGAGTGAGGTGTCCGCTTTGCCAGCGTTCGTTTCCCCCCAGATCGAAAGACGGAAGTTCATCGCCTTCCCAGATGCCTCGGGCGAATCGCGCCGCCGCTAGCAGCTCGGGTTCGTTGGGAGCCGACTCCCGCGGTAGTGCCCGGAGGTTCATTCGCACTTTGCCGTGATGAGCAGCGATTAGGAAAGCGCACAGATCAGCATCCCGGGACCATTTCTCGTGAGTGAGGAACGCCAGCGCCGACGCCAGTTCGTGGCGGAAATAGGCACGTCCGTGACGGTTCCGCTTCACGGTCTTGGCCAAGGCTACGCCTACGGGCACAGCATGCCCATCCAGTCCGCCCAACATGGTTTCCTGGAAGACCTCGTGCACCTTGCCCAGATCATGCCACCGGGCCGCGCGCGTGAGCACCTCACGGGTCGAATCGTCCACTTCCAGCGCCGCACAAAGGCGCATGACTTCGGCGACCACATGCCGTAGATGATCCGCGAGTCTCACAGCGCGTCCGGTCGCACAGCGCGGATCGTCGTCATGCCCTTCGGATTCTCCTTCCGAGCCGTGGAGCTCCCGTTCGGCCAGATCGACTGGAACCGGCATGTACTTTCGATCACCTGTGAAGCCCAAGGCCTCCTGATATCCACCCGCCCTGATGTCGGCCAGGACAGTCAAACCCGGCCAGGGCGGATCGCGCAGGGGAACCCATCCCGGCAGAGAGGATCCGGCCCGCCCCCCCGAACGCCGCCACTGCGGATCGCGAACAAAGAAGACATGCCCCAAAGTCTTCTTCGCGGCCTTGATCCAAGTGTTTGCCTGTCCGATGGGCACCGCGCAGAGTTCCCGCGCGCTTGGCCTCAGGGGTGCGTCGTCGGAGACGGACACGTCCCGCCAGAAGACGCGAATGTCCGTGTCGTCGGCATCCCTGACGTACGGAGAGATGTCAACGTCAAACCCGGTAAGGTCGGCATCCGTGTCGAAGAGGTCATCCAGGTCCTTGCGCCGGATGACACGCACGAGGGAATCGATCTCCCCGGGTGGAGGGAGGTGGGCAGGCGCGACGTCCGTAAGCTCCTGAAGTATGTCGCGTGCTTGCCGCAACTCGGCGGCCTCATAGGGCAGCGACTGGGTCGTGGCTAGCTTCTCGGCCTGCTTGTCGTCGCCGGCAATCGAACCGAGAAGATCTATCCAGTAGATCCGGGCACCGCCTGCCACCTCCCCGCGGCGGTTTGCCCGACCGAATCTCTGTACCATCGATGGCCAAGGAGCCAGTTCTGTGAACATCACCGCCGCCGAGATGTCCACACCCGCCTCGACCGCCTGCGTAGCTATCACGATGATGTTCGATGCTTTCTCAGCGCCCACAAACTTCGCCATTTCGCGCTCTCGATCCCCCGGCCGGAAACGCGAGTGGAGAAGAGCGAGTTCAGGACAGCCCTGCCCCCGCGCGGCCAATCTCCTTCGGACCTGCGTGTACAACTCCTGCGCCCGTTTGACCTGGTTCAAGATCACGAGCGTCATCTGCCCCGACCGGTGAGTCTCCAGAACCGAGTCCGCAAGCCGCGCAATGTACGCCTCCTGCTCCCGAACAGCCCTTGAAGCGGGCGCGTCGCCAATGCGGCGGAGGTGCTTCGGTGCGTTGGCCAGATTGCGCAACCTATCGTCGGCCTCCGTTGCCGGATCCACGCGGAACACCCTCGTTGGGGCGGGGTGGTCCACCGTTTCGAGCCATTCCGGCACGAGCGTCGCAGATATCCACAGACTGCGGCAACGGTGCTGCAGCGCCCGGTCCTCGTCGGTGGCCCTCACGGACTCCTGGCGCCGGAAGGCCTCCATCTGGGCGGAGGTCGCTCGACCGGCTCCCATCAACTGCACCTCGTCGAAAACCCATTGAGCGTCCCGATGCAGCATCCCGAACTCCATCGGCCAGATGGCGCGGGAGGATGCGTATCCACGCATTAGCGCCCGGCTGAGCAGCATGTCCTGCGTGCCCACTATGATCGCGGGGCGCTCCGGAGCCTCAAGCCACCGTCCTGACTCGGCACCCCCCATGAGAACGTGAACATGGTCAGCGCCCGGAAGGAGGCCACTCGGATCTACGTCGGCATCTTCGAGGTGCTCCAGCCACCTGCAAACCTCGATCTTCGTCTGCTCGACGAGCGTCCGCATCGGAAGGCACCATACAAGTCTCCTCGGTGTGCGGTCGGGCTCCCGGAGGCGGTGGTACGCCCAAGCCAGAGTGACGCCAGCGGTTTTTCCCGCTCCGGTGGGGGCGATCAGAACCTCCGGCCAGTTACCTTCGGCCAGCGTCCGCTGCCAAACGAACGGCTCAGTTGGCTCTCCGAACGCAGCGGCGAAGAGGTCGCAAAACGTCGTGCGCGGCGAGCCGGAACGGAGGGGAACGAGAGTGGTCAAGTTGTTAGGGGCTGGATTTGGGACGTGAAACGAAACGTACGATACGCTGGTGCCTGTGGGGAGGAAACACAATGGCCAGCCAAGGGTTGCGGTCCACCAGGCCTCGGGGGCGTTCGCGGAGTTGGCGGATCTCGGAGTCGCTAGGCGCGGCGCGGGTCATTGGACCCTCATCCTAGACCAGACCGTGGGTGGGGGAGTGTGCCGGTTTCTATGTGAATGGCCATGGAGAAGACCGCTGGAAGCCGGAGGAGACCATGGCCAGGAAGAAGAAGAATGCAACCGAGCGGGTAGGTAGACGAGCTTCTCGACGGCCTCATGGAGGTCCGCAGCCCAGAATGGGCGGCGGCGGGTTGCTGGACGTGCTGACGAAGCGTGTGATGGAGCGGGTGCTGGAGGCGAACTCACCGACCACCTCGGCTGCGAGCAGCACGCAAGGGAGGGCACAACGGCGGAAACTCGCGCAACGACCGTACGCGGAAGCGGTTGAAGACGGACACCTCCGAGTTCGACATCGAGGTGCCGCAGGACCGCGATTCGACGTTCGACCCGCAGTTCGTCAGGAAGGGCCAGCGCCGGGCTGGGCGGGTTCGATGAGAAGGTGATCGCGCTCTACGCCCGGGGCATGACGACGCAAGAGATCCAAGGCCACTTGAAGCCGTCAGGCCACTACGGTTGCCATCCTGGTGAATCCCGCTTTTCTGTGCCGATTTGCCGCGAAATATGGGACGCTGGAGTCTGATACGACCCAACGGCAAGGGAAGCAGATCATGCAGTCCCAGTTGACTTTAGACGATTCCTTGCCGTGAATCACGCAGAGCGGCACCCGCTGATCCAGCGATGCCCGCGGTGGCGGTACATGCGCGCGTCCCCGGGGTGCTTGCGGATTCCCTCCGAGAAGACTTCGATCGCGTCGCGGTAGTGGCCCGTGTATCCGATCCGGCGGCCGAACCAGATGATCGCGTCCGCATCGTCGGGGTCAGCCTCGTAGTCGGCGCGGGCGGCGGCGATGTCCTCCGCCTGCCGGGCCGCCACATCGGCCGGGGCCGGCGTGGGGTAGAGCGGCTCACCCAGCAGCGAGATGGCTTCCGCCCCCTCCGGCAACGGCGCGACGGCGGCGTCGGGAGCCTCGGCCGGGGCAGCGTCGCCCGAGCCGCCCTCGCCGGGACCGCATGCGGCGAACAGGAGAAGCAGAAAAACGGTGGTGGCGGAGATCGTGCGATGCATGGGATTCCCGGGGCTGGTGGGGCGCGGGCGTGTGTGGGACACAAGGTTGGCGTCCGCTGTCCGCCGGTCAACTGCAGCTTTGCGCCGAGGCGACGGGCCGGGTAGACTGGACCGTGACCCATACCGACCTCATCTCAGCGAGGCGCGCCGAATGTCGATCGCGAAACTGACCGGAACCTCACTGTTGGCGGGTGTCCTCGCCGCCACGGCTCTCGCGCCGCACCCACTCGCCGCGCAAACGCCCACCGCCCAGGACGACGTCACCTTCACCCGCGACATCGCGCCCATCATGCAGCGCGCGTGCGTGCGCTGTCACCGTGACAACGGCGTCGCCCCGATGTCGCTCGTCCACTTCGACGAGGTCAAGCCGTACGCGAGCCGGATCGTGCGCCGTACCGGAATCCGCGACCGCGCGGGCGCCATGCCGCCCTGGTACGTCGAGAAGGACATCGGCATCCAGCACTTCAAGGACGACATGTCGCTCGACGACCACGAGATCGCCGCGCTGGAGCAGTGGTGGCGCACCGGAACCCCCGAAGGCGACCCCGCCGACCTGCCGCCCCCGCTCGAGTTCGACGACGACGTGGTGTGGGTGGCCGGCGAACCCGACCTCATCGTCAAGCTTCCCGAGGTGCTCGTCAAAGGCGACGTCCCCGACTGGTGGGGCGACATCGAACCGATCCCGACCGGCCTCACCGAGGACCGCTACGTCAAATCCGTCGAGATCCGCGAGGTCAACGACGTCGGCCGCAACGAGGAAGGCGGACATGAGGGGCGCCACACCGTCGGCGGCCGCTTCGTCGTGCACCACATGATCTGGAGCACGCGCGTCCCGGAAGGTGAAGCGGGCGACGGTCCCTCCAGCACGAGCTGGCCGGTCCACGAAGTAGGCCGCGAGCCAGACCTCTTCGACCAGGACGCCGGGCGCCTCCTCCGCGCAGGCTCCTCGGTCGTCTCGAACTCGCTCCACCTGCACTCGAACGGCCGCGACACCCGCGCCCACCTCGAAATCGGCTTCCGGTTCCATCCGCCGGACTACAGGCCGAAGTACCGGCGCGCCTTCTTCGGCCTGGGCAACGCCAGCGACATCGACATCCGCGCCGGAGAAGCCGGACAGGAGCTGCACGCCTACCAGGTCCTCAACCAGCACACCAAGATCGTCACCTTCGAACCCCACCTGCACGCGCCCGGGATGCGCATGTGCCTCGAGGCGATCTGGGGCTTCAACGTCGAGACCATCAACTGCGTCGGCTACGACCACAACTGGGTGCGCGGCTACACCTACGAACAGGACCACCAGCCGCTGCTGCCCAAGGGCACGGTCCTGCACATCATCGGTTACATGGATACCTCCGAGTCCAACCGCAACGTGCCCGACACCCGCAACTGGCAGGGCTCCGGAAACCGCTCGGTCGCCAACATGTTCATCGACCTCGGCATGCGCGTCGCGCTCACCGACGAGCAGTTCGTCGAGGAGATGGCACTCCGCCGCGAACGTCTCGCACTCGGCCCCAACGACCACGTGATCGGGTGTCCGCTCTGCATGGTGATCCCCGCGAACGGCAACCCGCGCTACTATGCGGAGGATGGTGATGGGGCCGGAGGCCAGAGCGACCGGACGGGAAATGCGACGGGCGCCGACCGTGGCCGCGGGAACCGGTAGCGGGATGGGAGGAAGGTTGGCGGTGCCGGCGCTGCGCTGCCTGCGGCGCGGTGACCACGTGTCGGCGCGCCCTGCCGGAGCCACGGCGACGATTTCGCTCGCGTGCCTGCTGCTCACCGCGGGCGCGGCCCCGCACCCGGCCGCCGCCCAGACCTATCAGCGCGGCCAGAACGTGGCGCCCGCGTTCGAGGGCTGGGAGCGCAACGAGGACGGCTCGTTCAGCTTCCTGTTCGGCTACATGAACCGGAACTGGCTCGAGGAGGTCGACGTGCCGGTCGGCGAGGACAACGCGTTTTCGCCCGGCCCGGCGGACCGGGGACAGCCCACGCACTTCCTCCCGCGCCGCAACCGCTTCGTGTTCAAGGTCCGCGTCCCCGCCGACTGGGGCGACCAGGAACTCGTCTGGACCCTGACGAGCAACGGGGTCACGGAGCGCGCCTACGCGACGCTGCGGCCCGACTACGTCGTGGACAACGTCGTGATCATGTCCGAGACGGGCGCACTCGGGGCGGGATCGAGCAATGCCCAGATGCGCGGGAACGAGCCGCCCGTGATCACCCTGGAAGGCCCGGACGCGCGCCAGGCCACGGTGGGCGTGCCGGTCGAAATCACGGTACTCGTGGAAGACGACGGTCTGCTGAGAACACGCCGCCGCCCGCTGCCCCCGCCACCCGAGACCGCCGCCGACTCGGCGCGCGCGGATTCCATCTGGAGCGCGCCGCCGACCTTCAGCCGCAGACAGCTCACGCCGCCGTCACGGATCACCGTGCAGAAGGCGAACGGCCTGTTCATGTCGTGGTTCCTGTATCGTGGGGACGGGGGGCAGGGTGATGAGGTCGCCGTGGCCTTCGATCCGCCCCAGATCAAGGTCTGGGAGGACACGCGCGCCGGGGCGAATTCGCCGTGGGCGCCGCTGTGGGTGCCGCCGGAGCTTCCCGAGGACGGTCGCTGGACCGTGAACGTCACCTTCGACCGCCCGGGGACCTACCTTCTGCGCGGCCGCGCGGACGACGGTGGACTGTTCGCGGATGTGGAGGTCACGGTGGTAGTGAGGCCGGTGGCGAGCTAGCATCTTCCTCACCCCAGCCCCACCCGTGGCAGCACCCCCCCAACCGCACCGAAGTGCGTCACCAGACGCTGGTCCGCCAGCGGGATGTCGGGATCGGGAGCCACGCAACAGTCGCGGTTGAGGGAGTAGTACAGGCACCCGGCCTCCTCGTGCGGTCTGCTGCGGATGAAGGCATTCGCCTCGCGCAACGTTGCCCGCCACACGGTCTTTGCTTCCACCAGATCCAGCGGTTCGGCCAAATCCAGCCTGGCGAACTGCTCGGGTTGGTAGCGACCGCGGCGCCTGAGTTGCTCAAGGAGCGAAGTCGGGTTGAAGCCGGGATCCTTCCCAACTGCCGCCCACACCATGGCTCCAAGGGGCAGCAGATGCTCGTGCGCATAGAGCGTATCCACGAAGTCGCGCGCTTCGTCTCGGCCCGCCAGCGCCAGCACCTTGTTGATCGCCAGGTCCACCGGGTGCAGTATCAGTCCGCCCATCTCGTCCCGCACCAGGGGCATGAACCGCCACGCCGAGTCGTGAGCCCAGTCGATGTTCGTGGCCTCGTCTCCGGTGGTGATCCGCGCCCGAATGAAGCCGGGTTGGCTGATCAGGACTTGCAACCCGTAGCCGGCCGCTTCGAGCACGACGCGGTCCTGACCAAAGGATGCCGCGACGGACGCCATCGAGTCGTGGAAAAGGTCGATGTCCTCGCTGAACCGCCGCGAGGCCGGACCGACGTGAAGGGCGCTCCCACCGGCCAGGTAGCGATCCGTGCTGTGCGAACGCGCCAGCAACGCCAGCAGTTCGCGCTGAAAGCCCGTTAGCGGCATAGCCGTCCGGCCACTCTCCACGCCCTCATGTCGCCGTTCTTACGCAACGTCTCGGCGACCCACTCGACATCGCCGGGGCCGATCACGAGATCCTTGCGGCAGTACCAGAAACAGTCGGCATGGAACTCGCGAAACGCCCGCCGGGCCTCGCGTACGCGCACCATGGCCCTTGCGGTCTCGGGGTCCAGGGTACGACGGCTCTTCCTGCCCCCTCGCCGGCCGATCTCTGCCAGGTATTCGTGAATCGTGCTGTCCATGATCTATCATAAGCCGCTTATGATCATTCGTCCATTCCGCTACAGCCCGTACCGCTCCTGCAGCACCGCCACGGACGCCAGCATCAGGAGCAGTGAGTCGAGCGACGGGCGGTCTTCTTCGGGCAGGGTGGGGAGGCGGTCGAGCAGGCCGACCACTGCCTCGTGGTCCAGGAAGGGCACCGAGCGGCAGGCGTCGCCGCGCAGGGTGTCCTGCAGGAAGTCGTGCAGCGGACCGCCCTTGGCGCGCACCGCGGTGGGGCCCCAGAAGGGGCGCTTGACGCGGTCGTAGACCGGGTCGGGGATGTAGGACCGCATCGCTTCGCGCAGCAGGTGCTTTTCGCGCGGATGGTGGGCGAGGAGGGAGACGGGGAGGCTGTTCGTGTATTCGAAGAGGTGGTGGTCGAGGAAGGGGAGGCGGACCTCGACGCCGTGCGCCATGTCGAGCCGGTCGGCGGCGAGGTGGTAGTTGACGAAGAGCGAGTGCAGCCAGAGGTAGAGCAGTCGCCGCGACGGTTCGCGCCGTGACAGATCGGCGGTCCGCCGGCAGCGGCGGTGGTAGGCGCGGTATAGGTCGTATCCGGCGAAGTCGTCCAGGAAGTCGCGGCAACACACCGCGTGGATGTGGCCGAGTCCTCGCGCGAGGCGCGTGAAGAGCGAGGGCGCGGCGGGTAGGAGGAGGGCGAGGCGCGCGAGCCAGGGCGAAGCGGTGGCCAGGCCGGGGTAATGGCGCGAAGGCGAGCGCAGCAGGGCCGCCGCGATGCGGGGAAGTCGCGCGAGGGGGCGTGGGAGGGTGCCTGCGCGGGAATCACGGGCGCCCCCCACCGTCGCGCGGAGGAACTCGTAGCCGAAGAACGCCTCGTCGGCGCCCTCGCCGGCGAGCATCGACTTGTAGCCGGCATCGCGCACGCCGCGGCTGAGCAGGTAGCGTGCGGCCCCGTGCGTGTTGTACTGGATCGTCTCGGCGTGCCATACCGCGTCGGCGAAGTGGTCGGCCAGGTCGGCATCGCTCAGCGTGACCACATGGTGCTCGGCGCCCGCCGCGGCCGCGGCCTCGCCGGCGCCCGCGCTCTCGTCGAAGTCGCGGCGCTCGAAGCCGACCGTGAACGCGGCGACAGGGTCGTCCGTGCACATGGCGGCCACGCCCAGGACCGCCGACGAGTCCAGGCCGCCGCTCAGCAGGCACCCCACGGGGACGGCCGCGACCATGCGCAGCCGGATCGATTCCTCGGTGAGGTCGCGGACGCGCGCGATGGAGTCTTCGAGCGTGGGGGCGGGGACGCGCGGGGCGGACGTGCGGACGCGCGGAGCGGGCATGCGGAGGCGGCGCCGCCGGGGCACCGCCGGCAGGTCCCAGTAGCGCTCGATCCGCACGCCGGACGCGCTCGCGCGGAGGAAATGTCCGGGCGGCAGCTGCGAGATGCCCGCGAAGAGCGAGATCCTCTCGTCGGGGCAGGCGTGGAGGGCGTGGTATACGCCCCGCGCATCCCATCCCGGCGCGACGCCGGCAGCCAAAAGGGCCTTGGCCTCCGACGCGAGGTAGAGGCGGCCTTCGCTCTCGGCGTAGTGGAGCGGCTTCAATCCGAACCGGTCGCGCGCCGCGAAGAGGACGCCGCTCTCTTCATCCCAAAGAACAAACGCGAACTGGCCGCGAAGGTGCCTCAGGCACGCGGGTCCCAGCTCCTCGTAGAGGTGCAGCGCGATCTCGCTGTCGGAGCGCGTGCGGAAGCGGTGCCCCCTGTCGACGAGCGACGCGCGGATGCGCTTGTAGTCGTAGAACTGGCCGTTGTGGATGATGTGCAGGCGTCCGTCCTCGCTGGCGATCGGCTGATGCCCGTCGGGGTCGGTGATCGCGAGCAGGGTGTGGCCCAGGCCGGCGCGGCCGGAGGGGGCGATCCAGGTGCCCTCGCCGTCGGGGCCGCGGTGGCGCATGGCGAAGGTCGCGCGCTCAAGGGCGTCGGCGGGGACGGGTCCGTCGCGGGACAGGATTGCGGCGATTCCGCACATGACCGCGTCTCAGACCGCCCGGCGTGTGATGCGCTGATGCGGGTGCATCACGACATCGCCGCCGGTGCAGGTGAAGCGCATGAGAGGGCGTTCCTCGCCACGGGTCAGGTCGAGGTTGTCCGGGGTGATGCGCTGGACGATGGCGACGGCTTCGATTTCGCCCGCGTCGGGGTGGGCGCGCGCGAATCTGCGGGCGTGTCGGGCGAGCAGCGACTGCCGGATCGCGTCGAGCTTGGCCGGCTCCATCTGCAGCCAGACGTTGCCGACGAGGTAGGACTGGAGGAGGAGGTGTCGCATGCTGTCGGGGAAGAGTTCGCGCGGATCGACCGGAACGCTGCGGCCCTGGTGGAGGCTCCGCACCTCGTAGCGGACATGGTAGTTGCGCGCGTCGACCCAGTCGAAGAGGCGATAGCTCTGGAAGAGGCCGAACAGCCAGAGGAGCGCGCGGACCGGGTTGGCCCAGCCGCTGGCGGAGTACGGCTGACCCGGTCTGGGGAGTCGGAGCCATGACCTTGCGGCCTGCCAGATGCTCATGACGGCCAGGAGGCTGACCAGGGCGATGGCGGCGGCGTCTGCCGGGGCGTTGCCGGTCAGCGGTGCGGCGGCCAGGGCGGTGGCGCCGGATGCAGTGGACGCTGCGGTCACGCCGGATGCGCCTGCCACACCGGCCACGCCGGACACGATCTCGGGCGCCAGGGGGAGCGCCAGCGCGGCCAGCATGAGCGCATTGGAGTACGGGATCTTGAGCGTGGCGACGATGCCCAGGTGGAAGACGGCCGCGGCGGCCACGAGCACCCATTTCGCGGCCGAGCCGGCCGGGAGCACGAAGATCAGGACGAACAGCGGTTCCAGGATCAGCGCGGCCCAGGTCACGACGCGGAGAGGGACGCGGTGGCGGAGGGTCCAGAAGTGCGGCGTGCGCGCGATCGGCATCCTGAGCGCGGCGTGCATCGCGGAGCCGCCCCGCCACATGGGGCTGGAGAACTTGTACAGGCCGGCCACCAGGTAGATGAGCGCCATGTTGGCCATGAAGGCGCGCGGCGCGGCGCCGGGGACGGTTGCGATGGGCCAGTCGGTCGCGCCGGCTGCCAGCAGGTCCGGCAGGCTCAGCGTGGTGCCGACCGGAAGCAGGACCAGCCACAGGCACAGCAGGTGCACAATGCAGTCGTCCAGGTACGCTGCGAGCACGTTCCAGCGGTAGGTCGACACGGCGGCTGCGAAGAGGAAGGCGGCGGCGGGGCGGGGGTGCCAGCCGACGACGACAAGGACCGCGGCGATGCAAGCGCCCAGATAGGTGGCGCGGAAGAGCCACCCCGGCATCCCCGGCTGGAACAGGCTGATGCGAAGCGGAGGGAACAGCCGCGCACACAACCTGTGGTCGATCAGGCCGTCGGGGTCGCTGAAGTCGCTGGCCTGGCGCCAGGCGTTCAGGAAGTAGAAGAAGAGGACGCCGCCCGCCAGGACGCGGAAGATGTCGAGTGGAAGGGCGGGGACGGGGGCGGCGAGCGCGGGCATGGCGACGAATCTAGCGGGCGCCTGCGGGCATTGCCCGATGCCCCGTGCGCCCCGACCTTGCGCGCAGACTCCGATTGTCCGCTTCCTGGAGGTTTCGATGTCGTCCAAACGGCTCAGCATGGGTGTCCCGGCGGGGTTGCTGGCCACAGCGCTGCTCGCCGCCGCGCTGCTCGCTCCGTTCCCTGCCGCCGCCCAGCTCTCCGATGTCCAGATGGAGTGGGGCGTCACAATACCCGTGCGGGACGGCACCAACCTCCATGGCACGGTCTACCGCCCGGCCGACCAGACGGAGCCGCTCCCGGTCATCCTGGGCTTCACCCCGTATATCAGCGACGTCTACCACGGGAAGGCCCGCTACTACGCGAAGCGGGGATACGTGTTCGCCGCAGTGGACGTGCGCGGGCGCGGCAACTCCGAGGGTGAATTCGAGCCCTTCCACGATGCCGACAAGGACGGCCACGATGTCGTCGAGTGGCTCGCGGCGCAGCCGTGGTCGAACGGCAAGGTGGCCATGTACGGGGCGTCCTACGGCGGGTGGGACCAGTGGACCACCGCCAAGGAACTGCCGCCCAGCCTCGAGTCGATCGTGCCCGCCGCGGCCGCCTACCTGGGCACGGATTTCCCCTTCGTCCACAACGTCTTCGTCCCCTACAACATGACCTGGCTGACGTTCACCAGCGGGAACGCGGCGCAAAGCACGATCTTCGCCGACGCGGAACTGTGGTCGGACGCGTTCAGCGAGCGCTACTTCAACCACCGGCCCTTCGCCGACCTCGACCGGATCGTCGGCAACCTGACCACGCGCTTCCAGACCTGGATGGAGCACCCCACGCCCGACGAGTACTGGCTGGCGTCGGCCCCGTCTCCCGAGCAGCTCGCGGCCATGGACATCCCGATCCTGACCATCACCGGCCACTACGACGGCGACCAGCGCGGCGCGCTTCAGCACTACCGCATGCACATGCGCCACGGCAACGAGGCGGCGAAGGCGCGGCACTACCTGGTGATCGGTCCCTGGAACCACGGCGGCGTCGGCACGTCGGTGGACCAGGTGGGCGGCCTCGAGTTCGGCCCGGGCGCCCTCGTCCCCCAGGACTCGCTACGCAAGGCGTGGTACGACTGGACGCTGAAGGACGGCCCGCGCCCGTGGTTCCTGGAAAAGCGCGTGGCCGTCTACATCGCCGGCCGCGACGCGTGGGAGTACGCGGACGCGCTGGAGGAAGTCGCGAACGACGAGCTTACCTACCATTTCGACTCCGCCGACGGTCGCCCCAACGACGTCTTCCACTCCGGGACACTGTCACCGGAGCCCACCGGCAACACCCCATCGGACTCCTACGTCTACGACCCGCTGGACACCCGGCCCGGCGAGCTGGAGGACCATGAGTCCGGCAACAACCTGTCGCACTTCTTCTGGGGCGAGTATCCGCTCAGCGAGCACTTCGCGCTGAACCTGTTCGGCAACGGTCTGGTCTACCACACCGAGCCCTTCGAGGCCGAGACCGACCTGGCGGGATTCATGGAGTTCGACGCCTGGATGACCCTCGACGTCCCCGACACCGACTTCATGGTGACCGTCTACGAGATCCGCCCGGACGGCTCGAGCGTCTTTCTGACCGGCGACATCATGCGGGCGCGCTACCGCAACTCGCGCACGGTCGAGGAGCTGGTGACTCCGGGCGAGGCCAACCTCTACCGCTTCAACGGCTTCCAGTTCTTCGCGCGCCAAATCGCCAGGGGCAGCCGCCTGCGCCTGATCCTGAATTCACCGAACTCGGTGTGGCTGCAGAAGAACTACAACAGCGGCGGACGGGTGACGCACGAGTCGGGCGCCGACGCGCGGACGGCGACGGTCACGTTCCACCACGGGGGCGAGTATCAGAGCCGGCTGACGGTGCCGGTGAGGCGGCGGCCGGTGTCGTAGGGGGGCGGTGCCCGGCCCGCAGCAACGGGACGTGAAGCACAGACATGCTGGGCGTCATTTGCCAGCCACGCTCTATGTCCTCTGGCCCTTCCGGCGGTAGTCCCGCGGGTCGAGGCATTGGTCGTAGAGTGCTCGGTCGATCCTAATCCAGTCGGTCGTAGTTCGGGTACGTGTAGCCGAACGCCTTGCGGGCGGCATGGAACAGGTTTTGGCCGTCCACGAAGGCGATTGCACGCTTGACAGGAGGCTCGCTGCTCATTGACCGATCCAGAAAAAATAACCCCGCCCGAGGCCTCTCGGCGTGTCGGGCGGGGAGTAAGTATACCAAACGATACTACACCGTACTTAGCAGGCGTCAACCCCGCTGGCCGGGTGGTAGGCTGGGGAGTCGGGTTTGCGGTGGAGCGGAGGACGTCTCGCCAACCACTTCGGGCGGTGCTCGGCGAAGCGTCTTATGCGATTTGTCATTCGGATTGACAATCTGCAAGGTTTCTGGCACTCTCATGTAGATCAGCCGAGGTCCAACCGCCGCCGATTCGCCACTCGCTTGCTTACCGCAGGGAGAACAAGTGCCCGTCATCGACCGCAACCTGGCCGGGCCGCTCCTGAATCGCACGCGCCAATACCCGGTCGTCACCGTCACCGGTCCCCGACAGTCGGGCAAGACCACGCTGTGCCGCACCGTGTTCCCCGATCGACCCTACGTCTCGCTGGAGGGAATGGACGTGCGTGCGTACGCCCGGGAAGATCCCCGCGGCTTCCTGCAAGAGTACCGCGACGGCGCCGTCATCGACGAGGTGCAGCGCGCGCCGGACCTCACGTCGTACCTCCAGGAGGAGGTGGACGACGATCCGACTCCGGGCCGTTTTGTCCTTGCCGGTTCACAGCACTTCGGGCTTACCGAGGCGGTCAGTCAGTCGCTCGCCGGTCGCGTGGGCATGCTCCAGCTGCTGCCTCCGGGGCTGGGCGAACTGGCCCGATTCGGCGAGCCGGCGCAGAGCCTGCTGGAAGTGCTGTGGACCGGGGCCTACCCGCGGATCCACGACCGCCGCATTCCCCCCGACGTGTGGCTGCGGGACTACTTCGCCACGTATGTGGAGCGTGATGTCCGGTCGCTCCGCAATGTCACCGATCTGGAGGCGTTTTCGTCCTTTGTGCGCATGGCTGCCGGGCGTACCGCCAGCGAGGTCAACCTTTCGGGACTGGCGAGCGATGTCGGTGTCCGTCACAACACGATTCGGGCCTGGCTGTCGGTTCTGGAAGCCAGCTTTCTGGTCTTTCGGCTGCCCGCCTTTCGCAGAAACATCCGCAAACGCCAGATCAAGGCGCCGAAGCTGCACTTTCTGGACTCCGGCCTCGTGTGCCACCTGCTACGCATCCGCTCGGCGGAAGAGCTGCGTCACCACCCGCTGCGCGGGGCGATCTTCGAGAGCTGGGTGGCTTCGGAGATCTTCAAGGCTGCGACGCACCGCGGCGTGCAGCCCTGGATGCAGCACTACAGATCGGCCGGCACCGAAGTCGATCTGATCGTCGACACGGGCTCCGCGTTGATTCTCGCGGAAGCCAAGTCGGGAAGCACCGTCACACCGCGCTTTCTCGCGGGCACTCGGAGGCTCGGAAGCCAACTCGCAGACGCCGGGTACGCGGTTGAGCGGCGCGTGGTCTACGGTGGCGATCTCCGTCAGTCACGCGGGGACGCGGAAGTCGTCCCCTGGAACCGTCTGCTTGACCTGGGCTGGTGAGCCGCAGCCTTTCAGCCCACAACCCGCCCGAAGATCCGGAAGTCCAGGGTCATGTCCATGCCCGGACCGGTCTCCAGTTCGACCTTGACCGGCTCGCTCAGCCCGCCCGGCGGCAGCCGGTCATGCGACCCCATCCTGCCCTCGAACGACCACTCGCCGCCTTCGCCGCCCACCGCGCGCAGCCGCACGGGCCCGTGCATCACCGCGTCCGACACATTCCGGAGCTGCACGTCCACCGTCGCCGTGCCACCGGCCGCGTCGTACACCACCGGCCCGGCCACCACGAGCAGCTCGCCGGTGACGTCCGTCTCCTCGCCGGCGGGGGCCGTGGGCGGGTCCGTGGCGACCTCCAAGGTTGTCGTGAACAGCTCGTCGATCCCGTTCCGGCGGCTGATCCAGAGGGGGTGGAAGGCGCCGTTGGCGTCGCCGGCGAGGCCCAGGTAATGACCGGGCTGGTTGCCGCGCGCGTTGTCGAAGGAGACCTCCAGCCGGGCGTGGCCCAGATCGCCGAAGTACTCCGCCCTGGCATTGCGGCTCTGCTCGGCCATCTGGATCGTCATGCGCTGAATCAGGTCCATCTTCGCAATCTCTTCCTCGGTCAGGTCCTTCACGTCGGGGTCGGCCGCGACATTGTGAACGCGCGCCACGGGGGCGTGCGTGGGCGGCGGGCACGACGGCGCGCTCGCCACCGGGACGTTCGCGGCGAAAGTCTCCCCGCCGTCCGACGACGACGTGAAGAACAGCTCCCAGCAACGGCGTGTCTCGTCGCGGCGCCGGTCGTACCACGCCACGCCCACCACGCCGTCCCGGTTGACCTCCACCACGGGGAGCATGCGGTCGTCCAGCGGAGCGCCGGGCGCGGGCGGGTCGTTGTCGTTGAGCCGCATCTGGTCCGACCAGCTGCGCCCGCCGTCGGTGGAGCGCCGGAACCAGATGTTGGAGGTGCCGCCGCTGACCTGGTCCCAGACGATGTAGATGTTGTCGCCGTGCGCCCCGCCCGTGCGGTCCCACGCCACGATCGGCAGCGTAAACGCGCTGGTCATCTCGGTCTGGGCGTAGGGCCAGGAGTGGTTGCCGACCCGGAATGCGACCTCCGGCTCGGTGAAGGTCTCGCCGCCGTCCTCCGACCGCATGGTGAAGAAGGGCATCTGGGCGTTCTTCTCGTCGGTCAGCGGGAAGAAGTACTGGTAGAAGGTGACGAGAAGCGCGCCGTCGGAGAGAACGACGGGCTCGGTGGCCACGAGCTTGCCGCCGGGAATGGTGGTGAGGAGTTTCGGCTCGCTCACCGTGTTGCCGCCGTCGTCGAGTGTATGCACGAAGAGCTGGAAGTCGTCCCGGATGAACGAGTCGCGAACGTCGTTCCACACGACGTACAGGCGTCCGCGGTTGGGGCCGTCGCTCCAGTCGGCGGCGATGCGGGCGTGGTCCGGCGGCACGGGGCTGCGCAGGCGCGCCGGGCCCGTCCAGGTGGCGCCCTCGTCGTCGGTCGACCACACCATGATGGTGCCCTCGCGGCGCGCCGATTGGCCGAGCAGGTCACCCATCGTGTTGGCGCCGATGTAGCAGTACAGGATCCACATCCTGCCGTCGGGGCCGGGCACCACCATCGGATCGAAGGCGCCGGGCTCGTCGCCGGGCAGGGTGATCGGCTCCCAGGCCACGCCGCCGTTGCGGCTCAGAAACGCCGCGTTGCTGCGCGTGGCCAGGGTCAGGGCCATAGACGGATCCGGGAAGCTCAGGCCTCCCGTCTGGGTCACCGCGATCAGGAAATCGGCGTTGTCCGGACTGGCGGCGATCCAGGGCTCGTTGAACTGGCCGGGCCCGACGCGCAGGTTGGGGCCGACCACGACTTCGGCGGTCTGGGCCTCGGCGGCCGCGGCAGCGGTGATTGCTGTTGCGGCCGCGCCGGCCGCGCAGGTCAGGAGGAGCGGAAGTGTTGCCGGAATGTGGCGAAGGGGTGCTGGCATCGTTCTCATTGTGGCCCGGCTCCTGATTACTGCATGTTTGCTGGCGGCGGCGTGTTCCCGTTGACCATGGGGGCACGCACGAACCGGGACAAGATCGACAACCGGGACTGGAGAGAATGCAGCGAGACTACGACGCGATCATCATCGGCGCGGGCGTCATCGGCACTGCCACCGGCTTCGAGCTCGCCAGGCGCGGCTACCGCACGCTCAACGTGGACAAGCAGCCGACCGCCGGCTCCGGCTCGACGTGCAACACCTGCGCGATCATCCGCCTCCACTACTCCACCCCCGATGGCTGCGCAATGGCCAGAGAGAGCTACTTCTACTGGCTCGACTGGGGCCGCTACCTGGGCGTGCCCGACGAAATGGGGCTCGCGCAGTACGTCAACACCGGGTGTCTGGTCATCAAGAACGACCGCAACAGGAACCTCGTGAACGTCATGGCCGCGCTCGACGAGCTGCACGTCGCCTACGAGGATCTCACGGCGGACGGGGTCGGCGCGCGCTTTCCCTGGATCGACACCCGCACCTACGGTCCCCCCGTCACCACCGACGACGACCGCTTCGGCGAGCCCACCGGCGGGCACATCCGCGGCGCCGTCTACATCCCCGAGTCGGGCTACATCGACGATCCCACCCTCGCGTGCCACAACCTGCAGCGGGCGAACGAGGCGCATGGCGGCGAGTATCGTTTCAACGCGGAAGTTGTGGAGGTGCTCAAGAGCGGCGGTCGCGTCGCGGGGATTCGCCTAGCCGACGGCACCCGCATCCGCGCGCCGGTGGTGGTAAACGTGGGCGGACCCCACTCGGCGATCATCAACGGAATGGCCGGCGTTCTCGACGGCATGAGCATCAACACCCGTGCCCTCAAGCAGGAGGTCTGCTACGTCCCGGCCCCCGCCGGCATGGACTACCACCAGCTCGCGCCGCTCATCTCGGACGGCGACATCGGGTGCTACTCGCGGCCCACCACCGGCAACCACATCCTGATCGGCTCCGAGGATCCGCCCTGCGACGTGCTCGAGTGGGTCGACGACCCCGACGACTACAACACCAACTTCACCCACCAGTGGGAGACGCAGGTGATGCGCGAGGCCCAGCGGCTGAAGGGCCTGGGCATTCCCGGGCAGACGGGCGGGCTGGTCGACCTGTATGACGTGTCCGACGACTGGATCCCCATCTACGACAAGTCCGACCTCCCCGGCTTCTACATGGCCGTCGGCACCTCGGGGAACCAGTTCAAGAACGCGCCCGTGGCGGGCAAGCTCATGGCCGAGCTGATCGAACAGGTGGAGGGCGGCCGCGACCACGATGTCGACCCGGTGACCATGCCGCTCACGTACACCCGCAGGACCTGCGACATCGGCTTCTTCAGCCGGAGGCGGTCGCTGAACCCGGACTCCTCGTATTCGGTCATCGGTTGACCGTCAAACCGAGCTTCAACTGGCTGCGGCTCCGGCGCCTCTGGCGTCCCGCTCCGGTCAGGCGCCACTACGACGTCGTCATCATAGGCGGCGGCATCCACGGACTCGCGACCGCCTACTACCTCGCGCGCACCCACGGTATCCGCGACGTCGCCCTCCTGGAGTCGCACTACATCGGCTTCGGCGGGTCGGGGCGCAACACCGCGATCGTGCGCGCCAATCAACGCACCGCCGAGAACGTGCGCCTCTACGACGAGGGGCTGAAGCTGTGGCGCACCCTGACCGACGAGCTCGACTTCAACCTCATGTTCTTCAACTGCGGGACCCTCAACCTGGGGCACAGCGAGGCCGCGGTGAACGCGTTCCGCATGGCGGCGAGCACCCACAACCATCTCGGCGTGAAGTCGGAGCTGCTCGACCCGCAGCAGTGCGCCGAACTCATCCCGGGCCTCGACATCTCCGACCGCCTCGCCTTCCCGATCCACGCGGGACTGTACCACCCCCCCGGGGGGGTAGTGCGCCACGACGCAGTGGTCTGGGGGCTGGCCAAGGGGGCGGCCGCGCACGGCGTGCACATCCACCAGGGCTGTGAAGTCCAGGGGATCGATACGGACGGCAGCCGTGTCACCGGCGTTCGCACGAGCCTGGGGACCATTCGCTGCAACCGCCTCGGGATCATGGCGGGGGGCTACGGCGCGGCCGTGGCCGCCATGCTGGGGATCGAGCTGCCCATCCACCCCCTCACCATCCAGGCGATGGTCACCCATCCCCTGAAACCCTTCCTGCACCACGTCTTCAGCTCCGGCGCGTACCACGTCTACGCCAACCAGACGCTGAAGGGCGAAATCGCGACCGGCGCGCACATGGATCCGCAGGTCAACTACACCAACGACGCCACCGCGTACTACCTGAAGCACCAGGCCGAGGCGCTCGTCGAACTGATGCCCGCGCTGCGCGGCGTGCGGTTCATGCGCATCTGGGCGGGTCTCGCCGACATGACACCGGACATGGCGCCGATCATGGAGGGTCACCTGGGCTACGACCACCTCTATCTCGACGCCGGCTGGGGCTACTTCGGCTTCAAGTCGGGACCGGTCGCGGGCAAGTACATGGCGGATTACATGGCCACTGGCGAGCGGCCGGAGATGCTGAAGGCGTTTCAGCTGAAACGTTTCCTGGAGGGTCGCTACTCGGGCGAGACGGCGGCGGTCATGAAGTACGGGCACTGGGACTGAGGGACGAGTCGCCATGACCTTCCGCCTGACCTGCCCCGTCTGCGGCAAGCGCGACGTCTACGAGTTCACCTTCGGGGGACAGGAGCGGGGCCCAAGGCCGGAGCAGGACGAGCTGAGCGCGGAGGAGCACTTCCGCTGGACGCAGTTCCGGATGATCCCGTGCGGGGCGCAGGCACCGCCGCAGGAGGAGTGGTGGTATCACGCCCAGGGATGCGGCGTGTGGTTCACGACCAGGCGGGATCCGGGGACGAACCTCGAGGTGGTGGGCGATGGCGATGAATGAAGCGCCCTCGGCCGAGGGCAGCCCACCGCCCGGCCGCCTGCCGCCCGGCCCAACCTGCCGCGTCGACTTCCGCAGGCCGCTCGACTTCACCTTCCTCGGCCGGGGCGTCCGCGGATTCTCGGGAGACACGGTGGCTTCGGCTCTATTCGCCGCCGGTGTGCGGACCTTCGGGCGAAGCCTCAAGTACCACCGGCCGCGTGGCCTGTACAGCATGGAGGGCGAGTCGTCGAACACCTTCATGGCGATCGACGGGGTGCCGAACGAGTGCGCCGAGACGACCGCGTTGCGCGCCGGGATGTCGGTTCGCGCCCAGAACGTGCGAGGCGATCCACGCACCGACTTCTTCGGCCTCATCGACCCCTTTGACCGGCTGATGCCGGCGGGTTTCTACTACCGGCTCTTCCACCGCCCCTACGGCTTTTGGCCCCTCTTCCAGGACGGGCTGAGGCGGATGGCGGGGACCGGTGTGCTCGATCAGCGACGGGACCACAACCGGGACGGGCCACGCGCCGAGCGCTACATGAACGCGGAGGTTGCGATTGTCGGCGGCGGCGCGGCGGGCATGTCTGCGGCGCTGGCTGCGGCCGAGAGCGGGCTCAGGGTCTGCCTGTTCGAGCGGCGGCCGTGGCTGGGAGGACACCTGGCGTGGCGGGTGCGCGAGTTCGAGGGCCAACCGCTGTACCGGCGTGCCAGGGCGCTGGCCCGGCGGCTGCGCGCGGCGGAGAATGTGAAAGTCTTCACAAACTCGCCGGTCACCGGCGTGTGGGGCGAGAACCTCGTGACCGGCTTCACAATCGGCACCGAGACCGACCCGTTCCTGGAGTGCCACTGGGAGTGCCGTGCGAAGACCGTCGTCGTCGCCGCGGGGTGCATGGACCGCCCGCTCGTCTTCAATCACAACGATCGCCCCGGCGTGATTCAGGCGGGCGCGGCCTGGCGGCTGGCGCGCACCCATGCGGTCAGGCCGGGATGGGCGGCGGTATTCAGCGTCGGCGACGACCTGAGTCTGGAGGCGGCGGTGGACCTGGCGGATCTCGGGGTGGAGGTGCGGGGGGTGGCCGACGCGCGCGAAGCCGGGCGGCAGGATGCCGCGGTGGTCGGCGCGCTCGAGGAGCGGGGCATCCCCCTGCTGCCCGGATGGGCAGTCTCGCGGGCGATGGGCCGCCGGCGGGTCAGGGGGTGCGAACTCCGCCCGCTCGACGGCGGTGGCTCCAGTCACTTTCAGTGTGACCTGCTTGTCGCGAACGGGGGAATGCAGCCCCGCATCGGAGTCCTCGCCACGGCCAAGGCCAGGCTCTCGTACTGCGCCCATACCCACACCTACCAGCCCGCCGAACTGCCCTCGGGCGTCGTCGCGGCCGGCAGCATGACCGGCCTCCGGGATCCGCGATCCATCGAGACGTCGGGGAGGCTCGCCGGGTATCGTGCCGCGGGCCTGGCCGACGCAGCCGACACCGCCCGGTGCGACGCCGACGCCCTCCCCGGCCCGGTCGCCGGCTGCGACATTCGCCATGGTCCCGAGATCGGCCGCGGCGCCAAGGCCTTCGTGGACCTCGACGAGGACGGCACCTGGAAGAACGTCAAGGAATCCGCCGCGCAGGGCTTCGACGTGCCCGAACTCGCCAAGCGCTTCGGCGGATTCGGCCTCGGGCCCGGCCAGTACCGCGTCACCGGACAGAACCTGGCCATGATCATGGCCGACCTGAGGGGCGATCCCGTCGAATCCGCCACCCCGACCACGGTCAGACCCCCACTCGCCCCACCCAGCCTCGCCACGCTCGCTGGCCCCGGACACGACGTGCACAAGCGCACCCCGCTGCACGCCGAGCAGACCGCCCGAGGCGCCGTTTTCCGCCGCGCCGGTCCCTGGCAGCGCGCCCGCTACTTCAGCGACGACGTGACCTGCCGCGCCGAGATCCGCAGCGTCCGCAACAACGTGGGCATCCTCGACAGCTCGCCGCTCGGCAAGTTCCGCATCTTCGGCCCCGACGCCCTGAACGCCCTCCAGCGCGTCTACATCTCCGACATGCGCAAGACCCGCCCCGGCCGCTGCAAGTACTCGGCGATGTGCAACGACATGGGCCACCTCATCGACGACGGGGTCGTCGTCAGGGAAGGCGAGAACGACTACTACTTCACCACCAGCTCGGGCCGCGCGGGCGCCACCGTCGAGTGGTTCCGCTTCCACACCCGGCACGACGGCTGGGACTACAACCTCGTCAATCTCACCGACGTGCTGGGCTCGCTGAACATCGCCGGCCCCAACGCGCGCAAGGTGCTCCAGCGCGTCACGACGGACGACGTCACGAACGAGGCGTTCCCGTACATGGCGTGCAGGCCCATCACAGTGGGCGAAGGCGTCCGGGCCCGCTGCCTTCGGCTGGGCTTCGTGGGCGAACTGTCCTACGAGCTGCATGTCCCATCCAGCTATTCGCGCTACCTGTGGGACCTGCTCATGGAAGCCGGTGCCGACCTCGGGATTCAGCCGTTCGGCCTCGAGGCCCAGTACTGCCTGCGCGCCGAGAAGGGCCACATCATCATCGGGGCCGAATCGGAGGCGCGGGTCACGCTCACCGACATCGGGATGGGCTGGATGTGGGACCGCAAGGACACCGAGTCGAAGAAGGTCGGTGCGCCCGCGCTGCGCGCCTGCGAGAAGCAGCCGGGCCGCATGAAGCTGGTGGGATTCCGGGTCGATGAAGGGCAGGGATCTCCCCGCGACGGCGCGCTGGTCGTCGACGGCGCCGAGATCGTGGGCTACGTGTGCACCACGCGCCGCAGCGAGGCGCTCGGCTGGCAGTACGGGATGGCGCTCGTGCGCGACGGACACGCCGCGAAGGGGGCGACGTTATCCCTCCAGGAAGAGCATAAGCCGGGGAAGAGGACGACGTTTTCCGCCACGGCGATATCGCCGCACTTCTATGACCCCAGCGGCACAAGGTTGCGTGCATGAGGACCGAGACGACCGCACGGCCCCGACCCGCCTTCCGTCGCTCCCCGGTGTCCTTCGGCGCGCGTCCCGCGGCCACCGAATCGCGCGACGGCTGGACCGTGATCCTGCGCTACGACGGTGAGGGCGACCACCCGGGCCCGTTCCTCGTCGACCTGTCCCACCGCCCCCGCTGGGACTACCAGGACAGCCGCGTCGCGACCCATCGGCCCATGGGACTGCCCGTTCCGGAGCGCTTCGGCGGGGTCGGCGTGCACGGCCCCCTCGTCATCAACCGAATGAACCGCACCCAGGTCGCGATCTGGCACCTCGGCGACGAGCCGCCGCCGTCGACGCCGCCCGAGCCCGGCTTCACCGACACCGGCGACGGCCACTGCATGCTCGCGTTCGTTGGCGCGGGCGTCCCGGAGGTTCTGGAGCACCTCACCGCGCTCGACCTCTTCGACCCCGCCCGCTCCACCCCCTTCCTCACCCAGGGACCCATCCTGCACGTCCCCTGCCAGGTGGTCACCCTCGCGACCGACCTCGTGGTGATGACCCTCGCGCGCGGCTATGGAGAGACCTTTGCCGAGGCGTCGCTGGAGTCGGGCGGGATCGCGGGGCTGCGAGCGGGAGGTGAGAGGGTGTTCAGTCAGGCGTTTTCGCGGGCGAAGCGTTTCAGCTGAAACGTCGATCTTGTCGATCCGATTCGACGGGACAGGCCCAAGGGTTTTGGTTTAGTTAACTAATATGTTTAGTATTGATCAGAATCTCGGCGCCCGAACCACCGAGCGCTCGGGCAGGCGCGGGCCCGATCGCCGACCACCCTACGGCACCACCCCCCGCGCCCTCCCCGTCAGCCCCAGCAGGTGCTCCTGGAAGTAGCGCCGCCTCGCCGCATCCGTGAACGCCGCGCTCTGCCCGGTGAACCAGTGCGGCTGCTCGGGCACCACGATCAGATCGTGCGGTTTCCCTGCCCGGATGAGCGCCTCGACCAGCTTCATCGTGGCCGAGAAGGTGGCGTTGACGTCGCTCGTGCCGTGGATCAGCAACAGCTTCGCCTGGAGCTGGTCGGCCAGCCGCAGGCTGGAGCCGTATTCGTAGCCCTCAGGGTTCTCCCAGGGCCGGTCCATGTACGGCTCGATCGCCCAGGCGTTCTGGTCGTGGATGTCGAAGACGCCGTTCACCGCGACGCCGACATCGTAGAAGTCGGGCTCGAGGACCAGCGCCCGCACGGTCATGTAGCCGCCCCACGAACCGCCGTGGATGCCCACCCGGTCCAGGTCCATCCAGGGACGGGTGGCCGCGGCGTTCTCCATCGCCGCCCGGTGGTCGGGGATCTCGTTGCGGCCGAAGTTGCGGTACGCCACGTCCTGGAAGGCCTTGCCGCGCTCGGTCGTGCCGCGCCCGTCGACCATGAAGACCACGAACCCCAGCTGCGCCAACGCGGCCTGGCTCAGTCCGCGCCCGTCGGTGAACGTCTTCGGGACCCAGCTGATGAAGGGACCGTTGTAGATGTAGTCGATGACCGGGTACTTCCTGGCGGGGTCGAAGTCGTGCGGCTTGTAGATGACCCCGTAGAGGTCGGTCTCCCCGTCGGCGGCCTTCACGACGAACTCCTCGGGCGGGATCCAGCCGAGCTCTTCCAGCGCGCTCACGTCGGCTTCGGTCGCGACGTACACGAACTCGCCGTCGCTCGTGCGCACCTCCGTGCGGGGCGGGCGGCTCGTGCTCGAATGCGTGTCGACGATGTAGGCGCCGTTTGGCGTGACCGTAACGCTGTGTTGACCCTCTCCCTCGGTGACGCGCATCACATCGCCACCGTCCAGCGAGACGCGGTAGAGGTGCGTGTCGTACGGCCTCTCTTCCTCCCTGTGTCCGTTGAAGTAGACGAACCCTCCAGACTCGTCGACGTGAACGATCCCGAGCACGGGCCACTCGCCCTCGGTGAGCCTGCGGATGAGCCGGCCGTCCATGCCATACAGGTAGATGTGATCCCACCCGTCGCGCTCGCTGATCCAGAGAAAGCGCTCGCCGTCCGCGAGCGGGCGGGGCAGCGCGCGCCACGAGGGCGTCGTCCCGATCCCCTTGATGAAGGTGGGCTGCGTTTCTTCCAGCACGACGCGCGTTTCGCCCGTGGCGGGATCGGCGGCGACCAGGTGCAGCGTCCGGTAGCTCCGGAACATCCGCAGAAACAGGTACTCGGACCCGTCCGGCAACCACCCGACCGGGCTCAGGATCTGCTCGTCCTCGCCGACGTCGACCTGGACCGCCCGGCGCCCGACGACGTCCACGATGTGCAGTTCCTGCCGCGGCATCGGATTGCCGGCCTTCGCGTACGGTGCGTACTCGACCTCCTCGGTCTGCTTCAGCCAGTGCAGGATCGGCACCCGCTCCATCAGCCGGCTGTCTTCCTTCATGGCCGCGACCCGGCCGCCGTCCGGCGCCCACCTCGCCCCCTCGACGCTCCACGCGTAACCCTCCTCGCCATCCTCCACGACCGGATGCTCGCGCCCGTCGAAGGTCGCACGCACCCAGAGACCGTGGTCCTTCTCCGTCAGCAGCCAGCGACCATCGGGCGAGGGCACCTCCATGACGGCGGGGGCACCGCTGGTGAATCCCTCCCGCACCACCCGGGGAGCCGCTCGCGCCGCAGCCTCCGCATCGGCCGCCGGCCGCGCGCTGACCGAGTAGTCGTCCAGGTCAAGTTCGAAGCCGCGATCCTCGACCGTGAAGCGCACCAGACGCTCGCCCTCGCCGGCGAAGGTGAAGCTGTCGAACGGCAGCCCGCGGTACGGCGGCTCGTGACCCAGCACCGGGGTCAGCGCCTCGCGGAGACGCTCGGTGTCGAAGAACGGCTCGGTGGCACGAGTCTCCGGATCGGTGCGGTAGATCACCGTCTGGTCGGGTTGCCCCTCGGCGAACCAGAAGCTCTGCCCGTCTGCCATCCAGTTGATCGCGCAGGCGGCTCCTCCCAGCGGTCCGACGTCCGGGCAGATCACGCCGCCCTTGATCAGGCCCGGGATCTGCATGTAGCGGGCGTACATCTCGTCCCGCTCGGGGTCGAGCGACTCCTGGGCAGCGGCGGTCCCCGGCGCGAGGACGCTGAAAAGAGCGAGGAAACAGGCGGCGAGGCGCATGACCGGACTCCAGGTGGATTGCAAACGGCGCATAGGGACTGGCTTGGGAACCAGACCGAAGTCACTATATCGGCGACGTGGCCGCTCAACCAGCCACGCCCCTTCACAATCGCGCCTGCATGAAAGCCAACGAGGTCACAATGCCCAAGTTCCTTCGCAGACTCCCGCGCACCACGGCCGCGCTCGCCGCCTTGGCCCTCGCGGCCCCGCCCCTCGCCGCCCAGCAGGTCACCGAGAGCGCCTACGCTCGCGCCGAGCAGTTCCTGCCCTGGAACGCGTCCAACCTGATCTCCGGCGACCAGGTCGTGGCCGAGTTCTTCGACGGAGACCGCTTCTGGTTCCGCAGCCGCACCTCTTCCGGCCACGAATTCGTCGTCGTGGACCCCGCCGCCGCCAGCCGCCAGCCCGCCTTCGACCACGCGCGCCTGGCGGCCGCATTGTCGCTGGCCGCCGACACCGCCTACGAGGGCCGCGCGCTTCCCTTCGAGGAATTCGAGTTCGTGGACGGCGCAGGCGCGGCGCGCTTCGGCGCCATCCGTTTCCAGGTCGCCGACTCCGTGCAGTGGACCTGCGACATCGGCGCCTACACGTGTGCCGGACCCACCCACGCCACCGCGCCCTCCGACGCGGACCGCCCGTCGCCCGACGGCCGCTGGATCGCCTTCGCCCGCGACGAGAACATGTGGGTGCGCGACGCCGCCAGCGGTGCGGAGACCCAGCTCACCCGCGACGGCGAAACCGACTTCGGCTACGGCGCGATCCCCGAAGGCTGCTGCCAGGAGATCACGAGCCGCCGCGCCAACCGCGAGCGCTCGCCGGTCATGCAGTGGTCGCCCGATTCGCGCCGGATCGCCACGCACCGCTACGACGAGCGCGAGGTCGAGCGCTTCCACCTGCTCGAAGCGGCCGACGGGCGCCCGATCCTGCACTCCTGGGCCTACGCGCTCCCGGGCGACTCCATAGTCCCCACGTCCGAACTGTGGATCCTCGACGCGGAGGCCGGCACTTCGGTCCGCGCCGACATCCCGCCCCAGCCGGGCAACTTCGCCCGCGGCGACACCGCCTACGCGGACGTCCAGTGGACTGCCGACGGCAGCCACGTTTTCTACACGCACCGCAGCCGCGATTTCAGGAGCTACAAGCTCTTCCGCGTGGACGCCGCCACCGGGAGCGCCACCGAGTTGCTGGAAGAGACCGGGCCGACCTATGTCGAACTCAACAACTTCACCTCGTTTGCACCCGCCTGGCAGGTGCTCGGAAACGGCTCCGAGTTCCTCTGGTGGTCCGAGCGGGACGGCTTCGGCCACCTCTACCTCTACGACGGCGACGGCAACCTCAGGAACCAGGTCACTTCCGGTCCCTGGCTGGTCGCTCAGCTCATACAGGTGGACGAGGCGTCGCGCACCGTCTACTTCACGGCGGCGGGCCGGGAGGAGGGACGGCATCCCTACCACCTCCACCTCTACCGCGTCGGCCTGGACGGAACCGGCCTGCAGCTGCTGAGCCCGGAAGACGCGGTGCACCAGATCACGCCCTCGCCCAGCGGCCGCTATTTCGTCGACCAGTACTCGACTCCCGAGATGGCGCCCACCGCTGTCGTGCGCGGTCGCGACGGCCGCGTCGTGCAGACCATCGAGACCGCCGACATCTCGCGTCTCGAAGAGGCCGGCTGGATCCCCCCCGTCCCCTTCGAGGCCAAGGGACGCGACGGCACGACCAGCGTGTACGGGCTGCTGTGGTTCCCCTCCGACTTCGACCCCGACGCGAGCTATCCGGTCGTCGACTACATCTATCCCGGCCCCCAGATCGGCGCCGTCACCCGCTACGACTTCTCCGCCTCCGGGCGCGGAAACGGCCGTGCGCTCGCCGAACTCGGCTTCATCGTCTTCGCTGTCGACGCCTTCGGCACGCCGCTTCGCTCCAAGGCCTTCCACGACGCCTACTACTCGAACATGGGTGACAACGGCATCCCCGATCACATCTCGGCGCTCAAGGAGCTGGCGGGCCGATACCCCCAGATGGACCTCGACCGCGTCGGCATTTTCGGGCACTCGGGGGGCGGCTTCTCGTCGACCGACGCGATTCTGCGCTGGCCCGACTTCTTCAAGGTGGCGGTCTCGGGCGCCGGCAACCACGACAACCGCGGCTATCACTTCCCCTGGGCCGAGAAGTACCAGGGCCTGCTCGTCGACAACGAGGACGGCACCGACAACTACGACAACCAGGCCAACCAGAACCTGGCCGCGAACCTCAAGGGCAAGCTGCTGCTCCACTACGGTACGCTCGACGACAACGTGCACCCTAACATGACCGTCCGCGTGATCGACGAACTCATCCGCCACAACAAGGATTTCGACATGTTCGTGCTCCCCAACCGGAACCACGGCTACGCCAACGAGCCCTACGTCGTGCGCCGGACCTGGGACTACTTCATCGAGCACCTGCGCGGCGAGGTGCCGCCCGGCGAGTACAGGATCACGGCGCCCGGGAATTGAACCCCGCGCCCATCTCCTCCCGATCCAGCGCCACCCCACGCAGGTACACCGTGCTGATCGCCCGGGTATTGGTGATGTCGTCCAGCGGGTTCGCGTCGAGCACGATGAAGTCGGCGCTCTTGCCCGCTTCGACCGTGCCCAGGTCGTCGGCACCCACGAACACTGCCGACGTGCTCGTCGCCGCGACGATCACATCGGCGGGCGACATCCCGGCCCGCACCATGTCGGCCAGCTCCTGGTGGACCGCCCACGGCGAACCGCCGTCGGTGCCGAAGGCGACCGGGAAGCCTTCCCCGTGCAGCCGGACCATGTTGCGCGCCTGGATCCCGAAGAACTCCTGCGCCTGGGGGCGATCCGTCGAGTTGGCGTTCATCTCCGCGATCCGTTCGGCAGACACCGACCCGGACAGCCAATCGAAGGTCTCGGCCACGCCCGGTCCCGGCAGGTTGGGTACCAGCACGACGTGCGGGCGTTCTCGCCACAGTTCCACCACCTCGTCGTCGATGTCCATGTCGCGAATGCCGTGGGCGAACGCGTCGACGCCGGCCCGCAGCAGCCCCTTCGCGTCCTCCAGGCGGAAGACGTGGGCAGTGACGCGGAGGCCGTTGGTGTGCGCCTCGTCGATCACGGCACCGTAAAGCTCCGGCGAGAGCCTCTCGTACTGGCCGCCGCGGTCGTCCACCCAGATCTTCACGATGTCGACCTGCTGCGCTGCCAGCTCCCGCACCGCCGCGCGAGCCTCGTCCTCGGTCGTGACCCAGTGGGGCACCTCGCTGCGGCCCGGCTCCGGTGAAGTGATCCCGCGGCCCGCCGTCTGCGAGCGAGCGCCGTCGGCCAACACCTCGTCGCGCATCTGGAATGACGCGTTGCCTTCATCCAGGCCCAGACTCACTGCGAGCGCCGTTCCATAGTATGCCGAGTGCCGAAGTTGCTCGGTGCGCGCCTCGCGCTCGGGGTTGAGGTGGAAGTGGGCGTTCACGATGGCCGGCATCACGGTCTTGCCGCTCAGGTCCACGCGGGCCGCGCCATCCGGGACCTCGACATCGCCCGCGGCCCCTACCTGCGCAAACCGGTCTCCGTCCACGACGAAGACGCCGTCCTCGATCACGGCGCCGTCCCCCACGATGATCCGCGCGCCCTCGAAGGCGACCGCACTCGATGGCGGCGTGTCCGATCCCGCATCACAGGCCCCCGCCAACGCAACCGATGGCAGGAGCGCGAACACCATCGCGACCAAACGTGCTCTGCTCATTCCTGACATGATAATCCTCACTTGCGGTGGGTGGCCGTCGCGTCTGTCATGTCCGGCGCGTGCTATCGCAAGCCGTCGGGCAACCCGTCGCTGACCATGATCTCCGTATTCCCGTCCAGAAGATTGAGGCCGCCGTTCCAGTTGCGCAAAATGGCGCGCACCTGCCCGTTGTCGCGGTTCGTGATGATCGCCATCGGGCTGGTGCTGGACGGACCCAGCACGAACTCGCCCTCGGGTCCCGACAGAACCACCCGCTCCAGCGCCCCGTTCAAGGCCGCGTCGTAGGGCACGGCGAAGAGAAAGTCGCCGCCGCCGAACTCCAGCGGCGTCGGCGTGAAGTCGAACGAGAAGACGACACGGCCACCGGAACCGAACCCTTCCAGACGGTAGGGGCCGTCCCCGTCCGGCAGGACCGGTTGCGTCTCCACAAGGAAAGCGGGTTCAAGCACGAGCTCACCGCCGACCGCCCTTCCGCGCAGCATGAGCGTCTGCCCGGCCGGCTCGAGGTCGCTCGCCGGTTCCCCGCCGTTCCGCCCGATCTCGGTCCGGATGCGCCAGTTCAGCGCCCTCAGGAAACTGTAGTCGCTGACCCAGCTCGGATCACAATACCCCATCAGGTCCCAGTGCTGGTCCGGGTCGACGATGCTGCCATACACCGGTTCGTACCCCCACACTCCGGTCCCGCCATCCCTGTAGGGGAAGTTCGGGTCCGGTTCCCCCGCGCCGCCGCAAGGGGCATGACGAAGGCTCATGTTGTGCCCCACTTCGTGCGCAAAGGTATCGTCCTGACTCAACCCGATGCTGACCGGCCGGCCGATGCGGGCCAACCCGACAAGCCCGGTCAGGTTGGCACGATGGAAGGCTCCGTAGTAGTAGCCCCTGCCGTTCTCCATGGTGCGCAACGCCAGGATGTCGTTGAGGAGCTGCAGCCAGCCCTGGAAGGTGTTCAGGTCGACGGAGGTGTAAAAGGGATCGTGCACGGTGAGGTGCATCTCCCCGATCGGGAGAACGCTGCGCGCAAACTGAAGCCACTCGTGCTCCGCAGTCAGGTCCTGCGCCCAGATGCGGATCTGCTCGCGGGGGTCGGTCGCGGCGATCACCGGAACAACCGTCTGATAGTGCACGGGAAGCTCGACGACGTTGAGGTCCAGGGCGCCTTCCGCCGGAACCCTGCGCTGGCTGCCGGCGCTCAGGGGAACCACCCCGTCGGGATCCATTTCGACGAACATCCGGACGCCGGGCCGGATCACGTCGCCGGGAATCTCGGCGTTGAAGGACTGGAAGAGCCACTTTTCGTCGACTGCGTCGGGAACCACGAGCGGTGGACCCATCGAGGCCGTATGGACGACTTCTCCGTGGCGCAGAAAGTCCGCGTAGGCCCGCGGCTCGTAGTAGCTCACCTCGTCCCCCGTGACGAATACCCGAAGCAGCGCCTTGCGCCCCGCGATCAGCGGCACATTGCCCTGGAGATTCTGAACCACCTGGTTGAGGTAGACGACGGGTGCCGACAGGCGCACCCGGCTCGGGCTGATCAGGAGTGTGGTGCGAGCGATCAGCCCGGCGGTGCGGGCACCGATCCTGGCCTCGCCGTTGTCGATTACCGTGAATCCGCCACCGGGGCCGACCTCGACCATCGAGGGGTCGGAGACCTCCCACTCGGCCGGCGCCCAGGACGGAGGTCCCGGAATGACCTGTCCGTCCGCGTCGAAGACGGTCACCGTGAACTCCCCGGCATCCCCGACCTTGACGCGGGCGTCCTCGGGAGAGATCCGCAGGGATTCCGGGATCTGATCCGGTTCAAGCGCGAGGTCCGCGCAGGCCGTGCCAGCCGCGGCCACCGCAAGACAGAGCAGCGGTCTCCATATGCTCACCACGGTTTCACCCTCCTTGCAGGCGAAAGGTCCAGCCTCCGTACAGCAGGCTCCTGTAGAAGCGCCGCGGCTCCGCGAAGCCCGCTTCGCGAGCCAGCTCCACAACGCGCGCGGCCGGCGCGAAGTGGATTCCGTGCCTGATACGATCCTTGAATGCGGCCATTTCCCCGGCAGACATTCCCCGGATCCTCCAGTAGCGTTCCCAGGCCGGCATGTAGCGCTCGTGCTCCTCCGAGCCGGGGTCTCCGTGCAGGTCGAAGAGCACGAACACGCCGCCGGGCTTCAGCCGCCGCCCGATGTCGCGCAGCAACGCAGCCTTCCCCCCGTCGTCCGGCACGAAATGCAGGACGTTGATGAGGGTGGCCGCGTCGAAACGGGGCGCGAGCGCCACGTCGGCTGCGTATCCGAGCTGGAAGGAGATGCCTTCCGCGTCACCCGTCCGGGCGACGCGCTGCCTGGCCAGATCGAGCATCTGAGCAGACGGATCGACGCCGTGCAGGCGCAGATCGGGCCGGATCCCCTTGAAGGTGACCAGCTCGATCCCGGTCCCGCACCCGACAACGAGCACGCGCGCACCCGGCGGCAGCTCCGGGTCGATGACCGCGCCGATCATCGGAAACAGCGTCAGGTATCCCGGAATGACCTGCCGGGCGAGGGCTTCGTAGCCCTGCCCGTAGTCGCCGTCGAAGTTGAAGCCTTCCTCGTCCAATGCCGTGTTCCCGCTGTAGGTTGGGAGCTTCGTGAATCCCGTACCAGGATAGAGAAGATGATCGTTCGGCAGCCGGTCGGGGTAGGGTTTTCCCGCCGCGACTTCGTCAAAGCCTCGCCCGCCGCCGCGGCGGCCTTCCTCGCGATCCCCCGCACCCCCCAGCCCCCCACCGTGGACGGCGACCGCCTCAACGCCATGCTCGCCGACTTCCGCCGGTTCGGCGGCACGCCCGACGGCGGCACCACGCGGCTCGCCTACAGCGACGACGACCTCGCCTGCCGCGAATACTGTGCGGGCGTCATGGAACGCGCCGGCCTCGATGTGTCCATCGACCGCGCCGGCAACCTGATCGGCCGCCGCCCCGGCACCGACCCCGACGCGGCGCCCATCATCGTCGGGTCGCACATCGACACCGTGCCGGCCGGAGGCAGCTACGACGGCCACGTAGGCTCGGCCGCGGCCATCGAGGTCGCGCTCACCCTGAACGACCGCGGCATCGCCCTGCGCCACCCGCTCGAGGTCATCATCTTCCCGAACGAGGAGGGCGGGAAGACGGGCAGCCGTGCGCTGGTCGGCCGCGTCGCCCCCTTCGAGCTCGACATCATGACCGCTTCGGGCTTCACCATCGGCGAAGGCACGGCCCGCATCGGCGGCGACCCCGCGCGGATCGCCGAAGCGCAGCGGGAGCCGGGCAGCATTGCGGGCTTCCTCGAGCTGCACATCGAGCAGGGCGCGTTCCTGGAAGCCGACGGCATCCAGATCGGCGTCGTCGAGGGCATTGTCGGAATCCGTCGCTGGAACGTGACCGTGACGGGCATGCAGAACCACGCCGGGACGACCCCCATGCCCCAGCGCCGCGACGCGCTCGTCGCCGCGGCCGACCTCATCCTCGCCGTCAACGAGGTCGCGAACACCATGCCGGGACGCCAGGTCGCCACGGTCGGCAGGATCGAGGCTGTGCCGGGTGCGCCGAACGTCGTGCCGGGCGTGGTGCGCGCCACGATCGAGATCCGCGACCTCGAGATGGACAGGATCGCTCTCATCTTCGCCGAAATCGAACGGCGGGTCCGCGCGATCGAGTCCGACCGCGACGTCACCATCGCGCTCGTTCACTTCTATGAAAGCCTCGCCGCTCCCACCGACCCGCAATTCCGCGACATCGTCGAAGCATCGGCGAACGCGCTCGGCTACACGAACGTGCGGATGCCCTCCGGCGCCGGCCACGACGCCCAGAGCATGGCCGAGCTGGGTCCGGTCGGGATGATCTTCGTGCCCAGCCGCGACGGCATCAGCCACTCGCCCGACGAGTATTCCGCCCCCGACGACATCACACGCGGCACCAACGTGCTGCTCGGGTCGGTGCTGGCGCTGGATGCGGCGGGATGAAGGGGCAATCGGTGTAGTCCCCCGGGGAACCCGTCCTGCTCTTGGTTCATATGTGGACGCCCCGTTGTGAGCAAGCCTGATTTCCGAACCGGGGTCGGGGCATGGTGGTCAGGTACTTTCATATGTCCGGCCTCTTGATGCGGCGCTCGTTTGCCGCGGGCCCGTAT
>JAJDXS010000034.1 GCA_022823145.1 Gemmatimonadota bacterium
CCGCCCTTGTCGACGCGCGTGTGCGCACGCTTGCCTTGGACGGTGTCCGCGCTGTCGGCCCACTCCCCCTCCACCCATTCCAAGTAGGCAAGCCGGGGACAGTAGACCCACTCGTTGACCATTCGGGCGGGTACGAGAGGAGTCGTGGAGTCGGCCGGGGGTGGCGGAATCGGTAGTATGAGTTGTTTTGAGCTAGTCATGTGCGGGCGCCCGGTGGCGTTCGCCGTCGATTCCAGAGCAGGACACGGCTGTGGACATGGAGTTCAGCAGGAAAACGTGCAACGTGGTACTGCGTGAGGGGATGGCATGAAGACCTACCCATTGCCTGCCGCCGCAAACAGACCACCCCCAAAGTGTGAGTCCCGGCCCAGAAGGAGGGGGCCACGGACAGCAGTTGCGAACGTAACGCGTAGGGTAGCAGTAGGGCGTCCGCCCCGCGGTCCCGCCGTAACACCGAGAACCTCCACACCTATAGGTGACGACAGGCCCCGTCGCCTACACTCGGTTGCCACATCAGCCCGAATGACTTCGCCGGGCACTTGATGCTTCTTCAGATTCCGCGTGGCCAAATAGGGCGTTTCGCTAATCCAAGTCCGTGCAGGTCGGATCAGCGGATCGTCCTCCGCAATCAGTCGAGCGACGAGATGATTGAACCGACCCAGTCTCCCCGCCCTTAGGCACTTCAGTTGTCGAGTGACCTCCTCGAATCGACGCCGCTCGCCGCGATGTGGGGTCGCATTGCGGTCGACGGCCCAGGGCGCGGCTACAATGATACGCCTGATTGAGCGCCCGCGTTCTGATCCGCCATCGGCAGCCAGGAACACATGTGCGTGTCGGCCAGCGCGGGCCGTGGTTCCATCCGGCTCATGGCCGGAAAAGAGACGCTCCACTCCACCAGCTTCATCACGTGCCAGCGACATCAGAGCGCGACGTAACGAACGGATTAGCTGCAACCGATCTTCCGGTTCGATCCGACGCGCCTTACCAAAGGCAAAAGTGAACACGTCGTTGTAGGTCGCGACTGGCTCCATTAGGCCGAGGCCCTGGAACCTGCCATCGCCGAGCACGACAGGTCCTGAAAGGCGCTCAAGAAAGCGAAGTTGTAAATGCCACAGTGCCTGCGTGGAAAACCTGGAGCCTGCGGCGAAAGAATCGGCGCGGACGCCACGCTTGTGGAACGGTTCCCGCTGTACTCTGACGTCGGTGGGTTTTGCCCGAATGCCGGCATGGCGCAAGGACTGAACAACAGCTCCGACTACCATCCGCTCATCTCGAAGGCGCTCATCGGCACCCTTCCTTCTTAGTCCAGTGGTGCCAGTTTGCGGTTCATAGGCGGACAGTGCGAGGGGTGTGACGCTACGGAACAGTGAGGCATCACGGTAAAAGCGATCGGACATTCGGCCATCGTCGCTTGAAACCAGACTCCCTCGCCACACTTCTCCGGTTTGTGGATGGGAGGGAGCGAGACCCGCGAATGCCCACGTCAAGTCGCTGGACGGGATCGGGCAGGCTGGCGGAACCTCAACCAAGACACGGCGGATTGAGAGATCGGTGTGCTCCGCTCCAACGGACGGAATGGGTACCAGCCGTATTCGCTGTGTCAGGTCTGCTGGTCCCGCACCTCGCCCTAGTATCAGCCGCTCGTACTCTTTGCGTTTCGTGGGCAGGGCGGTCTGGAGTCGTCGTGTTGCCTCGTGGACTAATCCGACAACCAAAGGAGATGCCGAGGAAAGTGGTCGGGGTGAAAAGGCACCTTCAGTCGAACGCAGCTCGAAATGCAAGCGGCGCGCAGGCGCATCGTAGCCAGTGCGGGCAAAGACGGGCTGAGGTGGCTTGGTGAAAACCTGCTGCGACTTGTGGCCTACTCTCACTGTAGTCAAGCGCGTTCGATTGCGTTCGTAACGCGCGGCTAGGCTCGCCAGTGTACCGCAAGTGGGTGTCGCAGTTACACCCTTGCCACTCGGCTTATGCACCGGGCCACCGTGCGATTCGAGCAACGTGTCTGCCTGGTCCCGATCAACGATATTGGCGTACGCCCACGCCATATCGATACCGCGTCCGAGTTGGTAGAGACGATGCGCAATTGCGCAAACCTGCGTGGCTTCCCGTTTCCCTGAGTCGAAATCCCATATGTAGAATACCGGCTCATGGTGGTCGAAGAAGCTCGGCTGCCACGTCTTCTGATCCCGGATCTTGCCCATCCGGTTCGGGTCACCGCCCACGGAGTCTACGTCGTTACTTGGAACAAACAGCTTGACTGGCCTGCCCGCTCGGGCAACTGGCGCCGCGATTCGCGGTGGATCGAGGCGTTCTAGCCAGCGCAGCGCAGCTACATCCTCCTCCCGTAGCCTCGCACCACGGGCGGCGGCGGCAACCAGCGCCTGAAACAGACGGCCCGGTGAGGGTGGCCATCCTCCTGCGCTGCCGACCCGGTCATTGCGACCGTAGTAGCGGCTTTCGTGGAAGCGGACGGCAAGGAGTAGCGATTGCGGCATCACCTATCCTTCGCCTTCTTCCCTGTGTCGGCCCTGGCGAGCTTCTTGTCGAACACCACCTCGCGGTCTTCGCCAACTCCGAACACCTTCGCGGCGTTCTCTGCATACGCGAAGGCGATGCCCTCACTCAAGCCGATGGGGCTTCGGGCACCGCTTCGCGCCACCGAGTACCATTTGGCTGTGCGCTCTGGATCCAGCGTAAGTAGGCACCCGGCACGGAGAAAGCCATCCATCGGCGCCGTGGCGGCGACCAAAGCCAAACCGAGGACATATCGTCTCAGCTCTCGTCCGTCCTGACCATCAAGGCGCCGCAGAGCGATCAGGTTAACTGTCACGTTCTGTTGGATCGGGCCGCGGGCGACGACCCCGCCATGCGTCCTCACCGCCGGAACATGAACGAAACCGCGCTTGGCGAGGGGACTCTTGGGATCGCCTTGCTGCTTCTCCTGTTGGGTTTCCGTAAACACTCCCAGTTCCGCGTAGTCGAGCGGTGGTGTGTATTGAGCCGAACGGGTCAGAACTTCCACGTCTTCGGCCCGAATGGTCGACTGGACAATCCGAGGGACCTTCGCCCCGGTGTCTCGGGAATCCCAGACTCCAAAGACCAGCGATGTCGGTGCAAGCCGGGCCAATTCCGTGGCGCTGTTTTGCCTGAGGAAGGCGGTGAACGCGTCTCGCGCTCGGTCCCTCAGAGGCGTCGCTCGGATGAGCGCGTCCCCGAGCCTATGTCCGGTCTCAAGGATCGAGACGGAGTTCCCGTCTCCATAGGCAATGTCGATCTGCGGAACGAGTTGCGATCGGGGATTCTTCCGCTCGTCGTTCCGAGCCCGAAGGAACACGGGCTCCATGCGGTTGGCCTGTGATCCGACGCTGTCGATGACGGCGACTTTCGTGCCGTCGGAGAGCTCATCAATGTTGTAGCCGGGCTTGCCCTGTCGATTATCCGGCGCGTACGTCGGCGGGAAGATCGGCGAGCCGGGACCCTCCACGGGAATGAGGGTCTGGCGGCGGTGGAGAGCGACCGGACCATTTCGGTCGTCAGCGAGTGCGTTAAGCGTGTCCATCTGATCTTCAGTGAGTGTCTTGGTCATTCGTTACTTCCTCAACGGCGAAAGTGACAATCTTGTTCTTGCCCGACATGGCTAGTTCGGATCGGAAGCTCCTTGTTGAGATTCCTGGGATAGCTCCCGCTGCGAGAGCGACACGGGCCAGTATCGGCGGTAGTGATGCACTCCAGGCGGCGTACCGAATCTTGCGAGTCTCGTATTCGACCGGTCGCGTATGCTCAAGACCACACGCGGCCAGCATTTCCACGACAGGAGAGGCCGTGACCATGTGGTTGTGAGCGTCCGGCGAATAGCCGACATCGACTGCGGTCCAAGCTCCGCGAGGATCGAAGTTGAAGCTACCTCCCATCGGGGTTAACAGATCAAGAGGATTCTTGGTCAGTTCATTTCGTTGGCTGTTCCAAATGTCGGCTACAGATTGCAACATCCTTGTGGCTATGCTAAGTGCGGAACGGTTTCCCGCGTAGAGCTTGAACGGATTCCGCTTCGAGCCATCCGCGTAGTGACTCAGCATGAACCGGTGGCCGCACTTGCCGATGAGTTCGATGGGCATGGCAGCACTAGTGTCAGGTGCAGAGCAAGGGTAGGTTGATGATTCGCGTTGCTTTGCGATCTCTTCTTCCAGCTTCTCCAGTGCTTTTGTGGTTTCGGGAATCTTCTTCGGGCGCCATCTTGGTGGCGCAACGGCCCTTGGCTCTGAAGTGGCCAAGAAGCCTAAGACGATATCGACAGGGTTGTTCGGTCCTTGCGAGCGAATCCGATATGTGGCTCCCCTACTGTCGGTGCCGAAGTCGAACCCCGCTTCCGTGTCACCAATAAGAGAATCGGCCAGCTCCAGCAGACCGAGGCAGGCGAATACCTGTCCCGGATTCCTCAAGTCGACAGGGATCACGGACTCAGCCATCGCCGTCGCTCCGCTTGAAGTGCCTAACCGAACGCGAGGCACATTGGTCCGCTGCCCTGAGGATCGCTTCTCGCCATGCCAGTCCCCAAGGCCCGAATAGCGCTTGCAGTCGGGCAAACCGCAACGCCACCTCCCCCGCCTTGGACTCAAGTAGGGAGGGAGGGCCGTCTTGGCAGCCATCGTGCCTCAGGAGCGGACGAGCGCGGCCGTGGTGCGCCGCGATCAGATGCAACACCAGGTCGCGAACCCCCGCGGGTAGGTCTTGGCCTTCGGCTCGCAGCAGCGAACCAAACTCATGACGATAGCCTTCCAGTAGTCGCAAGTTCCCACCGCCAGCTGTCTTTGCGTACGGTCGTCCTCGTTGCGGGGCGTTCATCGCGTCCTGCCACCGCTCGGTAGCCTTGCCGCAGTCGTGGAAGCGGGCCGCGATGGCGATCGCCTCAACTTCCTCGTCGCTCAGTTTCAGGTTACGGGCCAACTTCCGGGCGCGGGTCTCAACCTGATCCGCATGGTCACAAAGGGCCTGAGGGACCGACGCGACCGAACGCGAATCTTCCGTGGTCGGCTCGTAGAGGGACCTGAATACAGCCAAGCCACCCCGGATCGCGCCGCTTGAAGCAAACCGAGTCTCGAAAGTATGGACGTGCCGCCAGCCCTCAAAGTGTGAAGCTGCCAGACCCTCGCCGTCTTCGTTGGCCGTAACTTCCTCGACCCTAAACCCAATCATCCGGCGTCCGGTATCGGCAGCCGGATCCGTCACCTCTTTCCTCCACTCTTCAGCAGCGTCCGCCGACGCCGTTTCAGACTCACAATGGGGATCCAGCAGGCCATCCCGTAGGCCACAGAACCGGGAATCCACGACTAGTGTAGCTCCGGGCAGCAAACGAGTCGTCCACTCCTTCTTCCTCCGTTGACGCTGAGCCCTTTCTCGGATGCTCAAGCTCTTGGCAGGGAGGGCAAGTCGCCGAAGCTCACGTAGCTTCGTCGCGGCTACGTGTTCGCTCGCACGGTCAACCAAAACGACTACGATCTCGGCGTCATCGACGGCCAAATCGTGGTCTTGGCTACGGGCGGCCAGCCGTGTCGCACGCTTGAGCAACCAATCCATCACATTGACCGACTTGGCCTCCAGCTTCTCCGTTGCATGAATGGGTGCGGCTCGGAAGAACTCGGTCACGAGCTTGGGACTCGTAGATGTCTCCGAGCCCGCCCGTACGCACGGCAAGTGCTTGCGCCAAACCACGCTGGTTCGTGGTTCGTCTTTGTCCCAGCCGCGCAACCAAGGAGCTACCGCAGGGCGGCCCTCGTGCCGGCTCACCGACGTCATCGACCAAGCGTCCAACAACGGGCGAGTCAGTTCCGGATGAAGCGGCGCATCTGTCGTAGCCGCTTCAACAACTTCCTGATGTTCTTCCCTGAGACACGCCAGCGCCGCAGGACTAGCATCGCGGCGGCCATCGACACCGAGCGGCAAGCTACTCAGTGGGGCGAGGTGGGCGGCGAGCGTATCGAGTGCCCGTGCGGTTCTCTCGTTATTGGCCGTCGCGGCACGGTCGTTCACATTCGGCCGTACGGAAAAAACGTCCACTACAGCCGAGCTCTCACCGCGACGATTGACCCTGCCAAGCCGCTGCACCATGCGCTCCCATGACACCAGATCGCAAAGCATGTGGTCCGCGTTCAGATCCACTCCGACCTCGCCCGCCGATGTGGCAACGAGGAATATGGGTGCCTCTGGCGGATCACTGGGACCCCCGAGAAACCCGCGGTCCGCTAACCACTTTTCTAGGCCTTTTCGCTCGTAGATTCTGCGCTCACCGACCAGCAGCTGTGATTCTTGGCCGGTCCATGGAAGCTCCCCACGGCTACGCCTCCGTTCGCATTCGGCGTCAATCCGGGACTTGACTTTGACGGCATCGCGGCGGCGATCGCAGTAGACAACGATGCGCGCAGGATGCCCGCCGAAACCGAGATGAACGGCGCAATCAGCGAGGTGGCTGACGAGGCTCGTCCGGTTTTTCAGCTCGGTTACGCAGAGCCGCTTCGGAGCCCTCAACCGCTTACGCACCTCGTCCTCCTCGTAGTCCTCTGGATCCAAGGTGAAGACGCAGCCCGGCGGCAAGGCGGGCTGTTCCCGGCCTGTTGCCGATAGTGACATGAGCCGAAAAGGCGGTGTCCACACTTCCAGAGAAGATGCCGGCCCCAGCTTCGCATCACGTTGCTTCGCAACCTGTCGCAACAGAGCTTCGAACGGTGGGCACAGGTGAGCCTCATCCAACAGTACGAGTGTGTCCACGCCGAGAAGGCCGGCGTGATAGGGCCGCATCCGCCTGGACACGCCGTAGCCCTCGAACAGTAGTCTGGATCCCACCATGTCGATGGTGCCGACCACGACTGCGGGTCTGGACGGGTCCTCCAGCCACTCGCGATTATCAGCGAATCCGCCACGCAGGGTTGATATGGGTAGCCGCCCCGACCCGCGTCCGATGTCCAGTGTCTCGGCCAAGTCGTCAGCAATGTTGCTGCGGAGGTGCTCAGCGAAGCGTGTCGCTTGGTCGACCACGGCCCGCCTGTCGACTACGTAGACTAGTCGTCGGGGGAGATTGGCGCGACGCGCCAAGGCGATAAGCCACAGTGCCATGACCGATGTCTTGCCGAGTCCGGTGGGTATGTCTACCGCTTCGGGCAGATCGGCATCACGTAACCGGCGGTAGAGCCGCGCTTGCCAACTAAAAGGTCGGTGTCCGGTAAGCCGCATGAAGTGCTCTTCGAAGGACATGGTGATGTGATCTCTCCCAGCCTCAGCCGCCAACCTCATCCGGGGACCGGGATCTCTCCGACCCCGTTTGCTCCGTCAACCTACACTCCCGCCGCTTGGCGCGGTGGTTCCGACCATTTCGGCACGGTGGCATCGGACGTGCTCCTCCGGCAAGTGTGGCAGATCGTGCAGCCCTACTTGAACTTATGCGATTTCCCGCCGTGATTCACGACATCTGTCTTCTCGTCGGCATCCCGCTCGGCGGTCGAAGGCGCTGGGCCTAAGCCCAAGCGAGGGCGGAGCCGTGCGCCTAACTAACGGCGGGACAGGGCGAGGCGGCGGCGCTCACGGCCGGATCGTCATCGGCGAAGCCAGACTTACCCCTCGGCTGAGGCGGCTTCCGAGGAAGACGGTTTCGCGACGGTGAGTAACGACGTTGTTCAGCGCACGGGTAGCTCAGTGGCGTCGCGCGACCGAAGGCACCTTCAGGCGGTTGGCGAGCGGCACGAGCCTTCGTTGCGGATCAGGTGCGCCTACGAAGCGGCTAGCGGCGGGAAGGGCGGCCGCGTAATTCGCGACGGTGCGGGCTCATGGTGCTCATTCATGCGCTGGGGATCGGCGGGAGGCTCTTGAGGAAGGCCCACGCGATGCACTGCTCAAGTTCCCCCAGCCATTCGACGGCCTCGCCGTGGACGGCCAGCGCCGGTAGCAAACCCATGATCACCCACGGTCGATCCGGCAGGTGGTCGCGGAAATCGCTCGGGTCGCGCTCTTCGCTCATCCAAGGGGAAGCCGCCACCGTCTCGCGCCATGCCCGTCGCGGGCCGTCGCCACCGCCTTCGGCCACCGCCAGCACCGCGACGGGCTGTTCGTCCGGGGCGACGATGCGCGCTTGCAGGACACGTGGGCCGTGCTCATGCGCGAGCACATGCAGCCGCCACGGATCGTCCCGATGCCTCAAAGGCGCGGGGGTCTCGAACGCCCCCGCCCCCGCGATCAGCCGTCCGTACGCGCGCGTCATGCTGTCGGTCAGCCCGGAGCAATCCGATTCGCGGTAGTACGCCGTGTTCGCGTTCCAGTGTTCAATCCTCAAGGGTCGATTGCCCCACAGAATCAATTGGGTGGCTCCATCCCGACCGTCGTCACGACCGGTTCGGCCTCCGACAAGGGGCCATCAACAATACAGGACATCTCACTCAGCGCGCGAGCGCAAGAGAGGCCTCACCACGGTTGTGCTTCACCGCCCGGCCCTTCCGTCCATCTCCCGGCGAGGCCACGCCAAGTGCCGGTTGTCGTTGGTACGGGCCTGACACGGAAAGCCCGTCAGGCTGCCTGTAGTCGTCCCGGCGAATCCCGCTCTTCTATGCCGATTTGCCACGAGATTTGGTAGGCTGGAGTCTGGTACGGCCCAACGGCAAGGGAAGCAGATCGTGCAGTCCCAGTTGACTTTAGACGATTCCTCGCCGTGAATCATGTGGTGCGGCACCCGCTGATCCATCGGGGATGGCAGTAGGACATAAGATCCGGAGTCGAGGGATCGACCACCTCATCGGAGCGGGGGTCGTAACCATGAACACCGATGGTCCCGTCCGCGTAGGGGAAATCCGGATCCGAGTTAGACGGGGATCCGCAAGGCGCGTGTCGGAGGCTCATGTTGTGGCCCACTTCGTGCGCGAACACCTCGGCGTCCGGGATGCCGAGTCCGACGCGACCCTCGACAAATGCGATCCCCGCCACACCAGAATCCCCGTCGCGGTTCACCACGCCGTACCAGTAGCCGCTGCCACCCTCCATCGTTCTCACCAGATCGAGGTCCAGAAGGAGGCTGTGCCAGTCGTCGCGGTCGTCGGCAACCGGCGGGTTGGCGACTCTGTACGGCTCCCGAACGGTCAGGTCGAGCTCCGCGACCGGCAGTACGGTTCGCATGAACTCGACGGGCGGGTCGTCCGCACGCCGGATCCAGTCGAGCACGGCCTCGTCTTCGCCCGACCCTGTGACGATGGGCACGATCGTAAGTTCCATGGGCGGCGTCTCCACCACGTCGAGCGCCAGCCGCACGTCGTCGAGCTTCCTCCTTGGCATGATGCTGTCGGGATCGACCTCCACCACCATCTCGACTCCTCGGCGAAGGACGGATCCGGGAACGACCGCACTGTACGACTGCTCGACATCCGCAGGATCCAGCTTATCGGGAATGCCTTGGCCCGTGTCGAGCGACATGTTCACCGCGTGAATCTCTCGGCTTCCCAGGAAGAAAGCGGCTCGGGCGTCGGGTTGGTGATCATTCGTCCGGTCAGCCGTTGCGAAGACCCGCAGCATGGCGCGCCGCCCCGCGATGAGCGGAACGGTGCCTTCAAGGTCTTGGGCCGCCTGCGTCACGGGAGTGGCAGGAACGGATAACGTAAAAAGGCCGCCACAGGTGGGCCCTACACGGGTGGAGACCGAAGATAGCCACCGCTGAAACCGTGTCGCCTCGGGGGCGCACGCGCCGCTCCCGCTCCAGTCGAAGAACCGGAGTGCGCCGAGTTCCATTAGCTCGCCGGGCAAGGCACCCTGAAGCTCGTTGTCGGACAGATCCAAGCGTTCGAGTGCGTCGAGATATGAGATTTCGGAAGGGACCGGACCCGAGAACCGATTGCTCGACAAATCGAGGACTTCGAGTGACTCAAGGTCGCCAAGCGCTGCGGTCAGACCGCCTGTCAGCGCGTTACGCCCGAGGTCGATACGCCTCAGGTCCGAGAACTCTCTGATCTCTGACGGGAGCGTGCCCGAAAGCCCGTTGTCGGCCAGATCCAGCGCGACGACCAAGCTGTCCTCAACGGTCAGTCCAAACCATGTCGACAGCGGCGCTTGCGTGAGCCAGTTGGCGTGATTCGCCCACCCGGAGCCGCCCGTCCCGTCGTAGAAAGCGGCGAACGTCTCGCGCGGAATGAGGGTGCAGCTCCCTTCCCCGAGGTTACTCTCCAGCCCCGCCAACCAAGTTCTAAAGGCCGGAAGGCGCGGGGCGCAGAGGCCGGTCGAAGACCAATGGAAGTGATCGAGCGGCACGTGCGTGAGTTCGAGCGGCAACGGGCCGACAAGCTCCGGGTTGCTGGAGAGATCCAAGCTCCGAAGACTCCGCAAGCTGCCAAGCTCAAGCGGTACGGACCCTGCCAGTTGGTTGCCGTCCAGCCACAGCTTTTGGAGTTTCGGCAGGCTCCCAAGTTCCGGGGGAATCGAGCCGGTCAGTCGGTTGCGAAAGACGTGCATTTGACGGAGATTCGGCAGCCTGCCAAGGCTCGGCGGAATCGACCCCGACAACTCGTTGTTGAACAGCCCCAGGTACTCAAGGTTCGTCAACCCTCCGAGTTCCGATGGAATCGACCCCGACAACTCGTTGTAAAACAACGACAGCCCTTGGAGGTTGGCCAGACGACCGAGTTCAGCCGGAATGGGACCGGAAAGCTGATTGCCCCCGAGGCTGAGGTATTCGAGCTTGGTCAGTTGACCGAGGCTGGGAGGAATGCGGCCGAAGAGGTACCAGTTGTGGGCAAGGGTGATGACTTCTAGGTCGGCTAGGTCACCAAGCCACGCGGGCACTTCGCCCGACAACTGGTTGCCGAACAGTCGCAGCAACCGGAGGTTACGGAGGTTCGCAAGTTCCGGCGGAATCGCGCCGGTCAAGGCGTTGCACGTCAGAATCAGTTCTTCCAAGTCCGTAAGGTGCCCGAGTTCGGGAGGGAGCAAGCCGGTGAACTCGTTGTTCGCCAGTGCGAGCGTGGTCAGCTCGCCAAGGTTGCCGAGCCACGCGGGCAACTCCCCCGACAGATCGTTTGCCTGGAGACGGAGTTCTCTGAGAGCCGCCAATCCGCCTAACTCCGAGGGCAGCGGCCCGGACAGATGGTTTGCGGTCAAGTCGAGGATTTCGAGGCTGGTCAGGGCACCGAGTTCGGAGGGCAGCGGCCCGGACAAATCGTTTACGGCCACGTTGAGGGTTTCGAGGTTGGTCAGGGCACCGAGTTCCGGGGGCAGCGGCCCGGACAGATCGTTTCCACCGAGCAGGAGTTTTCTTAGGGCCGTCAATCTGCCCAGCTCCGGGGGTAGCGGCCCGGACAGAAGGTTCCCGCCCACGTTGAGGATTTGGAGGTTGGCCAGCGCGCCGAGCTCCGAGGGAATCCGACCCCTCAACCGGTTCGGTTGGGATCCCGCCCGGACTGCGAGTTCAGGGTCGGGGTCCTGCGGGTCCTCCATAAGGTTGTCGATCCCGTAGGTCCAGCCATTCGAGTCGCGCCTGCCCCACGCGCGCGCCGCTGTCCTCCCGGCCTCGTCCGCCGACCCGGATCGAGTGCTGCCGGGCGGGAAGAAGTCCCTCGCGCACACCCAGCCGGCTCCATGACCCGAGCCAAGATGGAGCGCTTCGAGCCTTTCAAGGCCGCTGAGTGCAGGTGGGAGATGCCCGTCCAAGCCGTTGGCTAGAAGATCTATCCCCACCACTCGGTCGCGGGAGTCGATGCGGACGCCGTACCATTCGCCCAAAGGCGCGTCCGTGAGCCAGTTGTCATTGCGGGACCAAGCAGGCCCACCAGCCGCTTCGTAGAGCGCGACCAATGCCGCCCGATCTCTCGCGTAGCCCGCCCGGACGGCCACCTCGGCACTTCCAACCACCACCCCGCTCGTCGCGGTTACCCTCGCGTTTCCATCGTCCACTGCCGTGACCAAGCCCTCAGAGCTCACGGTCGCCACGGTCTCGTCGCTCGACCGATAGTCGAACTCCGCCTCCTCCACCGCATGGCCGTTCGAGTCGAATGCCTCCGCCACGAAACGGACCGTATCCCCGATGGCGACAAGCATATGGGCGGCCGGTGACACGGCCACCTCGGCAACCAGCTGCTCCACCGCCACTTCCGCGCTGGCCGTCGCCAACCCGGTCGTGGCGGTCATGGTCGCACTGCCGTTGCCCACTGCGCTAACCAGTCCGTCGGTCACGGTGGCGACGGCCGCATCGCTGCTGGTCCACGCGACCGCGACGGCGGCCATAGCTTGGCCGTACTGGTCACTCACGGTGGCGATCATTCTCACGGTGTCGCCGATCGAATGGAGCGCTGCCGAGGGGGGCGCAATCGCGACCGTTGCGGGAACGGGCGGGTCCGGTGTGGCCGGCGTCATTGGGTCATCCCCGCAGGCCGTCCCGACCCCGGCCACCGCCACCGCGAGAGCGCAGATGCCCCATGTCGAAGCCGCACGGAAATAGGTGGGGGTTCTCCTCTCCGAGAAGCAGCCCGCCGGACGGGCAAGCGGCGGTGGGGTGGCACACGAGCGGCGAGAAGGTATCATGGAGAAGAAGTTAGCGATGGACTGCGTTCAGTGCAGGGAACCAAGCGCCCAGCGATCAGCAGGCGTTGACGCGCTCCCCGGAGGGGAATCCCAACCATCGGACTGATCGCGCCCGAGAGCGGCAGTCTGAGCACGGGAGTCCCGCCATTCGGACCCGTTCTTCTCGCCCTCGCGTCACGGTCCAGCAAGGTTCAGTACCGCGGCAGGAAACGCAGATCGTGCAGTCCTATAAGACTTTACATGATTTCCTGCCGGGATTCAGGCCCCTACCATTCCGCCGACGCAACACGGCTCGTCCTTGATGAGGACGACCGGGGCGGGGTTCTTATCCCGGGTTTCCTGAGGCCCTTGAGCGGGTTCCTGCCGAGCAGCAGGCAGCCCCGCTCGTCCTTCGACCTCCCGGCCCAGTAGAGGCATGCCATCATTCGATTCCACTCGTGACGGACCGCACGATCTGCGCGGAAGAAAGCTCGCGGAGAGCAGCCGACACCGCCGGATGGGAGGCTCGGGGCGGATGAAGATCGTGCCTAGAATCGCGTCGGGGACCATCCGTTCAGCCGCCGTCCTGGACCTTGTCGATGTTGAGCGGAAGGCCATGATTCGGAGGCGGTTTTCGACGCGCCCGATGCCGATCGAGAGGTGTCCGGGAGACATCGGGGTCGTTGTGCACGAGAACCGCGCTCAGGCCGGACACCATGTCCATTCCGCAAGTTGCTGGCGTCATTGCGGTTGCACCACGGCCGGGGCCAGGAGAGAGGAGGCACTGGATGTCTCGGAGCACGGAAATACAGGACTCGACAAGGAGGCGCGGGCGGCCGGAAGGCCGGCCGAAGCGTATGGAGCGGGCGGCCGTAAGGCCGAGGTGGTGTTGCGGATGCCGCGCGGGGAGGACATCAGCGAGGTGACTGGGCCGCACTGGTTGCCCGGTCATGCGGCATCGTCCTACATTCGCTGCCGGTTCGTGATGACCGCGGCGCTGGCCGTGATCCGCGTCATCGGTATTGCCGACTATGCTTGCGGTCGCATCTGGCTTTGGGCAGTTTCGGTCGCAGAACCGCCCGCCAGCCGCCACGTGCCTTCCCTACCAACGTAGGAGACCGTGCGGCAAGCGAGAGAGATCGGGTTGCCGCACCCCAACTTGTCATTCGAAGAGCATCGAGGGGAATGACCCATCAAGCCACCACTGAAGAGTTAGCCGGTAAGCTGCGCGCGATTGCCCAAGAACTGGAAGCGGCGGCCGCACTCATAGATAGGCTGCGCCGCGAGAGGTACCGGAAGTGGAACCAGCCCGAAGCCATTGTCGACGTGCTAGAACTCAGCCCGAAGCCCTTGGATCGCGATGAAATCACCACGGAGATGATCCGTTGCGGATATGAGTTCCATTCCCACCCCATCGACCGCAGCAAGAGGGTTGGAGAGAATCTCTCCAAGCTCCAAGCGGCGAGTAGGGTGGTGAAGGTCAGCCAGGGGTCACCTGGACCCTACGGAGAGTTGGCGAGGTGGACAGCGTCCGCTCGGCCAACTCCAGCACCTTAGGAGGTTCTCCATGAGGAACGGAACCGCCCCCTTGGCAGCACTCGTGATCGTAACGAGCAGTTGTGCGGAGGGTGGCACGAGCCGGATTCCATGGCCGGGCTCTGTCGATGCTGAAATCGACAATCTTACCGGCGCACGAACGGGTCTGTTTCGGACGTATGGACCGACACAGTTGCTGACCGCTGGTCGCGACTCCATTCCCGTCACCTTGGGCTATTGGTGTCAAGTGAATGAGGATCGTGAGCCTGTGGCCGCTGCGGACGGGTTGTTTTTCAAAGTCGCCATGCCTGACACGTCCTTGGTGTCGGACGACGAGGCAGCATTCGAGGAGCTTAGCGGGCAGTTGGGACTTTTGGATGTCGCGCGTATGGCGGTAGATGGCCGGGTATACGCTTGGCAGTATAGGCCTACACCGACATACGGGGGTTGGTTCTTGGACGGCGAAATGGGATTCCGACCGAATCCGTTCGTCGATACCGAAGTGGAGCGCGATAGCCTTTTGCAGAGCTTCACAACTGGATACGAGACCTTGGCGAAACCTGACCAGGGGCTGCTTGACGAGTACCGCAAACGACGCCTTCAGGAAACAGGCGACCGACTTGAGTCGGAATTACGGGAAGTGTGGAGTCCTGCTCACGACTACGTGACCTCGCACTATGTCGGGCGGGACACGCTCGGCATTGAACTGAAAGGTGCATTGAAGTTCTCCCTCCGTGGATTCTCGGCAGCCGCCGATTCCGTTCGTTTCTGGTGTCCTGTGCCGCAGTCGCATCACGAGTGGAATGCCGCACGAGCGGGTTTCTTTGGTCGGATCGACAGCCTACGATCAGCATCGACGGCAGAGGTTGCGTCCCTTCAAGAGGAACGCGAGCGAGGAGTGGCCAACGCAAGGACGGCGCTGGAACGAGCTCGTGCTGCCGTGCAACCACGAGAGACCAGCGTGAGCGCGGCGGAGGCCCGGAAGGCACAAGAGGAAGACAGTGTGAGGGCGTTGGGCTTGCGGACCTACCAAGTGCGCGCAGGAGACTCCTTGCTGGAGATTGCCAGAGCCTATGGAGTGACGGCGGACCGGCTGAGGTCGTTCAATAACCTGCGCGGCTCGCGAATCTACCTCGGCCAAGTTCTTCGGATCCCACCCAAGGGATGATGCGCGGTGGAGAGCGGCCAAGCCGTGGGGATCGACCGCGCCCGTAACGCCGCGCGCCGCCTCCGGTTCTCCATTCCAGTAGCCCTTTTCCTGTTGTCCCCAACCGGGTGCGGAGAACTGTTCACCGGTCCAGGCGTGGACGAGATCACCGAGCTTCCGCGCGCCTTGAGCGCGGCGGAGGTCACGGTCATCAACGGGAGCAACCGGTTCGCGTTCCACCTCCTTACGCAGGCCAACCGCGTGGGCGACAATCTCTTCCTGTCGCCGCTTTCGGCGTCGATGGCGCTCGGCATGACCATGAACGGAGCGGCGGGGGAGACCTGGAACCAGATGCGCGACGTGCTCGGGTTCGAGAGTCTCGCCGAGCGAGAGATCAACGCCTCCTACGAGTCCCTGCTCGAACTGCTCGTCGGCCTCGATCCCGCCGTTGAGACCGCGATCGGCAACTCCGTGTGGACCCGGCAGGGCTTCCCGGTGCATTCGGATTTCCTGGACACCGTGAGGGAGAGCTTTGACGCCGAGGTGGCCGAACTCGATTTCGCGAGCCCATCGGCTTCCGTGCGGATCAACGAATGGGTCAAGGCTGCGACAAACGGTCGCATCGAGGACATCGTGCCCGCGGGAATTCCCGCCAACGTCGTCATGTACCTGATCAACGCGATCTACTTCAAGGGTTCGTGGACCTTCCGGTTCGATCCGTCCGACACTCGATCCGAGGCCTTCCACTTGGACGACGGCTCTACCCGAACGGTGCCACTCATGTCCATCCAGACCCGCCTCCCCTATCTGGAGACGGGCCAGTTCCAAGCCGTGGACCTTCCGTACGGAGGCGGGGCCTTCTCGATGACCGTGCTGCTCCCACGGCAAGGCGTGAGGGTGGACGGCCTCGCGGCAACCGTCGACGCAGCCGAATGGGACGACATCGCCGACAGCTTCCACAGGACCGATTTGCGGCTCTTTCTGCCCCGCTTTCAGATGTCCTACGAACGGACGCTCAACGACGACCTCGCCGCCCTGGGCATGGTCGACGCGTTCGACCACCGGGCGGATTTCACAAGGCTCTCGCCGGTCGGCGGCCTGTTTGTCTCCGAGGTGAAGCAGAAGTCGTGGGTGGGGGTCAACGAAGAGGGCACCGAGGCGGCTGCTGCGACCATAGTCACGGGTCCCACAAGCGCCGATCCCGTCGTTCGCGCCGACCGGCCCTTCCTCTTCTTCATCCGGGAGCGCCTCTCCGGCACGATCCTCTTTGCTGGCAAGCTCGCGAGCCCTATGGAGGGCTGACAGGGCCAGCAACCAGCGCTGGCGTCCTCATGTTGGCGTCAGCAGCACGGAGAGCCGGGTGCCCACCAAAGGCAACGGCCTCTGCACGACTCTTGCTCGGGGAGCAGCGGATCAAGGGATCCCGCGAGACAATAACGACGCGTGCGCGCCAACGAACCGCCGACTGGGACGCCGACGTTCGCTCAACATGGATACTCGACGTAGGATGAGACCGATGAAGACCATCGTCGCACTCGCCATCGGCTGCTTCAATCCGTTCGCCGCCGATCCGGACCCGACGCTGGAGATCTTCGTGTCGTCGGGCAACCACCTGACGCAGTACCGGCCTCACGACACCACGAGGGTTCTCGCCAGGCAGGCGTTCGAAGACCCGAGAGGGTTTGCCGGCCTCGAGATCGTCATCGGCGGCGACAACATTCCCACGCGCACGTACACTGCTTCGCACTTCGCCAGTGTCGATGAAACGAAGTTCAAGGTTCCGGAAACGGGCTTTGCGACCGTGAGCGCACAAATCGTCCAGGACGGTCGCATCGTTGCCGAGCTGTCCGAACGCTGGGGGCTCCAATCCAAGATCCAGTGGGACCTCGACGTGTCGCGCATGCCGTGGCCCCCAAACGAGGGCTTCCTCGCCGATCCGGCGAATCCCGAGTGCCAATGGTTCTGGTGCGCGTTCATCTGGCGCTCGCCCATCGCCGAAGGCGCCGCCAACTACGAGGGCGAGGCACTTTGGGTGGTTCTGTACCGCCACGACCCCGACGAGTGCCTGGACGACTGCCCGTGGCCCTAGTTCTTCACCACTTCGTCCGGGTGGATCGACCGGCATGATCGCCTCGGGGGTGCTTTTGCGCTCGCCGGGATCGATTCGTCTGCCCGCGAAACACGAAGACCGTGAACTAACTTGTTCGTCGAAGCCGCGTCGCGCCTCCGTAGCGCGGATTCGCGCTCGGCGTGTTCGACCAGCGCCGGAGGGTCTCGGGGAGCCTGCTCGGTTTGTCGCTCATTGGACCTCCGGCGAAAGGGCTGTTTTCTCATCATCCCCTAGACATAGCATCATGCCCTTGAGCGAGACCGTAACGGTGTCGGGGGGAATCACTTCGACCTTGTGGGTGTCCCACCACACCTTGCACAGCCGGTTGCCGCTCCTGAAGTCGGGATAGCGGGCGTCGAGCCGGTAGAGTCCGGCAGGCAGCCGGTCGATCATCCACGGATTCCCACTGGACTGCGTGACCAGCACCGTGCGGTGCTCCGGTCCCGACGCCGTTACGGTGATCGGGTCGCCGGGAGGATCGTCCCCCGCCGTGAGGGTGCAATTGGATCCACCAGGGGTGCTGCACAGTTGGGTGCTGCCTCGAATGGCGCCCCTCTCCGACGGCGTGAGCAGGTTACAAGCGCCGAGAGCGAACAGCAGGGCCAATCTCCAAGGGTGCTTCATTTCAGGGGCTTGACCGGCGGTTTCGGCTTAGTGGCTTCGTCCGTGCCCCTCCAGTCAACCGAGTCGGTGCCGAGGTGGTGGGTGTAGATGATCTCAAGCTCCCAATCCTCATCTTTGCGCGGAACCAAGTCGTCCGCACCACCACGGGTCTGAATCATGTAGGTGCCCTCGGGGCCGCCAGATCGAACGATGTCCAGAACCTGCTTGGCCTTCGCTACTCGGTTGGACAGGGAGGAACTCAGGACGATAACAGCCAAGATCACTCTCTCCTTCATTCCTCGTACATCCCCAGATGGTTGCGAGTGGCTTCCATGTTCTGGTTGATCTGCCGGATCTCACCCTCGATCACCGACACCCTTTGGCACGCGCACGGCCTCCCAGCGCGACTCCTTCCCAAGAACCCCCAAGCCGCGTTCCACCCGGCTGCGGAGGTGTCTCGAAGGCTCGAAGACCGGCGCATCGCGGGGCGGCACCTCGACTGGCGCGCCGGTCCTGGGATTGCGGGCCGTCCGGGCCTTGCGGTGCCGCACCCTGAAGACGCCGAATCCCCGAAGCTCGATGCGGTCGCCCTGCGCGAGCGCGTCTTTCACAGCCTCAAGGAACGCGTCAACCATCCGCCCGCATTCCCTCTTGGTGACTCTTGGTCCTACCACCTCGGCGACCTTTTCAACGAGGTCCGCCTTCGTCATTCTCTTCTCCTCGCCGGTAGTGTGGCCACCTGCCGCCGCTTCGTGTATGATAACCCATAGGGCGAGTTCTGATGTCGCGCCCGCGACGCTGCGGTGGTCGCTGACGGCGCCCGTCGTGCGCGGCATGGGGTTCAGGGACGAGGCTGAGGACGTGCGCGATTTTCGCAAGGCCATCCTGACCGGCGAGGTGACCCCCGTCGAGTCGCTGGGGCCTGCACCCCGGGCAGCGTCCGCCACGGAATCCCGTCGCGAGGCCATTGGGACGGGGTCGCCTCGGCTACTCGATGGCCTTCCCGCATCCGACCAGCGATCCCTTTCGCCGCGTGGCAGATGGTTTGCCGTCCCATTGAGGCCCTCCGGCTCTCACCGTCAATGCCGGGTTGCTCGGGTGTCTTCGACAACGTTCTCGTCGTAGGATCTTAGAAGTCGAAACATGACGTTGTACCGCTTGGCGTCTGCCAAGGCGGTCACGATCACGGAGTCCATCATCTTCACGGACGACAGCCGCAACCGGCGCTGGTGCGCCCCCTTGACCGCGACGTGATGCCCCGCCGCCTTGACACCCGGATACCAGACGGCAACGCACTCTGGGTAGTCCACGAGATCGGCGACGAGCGCTTGCGTGATCTTGTACAGGTACTCCTCCCCATCGTTGACCTCCAGCGAGAATAGGTCGCGCAGGAACTGTGTGACCAACCCTAGCCTGAGGCGCTCGCGTCTACTCAAGTTGAATGCGTCATCATCGAACCCCGGGGACGAGCACTTCAGCTCTGCGCAGACCTTGTAGACCATCACCATCGCGACCTTGCCGAAGGGGACCGGCATCTCTGAGAAGGCGGTACCGAGATCGAAGGACGTGTAGAGCCAAGGTTCGCCTTCTCTGTTGAGGCGATTGTTGCCCGCCCTGTCCGCTGGGGGAGCCCAACAATCACTCTCCGTCGGGACAAAGTCGCACGGAACGTGCCGGACACGAACAAGCTGAGTGCCGGACTGGATCGTCTTGATCATTACAGGAACGACGAAGCTCCGCCCTACCATGAGGACGCTGTTGATGGCCTCCGACACTTCCAGAGGGGACATCGCCGCGAAATCGTGCTCCCAGAACCGTCCTATCCGCCGCCGAAGGAGCCATGGGTCCAAGTCCTTGAGGTACTGCTTCATTGGCAAGCTAAATGCAGACACCCGATCCGGGCCGTGGCCGCCCCTCGATGATCTAGGCTGCACTCGCGACATCCTCCTCTGCTTGCGTCCGGCATGACCTCAGTGACTCGGTGGCTTGCCAACTCGTCTCCACCTCCCAGCTAACCAAAACTAGGTCTCGGCGGGCGAGTTCCCAACCCTTGCGGGGCCTCAGGCGAGTGTTCAAAGAGATGTCTCAGGGGTACGCCACCTCCGGAGTGCCCTTGCAGCCGTTTGGAGACCCAGACTGCGCGACCGACGACGCGGACCTCCTCGGCCGGACGTTCGTAGCTGTCGTATTCGCGGTTGAGGGACTTGAGCACCACCTTGGGCGGGTCGGAGTGGGGTACGTGCTCGATCCGCTTGCCTACGAGCCCCATGCCGTCCCAGATGACGAAGATGCCCGGCGGAACCGGATTCGGGAGCGGATCTCCGCGAGCCGGGACAGACAGAGTCGAGAATACCGGAGCGAGACCGAGGAGAACGAAGGTTCGCTCCGCTGTTGACACCGCCGGGAATCGGTGTCTGACAGGACATCATAGCGATTCACGGCCCAGGGTTCCACGAACGCCGGACGGGTGACGGCGTCTATTCCATCGGCTAAGCGAGTCGGTGGCCCGGACGGGGGGGCCGCGCCAGGCTTTTAGGGCATCGCCATCCTATAGCGATTGTGGGAATGAGGTTTCTTGGATCGCTGTTTCTCTGACGAATTCCGCTGGGACTACTTTTGCCAAGCCGGCGTCTTCCTCGAAGACGATTCGCGGATCGCCGGTCCGTTCGCTGATCGCGACCTCTCGGCTGCGGAGTTGCTTGCTGATCACGCCCACGAGGAGGCAGTGCGTGATTGCCTTCGTGTCGTTGATGGATGCCAAGTCCGGTTTGAGAACGACCGGGCCGCCACTGTTGCCAGGGAACGCTGGCGCATCGATGAGGAAAGTGTCCTCGTCTCTTCTTATCCAGTCCTGGATTCGGGCGATGACACCGTACCTGACGACCGGGTGGTTCCGGGCGTCGCCCACGAGGCCGAGAGGGAAGCCAATTACGAAGACGCCGTCCCCCTCTACTGGTTGGACGCCGTCCCCAAAGCTCGTGCCGACATCGCCGAGGAACATCTCCACGTCCACCAGCTTTCGCCCCCGCGACAAGGGACTGTGTCTCAGCAGGGGCGTTACCGCTATGTCCGCACCCCGCGGGTGAAAGGTCCACGCACCCGACGCGGCGGCACCGACAGGCTCTACTGTCAAACCCGTTTCGAGATGGTTGAAGCGGACGTGCGTGATTCCACCCTCCACCACATGGCGATTGGTCACCAAGAAACCTCGATACGAGGTTCGACCTGGCGAACTACTAGGAAGCGGGTGAGCGTACAGGAAGCCCGTACCGCAGTGTACGAACGACTCCGCCACCGTCCCCAAGGAAACGACGGCGTTCAGATACCCCGGTGGAATCAGTGCCATATCCGATCCGTCCCTGCGTCGAAATCTGAAACCTAACGGAACGCTTGAATCGAGGTGGTCCATTCCTATCACGGGGCGCCTGCGCCGGTGGCTCGGCCGAGTCGGACGCCTTGGCGTCGAGGATGAAGGCGGGCCGCGAGTTCACCGTTCCGGTCAGCACCTGGCGCGCTGAACGTGCTGGGATGGCCGAGTCCGGTTTCCGGTCGAGGTCGCGGAGGCCTGCCTGCCCACGTTCCGAAGAGCAAGGTCGTTCAGGTATATCAGCGAGCCGACCTGCTTGAGAGGCGCGCCGAAGCCGTGTAGGCGCGGGAGTGATTACCTCACATCGCGCGATATGCCGCCGTAGGGCCACTTGGGAGACCGTACGTGCCGTGTCAGGTTCAGAAGGAGTCTTGGAGCCTTGATCGCCGGGCACACCCCAACTAACGGCCCCCCGGGCCGCAACCCATGGAATCACCGATGACAACCCAACAGGATGAGCTCCACCGCCTGAGGCACGGTCAGGCTCTAGCCCTCCAATACGCGGCTCAAATCCTGATCAGCTCACAGCGTGACCCTCAGATCATCCGCCGTGCGTTGCCAGGTGCGGAGGTGGCCGCCACGAACGCCGTCAGTACGACGGCTCTCGGTTGCGAGTACGCCGCCCGCTTCCTGTTGCCGTTCGTCGTGGAACTCGCTCTGAAGGCGCTGGTCGCCAAGCACCGCAACGACCAAGGAGCTTGGGGGCACCGCCTATCCAAGCTATTCGATGAATTGCCTGCGCACGTGCAGGTCGAGTTGGAGCGCGATTTCGAACAGATCAGGCGCACCGGGTTCGCCGTCGAAACGAGGACGGTGCGGAGGGTTCTAACGGATCACGACAACGACTTTCCCGAGTGGCGCTACCTCGATGATCCGAGCAAGCTGGTGGGTGGCTCGATCTATACTCTTCAGTTCGTCGCGAGCGCGGTGCTCAACGTCTACAACTCAAGGTGAGGCGGCCTGAGACTCCCTCTGCTTAGGCCGTTCACACCACCACCCTCGCACCTCACAGCCGCTTGGAGACCCAGACGGCGCGGCCGACGACGCGGACCTCCTCGGTGGGACGTTCGTAGCTGTCGTACTCGGGGTTGAGGGACTTGAGCACCACCTTGGCGGGGTCGGAGTGGGGTACGTGCTCGATCCGCTTGGCGACGAGCCCCATGCCGTCCCAGATCACGAAGATGCCGGGCGGCACCGGCACTTGGCGGCTCACGTCGATCAGGATGCGGTCGCCGCTCGATAGCAGCGGCTCCATCGAGTCGCCGTCCACCGCGATCATTTGCAAGTCCTCGGGTTTGGCCCGGAACTCGTGGCGGATCAAGGGATCGGCGAACAGCCACATGTCCCTCGTCCGCTCGAACTCGTCGTTCCAAGCGCCCGGACCCGCCGACGCGCGGATATTGATCTCCGGCACGGCGCTATAGCCCTTCGGGGCGGCGTGCGGTGCGGCCACGGGCGGTTTCCGGCGCGTTTTGCGGCTGAAGCCTCGGTCGTGCCTGAGCAGGTTGGGGCTGCACCCCAGATGCTCCGCCAGCACCTCGCGGTCGTCCTCGGCCAGCACTTTGGGCGTGCCCCGGTGGATGAACTGGTGCAGATAGGCGGCGTTCCTGTCCATGGCGCGCGAGGCCGTGCGCAGGTTCGTGCGGCTGTCCGCCACCAGCCTGAGCAGCCTCCGGCGCACCGGGTCCAGTTGATCGGTGTCCTTCCTTCTTCGTCCCATGAGTGGGAAATTACCTACTTCATGCCACCGGAGCAACCGGGCTCCCGATACGGCATAGGCGGTTTTCGGCCCGACTGGCGACGATCTCCAGAAGTCCAGTTCTGTATCCCGTTGTCTCTCAACGACGTGGGAAATAGCCTATTTCCTACCACCTTGCGGTGCTTGCCACCACCGTGTTTTGGTGGATGGGCAATGGAGAGCCTGACGATGCACTTCGAGCGCCGCGTGGCCGCGTTTCTTCGGCGCGTGCGGTTGCCGCCGTCGGAGTTCGGGGAGCGCGCGGTCGGAGGCCGGAGCTTCCTGGGCGACTCGTGCCGAGGCCGTTCGCCCAGGTCGGCGACCGCAGACCGGGTTCTGGCGTTCATGGAGGCTTACGGCCGGAGTCGCGAATCGGATGGTTCCCAGGATTCATCAATCAGCGAAGGAGGTACGAGAGGATGACGAGCACGACCGAGCCCAACACACTGTTGCGGGTACGCTTCCTGCGGCTGCCAAAGGTGCTGGAGCGCACCGGCCTGTCGCGGAGCACGATCTACGTCTGGCTGGAGCAGGGGCGCTTTCCGAGGCCCGTGTCGTTGGGCGCCCGCGCGGTGGGCTGGATCGAGTCCGAGGTGGACGAGTGGATCCGCCAGCGGATCGAGGAGAGCCGGGACGGCGCGGCGTGAGACAGGTTCCCGGCCAGCCGTTGCCCAAGGCGTCGGGGGCACCGCTGACGGAAGCCCGATACGGCTCCGGAACGGCGCTGGACCCCTTGGGAAACCGCCTCGATTCGGATGGTTGACACGACCGGAAATCGGGCTTCTCCGTGTACGGTATGGAGATGCCGCCGACCCGAGATTCGCGGTGCCGGAGGCCGTCCGCCGAGCGCGCCCGGGGGCTGGCTGGCTCCCTTATGGTGCCTAAGCCCGCCCACGCAATGTTCGATTCATGTATAGCAGAGCTCTCGACCAACGGCAGCCGCGATGATCGACCATCTACAGGGGCGTGAGAAGGCGCTGGAGCCGTTCGGCTTGACGGGCCAGCGCGCCGAGTGGATCGCCTTGGCGAGCCTGCACGGAGGCGTGTTCACCCGCACGCAGCTTTCGGCGTGGCTCGGACTCAGCCGCTTTGCGACGCTCCGGTTCGTGAAGGCCCTGAGGGACCGAAGGCTGGCTGCCGAGGAGACGGTCGGAGACCTGAAGGTCTGCCGGATCTGCGCGCGCGGCATCTACCGCGCACTGGGCGCCGAAGGCGTTCGCCACCGCCGGATCACCTCGCCCGACGTGGCGATGCGCCGCCTGCTCTCGTTCGACTACGTGATCGAGCACACCGGCCTGCCCTGGCTACCCACAGAGCCGGAGAAGGTCGCCGCGTTCGAGGCGCTCGGCATCGGCCGGTCGCTCGTGCCCGTCCGGGTCTACCGGGGCGCCGCCGGGAGCGCGCGCCGGTACTTCCCCCGCGGGATGCCCGTGGCGCTGGACTTGGGCCGTGCCGTGTTCGTCCACGCCGATCCCGGCTACGACACCTCGACCGCGCTCCGTTCGTGGCGGGATCGGCACCGGAGGCTCTGGGAGGCGCTGAGGGAGCTGGGCTGGTCGGTCGAGGTCGTCGGGGTCGCAGGCGCCGAGAGGCAGCTTGGCCGGGCGGAGAAGGTTCTCGGCCACTGGACCTCGCCGGCCCGGTCCCTCGACCGCGCGAAGGCGCCCGCGACCGGCCGCCAGATCCGCCGCGAGATCGAGGGTATGGAGCGGGGCATACGCAGCAGGGACGAAAGCGTGATCGCGCGGTACGGTCGTATCCGGGACTGTCTGGCGCGGCTCGCGGCACTCCGGGCAGCGCTCCCGACGGCGCCCTCGGAAGCGGTGATCGACTGCTTCGCGGTATGGCGTTCCAGCCGCTTCTCGGAAGGCGGGATTTGACCGCCCATGGGCGGGGGCCGTTGCCGATCCAAAGGTGTCCGTCTCACATCGGGGTCGTTGTGCGCGAGATTGCCGCTCGGATCGGACTCCATGTCGATTCCACAAGTTACTGGCGTCCTTGCGTTTGTGCCACAGCCGCCGACGCATCCGTGCCGCACGGGTGCTTGCGGCCGTTGCCGGGAGCGACCCCCGTATTCGGCACGCCTCATACGCCACGGCGACGGCTGGGATGTGCGCTGCCATCCCACCCCTCGCCTGGGGTCGCTCCCGGTCCAGCAATCCCCTGCGGGAAGGCTATCGAGCCCGCGTGCCGCGGTTGGTTGTGTCCGTGCGCCGAAGTCATCGCCTCCGGCCCGGTCGTGGAGGGCTCAGAACGAGACGTACCCGCCCATCTGGAAGAGCTTCAGAGTGCCCCCGGAGGCCTCCCCGAGGTGGAGGATGAAGCGAGCGCCGTAGCGCCGTCCGAACGTCAGGCTCGCCCCGGCGGTCGGCGACACGTCGCCGCATCGTACTCGACGCCCGCGCGCAACGCCGGGCGGACGAACCAGCGTTCCTGGCCGAGCCGGACGGACGTTCCGATGCGTTTGGCGGGGCCCACGAAGTCAGCGCAGCGGTAGGTCTCGACCATGCCGCAAAGGGATACCGGCCCGGCGATCCGCCCCTTGATGCCCACATAGCTTCCAGGGCAGGCATCGCCGCCGCGGCAGCCGGGGCCGGCATCATCCGGCCCGCCTTCTCCCACACCTCGACCTGGGCGGGCGGCATCGCTGGCATCCACGCGCTGTTATTCTGCATGACCGACCAACAGACGGCGGCGCTCACGGTGGATGCTCTACTCTAGGCGAACTGCCCGGGCCAGTATAGTAGCCGAAGCGCCCGTGCCTGCCAGTGGGACCACCCGTGCTCGGCCAGACCGCATCGAAACCGCTCCGCGAGCAGTTGACTTTGGTTCCCAGGTGAAAGCAGGTTTTTTCGGTCGCGTTGGGGCGGCGTGCCCTCACCCTCGGGGAGGAGCCCGCCGGCGCGCCCAGTCACGGAATCTGAGTTCACACCCTCCCAAAGGAAGATACGTTGACCAAGGAAGCACTGATCGAGAGGCTCAACAGCGATCTCGCCGACGAGTTCGGCGCGATCATCCAGTACACCGTGTACGCCGCACGCGCGACCGGTCCCTATCGGCCTCAACTGTCGCAGTTTTTCCTGGCCGAGGTCGCCGACGAACAGCTACACGCGCAGTTTCTCGCCAATAAGATCGTCTCGCTCGGAGGGACGCCCACGACTGCGGCGCGCCGCGTCCCGCTGCCAGAGGGCAACCGCGCGATGCTCGAAGCTGTGGTGGTGGCCGAGAAACAAGCGGTAAGGGCATACACCACGCGAGCGCAGGAAGCCGAGGCGTACGGCGACAAGGGACTCACCGTGCAGCTTGAGGACTTTGTACGTGATGAGACGGACCACCTCGAAGAAACCGAGCGGATTCTCCGAGACTGGCCGGTGTAGGCGGATGCCAGCAGGAGGTGGCCTGTAGTCAACCGGGGCTGCACGATCTGCGTTTCTTGCCGTTGACCCGCGTTGACCCCCGCGTACTGAAATGGCGGGGAAATTGCCCCGAAATGCGGGTGTGTATCTGTGCATGTGTTCGCACCACCCGGCCGATGCCTACCGAGTCCGCAACCCCACTGACAGGCTCCACGCCCGTAGCTCGGTGTCGTGGCTGATCTGCGGTGCGGGGAGCGTCTCGGACCAGCTGAAGTTCGAGCGTCATGGTGCAGCTGAATGTCCCAAGGCCGACCGAGGTGCAGCGTCGTTCCCAGACCCAGTGAGATAGGCCAGTGTTCCTGCATGGTGCTCAGGCCGCCCCAGAAGAACCCAGGCGCCGGCACCGAAGCGGTCGGTGAACTCCCACCGCCCGGCCCACACATTGGGGGGTTCTCCGATCGAGGTCGGGTGAATCGGCCCCTCGATGGCTAAAGGCGCGGATACGGTCAGCTCTTCGCAGCGCCGAAAACCCAACGCGCAGGCGACGTGACGCGGAGTCCCGCCGCGATGTCGGCGGCTAGCCCCAATCCGTTTGACTCCGAGGTGCTTGAACTCTGCCCGCCGAGTGTCACCGTCGCATCGAGGGGCGCAGCATCACCGATGGGCAGAGGAGCGATTCACACTGGCGAACTCAGGCCCAGGAGTATAGGGACGCCTCCCGACCGGAACGCGACGGTCGGGCACGTTGCCTAGGAAGCGGCCGTCGAGCCAGCCTGGCGCGAGTTGCGGACCCCCACCCTGCTCCCGTGAACCCCGACATCGTCCGACCTGGACCAAGCCGTACACGCCTGAGACGAGCAGCACTCCCGAAGCTGCGAGGGACGCTTTCTCCAAGTTCCCGAACGTATCGTCGTCATCGGGCGCGATGGCTTCCAGAGACCGCTCGAACCCTCCAAACCCGAAACCGAGCACGAACGTCGCAGGCACTCCCAACAGGTCCAGCGTCGGTGCCGTGTACGATCTCGTGCAGGCGTTCCCGGACGGGGACGGCGCGCGAGAAGGCCCGTCGACAAATGCCAGCGAGCACCCTCCGAGCGGGAAAAGCAGTAAGGCGGGAATCAGCAACGTCCTAGCCAGCCTTCCCAGGCCCGCCGGGCAGCCGCGACGAGTTGCGTCTAGCGGTTTCACCGTCGCCTCCTTGCGGTCGTATTGGAATCCCGTGAAAGATACCGCGCCGACCGACGATCAGGTAATGCTTGCCGCGAGCTTCCCATCGCTCCGCCTGCGGGCCGGTCTGGAGAGTCGCCTTCTCGGATCTCGTGGATTGGGCCGTCGCGCACGAGCTCGGACACACGCTCGATCTTGCCCACGCCCCGTGCGGCAACCCGCTCGGCGTCGACCCGGCGTATCCCTAAGACCCTGACGCGTTCGGATCGAATGGTCCTTATGCAGATGTACGTAGACAGCGCGGCACCGTAGAGTGCCAGTACCCGAGTCAAGACCGACATGATGGGCTCCATGTCGACAGGCATACTGGATCCTCCTTCTGGTGTGTCCGGCGGTCACGGCGTGCCGTTTTCGTTGCGGGAGTCAGAGGGGGCACAGCCCCCCCGCCAGCCCCTCCGGCAGACACCACGGGGGGTAGCCTGCTCCTGACCGTAACGGGTCACGAGCCAGCACATCGCGGTCTCGCCAAGGGGCGCTTTTACCCCTTGGAGCCCCCAGACTTTCCGACGAGACTACGGTGCACTCATCGCTGACCGTCGCGCCGTTCGGGGCGGCATGGGGCTCAGGGGGACACGAGATCGTCCGCGTCGAACTCCACGGTCTCCCCGCACATCATGCCGGCGTACTTGCCGTTGGCCCGCGGTTCCGGCCCGGACAAGTCGGGCTCGGCGGAAAGCGTCAGGTCGATCATGCAGGTGCCCGACCGGTCATCCACCTCCCAATCCAACCCACCGCTGATCGCCCCCTCGATCGTCAGGCCGTCGAAGAAGCCGACGATCTGGACGACCACCTCCTGCAGGACATGCGGATTGCCGTCAAGGACGAAATCCACGCCCCGGCTCGAAATGCCGCATCCGGCTGGAACCAGCGTGGCATCGGTGACCAGGCGGAGGGTGTCCCCGGCCTCTTCTTCGCTCACCTTCAGCGCCACGGCTACCTCTCCAGCCAGCGGACATTCGAACACCGCCCCGTCGGCGGTGAAGGAGATGGCTGTGAGAGTGGTGTCGCGGCTGAGCGCCGAGACGCCATGATAAAGCGCCTCCACCTCTTGCGTGGTGAGCGCCTGATCAGAACTCCCCAGGATGTCGCTGCAGGCGGCCAGCGCGATCGAGAGCATCGCGGCCCATGCCGATAGTCTTCCAGTGCCGGACATTCGACCTCCTATCCCGCGTTGCATGCCGCGCTCGACACACGCCCAGTAAGTCCAGATGCCTAAAGATAGCCGCAACATGCAGTGCAACCAACGAACCGACTTGAAATCGACCAAAACGGGACGCGAATCCATGCAAGAAGTCTCATAACAACTGGGATTATCCCAAAATGTTGTAACCTGCTATGTGACAGCAGATTGCGTCGACAGGCAACGGTACCCGTATCACTTCCGATATGCAAGAGTGAGCCGGATTTCGTGGGATCGAATGGGATCGCAGCGGATGTCCCTGTTCGGCCAAGCCGTGGTCTCAACCTCCTGCGGGTTCGCTCGTGATGGCTACAGGAGGACCGACGAGCGCCCCCACTTCCACCTCCGCCGGGACAGCGGGCAGAGCGGAGACCAGGACCCGTGGTGTAAGCTGGAGGTCCGCCGCTAGCTGGGGGACTGTCCGGGTTACCGCCATTTGTCCATCCTCCACCACGCGGCGAGGCGCTGTTGGAGGTCCGAGTCAATGTTCGGATTCGAGGCCAGCCCCAGCGCCATCCCGACCGCGACGGCCAACGGCCACGACCACCACGGCACCGCCGCGACCACGAACAGCGCGACCAGCAGCAGGAATACGGCGAGCAGCGCCAGTAGGCAGCCCACCACAATGAAGCCCCCCCGCCCGGTCATCGTCTGGCCCTGCCGTTTCGGCAATAGGCCACGACGGCGAGCCGCTCCGTCCTCGCTAGCGTCTGGCGTTCCCACCGGCTGTCCTGGAACGCGCGGGCCGCCTCCGCACAGTCGCCCGCCGCCAGCAGTGCGAGCGCGTTGTGGAAGCCCAGCAACCCTCCGGGCCGAGTTGGTACGCCCATTGATCGACTCCACCTTGGAATGGCTGGCCTAATCACAACCGTGCCATCCGAATTGTCCGCAGGACCGAAGAAGCAATATGGTACCGACCCGTAGCGCGGTGTAGGGGGAAGCGCCCAACCGACTCGGGTCGCGGTCTTCAAGCGGCGGCCGGGCGCGAGTTCGAGCACGCCCGCCGGGCTGGCTCGGAGCACCGTAAGGTGTCCAAGCCAGCCAGCCGGCCAGCCGGCCAGCCGGCCAGCCTACCTTTCGTGGCCACGCTCCGCGCGACCCCTGCAAGGCTGACGAGGGGCTCCGCCCCTTCGATCCCCCAACGGCAACGCTCTACTGGAGCGTAGTCGGGCTCCGCCCTCTCAGCGCGCGACTCTGGCCCGCCACCGGACGCCCCACCGCCGCCACCCATGTGGACCGCGCCGAGCAACGGATTCGCTCTCCACGTTTGCCACGGCGGACTAAACTCACCTTCCAACAGCGCCGGACAGAGAGACCCAAAGGGCCTCGCCGCCACTTGCCGCACTGCGGTCGTTCGTCCCATGCTGCCTGATCTGACTGACATGATGCCGCCACCGACGGAAAGTGCAACCTTTGCGCCTCTTCTGGTGTCTGCCAGCCAGTGGACCCCACCCTGTGGGTGAGCAGTCGAACCAGATCGAGTGCCGCCGCCAGCCAAGGAGATGCTCCGCTCAGCGAGGGAGAAGAGTTGTCATGAGATGCCGGACGACGGTCGCCGCAGGGATGGTTCTCACATTGGCTCGTTCCCTGATCGCGGCCCCGCTTGCCGCGCAGCAGGTCGTCAAGCTGCCCGCCGAGGACCGCCTCCTCGACGCGGACTTCGAGGAGGTATACCGCGTGGGGGCTGTTGCGGGTGAAGACTGGGAGACCTTCGGCAATGTGCGCGATTTGGCGTTCGACCGGATCGGCAACCTGTACGTTGTGGACACCCAGGGCGCGCGGATCGTGGTCGTGAATCCGGAGGGAGAACTCGTGCGGCAGCTGGGAGGCGTCGGCCAGGGTCCCGGAGAGTTCGACCAGCACAACACCACTTCGATTCGGATCGCCGTGCTCTCCGACGGACGTGTCGCCGCCTTCGATCAGCGATTCAGCGTGTTTGGACCCGATGGAGAGTTCGAGCGTACGGTGCGCCTGCGGGACGGCGCGATGATCTTCATGCCGCGTCTGGACGTGGATCGGCGGGGAGAGAGAGTGCTTGCGACCGGGGAAGTCCGAATCATCGATATCGCCATGCTGCGTGGCCAGGCTGACGGCACCCTGCCCCAACCGGAGTATCGACATGTCGTGCGCATGGATCTGACCGACAACGAAGCCTCCTTGGACACGGTAGCGCGCGCATGGCTCCCGCCGGGCGAGGCAACGGGATTCATACCTCCTCTGAGTGCGGGCGCACTACCCCAGGGCGGAGTGGCCTACACCGATTCGTCCACCTATGCGATCAAGGTGGTGGGTGCCGACGGCAGGCTTGAGCGCGTCCTGACGAGGCCGTTTGTGCCCGAACCCGTAACGGAAAGCATCCGCCAGGACGAGAGGGAGCGTCGTCTCAAGGGGCTGGAAGGCGATCCTTTGGGAGCGGGCAGGTCCGGTGGTGAAAGGGGTGCCGTGATGAGCAGCATGACCGACGCGATGCGCGCGCAGGCGGAGTCCATGGAGTTCCACCCCGTGGTCCCCGTCGTTCGCAGGCTGCGCACAAGCTGGGAGGGTTACATCTGGGTCCAGCGCCGCGGGGAAGAGCCGGTGAGCGATGGCCCCATCGATGTGCTCACTTCGGACGGACGCTACCTGGGGACATTCCCGGAGGACGTGATGGCGATGCCAGGTGCCTTCGGTCCCGGCGGGCTGGTCGCGTTCGTGGAAGTGGACGAGCTGGGTGTGCAGACAGTGGTGGCGAGGCGTCAGCCGGAAGGGATACGCTGATCTGGGGATGCCCGGTCGCGAGCAACTTGGATCCACAACGAACCCACGAACCGTTCTACAGCCCCGGGACCGGGCCTCGGCGGCGGCCATGTCGGTACGGCGGTGGGTCGCGAAACGTCGGCAACGCGATTCGGCGGTGGCACGGCCGAGCCCGCGTACTGCTCGCGCGAGCAACGCGGGAAGCTGGGGGTCAAAGGGGGGCGCAGCGTCCCCTTGCCAGACCGCGACGTTAAACGTTGCGTGTGCTGGCTTGTCTCTCATAATCATGCAGATTCCCGCGTGATTTGCGTGACCGGGTCACGGGGAAGGCCCGGGCTGTTGAGCGCCCGCAGAGGCGAGCGGAGCGAGCCGGAGCGGGCGC